>DASYAI010000063.1:0-7384 GCA_036501425.1 Acidimicrobiales bacterium | reverse complement strand
ATGCCCAGGTCGGCGAACGCGGCGGGCATGTTGGGGGACTCGAGCCCGGAGTGCTCCCCGGTCACCACGGCGGTGGGCAAGAAGTTGGTGAGGCCGTTGTTGGCCGCGAAGGCGTCGTCCAGGCCGATCTCGGCGTCGATCGACTGGTCGGTCGACGCCGCGGCCCCGGTGCCCGAGCTCACCGGGTACCAGCTGCCGGTGCCCGAGGCGCAGTCGATCCCCGGGTCGGTCGCGGTGGGGAAGCTGTCGTTGGAGGTGGGCTCGTCACCGGGGCTGGCTCCGTGGTCGGTGAACGAGTAGGACGGCTGGGAGCCGCTCTCGGCCACCTGGCCCACCAGCCCGAATGGACCGCTGGCGCTGGTCGAGCGGTAGACGTCGTAGCCCCAGAAGCCGGTCCCGCCCCCGAAACTGGCCTCGAGGTCGGCCAGGGTGGGCCCGGACCCGGTGGCCCCGGTCCCGTTGGTGGCGTCGGGCCAGCTGAGGGTCACCGACCCGCCGGCCCCCACGGTGACGCTGAGCGGGACCGAGGGCTCGGATTCCCCGTAGGCGGTGGCCGCGGTGACCTCGTAGAAGTAGCTCCCCGGGGCAAGCGTGCCCCCGGCGCCGGCGCTGATGGAGGTGGTGGCCTGGGGCGCCCACTGGGTGCAGCCGAGGAAGGCATGGCTCCAGGTGTGGGTGATCCAGTCGAAGTCCCCCTGGTCGGCCAGCAGCGCGTCCACGAAGGCGCTGTCGTCGGGATACGAGGTGTCGCTCAGGTGCCCCGGGTCGGTGTAGGTGGTGCCGTTGACGCTGGTCGACCCGGTGCAGTCGGCGGCCGAGGCGGCGCCCCCCGAGGTGCAGGCCCCGATGCCGTTGAAGGCCAGCTCCAAGGTGAAGTGGTTCTGCGCCTCCCAGTTGGCCACGTAGCCCACGTCGCCCGCGCTCATCTGGACGTCGGGCGGCGTGTCGACCGGGTTGTTGGCCACCCCGGCCGGGCAGGTGTAGTCGGAGGGATCGGCCGCCCCCGGCGTGCACTGGTCGGTCGAGCTCCACTCGTTGTCGCTGATGAAGACGTCGTCGACGTCCTCGCCGATGTAGTTGCGATAGAGCCCCAGGTGGGTCCCCCCGGTCACCCAGTCGATCAGGCCCGGGCCGAGCACCAGCCACTGGAGCTGGCTGGCGTTGTAGTTGAAGTCGATCGACAGCTCGGCCACCCCCGCCTGGGGGTCGCTCGGGTCGGCGGCGGCGGTGGGGTGCTGGTAGAGGCCCACCAGCACGTTGCCCGCGGCGTCGTCGAGCAGCGGGGTCTCGCTCGCCCCTGGGGCCAGCGGCGAGAGCACGGTGGAGGGGTAGCCGTAGCTGCCGGCGTCGAAGGGCACCGGGCCGGCGAGCGAGGGGAAGGTGGCGAGCCCGGCGGTGGTCAAGGTGGCGGTGCTCGCCGGCCCGGCCAGGTTGGCCGGGTCGGGCAGCGCCGGGGGATTCCCGATCCAGGTGAGCCCCACCGCGGCGTTGGGGAAGGTGTCCCCGTCGACCTGGCGCACCGAGAATGCCGTCTCGTAGGCGAAGAGCGCCGACAGCTGCCCGGCGGCGAACCCGTCGGGCGAGTCGGCGATCACCACCCCGTCGAACAGGCCGTGGGTGGGGTCGCTCGGATCGGTGAGGGCCGGTAGGCTCACCGTCTCGGACCCGAGCGCTCCGGTCGCATCGACCTCCGTGTACGCCACCCCCTCGCTCGACAGCGTCGATGCCCACGCCCCGGTCACCGGGTCGTCCGACGTCCCGATGAGCAGGACCCGAAGATCGGTGCCGCCCGAGGCGGCCGTGGTGGTGCCGCGAGCGACGATCGGGACGACGGCGGCCACGACGAGGAGGGCCGAGACGATCACCAACGAGCTCAGCCGCCGGCCGCCCGGGCGGGGCGCCCGACGAGGACCCGGACCGCCCGAGGCGCCCGATCTAGTCTGAATGTCGTAGTCCTGACGACGTCCCATCACGCTCCCAATCCGGGCGTCCGCTGGGCCGCGAGCAGCACGAATTCCCGGAATCGGTCACGGGAAGCCCAACCTGCTGGCTCAGACGCGGTGACACCGTAAGGGAGTCGGTGACAACCTCCCACCCCTTTCTTTGCCGCGCGGCCCCCTCGGGGGCCGATCGTCATTCCCTTCCTCTTCACGCTCTGTTCCCTTGCTTTTCGCTCGGGCAGCGATCGGTGGGAACCCCTCGAGCGGATGGTCGGGGCCGGGGTCGCTCACCGGACGAGCGCCGGGCCGGTCGATGTCAACGGGCGTTCGCCCAGGAAACGTGACGTTCATCAAGTTCGGCGCGAAACCTCTTGCGCGCGCCACCGGGGATGCACCATGCTGGCGGCACAACGCACTCCAGCGTTGTTGCTCCTCTCGAATTCGCGCTTTTGGCGATGACGGCCGAGCTGCAGTTCCAGCGATAAGGGCAAAGCCGTCGCGAGGCGGTGACGCAAAGTCCAGGGACCCCCGTGGTCAGCCTGACTACCGAACGGAACAACAGGAGGAACTCCGGTTAACGGCACGCGCCCCGACACGGCGCAGGTCAGGAGGGCACGGGCGGGCACCGAGGCTTTGGCGGCGCGCGCCCCGTGTCATCGCATGCAGGTGATCCAACAGCACTGGCGGCCCTGCCGTGGCCTTGGTGGCGCGCGGCCCGACATTGGAATCAGAGGGAACGATGGGCGAACGAGTCTCAGTCATCGGCAGCGGGTACGTGGGATCGGTGGTGGCGGCGTGCCTGGCGCACGTCGGCAACACGGTCTTCGCGGTCGAGTCCGATCCGCGCCGGCTGCGCGAGCTGTCCAAGGGCCGGGCGCCGTTCCACGAGCCCGGTCTCGACCCGCTGCTGACCAGCACGCTGGAGGGCGGCTCGCTGCGGTTCACCGACGATTTCGCTCTGGCGATGGACAATTCGGACGTCGTCTTCGTGTGCGTGGGGACGCCGGCCGGTCCCGACGGGCACCCCGATCTCTCCGCGCTGACCGAGGTGGCCCAGCTCCTCGCCCGCCACCTGCGGCACCACCACGTGATCGTGACCAAGAGCACCGTGCCCATCGGCACCAGCTACTGGCTGCGCTCGATGATCGAGGACATCGCCGGCACCACCCGCGAGGACGGGCTGTTCAGCCTGGTGTCCAACCCCGAGTTCCTGCGTGAGGGCAACGCGGTGCAGGACTACCTCCACCCGGATCGGGTGGTGCTCGGCAGCGACGACCCCGAGGCGTTGGTGCGGGTGGCCGACGTCTACCGGCCCATCCTCGAGCAGAGCATCCCGGGCGACGTGGGACGGCGTGACCCGATCCCGCTGCTCCAGGCGCGGATGACCACGGCCGAGATGATCAAGTACGCCTCGAACGCCTTTCTGGCCACCAAGATCAGCTTCGCCAACCAGATCGCCCGGCTGTGCGACTACGTGGGGGCCGACGTCACCGAGGTCACGGCGGGCATGGGGCTCGACACCCGGATCGGTGGTCGCTTCCTCGACGCCGGACTCGGCTGGGGCGGGTCCTGCTTCGGCAAGGACCTCGAAGCGCTCATCAGCACCGCGGCCGAGTACGGCTACCGGGTGCCGGTGCTGGAGGGGACGGTGGCGGTCAACGACCGGCAGCGCCAGCTGGTGGTGGACCAGCTGCTCGGCCACCTGAGAACCCTGCGCGGCGCCCGGGTGGGCCTGCTCGGCCTGGCGTTCAAGCCGGGGACCGACGACCTGCGCGACTCACCGGCGCTCGACGTGGCGTGCCGCCTGCTCGGGCGGGGAGCGTTCGTGACGGCGTACGACCCGATGGTCCGCTCGGTGCCGAGCGCCCCGGGCATCCGGATCCGCGACGATCCCTACGAGGCGGCGGCCGGGGCCGACGCGCTGGTGCTGGCGACCGAGTGGCCCCAATTCCTCACCTTGGACACCGAGCGGCTGCGGCGGGCCATGCGCGGCGACATCTTCTACGACGCCCGCAACGTGTTCGACCCGGCGGCGATCCGCGCCGCCGGCTTCTCCTACGTGGGCATCGGGCGCCCCGAGCTGCCCGACGCGGTGCCCTCCGAGCCCACGGTGTCCCGGCTGGTGCGCTCGGGCCGGGCGACGTTGCGGCCGAGCGCGCTGAGCTTCACCGTGCCGTCCCCGGGCGAGGGGAACGGCGTGCTGGAGCAGCGCGCGGCCTTGGAGCGCTGAGCGCCAGGCGCTGAGCGGACCCGAACGGGATCGGGTCGCTCGGCGCACCACGGGCCCAAGCGGGCCCGCAGCACACAGGCGGAAGGCGGGCGCCGCCCGCACGAGATGGCGGAGGTGGGTTCGGTGGACGTGGACGGCGGAGTGGTGGCGCGGTCGGGCTCGGTGCCCGACGGTCCGGGGCAGCACGGCGAGGGCCGGCGATGAGCGCCCTGCGGGCGAGCGAGGTCGATCCCCGGCCGGTGGTGGCGCTCGGGGTCGAGGGGGCGCCGCGCCTCGCGCTGAGCGTGGTCATCCCCCTCTACAACGAGGAGGACAACGTGGACCTGGCGGTGGCCGAGGTCCTGGGCGTGCTCGACTCCATGCCCGAGCCGGCCGAGCTGATCCTGGTCGACGACGGCAGCCGCGACGCCACCCTGGCGCTGGCCCGGTCCTGGGCCGAGCGCGACGGGCGGGTCCGGGTCATCGCCTTCCGGAGGAACTTCGGCCAGACCGCCGGCATCAGCGCCGGCTTCGACCACGCCCGGGGCGCGGTGGTGATCGTCCTCGACGGGGACCAGCAGAACGACCCGGCCGACATCCCCCGGCTCCTTCAGGCGATGGGGGAGGGGTACGACGTGGTGTCGGGCTGGCGGGCCCGGCGCCAGGACACCTACTTGCTGCGCCGCCTGCCGTCCAAGGTGGCCAACGCGCTCATCTCGGCCGTGACCGGGGTGAAGCTCCACGACTACGGCTGCACCCTGAAGGCCTACGACGCGGCGGTGGTGCGCAACCTGCACCTCTACGGGGAGCTGCACCGCTTCATCCCCGCCCTGGCGGTCATGTCGGGGGCCAAGGTGCTCGAGCTGCCGGTGAACCACCGTCCCCGGACCCGGGGGGTGTCCAAGTACGGCATCTCCCGGCTGCCCCGGGTGCTGCTCGACCTGCTGACGGTGAAGTTCCTCCTCGCCTACCTCCAGCGCCCCATGCAGTTCTTCGGCCGGCTGGCCGGGGCGTGCCTGGCGGGGGGCGCCCTGCGCCTGGTCGCAGTGGAGGCTGCCGCCGCCCTGCGCTCGGGGGCGGGGTCGGGCGACGGGAGCACCAAGCGGCGCCACGTCGGGGTCAGCGCGGTGCTGGGCGCGGCGGCGGTGCAGTTCCTCTGCTTCGGCCTGATCGGCGAGCTGCTCACCCGCGTCTACCACGAGGGCACGGCCCGGCGGCCCTACGCCATCCGCAGCACCGTCGGCTTCGACGACGAGGGGGCCCGGTGACGGCCGAGTCGACGATCGCCCCGGCGGTGGACCAACCGACCGTGGTGGTGCACCCAGCGGCCCCACCGGCAGCCGGCGAGCCGCCGGTGGCGCCGGCGGTGGGCGAGCCGGAGCCGGCGCTCGACGAGTGGACCCGGGTGGGCACCGTCGGGGCGCACGCCGCGCCGATCAAGGCGCGCCACCGGCGGCCCTCCGCCCGCTCGCCCCTCGGCGCGCTGGGCACCGTGGTGCGGGTCGGGGTGACCGGCCTGGCGGCCTGGCTCATCTTCCGCAAGATCGGGATCCACCCGATCCTCCACGCCTTGAGCGCCGCCGACCCGAGGTGGCTGGCGGCCGGCTACGGCCTGGCCGCGCTGTCGATCCTCATCACGGTGGCCCAGTGGTGCGGGCTGCTGCGAGCGGGCGGCCTGCGGCGGGGCTTCGGGCGCTGCCTGCACCTCGAGCTGGCGGGCGACGTGTTCGACGCCGCCCTGCCGAGCTCGATCGGGGGCGACTTCGTCCGGGCCACCTCGGTGGGCGACGGCCCGGGCGAGGTGGTGGTCGGCGCCTCGTCGGTCCTGCTGCGCCGGCTGTGCAACTTCCCCGGGATGATCGTCCTGCTCGCGCTCGGGCTGATCGGATCGCTCGGCCTGCCCTACGCCGGACGGCTGCGCCCCTACGGGCTGGGCGCCCTGGGGGGCGGGGTGGTGCTGGTGCTCCTCCTCGTCAGCCCGGCCTTCGGGCGCATGGCGGGGTGGAAGCTGCTGCGCCGGGGCCCGGGGCCCAAGGTGGCCCAGCTGCTCGGGGCGCTGCACAACTTCCGGGGCCGGCGCTCGAACCTGGTGGCGGCCATGCTCCGGGGCCTGGCCTTCTGGTGCGTGGTGGTGGCCAGCCAGGCCGCCTTCATGCGGGCGGTGGGCATCCACGTGCCGCTCGGCTACGCCGCCGCGGTGGTCGCCACCACCACCGCGGTCACCATGCTGCCGATCTCTCTCGGTGGCTACGGCCTGCGCGAGGGGGCCTTCGCCGCCTTCCTGAGCGTGGGCGGCCTGGCCACCGGGGCCCAGGGCGCGGCGGTGGGGGTGTGCATCACCGTCCAGACCCTGGCCCTCGGCGTGGTGGGGATCCCCTTCTATCTGACCGCCCGTCGCCGACGGAAGGTGCCCGCCCACCGGGTGGGCGCCCCGGGGCGTCGGGGGGCCGCGGACCGCCGGGGGACCACGGACCCGACCGGATCGCTCGCCCGGAGGGGGTCGTGATGCGGGTGCTCATGCTCGCCCCGCACCCGGTGTACGCCCCCCGGGGTACCCCGATCAGCGTCTTCAACCGGTGCCGGGCCCTGTGCGCCCTGGGCCACCGGGTGACCCTGGTCACCTACCCGATCGGCCAGTCGGTGC
This sequence comes from Acidimicrobiales bacterium, assembly GCA_036501425.1. Lineage (GTDB taxonomy): Bacteria > Actinomycetota > Acidimicrobiia > Acidimicrobiales > RAAP-2 > DATKRB01. Next base: position 591 of record DASYAI010000063.1, on the reverse strand, counting down.
CGGTTGAGGGCCTCACCTACCACCGGGCCTGGTGCCCCGGGTTCCGGCGGGTCGACGTGGGCCCGTCGTTCGCCAAGCTGGTGCTCGACGGCGCGGTGGCCGCCCGCTCCTTGCTCGAGGGGCTGGCCGGGCGGGGCCGGTTCGACGTCGTCCACGCGCACGAAGAGGCCGGGCTGTTCGCCCCCGCGGCGGCCCGCCTGGCCGGCGCGCCCTTCGTCTACGACATGGGCAACGACTGGGCGGTGGTGCTCGGCAACTACGGCCTGGGCGACGCCCACCCCGCGGTGCGCGCGGCCCGGCTCCTCGAGCGCTGGGTGCTGCGCCGGGCGGCGGCGGTCATCGCCCAGTTTCCCTCGCTTGCCCAGGCGGTCCGCGACGCGTCGGGCACCCCGGTCGAGACCGTCTACAACGTGTCGCTCGACCCCGACCCCGACCCCGGAGCGGTCGAGGGCTTCCGGCGCCGGTGGTCGCCGGCGGGCGAGCGGGTCGTGCTCTACACCGGCACCCTCGAGCCCTACCAGGGGATCCCCACCCTGCTCGACGCCGTGGCGCAGCTGGTGCCCGGGCGCCACGACTTGCGGCTGGTGATCG
>DASYAI010000062.1:0-226302 GCA_036501425.1 Acidimicrobiales bacterium | reverse complement strand
CCACCCCGTCGTGCTCGTCGGCCGGGGCCACCCCGTCGTGCTCGTCGGCCGGGCCCACCCGGGCGGCCCCGGCCGGTGCGGCTGCTTGCGCTGCTGGCGCTGCTTCGGCCGGGCGGGCTTCGAGGTGCTCGGACGGCTCGGCCGGCTCGGCCGCGGTGCGGGCGGCCTCCACGTCGGGTTCGGGTCCGAGATCGGCCAAGCGGTCGATACGGACGCCGTCGACGAGGCCGGTCTCGATCTGCTCTTCGATCGCCTCCACCTCGTCGTGACCCTCGATCTCGCTCGGGGGCCGCCGGGCCACCTCGGCAGCGGCCGCCCGGGCCTCGTCGTCTGCCCGGACGAGGTCGGCCACGATGCCGTCGACCGAGCCCCGCACGCCCCGCACGATCGCCGTGAGCTCGTCGCGGGCCGCCCGGAGCTGCTCGATCTGCAGATGGAGGTCCCGGCGGCGCTGGGCCAGGTCGGCCAGCACCTCGCGGCGCGCCAGCTGGGCCCGCTCGACCAGCGCCCGACCCTGCTCGCGCGCCCGGGCGAGCAGCTCGTCCCCGTCGATCCGGGCCGCCTCCAGCAGCTCCGCACTCTCGCGCTCGATCTGCTGGCGGATGCCGCTCGCCGCCAGCTCGGCGTCGGCGATCCGGCGCGCCGCCGTGGCCTCGGCCGCCAGCTGGGCCTCGGTGGCCTGCCGCTGCGCCTGGTGCGAGATGGCCGCGGCCGACTCCTCGGCGGCGGCGAGGATGCGAGCGGCCTCCTCGTGGGCGGCCCGAAGGACGTTGGCGCTCTGCTGGCCCAGCGCGGCCGACAGTGTCGATTCGTCGAGCACCGGGTGTAGCGCCCGCTCCTCGGCCGCCGCCACCTGACCCCGCAGGTCCTGCTCGCGTTGCTCGGCCAGCTGGAGCTCGCGGGCGACCGAGTCGAGGAAGGACCGGACTTCGTGGGGATCGAAGCCCCGACGGACGTTCCCGAACGAATGACGTGCAACTTCGGTGGCGGTCAACCGGGATGACGAGATCGTCGGGCGGTCCTCGGACATGGCCAAGAGCCTACGACCTGCACGTCGTCGGATCGTGGTTCACGTCGCCGGGTCCGCAGGCGGGATCTGCCCGCCGAGGCGGTGCAGCACGGTCAAGGCCTGGTCCAGCGTCGCCACCGAGTAGACCTTCAGCCCCCCCTGCGCCTTGGACTTGGCCACGGCGTACTCCTCGGGCGGCACGAGGAACGCCGTCGCCCCCGCCCGCTGCACGGCGATGGTCTTCTGGGCCACGCCGCCCACGTCCCCCACCGCCCCGGTCGGGTCGATCGTCCCGGTGGCGGCCACCACCGCCCCGCCGGTCAGGTCGCCGCGCCACAACGAGCCGATGATCCCCAGCGTCATCGCCAGCCCGGCCGAGGGGCCGCCGATGTCCGAGGTGTTCACCTGCACCGAGATCGGCTCGTCGAAGTCTTGCCAGGTCTCGGTCTCGATCCCGAGGTAGCCGCCCGGACCGGCGGCGACTCCCGGGCAGTCCGAGCTCCCCACCCCCGCCGGGCGGCGACCGAGCACGACCGATCGCTGGACGACCGGTCCCGACCGAAGGACGGCGTTGGCCGTCACCGAGGACTGCTCGACCGACATGGTCACCTTGGTGCCCGGAGCGACCGAGTGCAGGGCGCCGAGCAGCGCGCAGCTGTCGGGCGTCGGGGTGCCGTCGACCGCGGTCACGATCTGGCCCACCGCCAGGACCGCCGCCGCCGGCGATCCCGGTCGAACGGCGAAGACGATCGTCCCCGCGTCGCGCACCCCCACGTGGTAGCCCAACCTGTCCAGCGCCGCCGCCTTGGCGGCTGACTGGGACTGCGCCATCTCGATGTAGCCCTGGGCCGCTAGCTGGGCTGCCGGGGTGACCGGGCCGAGGATCTCGCTGGCCGGGACCACCGAGTCGTCCGAGTCCCAGCGATCGAACAGGTAGCTCAGCGCGCTCACCCGCGTCACCGAGACGTCGGTGAGCAGCACGTCGCCCCGCACGTGATGGCGGTCCGACGCCGGCACCACGATGTGCGAGAGGACCGACGTGGCGTCGCCCGGGGCCAGCGTGTAGTACGGGAGGTCGATCACGGCAGCCACCCCGGCCCCCACCACCAGGACCACGAGCACCGCCAGCACGGCCAGCCACCACCTGCGGCGGCGGCGGATCGTCGGGTGGGCTGCCTCGGTCATACTCGGGGTGGTGCGCTCCGATGGTCCCACGGATCAACGACCCGCCGGGGTCACCGATGAGGCCGGCCGCCGCCTGCACGCCGTGGTCGCCGGCCACCGGGGCGACGAGGCAGCGGCCCGACAACTGCTCGGCGACGGTGCCCCCTCGGTGCGCGCCGCCGCGCTGGGCGCCCTGGCCCGCATGGAGCGGGTCGGCGCCGACGACGTGCTCGTGGGGCTGGCCGACGCTTCGGCCACGGTCCGGGAGCGGGCGACCCGTGCCGCCGGCACGTCGCGCGCCGCGTCGGGATCGCCCGCGGTGACCGCCGCGCTGGTGGACCTGCTCGACGATCGCGACCCCCTGGTCGTCGAGGCGACGTGCTGGGCCTTGGGCGAGCGGGCCGAGCGGGTGGCCGTCCCTGGGTTGGCCGAGGTGGCGACCCGGCACCCCGACCCCCGGTGCCGCGAGGGTGCCGTGGCCGCCCTGGGGGCCATCGGTGACCCCGCCGGGCTGGCCGCGGTGCTCGAGGCGCTCGGCGACAAGCCCACCGTCCGGCGCCGGGCCGCCGTGGCATTGGCGGGCTTCGACGGCCCCGAGGTCGGCGCCGCACTCGAGCGCTGCCGCGCCGACCGGGACTGGCAGGTGCGCCAGGTGGCCGGTCGCTTGCTCGCCCCCTGACCCCGCGCCACGGCCCGCAGGGAGCAGCGGGCGAACCGCCCGGCGGCCGACGGAGCGGGCGCAGACGCCCCGAGGAGCGTCAGCGCACCGCGGTGGAGAAGAAAGGGCGCAGCTCGTCGAAGGACTCGAGGCAACGTCCCGCCCCCAGGGCCACGCATTCGAGCGGGGTGTCCACCAGGTGCACCGGCACCGAGGTGCCGTTGGCGATCCGCTGGCTCATCCCTCGCAGCAGCGCTCCCCCGCCCACCAGATGGATCCCCTGGAAGATGATGTCCTGGGCCAGTTCGGGGGGCGCCTCGCTCAGGCAGTTGGCGGCCGACTCCACAATCTGGACGACGTACTCCTCCAGCGCCGTGCGAACCTCGCCCGGGCTGAGAACCACGGTCTTGGGCATGCCGGTCACCACCTCGCGGCCCCGGATCTCGACGTGGTGCTCGCCCTCGAACGGGAACGCCGACCCGATCGCCAGCTTGACCGCTTCGGCGGTGCGCTCCCCGATCGCCACGCCGTGGCGGTTGCGCACATGGACCTGGACCGCCGCGTCGAGGTCGAAGCCCCCGCAGCGGATGGCCCGGGTGGCCACCACCCCGCCGAGGGAGATCACGGCCATCTCCGACGTCCCCCCGCCGACGTCGACGACCATCGACCCGACCGGCTCGTGCACAGGAAGCCCGGCGCCGATGGCCGCCGCCATCGGCTGCTCGATGAGATAGCTGGTGGCGGCGCCGGCCCGCCGGGTCGCCTCCTTGACCGCCCGACGCTCCACCCCGGTGATCGCCGAAGGCACGCAGATCAGCACCTTCGGCCGGTTGAAGCGGCCCACCCCGCATCGGCGGAGCAGTACCTGCAACATGCGCTCGGTGATGTCGAAGTCGGTGATGGCGCCCTGGCGCATCGGGCGCACGGCGACGATGTACCCGGGCGTCCGGCCGATCATCTGCCACGCTTCGTCACCGATGGAGAGGACCTCGCGCGTCCGGGTGTCGAGCGCCACCACGGTCGGCTCGTTCAATACGATGCCCCGCCCCTTGGCATAGACGAGGGTGTTCGCCGTCCCCAGATCGATGGCGAGGTCGTGGGACATCCGCATCATGGTACGGCCCATCGAGGCGACCAGACCCGAAGTCCCTGGCTCGGTAACCTCGAGGAGTGATCCGCAAGGGACCTTGGCGGCGCCCCCGCGGCCCATACGGCGACCGCGACGGCGGCCGGCCCGGACGGCGCGCCGACCCCGGTAGCGCCCGGCCCGGACGGCGCGCCGACCACGATAGTGAGAGACCCGGACGGCTCGCCGACCCCGATGGTGGGATCGGCGAGCCGCTCGAGAACGGGGCCGGCGAGCCGCTCGACGACGCGGCGTCCCTCGGGTGGGTACCCCTCGAGGACCGCACCTGGCGCCACCCTTCCGAGTTGGTGCTGGGCGGCAACGCCGGGCCCGGAGCCGGGGGCCCGGACGGACCGAGGCGCACCTCGCCCACGCCGGGGGCCTCCTCGACCGTCATCCATCACTCCGTCGGCGGTCCCGCTTTCGGCGGGCGCCGACGCAGCGCGGCCATCGCGTTGGTGGGAACCGGTGCGGCGGCCGCCGTCTTCGCCGGCATGGCGCTGCTCAACACCGCCTCGGGCCCCATGGCGACCCTCCGCAACCAGCCGACCGCCACCACGGCGGCGGTGCTCACCACGTCGCCCAGCCCCGGCGCCCCGGCTCCCGCCTCGACCCGGGCGGTGTCGGAGGGGCTGGTGGCGCTCAGCGCCACCACCGCCCAGGGGGTCCGCCACGGCTCGGGGATCGCCGTGGCCACCGGGGGCCTGATCGCCACCACCGTCGACGTCGTGCTCGGGGCGACCAAGCTGGTGGCCACCGAGCCCTCGGGCCACCGCGAGCGGGCCCGCCTGGTCGCCTACGACCGGCGCTCGGGCGTGGCATTGCTCCGGGTGCCCAAGGCGGTGCCGGTACCCACGTTCGCCGGCACCCGCTCCCTGCGGCCGGGCACGCCGGCCATGGTCATGGCCATGGACGACGGCGGGGCGAGCGACGCGCCGGCAGCGGCCCGCCAACGGATCGGGCCGGGGACCCGGTGGACCACCGCCCTGGTCCAGGCCGCCGCCACACCGGTACGCTCCGGCGCCGCCGCCGGCATGACCGCCATCGCCGCCTCGGTCCCCCGCTGGTCGCCGGTGGCCGGTGAGGTGCTGGTGTCGCCCGACGGCGTCGTGATCGGCATGCTCGACGCCACCTCCGTCCCGACCGGCACCAGCCTCACCAGCACAAGCACCGCCGCTTCGAGCCCGACGACGTCGACCGCCGCTTCGAGCCCGACGGCCACGCCCCCGGCGACGTTCCTGCCGGCCCGGCTAGTGACGGCGGTGAGCGAGGACCTCGCCCGGTGGGGCCGGGTGCGCCACGGGTGGCTCGACGTCGACGCGCAAGATGCCACCACCCCGTCGGGCAACCCGGCCGGCGCCCTCGTCGTCGCGGTGCCACGGCGCGGTGCCTCCTCCGGGCTGCTCGGGGCGGGCGACGTGATCGAGGCGGTCGAGGGGGCCCCAGTCACCTCGATGGCCCAGCTGCGCGAGCGGCTCTACGTGCTGCCCGCCGGTACCCAGGTGGAGCTCGAGATCACCCGCCACGGCACGCAGACCAGCGCGGAAGTCGATCTGGGCTCCTCCCCGTAGCATGGGAGGATGGCGATGAGCGATCGCGGCGACGAGGGCAACCCGCTCCAAGGGCTCCTCGCCGACCTGTTGAAAGTCGTCGGCAGCGCTCCGGGCGGCGCCATGCCGTGGCTCGAGGCGGCCCGGGCCCTGGCACACGGGGTGGCCACCGACGGCGTGCCCGAAGACAATGCCGACCCGCTCCGACGGATCGAGCTGGCCGAGCTGACCCGGGTGGTCGAGCTGCACGTCGCCAATGCGACCGACCTCCCCCTGGGCGCCGACGGCCGGTCCCCGACGTTCGAGCCGGTGACCCGGGGGGCGTGGGCGCTCCGGGCGCTGGAGGCGTGGCGGCCGCTCGCCGAGCCGGCGGTGGCCGCTGCCGGCTCGAGCGGCGGGCTGGGCCCCCTGGTGTCGGGGCTCGGCGGCGACGAGCAGCTGGGCGGCCTGCAGGGGCTCTTCGACCAGCTCGCCCACACCATGGGGCCGGTGTTGCTGGGCATGCAGCTCGGCTCGGCCGCCGGGCACCTGGCCAAGCGAGCCATGGGCCAGTATGCCCTTCCCCTGCCGTGGCCGGCGTCCCACGAGCTGGTGATCGTCCCGGACAACGTCACCCAGTTCGCCGAGGACTGGAGCCTGCCCGCGGCGGAGGCCCGGTTGTGGGTGTGCATCCGCGAGCTCACCATGCACGCGGTGATGCGCCAGCCCGAGGTTGACCGGCGCCTGCGCACGCTGGTCGACCAGGCCATGCGGTCCTCGGTCGAGACCGGCAACGACCTGACCGAGCGGCTGGGCTCGCACTCGACCGATCCCGAGGCCCTCCAGAGCCTGTTCAGCGACCCCGAGTCGCTGCTGGCCGACCTGCTCGGACCGGGCCGCCAGCACGACAACCCGCAGCTCACCGCCCTCACCACCACCATCGGCTCGTACGTCGACCACGTGACCGAGCAGATCGCCCACAACCTGGTGGGCGCCAACGTGGCCCTGAGCGAGGCCTGGTTCCGCCACAACGTCGAGGACAACGCGGCGCAGCAGGCCGCGGGAGCCCTGTTCGGGCTGGACCTCGGGCGCGAGCAGCGAGACCGGGGGTTGGCCTTCGTCCGCGGCGTCGTCGAGCGGGCGGGCGAGGAAGGGCTCCAGCGCCTGTGGGCGGCGCCCCGCAACCTGCCGACGCCGGCCGAGGTGGACGCTCCCGGACTCTGGCTCGAGCGGATCAGCCTGCCCGAGCCGCCCGACACCGAGGGCCGCGGGGACGCCGCTCCCTGACTGCCCGGGCCCGGAACCGGCACGCCGGGGGCGGGATCAGTCGGGGGTCTCCTCGGGGAAGCCCAGGTCCCAGTCGAGCGCCAGGTTCTCCCGCTCTGCGTCGCGCACCACCCGCTCGCGGTTGCGCCGGAATTGCGGGTCGTGCGGGGGGAGCAGCACCAGGCGGGCGAGCACCCGGTCCCGGAACGCGTCGATGAGCTGGGGGTCGCCGAAGTCGGACTGGACGTCCCAGTGGGGCGCCACCGGTCCGAGGTAGACGACGCGCACGTGACCCACGGGCTCGACCGGCACGGCCGGGTCGAGCGTGGTGTCCTCTACCTCGGGGGACATGGCACCTCCATCGATGCGCTCGGGGGAACGGGCGACCAGCGTACCGGGTCGGTGCCGGCCGCTCCCCCCCGGGCCCGGGCGCCGGTCAGGTCGGCTGAGAGGAGAGGGTGGCGTGGACCGTCCGCTCGGCCGATCCCCGGTAGAGGTCGAGGGAGACGACGTCCCCGGGTGCTTCCCCTTGGACGTCGCTCACCAGCTGCGACGCCGTGGTGACCGGGCGCCCGGCGATCGACACGATCACGTCGCCCACCGCGATCCCCGCGGCGGCAGCCGGTCCGCCGGCGGCCACGCCGACCACCACCGCGCCCGAGGTCCGGTGGAGGTGGCTCTGGCGCACGACCGCCGGCGTCACCGTCTCGACCACCACTCCCAGATAGGCCGAGGCCGTGCTGGGCTGGCTGGTGCTCACCCCGCCCGAGGTTCCACCGCTGCCACCGGTCCGCAGCTGGGCCAGCATCGGTTTGATGCCGTCGATGGCGATGGCGAATCCGATGCCCTGGGCCGGGGCATTGCCCGCCCCGCTCTCGGCCACCGCGGTGTTCATGCCGATGACCTGCGCCTGCGAGTTGACCAGGGGTCCGCCGGAGTTGCCGGGGTTGATCGCCGCATCGGTCTGGAGGAGCCCGGTGAGGTTTTCGGTGCGACCGGTGATGTCGCTCTCGGCGCTCAGGGACCGGCCCTTGGCCGAGACAATCCCCTCGGTCACCGTGGGCCCGCCCGCCAGGGCCAGGGCGTTGCCGATGGCCAGCACGTCGTCACCGACCCGCACGCTGTTCGAGTCGCCCAGGGTGACCGTCGGCAGGCCTTGGGCGTCGTCGATCTGCACCAGCGCCAGGTCCTGGTCCGGGTCCGTGCCGATCACCCGGGCGGTGAGCGGCTTGGTCTGACCCGACAGGGTGACGGTCACTACGCTCGCCCCGGCCACGACGTGGTTGTTGGTCAGCACCTCGCCGGTCGGGGTGAGGATCATGCCGGTGCCCGCGCCCTCGACCACCCCCCCGGCCGACCCGCCCGAGGTCGGGCGCTCGGTCGTGTCGATGGAGACCACCGCCGGCTCCACCCGGGCGAGGATCGCCTGGACGTCGCCCGGCTTGGCCAGCACGCTGCGGTTGGGGAAGAACTCCTCGACGACGGTCTTCTGCGATCCGTAGCCGACCGCCAGGCCGGCCGCGGCGCCGATGAGGGCCGCGATGACCGCGGTGAGGACGACCACCCTCAGCCACTGGCGGCGGGTGAGGGTCTGCACCACGACGGTCCGGTTGGCGGACCACCGCCGGGGCCGGGGGTACGAGGCGACCGGGGGTTCGGGCGAACCCGGCGGCACGGCGAAGGCCGGAGGCGGGGAGAGCGCCGGAGGGCCCGGCGGTCTGGGCACCGGACCGGGCCCTACCGGGGGCGGCCAGCCGGGCGGCGGAGGGAGCTCGACCGGCGGGCCCGAGCCACCTGCGCCGGCCTCCCCGGTCGCCCTGGGCGGCCGAGGTCCCCGGAGCACCGCGCCGGGCAGCCCCGGTCGCCCGACGACCGGGGCGGCCGGTACTGGGGCGGCCGTTAAGGGGACGGGCGGTACCGGGGTGGGCGGTACGGGGGCGCTCGGTAGAGGCGCGCTCGGCCCGGGCCACGGAACGTCGCCGGGCGGCCACGACTCAACGGGCTCGAGCGACTCGAGCGCGCCGGGCATCCCGGGGGGGCGGGCGCCGGGCGCGCCCGGCGGCAGTTGCACCCAGCCAGCCGGAGCGGGGACCGGCGGTCCCGATGGTGCCCCCGCCACCACCTCCTCCACCGGCGGCAGCGGCAACGGGAGCCAGGGCGCCGGATCGCTCCGTGGAGCCCCATCCGGCTCCGGAGGCCGCCCCGGGTCACGAACCCCTCCGGGCTCGGGGGGCCGACCCGGCTCGAGTGGAGTACCGGGCGTTCCTGGATCGAAGCCCCGAGTGCCGTGCTGGCCGTTGACGCCGGGTGCGCCGTGCTGGCCGCTCACCCCGGGCGTGCCGTTCTCGCCGTTCACCCCCGGCGCGCCGTTCTGACCGTTCACCCCCGGCGCGCCGTTCTGACCGTTCACCCCCGGCGCGCCGTGCTGGCCGGACCCGGGCACGCCGTCCTGGACGCCCCCGCTCAGCGCGCCGTTCTTCCGGCCGGGCCTCGGCACGCCGTTGGCCGCGCCCGGGTCCGGAGCGGGCTCCGATCCTGGCGCGTACGGGCCGAATCGCTCCATCCGCAACGCATCGGGCGTGGGCGGCAGATCGGGCACGGCCGGGCTCGCCGGCGGAGGCCCGGCCACCGGGTGCTCGGGCGGCGACGGCACCGGCGCCACAGGGCCCGTCGCCGAGGGGCCGGGCGGGAACTGGTCCGGCTCGGCGCGCGCATGCCGGGGCACTCCCCCACCGCGCCCGGCGTCGGGCGCGGCGTCACCCGGCGCGACGACGGGTTCGTCCTCGGGAGGAGGAGGATGGGTCAATGGGTCACGCCGTCACTCGAGCCGTCGGTCCCCTCGGGTCCCGCGACGCGCGTGGAGCGACCGGCGGTCCGCCGGCGGGCGCGACCTCCGGCGTTCCCTGCTCTCGTTGGCACCCCGGCCGTCGGGAACTTTCGCCGAACATCGCCTTCCCAGGTCGCTGCCAGAGTCTCCACGCAGCCGGTCACACCGGCTCCCGCCGCCGATGAGGCTCGACCCAGGTCCTCTCCGACAGGTTAGAGCATCGGGCCCGCTCCCCCGCTCGCGACCTCGGAGCCCTCGGCCATGAGCGGACGGGACCGGGCGCCGGCTCCGACCCGCTCGCCGGAGCCGGCCGAGGGCCGACGCAGCCAGGCAGGGGCCCGGTGAGCGGGGCGGACGGCGGCGGGGCGGAGCTCGAGTGCGTCCTCAACGTGAGCGAGGGCCGCGACGAGACGGTGCTGGCACGGCTCCGGCGCGCCGGGGGTGCCGAGGTGCTCGACCTGCACCGCGATGCCGACCATCATCGAAGCGTGCTGACCCTCGGCGGCGAGACCGAGGTGGTCGAGGCCGCCGCTCGGGCGGTCACCGCCGCTGCGGCCGAGCTGCTCGACCTCGGCCCTCACCGGGGGGCGCATCCGCGCTTCGGGGTGGTCGACGTGGTCCCCTTCGTGCCGCTGGGGCCGCCGGACGACGCACGCGAGCGAGCGACCGCCGTCGAGCCGCCGTCGATGGCGGGGGCGGTGGCCGCCCGTGACCGCTTCGCCCGCTGGGCCGGCGAGGTGCTCGAGGTTCCCTGCTTCGTGTACGGTCCGCTCCCCGACGGCTCGGTCCGCACGCTGCCCGAGATCCGGCGGTCGGCGTTCGTCGGGTTGGCGCCCGACGCGGGCCCGAGCCTCCCGCACCCTCGCCTCGGTGCCGTCGCGGTGGGGGCCCGCCGGCTGCTGGTGGCCTACAACCTCTGGGTGGCCGGAGTGGGGGTCGACCGGGCCAAGGCCGTGGCGGCGGCGATCCGGAGCCCCGACGTGCGGGCCCTCGGCCTGGCGCTCGGCCACTCGTTGCAGGTCTCGTGCAACCTGGTCCGGCCCGAACGGGTGGGCCCGGCGCAGCTCTACGACGAGGTGGCCGCCCGCATCGCCGCCGAGGGCGGTCGGGTCGAGCGAGCCGAGCTGGTCGGGCTGGTGCCGATGTCGGTGCTCGAGGCGACGCCGGAGGAGCGCTGGGCCCAGCTTGACCTCGGCCCGGCGAGCACGATCGAGCGGCGGCTCGAGGAGCGCTCGATCAGGAGACGTTGACCATGGCGGCCCGGCGCTGCATGGCCCGGGCCCGGCGGACCCGACGACGCTCCCGCTCGCTCATACCGCCCCAGATGCCGAACTTCTCACCGTTGGCCAGCGCGTACTCGAGGCAGTCCTCGCGGACGACGCAGCCCCGGCAGACCTCCTTCGCCTCGCGCGTCGACGCCCCGCGCTCGGGAAAGAAGAGATCCGGATCCACGCCCATGCAGTTGGCCTGGGCTTGCCAGCTGCGCTCCTGGCGACCGTAGAGCAGTGACACGAGGTCCAACGGTCCGCCTCCCCTCGCCACCTTCGTGGCACCGGTGTAACTACAACGGTGTCATCTTTCCGCATCCCGCGCCCCGGCGCAAGGGGCTGAAAAGGGAATTCCTCCTGGGCGGCGCCCGGCGGCCGACGGGAGCGGCCGGCACCGGTGAGAGGGGGCCGGCCGCAGGAAACGGGCGCGGGAGTCGGGCTGGTGCAGCCCCGAACGCCGCCCGACCGCTGCCCAGCCCGGCAGCCCCGAACTCAACGCGGAAGTCGGGTTGGGGCAGCCGGAAGCTCAGCCCGCGCCCCGCCCGGGCTCAGCCGGCGTGGCGCAGGACCCGACGGTGCTTGAGGAAGTCGACGAGCACGTAGCCCCCGAGCGAGTCGGGGGTGGTGTAGAAGGTCCGGCCCCCGTTGACCCTCGAGATCTGCTCGACGAACGGGTACTGGGTGCGCTCGAGGTCGAGCGCGAAGGTGTTGATGGTGATGCCGCTCCGGGTGCACCGGATCACCTCGGCCATCGTCCGGTGCAGCGTCTCGGGCACCGGCGGGTAGTTGAAGAACACCTCGCCGTCGGGCTCGATGTGCGCCGTCGGCTCGCCGTCGGTGACCACGATGATCTGCTTGGTGCCGTGCTGGTGGGCGAGCAGCCGGCGGGCCAGGGCCAGGGCGTGCTGGAGGTTGGTCCCGTAGACGTAGTCCCACATGGCGGTGGGCAGCTCGTCGGGCTTGATCTCGCGGGCCACTTCGGAGAAGCCCACCAGGCCGAGGTAGTCGCGGGGGAACCGGCTGGTGATGAGCGTCTGGAGGGCCATGGCCATCTTCTTCGCCGGCACGAAGTTGTCCCGCATGGGCATGGACATCGACAGGTCCACCGCCAGCACCGTGGCCGAGCGGGAGAGCGCCTCGGTCTCGACCACCTCGAAGTCCTCCGGCGCCAGGCGCACCGGCACCCCCGAGCCCGAGCGCCGCACCGCGTTGTGCACGGTGGCCGACAGGTGCAGGTTGAGCGGGTCGCCGAACTCGTAGGGCTTGGTCGTCTCCTCGCGATCGTGCCCGGCCCCCGACCAGGTGGTCTTGTGGTCCCCGATCCGGTCCTTGGCCATCTGGGAGAACAGGTCGCTCAGGGCCCGCTGGCCCAGGCGGCGCACCCCGCGCGGGGTCAGCTCGGTCTTGCCCCCCCGCTGCTCGATGAGGCCGGCCTCCTGCAGGGTGCGGCTCAGGTTGGCCAGCCGCTCGAGCGACCGTGCGGTGTCGTCGCCCAGGTGGCGCCGGACCTGGTCGAGGTCCACCTCGGCCAGGGCGTTGGGCGAGGTGGCGGACTGGAGCATCTGCTCCACCCGCTCGAGCTCGCCCAGTTGGGACGCCAGGTCGGTGGCCTGGGACATGCCCAGGGGGCCCTCCCCGGTGAACTGGTACTGCTGCTGCCATCCGGCGTCGGGGAACGCCCGCTGGAGGTTGCTCCCCAGCCGCTCCACCTGCCAGCGCAGGTCCATGTCCTCCATCAGGTTGGAGGCCATCTGGCGGAGCTGGTCCCGCTGCTCGGGCGACAGGGACTGCCACATCGCCTCGGCCGCCGCCATCCGGGCCGCCATCTGCTCGAGGAGCTCGTCGAGCGATTCGGCACCCGGGAACATATCGCCGTACTGCTCCATGAACTGCTCGAACGACGGGTCGATGGGCTCCCCGTTCTCGCGCTGCTCGAGCATCTTGTTCAGGGCGTCGAGGGCGTCGCGCATGTGGGCCATGCGCTCGGGGTCCATCGAGCCGAGCGCCTCGGACGCCCCCTCGAAGTAGGTGTCCGCCACCTCGCGGCGCAGCTCCTCGACCAGCTCCTCGAAACGCTCGCGGGCCTCGGAGGAGACGAAGTCGTAGTGCTGGAGCTCCCGCACCCGCCCGGCCACGTCGTCGGGCTGGAGGTCGAGGGCCATGCGGCGCTCGGCCGCCACCTCCTCGGTCACCTGCTGGCGGCGCTCGTCGCCCGACTGCCGGGCCTCGGCCTCGAGCTGGTCGACCGCCCCCCGCTCGGTCTGCTCGATCTCGTCGAGCTGTTCGGCGATGTGCTGGAGCCGCCCGTCGGGATCACCCTGCTCGAGCAGCTCGGAGCGCCGGCGGCGGAGCTGCTCGAGCATCTCGCGCAGCCCCGACACCCGCTCCCCGTCGGGGGTCCGCATGCCGCTGCGCATCAGGCGCCGCAGGGCGTCGTTGAGATCGCCCCCCGACAGCAGGTCCTCGCCCAGCTCGGCCAGCAGGTCGTCGGGGTCGAGGTCCGACAGCTCCTGGGACCCGTCCCAGCGCCGGTAGTCGTAGCGGGCGGTCACTTCCGGCTCCGGTAGAGCGCCCGGGGCCCCGAGGCGTCCTTGTTCAGCCGCTTGGTCAGGTGCAGGCCCTCCAGCAGGAACTCGAGCGCGCTGGCCATCAGGGCCGGCGACTCCGCCGCGTCGGCGCCGGCCAGCGCCCGGGTCGGCGGTTCGAGCGCCGGCAGGTCGCGCAGCACCGACAGGTACTGGGACGCCGCCAGGTCGTCGCCGGCATGGACCACTGTGTCGCTGTCGAACGCCCCCACCACGGCGCTCGGGTCGTCGAGGGTCACCCGCCGCCGGAACACGGAGAGCACCGCGGCGGAGACCAGCTGGGCGACCACGTCGGCCTCGCGGCCCTCCTCCAGCGCCTCCACCTCGATCTTGCCCTGGGTGGAGGGCACGAGGGCGGCCAGGTCGCTGACCCGGGGCACCGCGACGGGCTCGGAGTTGCGCAGCGCCCGCCGGATCGCGTTGGCCACCAGGGTCTCGTAGTTGGCGATGGTGAGCCGCACCGACACGCCGCTGCGCTGGTTGAGGTGCGGGCTGCGCCGGGCCAGCTGGCTGATCTCGGCGATCACCTCCTGCAGGTAGTCGGGCACCGTCACCGGCAGGCCGCCCGTGGGCAGCTCGGCCTCGGCCCGCATGATGGTGGCCTCCACCTCCGCGTCGGGCGGGTAGTGGGTCCGGATCTGGGCGCCGAAGCGGTCCTTGAGCGGCGTGATGATCCGGCCCCGGTTGGTGTAGTCCTCGGGGTTGGCCGTGGCCACCAGCACCACGTCGATGGGCAGGCGGATCCGATGGCCCCGGATCTGGACGTCTCGCTCCTCGAGCACGTTCAGCAGCCCGACCTGGATCCGCTCGGAGAGGTCCGGCAGCTCGTTGATGGCGAAGATCCCTCGGTTGACCCGGGGCACCAGCCCGTAGTGCAGCGCCAGCTCGTCGGACAGGTACCGGCCCTCGGCGATCTTGATCGGGTCCACCTCGCCGATCAGGTCGGCGATGGAGGTGTCGGGCGTGGCCAGCTTCTCGCCGTACCGCTCGGAGCGGTGCACCCAGGTGACGGCCGCCTCGTCGCCGTCCTCGGCCACCTTCACCCGCCCGTAGAGCGAGGTGGGGCGGGTCGGGTCGTCGTTGATCTCCGAGCCGGCCAGCACCGGCAGCCACTCGTCGAGCAGCGCCACCAGCGACCGGATGATCCGGGTCTTGGCCTGGCCGCGCTCACCGAGGAGGATCACGTCGTGGCCGGCCATGAGGGCGTTCTCGAGCTGGGGGACGACGGTATCCTCGAAGCCGAGCACGCCTTCGATCAGCGGTTGGCCGGCGGCGATGCGGGCGGACGCGTTCCGCCGCAGCTCGTCGGCCACCGGGACCGACTGCCAGCCCGACGCCCGCAGGTCGCCGAGCGTCCGGGGCAGGTCGGAGGGCGGGGTGGGTGGGTGGGGCTGCGCGGCGGGCATGCCGGCAAGCCTATGCCTTGGGCCACGCCGGGGCGCCCGCGAGTTGTGCCCGGGCGCCCGCGTTCTGGAAAGATGTGAACCGCCCTGTTCCCGGCCCCGGTCGGGCGCGGGACGGGCCGGGCGCCCCACAGCACGGGGTGGCCGACGGTCCCGCGCCGACCGGCGCGGGAGATCGAAGAGGGAGGCACGTGACGACGACGGTCGAGAGCGCATCGGTCACTCCCGTCCAGATCGGCCCGCCCCGGGGCGGGCCCGACGTCCCCACGCTGCGACGAGACCGCTGGTGGCTGCAGCCCACGGTGACCGCGACGATCCTCATCGTGTTCGTGGGCTACGCCACGTACGCCGCCCTGGTGAACGGCGACTACTACGTCGGCGCCGCCGCCCACCGGGACCTCATCTCGCCCTTCTACTCGCCCTGCCTCACCGCCAGCTGCGCCGCGGTCGGGGCGCGCGGGAGCCAGTACATCCCAGGCTGGGAGGTGTCGCCGGCCCTGCTGGTCCTGGTGATCCCCCTGGGTTTCCGGCTGACCTGCTACTACTACCGGCGCGCCTACTACCGCTCCATCTGGCTCTCCCCGCCCAATTGCGCGGTGGCCGACGCCCACGGGAGCTACACCGGCGAGACCCGGTTCCCGCTCATCTTCCAGAACGTCCACCGCTGGTTCTTCTACGCCGGCCTGGCGTTCAACGTGATCCTCACCATCGACGCGGTGATGGCCTTCCGCCAGCCCGGGATCGCCTCGGGCATCGGGGTGAGCGTGGGCACCCTGGTGCTGTGCGTCAACGCGGTGCTGCTGTGGCTCTACTCGATCTCGTGTCACTCGTGCCGGCACCTCTGCGGCGGCCAGGTGAAGAGCTTCTCGCAGCATCCGATCCGGCACCGCCTCTGGAAGCTGGTCACCCCGCTGAACGCGAACCACATGAAGTTCGCCTGGGCGAGCCTCGTCTTCGTTGCGCTCACCGACCTCTACGTCCGGCTGGTGGCCAGCGGGGCGTTCCACGACCCCAGGCTGTTCTAGGCGGGGACGGACGCCGGCCCGGCGAGTGCCGGCGGGAAGACGAGACGAGGAGCGACAGGGGAACGACATGGCCGAGTACGAGTCCCACCAGTACGACGTGATCGTGATCGGTGCCGGTGGCGCCGGGCTGCGGGCCGCCATCGAAGCCAAGCAGCGCGGGCTGCGCACCGCGCTGGTGTGCAAGTCCCTCCTCGGCAAGGCCCACACGGTCATGGCCGAGGGCGGGGTGGCCGCCGCCATGGGCAACGTCTACCCCGACGACAACTGGCGGGTGCACTTCCGCGACACCATGCGGGGCGGCAAGATGCTCAACAACTGGCGCATGGCCCAGCTCCACGCGCAAGAGGCCCCGGACCGGGTGCACGAGCTGGAGGGATGGGGAGCGCTCTTCGACCGGACCAAGGACGGCCGGATCACCCAGCGGGACTTCGGCGGCCACCGCTTTGCCCGCCTCGCCCACGTCGGCGACCGGACCGGGCTCGAGCTGATCCGCACCCTCCAGCAGAAGGCCGTGTCGATGGACATCGACGTCTTTATGGAGTGCAAGGTGCTGCGCCTGCTGACCGACGGGGAGGGCCGGGTCAGCGGCGCCATCGGGTACTGGCGGCCGACCGGCCAGTTCGTCGGGTTCACGGCCAAGGCGGTGGTCCTGGCTACCGGGTCGATCGGCAAGAGCTGGCTGTACACCTCGAACTCATGGGAGTCGACCGGCGACGGCCACGCCATGGCGCTGTGGGCCGGCGCCGACGTGATCGAGATGGAGTGCGTGCAGTTCCACCCCACCGGCATGGTGTGGCCCCTGTCGGTCCGGGGCCTCCTCGTGACCGAGGGCGTGCGGGGCGACGGTGGGGCGCTGCGCAACAGCGAGGGCCAGCGGTTCATGTTCGACTACGTCGCCCCCATGTTCCGGGCCGAGACGGCGGAGACCGAAGAGGAAGCCGACCGCTGGTACGACGACCACGCCAACAACCGCCGCACCCCGGACCTGCTGCCGCGCGACGAGGTCGCCCGGGCGATCAACAGCGAGGTGAAGGCCGGGCGCGGCAGCCCCCACGGCGGGGTGTTCCTCGACATCGCCTCGCGGCGCTCGGCCGAGTACATCCGGCGCCGGCTGCCCTCCATGTACCACCAGTTCATGGAGCTGGCCGGGGTCGACATCACCAGCGAGGCGATGGAGGTCGGGCCGACCTGCCACTACATGATGGGCGGCGTGCGGGTCGACGCGGAGACCGAGGCGGCCACGGTCCCCGGGCTCTTCGCCGCCGGGGAGGTCGCCGGCGGGATGCACGGCGCCAACCGGCTCGGGGGCAACTCGCTGTCGGACCTGCTGGTGTTCGGGCGCCGGGCCGGGCTGGGGGCGGCCGACTACGCCGAGGGGCGCACCGGCGACCCGGTGGTCGACCAGGCGGAGATCGACGAGGTGGTGGCCGAGGCGCTGGCGCCGTTCGAGCGGGGCGGCGGCGAGAACCCCTACGAGGTCCACCAGACGCTGCAGGAAACCATGCAGGCCCTGGTGGGCATCATCCGCACCGGGTCCGAGCTCGAGGAGGCGCTCGGCAAGCTCGAGGAGCTGAAGGACCGGGCGGGCAAGGTCGCCATCGGCGGCGGGCGGGCCTACAACCCGGGCTGGAACCTGGCCACCGACCTGCCGGCGATGCTCACCGTGTCGACCGCGGTCGCCCAGGGTGCCCTGCACCGGCGCGAGAGCCGGGGCGGGCACACCCGCGAGGACTTCCCCGACGCCGACCCCGAGTTCGGGAAGGTCAACCTGGTCCAGCGCCAGGTCGGCGAGCGGGGCATGGGCGCCCCGATCTCGATCACCCCTGAGCCGCTGCCGGTCATGCCGGCCGAGCTGCAGTCGCTCTTCGAGGAGGAGGCACACTGATGACCGACGTCACCCTGCGCGTCTGGCGGGGCGACCCTGCTGGAGGCGGTTTCGAGGACTACGTCCTGCCGTCCCAGGAGGGCGAGGTGGTCCTCGATGTGATCCACCGGGTGCAGGCCACCGCGGCGCCCGACCTGGCCTGCCGGTGGAACTGCAAGGCGGGCAAGTGCGGCTCGTGCTCGGCCGAGATCAACGGCAAGCCACGGCTCATGTGCATGACCCGTATGGACCAGCTTCCCGAGGGTCCGGTGACGGTGGCACCCATGCGGACCTTCCCGATCGTCCGGGACCTGGTCACCGACGTGAGCTTCAACTACGAGCGGGCCAAGCAGGTGCCGGCGTTCAAGCCGGCGCCCCCCGGGCCCGAGGGCTACCGCATGCAGCAGGTCGACGTGGAGCGGGGCCAGGAGTTCCGCAAGTGCATCGAGTGCTTCATGTGCCAGAACGTGTGCCACGTGATCCGCGACCACGAGGAGAACAAGGCCGCCTACGCCGGCCCCCGCTTCTTCATCCGCTACGCCGAGCTCGAGATGCACCCGCTCGACACCAACGACCGGCGCGAGCTGGTGCGCGAGCGGGCCGGCCTCGGGCTGTGCAACATCACCAAGTGCTGCACCGAGGTGTGCCCCGAGCACATCAAGATCACCGACAACGGCATCATCCCGCTGAAGGAGCGGGTGGTGGATGCCTCCTACGACCCGGTGGGCTGGCTGGGTCGGACCATCCTGCGCCGGCGCAAGGCGTCGGCCGAGGAGGCCGCGGCCGACCTCTCCTGAGGCCGCCGGTGCCACGGTTCCTCTCGCCCGCCTGGGTGGACGCCTTCAACGAGGCGCTGGTGGACATGGCGTGGGAGCCGGAGTCGCCCGCGCCGCGTGAGGGCGTCTTCCGGGTGGCCCAGGTGGTCGTCGACCCGCCGCCGGACCTCCTCGAGGCCATCGGCGCCGCTCGCGGGGCGGATGGGACCGGTGCGCCGGACCCCCCCGGGGTGGTGCGCACCGTCCTGAGCGTCGACCACGGCCGGGTCACCATACGCCACCAGTGGGCGGACGCGGGGGGCCCGGGGGGTGACGGGCCGGAGGCCGACGTGTCGGTGGTCCTCTCCTACGACGACGCGGTCTCGCTGTCGCTCGGCACCCTCGACGCTGTCGACGCGCTGGGCGCCGGGCGGGTCCAGGTCCGGGGCGACTTGTCGGTGCTGGTGGCGGGCCAGGCCCTGCTGGCGGCCGCCGCGGTCCGGCTCGAAGCGCTCCACGCCGCCACCACGTACTGACCCCCCCGTCCCCCGCTGGGCGCCCCGACGGCTCGAGATCGCCGGCGGTAGTGTCGACGCGACGGGCCGCCGGCCGGCGGGCCGCGCAGAGGGGAGGCCGAGTGAGGCAGCCGATCGACGACCACTTCCTACTCAGGTACCGCGAGCTGCTCGACGCCGAGGACGCGGCGTTCGACGAGCTCGAGCACGCATGTGAGGACGGGGACCGGGCCCACTTCGACGAGGAGATGACGCTCTGGCACGACACGGTCGGTCGGAAGCTGGCGTTCCTCCACAACGCCGGGATCGAGGTGCCGCTCCCGCTGTCCTTGCCGCTGGCGACCTGACGGCCGTCGGAGGCTGGGTCCGGGGCTGAGCGGACCCCCTGGTCGGAGGCCGAGCGGAGCCCCCTGGGTCCGGGGCTGAGCGGACCCCCTGCGGGTGACGCGGTTGCTCGGCCCCCGGGGCGGGGTCGTTCAGCCCAGCAGGCCCAGCTGGCGAACCTCGGCCCGCTCGGACTCGAGCTCCTCGGTCGTGGCCGCGATGCGCGCCGTGGCGAACTCGTCGTGCACGAAGCCCTCGGCCACCGACCAGCCCCCGGCCCCGTCGGCCACCACCGGGAACCCGAACTGCAGGCCCTCGGGCGCCCCGTACTGGCCGGTGCTGGCCACCGCCACCGACACGCACGAGCCGGCCGGCGTGGCCGTGCGCAGCCCCACCACCGTGTCGATGGCGGCGTTGGCGGCCGAGGCGGCGGAGGAGGCGCCGCGGGCGTCGATGATGGCGGCGCCGCGCTTTTGGACCGTGGTGATGAAGTCGCCCTGCAGCCACTCGTGGTCGGTGATCACCTCGGGCACCGGGGTGCCGTCGATCCGGGCGTTGGCGTAGTCGGGGAACTGGGTGGCCGAGTGGTTGCCCCAGATCGCCACGTTGCTCACCGACGACACCGGGACCCCCGCCTTTTTGGCCAGCTGGGACCGGGCCCGGTTCTCGTCCAGCCGGGTCATGGCGAACCACCGGTCGGCCGGGACCTCGGGGGCGTTGGACCGGGCGATCAGGCAGTTGGTGTTGCAGGGGTTGCCGACCACCAGGATCCGCACGTCGCTCGCCGCGTGCTCGGCGACGGCCCGGCCCTGGGGCTTAAAGATCCCGCCGTTGATGCTCAGGAGGTCCCCCCGCTCCATCCCCGCCTTGCGGGGCACCGAACCCACCAGCAACGCCCACGACGTCCCGTCGAACGCCGTCTTCAGGTCCGAGGTGGCGACCACGTCGGCGAGCAGGGGGAAGGCCCCGTCGTCCAGCTCCATCACCACGCCCTCCAGCGCCTTGAGCGCCGGCTCGATCTCGAGCAGGCGGAGCACCACCGGCTGGTCGGCGCCCAGCAGCTGGCCGGAGGCGATCCGGAAGAGCAGCGAGTACCCGATCTGGCCGGCGGCGCCGGTGACGGTGACGTGGACGGGGGTCTTCGTGGCCATGCTCGGGAGGCTACCGGGACCGCGACACGCCGGTCGAGCCCGGGCCTGATGCGGGCGTCGGGCCGGCGGCGGCCGGGTCGTGCGGGCGTCGGGCCGGCGACCGCCGGGTCGAGCCGGCGCTCAGCCGGCGGCGCGGAGCGCCGGACCGAGGTCGAGCGCCTCGTAGATGTCCCGGGTCGCCCGCGACTGGTTGAGGGTGTAGAAGTGCAGGCCGGGCGCCCCGACGTCGAGCAACTGCCGGCACAGCTCAGTGGCGATCGCCACCCCTTCTCGCCGCACCGCCTCGGGCCCGTCGATCGCCGCCGCCCCCAGGCGCCGGGTCATCCACTCGGGCACCGGCGCGCCCATCGAGGCCATGCGCTCGATCGAGCTCAGCGCGGTGACCGGCATGATGCCGGGCAGCACCGGCTTGGCGACGCCGCGCCGGCGCAGGTCCGCCACCAGCGAGGAGTAGTCGTCGACCGAAAAGAAGAACTGGGTGCACGCGAAGTCGGCCAGCTCGAGCTTGGCCGCCAGGTGGTCGCGGTCGGCGGTCATGTCGGGCGAGGCGGGGTGCCCGGCCGGGTGGGCCGCCACGCCGATCGAGAAGCCGCCGACGGCGCGGGCCAGCTCCACCAGCTCGACCGCGTGGCGCAGCTCGCCGTCCGAGGCCGCCTGGTCCAGCGGTGGGTCGCCGCCGAGCGCCATCAGGTTCTCGACCCCGGCCCGCCGGTACTCGACCAGGATCTCGGCCAGCTCGAGGCGCGAGTGGGCGACGCAGATCAGATGGGCCATCGGAGTGAGCGCGGTGGTGTGCAGCATCCCCGACACCAGGTCGAACGTCCTCCGGCGGGACTCCGCCCCGCCCCGGTAGGTCACCGACACGAACGAGGGCGCCAGCGGCTCGAGCTCGCGCAGGGAGCGGGCGAGCCGGGTCAGCTCGGCGTCGTTCTTCGGCGGGAAGAACTCGAACGAGTAGGTCGGCCCCCTCGCCAGCAGGTCGGCGATGCGCGTCACGCCGTCGAATCGTACCGCGAGACCTTCGGGGGGCCGCTGGGCACCCGCTCGAGGGGCGGGCGGGCAGTACTGGAAAGGGCCGGGCCCTCAGCCGGCGGGCACCCGCCCGAAGTCGTCCTCGAGCCGCTCGATGTCGTCCTCGCCGAAGTAGGAGCCGTGCTGGACCTCCACGAACACCAGGTCCGCGTCCCCGACGTTCTCGATCCGGTGGGCCGTGCCGGCGGCGATGTCCACGGCGTCTCCGGGTCCGGCCGGCCGCTGCTGGCCCCCCACCGTGACCAGGGCATCGCCCTCGACCACGAACCAGTGCTCGGACCGCCGCTGGTGACGCTGGTAGCTGAGCCGCTTGCCCGGCCGCACGACGATGCGCTTGACCTTGTGGGTGGGCGACGTCTCGTCCAGCACGGTGTAGCTGCCCCAGGGACGCTCCTCGTGCTCCTGCCGCTCGCTACCGGTCTCGCCCACCATCGCTCCCTGCTCGCCGTCAGGCCCGCTCGGCCGCCCGCACGGCGTTGCCCAACAGCATCGCGCGGGTCATGGGCCCCACCCCGCCCAGCCGGGGCGTGATCCAGCCGGCCACCTCGGCCACCGACTCGTCGACGTCGGAGAGCAGCTTGCGCCCCGACCAGCTGGTGCCGGCGCCGACCACCGCCGCCCCCGGCTTGACCATCTCCGGGGTCACCAGGCCGGCCCGGCCGGCCGCGGCGACCACCACGTCGCCCAGGCGGACCAGCGACGCCAGGTCGTCGACCCCGGTGTGGACCACGGTGACCGCCGCGTTGCACCCCGGGCGCTTGGTCGCCAGCAAGAGGGAGAGGGGGCGACCGATGGTGAGCCCGCGCCCGATGATCACCACGTGGCGGCCCTCGACCGGCACGTCGTAGGCGGCGAGCAGCTCCACGATCCCCGCCGGCGTGCACGGCAGCGGGCCCGCCCCGCCCATGACCAGCCGGCCCAGGTTCACCGGGTGGAGCCCGTCGACGTCCTTGTCCGGGTCGACCGCCAGCAGCGCCCGCTCCTCGTCGAGGCCGGGCGGCAGGGGCAGCTGGACCAGGTAGGCACTTACGGCCGGGTCCTCGTTGAACCGGCGGATCACGTCCTCGAGCTGGCCCTGGGTGGCGTCGGCCGGCAGGTGCTCGTGCACCGAGCCGATGCCCACCTCGGTGCAGTCGGCGTGCTTCATGGCCACGTAGCGGGCGCTCGGGCCGTCGTCGCCCACCAGGATGGTGCCGAGGCCCACCGGCACCCCGGCGGCGGTCAGCCGGGCCACCCGGTCGGCCACCTCGGCGCGCATCCGGGCGGCCAGGGACTCGCCGTCGAGCAGGACGGCGGCCATCAGTGGCGGAAGTGCCGCTCGCCGGTCGTGACCATGGCGACGCCGGCCTCGTCGGCCGCGGCGATCACCTCGGCATCACGGACCGAGCCTCCCGGCTGGACGACCGCCGTCACCCCGGCCCGGGCCAGCACCTGCAGCCCGTCGGGGAAGGGGAAGAAGGCGTCGCTGGCCCCCACGCCCCCGACCGCCCGCTCGGCCGCCTTGGCCACGGCGATCTCGGCCGCCACCACCCGGGACTGCTGGCCCGCCCCGACGCCCACCGCCTGCCCGCCGTTGACCACCACCACCGAGTTGGAGGTCGTCCGGGCACACACCAGCCAGGCCAGCGCCAGGTCGTCCCACTGGGCGTCGGTGGGCACCGCCTTGGTCGCCACCTGCCAACCCGAGCGGGCCGACAGGAAGCGGTCGGGGTCCTGGACCAGGGCGCTGGCGCCGGCCAGACGGAGCTGGCGCTCGAGTGGCTCGGGCGGCGGGGCCTCGAGCAGCCTGGTCGCCTTGCGCCGCGAGGAGAGCTGGGCCAGGGCCTCGGGCTCGTAGGCCGGCGCCACGATCACGTCCGCCTGGGGACCGGCGCTGATCGCCGCCGCCACGTCGGCGGTGACCGGGGCCCCGAGGGCCACGATGCCCCCGAAGGCCGACTGCACGTCGCACGCCAGGGCTCGCTCGAATGCCTCGACCAGCGAGCCGCCCACCGCGACGCCGCACGGGTTGGCGTGCTTGACGATGGCCACGGCTGCGGGGCCGGTGCCGGTCGCGCCGACCTCGTGCACCAGGCGCCAGGCCGCGTCGGCGTCGAAGAGGTTCAGGTAGGAGAGCTCCCTCCCCCCGTGCTGGACCACCCCGTCCCACCACGATCGCCGGCCGACCACCCGGTACCGGGCGCCCACCTGGTGGGGGTTCTCGCCGTAGCGCAGCACGGTGGCCCGCTCGAGGCGCAGCTCGAGGGTGGGGGGCAGGACCTCGTCGATCCCACCCTCGGGCGCGGTCCGGGCCCCGACGGGCTCCCCCCCGACGGGCTCCGCCCCGGCCGGCCGCCTCGAGGCGCCGTCGAGCCACTCGACGATGGCCGCGTCGTAGGACGCCGTGTGGGCGAAGGCGGCCCGGGCCAGGCGGCGCCGGGTCGCCGGGCCGAGGGCGCCAGCGCGGCCCAGCTCCTCGAGCACGACCGGGTAGTCCGCCGGGTCGACGACCACACCCACGTGCTCGAAGTTCTTGGCGGCGGCCCGCACCATCGTCGGGCCCCCCACGTCGATGAGCTCGACCGACGGATCCGAGTCGAACGGGTACAGGTTGCACACGACCAGGTCGATCAGCTCGATGCCCTGCTCGCGGACGTCGGCGAGGTGCTCGGGCTTCGAGCGGTCGGCGAGGATCCCACCGTGGATGGCCGGGTGCAGCGTCTTGACCCGGCCCCCGAGCATCTCGGGTGAGCCGGTGACTTCGGACACCTGGCGGTGCACGATGCCCGCCCGGCCCAGCTCGGCCGACGTGTTGCCGCTCGCCACCAGCTCCCAGCCCAGTCCGCTCAGGCCGTGGGCGAGATCGACGATCCCCGTCTTGTCGTAGACCGACAGCAGCGCCCTCACGACCCGACCTCCGCCACCTGGCGCCCGGCTCGCAGCTGCCCGAGCACTGCGAGCACCGTCGCCGGGTAGAGCCGGCGCTCTACGACCTTGATCCGCTCGTGGAGCGACGCCTCGGAGTCCCCCGGCAGGACCGGGACCGCTTCTTGGGCCAGGACCGGCCCGCTGTCGACGGCGAGGGACGCGAGGTGCACGGTGCAGCCGGTCTCGGTGACGCCGGCGGCCAGCGCGTCGCGCACCGCGTGCCACCCGGGGAACGCCGGCAAGAGGGCCGGGTGGGTGTTGAGGACGCGGCCCGGAAAGGCCGCGTGCAGCGGTTGGTCGAGGATCGTGCCGAAGCCGGCCATGGCCACCAGCCCGACCCGGTGCTCGACCAGCACCGCGGTGAGCGCCCGGGTGTAGCCCTCGCGGTCGAACCCGGGGCCGAAGCCGCCCCACTGCCGGCGGTCGACGAGCTCGACCGCCACGCCACCCTCGGTCCCGATCTCGAGCGCCCGGCACGACCGGTCGGCCGCGACCAGGCCCACCGGCACCCCGGCCTCGAACATGGCCTGCAGGATCGACCCACTGCCCGAAACGAGGACGGCGACCTCCACGGCCGCCAAACCTAGCAACCGCCCGGATGGGCCGGGACCGGCCCCGGCGGCGACGCTCAGCCCAGGCCCCGGACGATCTCGACCATCTTGATGCCGCACTCGGTGGGGTTCTGCGCCACCGCCACGCCGGCGGCGGCGAGCGCCTCCATCTTGGCCTGGGCGGTGCCCTGGGAGCCCGAGATGATGGCCCCGGCATGGCCCATCTTGCGGCCGGGGGGCGCGGTCACCCCGGCGATGTAGGCGGCCACCGGCTTGGTCATGTGGGCGGCGATGTACTCGGCCGCCCGCTCCTCCTCGGAGCCCCCGATCTCGCCGATCATCATCACGGCCTTGGTCTCGGGGTCCGCCTCGAAAGCCTCGAGGCAGTCGATGAAGTTGGTCCCCGGGACCGGGTCCCCGCCGATGCCGACGCAGGTGGTCTGGCCGACCCCTTGCTGGGAGAGCTCGTGGAGGGCCTGGTAGGTGAGGGTCCCGGACCGGCTGACGATGCCCACCGGGCCGCCGGCCAGGGCGATGTCGCCCGATGTGATCCCGATGTTGATCTTGCCGGGCGAGATGATGCCCGGGCAGTTGGGCCCGAGCAGCCGGGTCGCGGGGAACTCGTGGCGGAGCCGGTTGAAGGTCACCGCCTCGTCCTGGGCCGGGATGCCCTCGGTGATGCACACGATGAAGGCGATGCCCGCCGCCGCCGCCTCGAGGATGGCGTCGCTGGCGAACTTCGGCGGGACCGACACGAAGGACGCCGTCGCTCCCGTCGCCGCGGCCGCCTCGGCCACGGTGTCGAAGATGGGGATCCCGTCGACGTCGGAGCCGCCCTTGCCCGGGGTCACGCCGGCCACCACCTTGGTGCCGTAGTCGCGGTTGCGCAGGCCGTGGAACCGACCCTGGCCACCGGTCAGGCCCTGCACGAGCACCTTGGTGTTCTCGTCGACGAAAATGCTCACGATCTCTCCTCGCTCGATTGCGCACTGGACCAGCGCGCGGGGCTCGATTGCGCACTGGACCAGCGAGCGGGGCTCGATTGCGCACTGGTGGATCTGGTCCTCGTCGCCGGCAGGACCGGCCGACGCACCACCGGGTCAGGCACCGGCGGCCGAGCTCGCGGCCAGGGCGACCGCCCGGCGGGCGCCGTCGAGCATGGTGGGCTCGGCCACCAGCCGGTCCGACAGGTGCGACGCCAGCAGCTCGCGGCCGGCGACGGCGTTGGTGCCGTCGAGCCGCAGCACGATGGGCGAGCGGATCTCCACCCGGGCCAGCGCCTCGATGATCCCCTTAGCCACCTCGTCGACCCGGGTGATCCCGCCGAAGATGTTGACGAAGATCGACCGGACCGCCGGGTCGGTGTTGATGACCTCCAGCGCGGCGGCCATCACGTCGGCGTTGGCGCCACCTCCGATGTCGAGGAAGTTGGCGGCGGTGCCCCCCACCTGGGTCACCACGTCGAGGGTGCTCATGGCCAGCCCGGCGCCGTTGGCGATGATCCCGACCGACCCCGACAGCCCGATGTAGTTGAGGCCCTTCTCCTTGGCCAGCCGCTCCCGCTCGTCGTCGGTGGTGGTGTCGGCGTACTCCTCCCATTCGGGGTGGCGGAACGCCGCGTTCTCGTCCAGCGTCACCTTCGCGTCGAGG
This sequence comes from Acidimicrobiales bacterium, assembly GCA_036501425.1. Classification (GTDB taxonomy): domain Bacteria; phylum Actinomycetota; class Acidimicrobiia; order Acidimicrobiales; family RAAP-2; genus DATKRB01. Next base: position 199,693 of record DASYAI010000062.1, on the reverse strand, counting down.
GCGTGGACCCGGCCGTCGGTCGTGAGGATGAGCGGGTTGATCTCGGCCAGGTCGCAGTCCCCCTCGACGTAGCACCGGTACAGGCGGACCAGCAGCTGGGCCGCCTGCTCGCGGGCCTCGGGATCGAGGTTGGCCTCGTCCACCCAGGCCCGGGCCGTCGCCTCGTCGAGCCCGACGGTGGGGTCGATGGCCAGGCGGGCGATCGCCTCGGGGTGGTTGGCCGCGACTTCCTCGATCTCGACCCCGCCCTCGGCCGACAGCATGCCCAGGTGGGTCTTGTTGGGGCGGTCCAGCGTGAAGCTGGCGTAGTACTCCTTGGCGATGTCCGAGGCGTGCTCGACCCACAGCCGGTGCACGGTGTGGCCCCGGATGTCCATGCCCAAGATGGCTTGGGCGTGCTGGCGGGCCTCGTTGGCGTCGTCGGCCAGCTTGATGCCGCCCGCCTTGCCCCGCCCGCCGACCTTGACCTGCGCCTTGATCACCACCGGGTAACCGGCGGCGTCCGCCTGGGCGACCGCCTCGTCCACCGTGTCGGCGGCGCCGCCCGGCGACGTCGGGATGCCGAAGCGGGCGAAGTACTGCTTGCCCTGGTACTCGTACAGATCCACTGCTGGTCCTCTCTCGTTCGTCCTGGTGCTTCGTTGCCTCACCGGCCGGCCCGGCGGTGCCCGCCGCCGGCTCGGGCATGGGTCAGCCCGCGGGACCGGCGCGAGGGCGGCCGACCCCCGTCACTGCACCCCTTCGGGCTCCTCGCGACGGTCGAGGGCTTCGGCGAGCCACGTCCCGATGTCCTCGAGCGTGGCGCCCGGGCCGAACACCTCGGCCACGCCGCGCTCCTTCAGCGCCGGGATGTCGCCGCTGGGGATGATGCCCCCCACGATCACCAGGACGTCGGAGCGACCCTCGGCCTCCAACGAGTCGAGCACCCGGGGGACCAGCGTGAGGTGGGCGCCCGACAGGAGCGACAGGCCCAGCGCGTCGGCGTCCTCCTGCACGACGGCCGCCACCACCTGCTCGGGGGTCTGGTGCAGCCCGGTGTAGACGACCTCGAACCCCGCCCCGCGCAGGGCACGGGCGATGACTTTGGCACCCCGATCATGGCCGTCGAGCCCGGGCTTGGCAACCACCACCCGGTACGGACGTTTCATCGAGGTCAGATGATACGCGTGCGGAGCGGTACCGGCGCCAACCCGGGCCCGGGCGACCCGCCGGTGCCGGGTCCGCTCACGCCCGGCGCAGCGGGGTGGCGGAGAGCAGCAGGCTCTTCTCGCCCACCTGCCCGAAGCGCACCCGCGCCTGGGCCCTCTCCCCCTCGCCCCGGGTCGAGAGGACCACCCCGTCCCCCCATCGCTCGTGGACGACCAGGTCACCGGGCGCCAGGCCCAGCTGCTCGGCCCCGGTGCTCTCGCGCTGGCGCGGGGCCGCCGGCCCGGTGCCCGCCCCGAAGGTCCGGCCGCCGTCGTCGGGCGAGGTGCGCTCCCAGGGCTCCCAGCGATCCCAGCCCCGCTCGCCCCGGCGCTCGGCCACCGAGGCCCCCCGGCCCGGGCCGCGCCCCTCGGCCCCCCCGCCGGACCGCACGTCGCGGACCAGCTCGTCGGGGATCTCGGCGAGGAACCGGCTCGGGATGTTGTGCGAGGTCTGGCCCCACATCGAGCGCACCCAGGCGTAGGAGAGGTAGAGCAGCCGCCGGGCCCGGGTGATCCCCACGTAGGCCAGCCGGCGCTCCTCTTCGAGCTCGACCGGGTCGCCCAGCGCCCGCGAATGGGGGAACACCCCGTCCTCGAGCCCCACCAGAAAGACGGCGGGGAACTCGAGGCCCTTGGCCGTGTGCAGGGTCATCAACGACACCCGGCCGTCCTGCCCGTCGAGGTCGTCGGCGTCGGACACCAGCGCCACCGTCTCGAGGAGCTCGGCGACGTCCTCGTACTCGGCCGCCACGGTCACCAGCTCGGCGATGTTCTCGATCCGCCCGTCGGCCTCGTGGCTCCGCTCGGCCACCAGCTCGGCCAGGTACCCGGAGCGCTCGGCCACCGCCTCCACCAGCCCGCCGGGGGACTTGGACCCGAGCGAGGCGCGCAGGTCCTCCAGCAGCTCCACCAGCTGCCGGGCGCCCTGCAGCGCCTTGCCGGTCAGCCCGGCCTCCTCGGCCCGCTCCAGCGCGCCGGCGAAGGGCACGCCGTTGACCGACGCCCAGGCGGCGAGGCGGGCCACCGAGGAGGCGCCGATGCCCCGCTTGGGGACGTTCACGATGCGCCGCACCGACACCTCGTCGGCCGGGTTGGCCACCACCCGGAGGTACGCCAGCAGGTCCTTGATCTCCTTGCGGTCGTAGAAGCGGGTGCCGCCGATCACCTTGTAGGGGATGGCCGCCCGCACCAGCTCCTCCTCGAGCACCCGGCTCTGGGCGTTGGTCCGGTAGAACACGGCGATGTCGCTCGGGTCCAGCGACTCGGCCGCGCGCAGCCGCCGGATCTCCCCCGCCACCCACCAGGCCTCGTCGTGCTCGTTCTCCGCCGCGTAGCGGACGATCGGCTCGCCGGCGTCGCCCTCGGTGAACAGCCGCTTGGCCACCCGCCCGGCGTTGTTGGCGATCACCGCGTTGGCGGCGTCGAGGATGGTCTGGGTGGAGCGGAAGTTCTGCTCGAGCAGGATGGTGGTGGCGTCGGGGAAGGTGGCCTCGAACTCGAGGATGTTGCGGATGTCGGCGGCGCGGAACCGGTAGATGGACTGGTCCGAGTCGCCCACCACGCACACGTTGCCGTGGTCGCGCCCGAGCAGGAGCACCAGCTCGTTCTGGGCCCGGTTGGTGTCCTGGAACTCGTCGACGAGGATGTGGGTGAAGCGCTCCTGGTAGGAGCGCCGAACGTCCTCGTGGCGCTGGAGGACCACCACCGCTTGCATCAGCAGGTCGTCGAAGTCCATCGCGTTGGCGGCCAGCAGCCGGCGCTGGTACTCGGCGTAGACGGCGGCGATCCGGCGGTGGAACGGATCGCCGTCGGGCTGGCCCTGGGCGGCGAACCGGGCCGGATCGACCAGCTCGGCCTTGGCCTGGCTGATGACCGCCGCCACCGCCCGGGGGGCGAACCGCTTCGAGTCGAGCCCCTGCTCGGCCACCACCAGCTCCACCAGCCGCCGCGAGTCGGTGTCGTCGTAGACGGTGAACGAGGGCTGGTAGCCCAGGTGCACGGCGGTGGAGCGCAGGATGCGCAGGCACGCCGAGTGGAAGGTGGACACCCACATGCGCCCCGCCCGGGGCCCGACGAGCTCCTCCACCCGCCGGCGCATCTCGTCGGCCGCCTTATTGGTGAAGGTGATCGCCAGCACCTGCCAGGGCGCGGCGTCGCCGGTGGCCAGCAGGTGGGCGATCCTCCGGGTGAGCACCCTGGTCTTGCCCGAGCCCGCCCCGGCGACCACCAGCAGCGGCCCGCCCCGGTGCACGGTGGCGGCGCGCTGGGGGCCGGTGAGCCCTTCGAGCAGCTCGTCGGCCCGACGCCTCGGCCGGGCGGGCTCAGGTCCGGGATCGGTCTCCACCGCCGGCGCGCTCACTCCCACTCGATCGTTCCCGGCGGCTTGGAGGTGACGTCGAGCGCCACCCGGTTGACCCCGTCCACCTCGTTGATGATGCGCGACGAGATCCGCTCGACCAGGTCGTAGGGAAGGCGCGCCCAGTCGGCGGTCATGGCGTCGTCGCTCGTGACCGCCCGGATCACCACCGGGTAGGCGTAGGTGCGCCCGTCGCCCATCACCCCGACCGTGCGGACGGCCGGCAGCACGGCGAAGCTCTGCCACAGGTCGCGGTAGAGGCCGGCCTTGCGGATCTCCTCGACCACCACCGCGTCGGCCGCCCGCAGGATGCGGGCCCGCTCGGGGGTGACCGCCCCGACGATGCGCACCGCCAGGCCCGGTCCGGGGAAGGGCTGGCGCCACACGATGTCGTGCGGCAGACCGAGCTCCTCGCCCACGGCCCGTACCTCGTCTTTGAACAGCAGCCGGAGCGGCTCGACCAGCTCGAACGCCAGGTCGTCGGGCAGCCCGCCCACGTTGTGGTGCGACTTGATGCTCGCCGCCCCGCCGGTGCCCGACTCGATCACGTCGGGGTACAAGGTGCCCTGCACGAGGAACCGCGGCGGGACCGCTGCGGGAGCGCCGGCGCTACCGGCCGGGACGCCGCCGGCCGCTCCGAGGTCGCGGGCCACCTCCTCGAAGATCCGGATGAACAGCGTCCCGATGATCTTGCGCTTCTCCTCGGGGTCGGTGACCCCGTCGAGAGCGGCGAAGTACCGGTCCTCGGCCTTCACGTGCACCAGGTCGACCTGGAACTGGCGCCGGAAGGTCTCCTCGACCTGGTCGGCCTCGCCGGCGCGCATCAGGCCGGTGTCGACGAAGACGCAGGTGAGCTGGTCGCCGATCGCCTTGTGCACCAGGGCCGCGGCGACGGCCGAGTCGACGCCACCGGAGAGCGCGCACAGCACCCGGTCCTCGCCGACCTGGGCCCGGATGGCCTCGACCTGGGCCTCGATGATCGAGACGTGGGTCCACGACGCCCGGCACCCGCACACGTCGAACAGGAACGCCTCGAGGAGGTCGGCACCCCGCTGGGTGTGGACCACCTCGGGGTGGAACTGGACCCCGAAGATCCGTCGGGCCCGGTCCTCCAGCGCCGCCACCGGGGCCTCGGCGCTCGACGCGGTCGCGACGAAGCCCGGCGGCACGTCGGTGATCGAGTCGGCGTGGCTCATCCACACCTCGGCCTCGCCCGGCCAGTCCCGGAAGAGCGGGGACGCCGCCGTCGGGCGCAGCGCCGTCCGCCCGTACTCGCCCCGGCCGGTACGCGAGACCGTGCCCCCCAGCTGCTGGGTGAGCAGCTGGGCGCCGTAGCAGATGCCGAGCACCGGCACGCCGAGCTCGTAGAGGGCCGGGTCGATGGAGGGCGCCGGGTCCTCGTAGACCGAGCTGGGGCCGCCGGACAGGATGATGCCCCGAGGGCGCCGGGCGGCGATCTGCTCCACCGTGGCGGTCGACGGCACGATCTCGGAGTAGACGTGGGCCTCGCGGACCCGCCGGGCGATCAGCCGTGCGTACTGGGCTCCGAAGTCGACGACGAGGACGGCGTCGCCGACCGGGCTCAATGGCCCATGCCCACGCCCTGGGACCGCTGCAGCGCCTTGCCCTCGGTCTGCAGCGACGGGGCGACCATCACCTCGGCCTTCTGGAACTCCTTGACCGTCTCGTAGCCGCACGTGGCCATGGCCGTGCGCAGGGCGCCGAAGAGGTTCATCCGCCCGTCGTTCTGGTGGGCCGGACCGAGCAGGATCTCGCGCATGGTGCCCCGGACGCCGGTGCGCACCCGGGCGCCGCGTGGCAGCGTCGGGTGGAAGGTCGCCATGCCCCAGTGGAACCCGCGGGCCGGTGCCTCGTCGGCCGAGGAGAGGGGCGAGCCCAGCATGACCGCGTCGGCGCCGCACGCGATGGCCTTGGCGATGTCGCCGCCCTTGCTCATCCCGCCGTCGGCGATGACGTGCACGTAGACGCCGGTCTCGTCGAGGTGGCGCATGCGTGCCCCGGCGACGTCGGCGATGGCGGTGGCCTGCGGGACGCCGAGGCCGAGGACCCCGCGGGTGGTGCACGCGTTGCCCGGGCCCACGCCGACCAGCACGCCCACCGCGCCGGTGCGCATGAGGTGCAGCCCCGCCTGGTAGGACGCGCAGCCGCCGACGATCACCGGGATGTCGAACTCGCGGATGAAGCGCTTGAGGTTGAGCGGCTCGACGGTCTTGGACACGTGCTCGGCCGAGACGACCGTCCCCTGGATGACCAGGATGTCCAGCTCCGCCGCCAGGATGGCGGGGGCCAGCTCCACCGTCTTTTGCGGCGTGACCGACGCCGCGGTGGTCACGCCCGCCTCCTTCATCTGGCGGATGCGCTCGGTGACGAGCTCGAGCTTGACCGGCTCGTTGTACATCTGCTGCATGCGCGACGTGGCCTTCTCGTCGTCGAGCTCGCGGATCTCGTCCAGCAGGCGCGACGGGTCCTCGTAGCGGGTCCACAACCCCTCGAGGTTGAGCACGCCCAAGCCGCCCAGGCGGCCCAGCTCGACCGCGGTGGCCGGGCTGATCACGCCGTCCATCGCCGCGCCGAGCACCGGCAGGTCGAAGCGGTACGCGTCGATCTCCCACGAGATGTCGACGTCCTCGGGGTCGCGGGTCCGCCGGCTCGGCACGATGGCGATGTCGTCGAAGCCGTACGCCCGGCGGCCCGACTTGAAGATGCCGATCTCGATCTCTGCCACTTAGGTGCCCTCCGACGCTCGTCCAACGGGTTCGAAACGGACGTCGTACCGACCCTCCGACGTACCCGACAGGCTACCGCTCAGATGACCGCCCGAGTGGCGACCCGACCGCCGGTCGCCCGGCGGCCGCTCACATCATCCCGCCCATGCCTCCCATGCCACCCATCCCGCCCATGCCACCCATCCCGCCGGCCATGGCGGCAGCGGCGGCGGCCGGGTCGTTCTTTTCGGGCTTGTCGGTCACGGCGGCCTCGGTGGTGAGCAGCAGGCCGGCGATCGAAGCGGCGTTCTGGAGCGCCGACCGGGTCACCTTGGCCGGGTCGATGATCCCGGCCTTCACCAGGTCCTCGATCTCGCCCGTGATCGCGTTGAGGCCGAACGAGCTGGCCGCCCCCTCGACCTGGGGCACCACGACGGCACCCTCGAGCCCGGCGTTGAAGGCGATCCAGCGCAGCGGCTCCTCGAGCGCCCGGAACACGATCCTCGCCCCGGTGGCCTCGTCGCCCGACAGGGTGTCGGTCAGCTTCGCCACGTCCTTGCGCACCCGGACGAGCGCCGTGCCGCCGCCGGCGACGATGCCTTCCTCGACCGCCGCCCGGGTGGCCGACAGGGCGTCTTCGATGCGGTGCTTCTTCTCCTTCAGCTCCACCTCGGTGGCGGCCCCGACCTTCACCACCGCCACGCCGCCGGCCAGCTTGGCCAGCCGCTCCTGGAGCTTCTCGCGGTCCCAGTCCGAGTCGGTCTCCTCGATCTCCCGCTTGATCTGGGCCACCCGGCCCTTGACCCCGTCCTCCGAGCCGGCGCCCTCCACGATGGTGGTGTCGTCCTTGGTGACGATGACCCGGCGGGCCCGGCCGAGCAGGTCGAGCGTGGCGTTGTCGAGCTTCAGCCCGATCTCCTCGCTGATCACCTCGGCCCCGGTGAGCACGGCCATGTCCTGCAACATCGCCTTGCGCCGGTCCCCGAAGCCGGGCGCCTTGACGCCGACCGAGGTGAAGGTACCCCGGATCTTGTTGACCACCAGGGTCGCCAGGGCCTCGCCCTCGACGTCCTCGGCGATCACCAGCAGCGGCTTGCCGGTCTGCATCACCTTCTCGAGCACCGGCACCAAGTCGTGCACGGAGCTGATCTTCTGGTTGTAGAAGAGGATGTAGGGGTCCTCGAGCACCGCCTCCTGACGCTCGGCGTCGGTGACGAAGTACGGGGACAGGTAGCCCTTGTCGAACTGCATCCCCTCGGTCAGCTCGAGCTCGATCCCGAAGGTGTTCGACTCCTCCACCGTGACGGTCCCGTCCTTGCCCACCTTGTCGATGGCATCGGCGAGCACCTCGCCGATGGCCGGGTCCGCCGCCGAGATGGACGCCACCTGGGCGATTTCGGTGCGCGAGTCGACCTCCTTGGCCAGCCGCCCGATCGCGGCGACCGCCTCGCGCACGGCCCGGTCGATGCCCCGCTTGAGCCCGGTGGGATTGGCGCCCGCGGCCACGTTGCGCAGGCCTTCGGTGATCAGCGCCTGGGCGAGCACGGTGGCCGTGGTGGTGCCGTCGCCGGCGACGTCGTTGGTCTTGGTGGCCACCTCCTTCACCAGCTGGGCACCCATGTTCTCGAAGGGGTCCTCCAGCTCGACCTCACGGGCGATGGACACGCCGTCGTTGGTGATCGTCGGCGCGCCGAACTTCTTCTCGATCACCACGTTGCGGCCCTTGGGGCCCAAGGTGACCTTCACCGTGTCGGCGAGCTTGTTGACCCCGGCCTCCAGCCCTCGTCGGGCGGACTCGTCGAATTTCAAGATCTTGGGCATGGGTGACGCTGGCTCCTCTCGGGTACTTCACGACATTGCGATACTGCACGGCGTTCGGGCCCTCCGACGGGTGGCCGGCGGGCGGCGGGCACGACGGGCCCTGGCACGGGCGGGCGCCGGCGGGTGGTCCGCCCGGCGCCCGACCGGTCGCCGACCGGCGGCTCCCCGGGGCGGCCCCGACTCGGGCCGGTTCCGACCAGCTCTCCGGCTGGAACCGGCCCGGTCGCCGGTCGACTACTTCGCCAGTTTGGCTACTTCGCCAGCTTGGCGAGCACGTCGCGGCCCGACAGGATCAGCAGCTCCTCGCCGTCCACGGTGATCTCGGTGCCGCCGTACTTGGAGTAGACGACGGTGTCGCCGACGGCGACGTCGAGCGGGATGATCTCGCCGGTGTTGTCGGCACGCCGGCCGGGGCCGACCGCCAACACTTCGCCCTGCTGGGGCTTCTCCTTGGCCGTGTCGGGGATGACCAGACCCGACGCGGTCGTCTCCTCGGACTCCCCGGGCCGGACGACGATCCGGTCATCGAGCGGGTGCAGATTCATCGGAACGGGCCTCCTTGGCACTCTCGTTAGCACTCGGACCTTGCGAGTGCCAACGATAGCGGCCCGGGACCGGCCGGGCAACCACGATCGGTGCCCCGCCCCAGCGGTGCGATCGCGCCCGACAGCCGCTTCAGGGCTGGAGCCGCCGGATGTCCCATGGCTCGCCGGCCCCAGCGCCCGGAGCAGCAGCGCCCGGAGCAGCAGCGCCCGGAGCCCCGGCGGCGGCCGAGTAGCGGAACCGATCGTGGAGGCGGTCGTCGCGGTTCTGCCAGAACTCCACCGCCACCGGGCGGATCCGGAGCCCACCCCACCAGGGGGGCCGCGGCACCTCGCGGCCGGCGAACCGCCGGTCGAGCTCACCCACCCGGGCGTCGAGGTCCGAGCGGCTGGCGACCGGCTGGCTCTGGCGCGACGCATGGGCCCCGATCTGGGCGCCGCGGGGTCGAGCGGCGAAGTAGGCGTCGGACTCGGCGTCCCCCACCCGCTCGACCGGCCCCTCGATCCGCACCTGGCGCCCGAGAGGGTCCCAGTAGAAGACCGCCGCCACGAAGGCGTTGTCGGCCACCTCGACCCCCTTGCGGCTGGCGTAATTGGTGTGGAACACGAAGCCGCGCTCGTCGAAGGACTTCATGAGGACCATCCGCACCGACGGCCGCCCGGCCGCGGTCGCGGAGGCCAGGGCCATTGCCTCGGGCATCCGGACCACTGCCCCGGCCTCGGCGAACCAGCGGGCGAACTGGGCGTAGGGGTCGGGCGTCAGGTCGGCCCGGACGAGCGGCCGGGAGTGTTCGGCCGGGCCCTGCGGCTGGGCACCGCTCACGGTTGGAGGGACAGGAAGAGGTCCGGCTGGGCGCCGAGCGACCACGGGCTGGCGCCGTCGTGGGCCAAGCGCCAGCAACCGGCGGCCGCCACCATGGCGGCGTTGTCCGTGCACATGGCCAGGCTCGGCAGGTAGGCCGCGACCCCGTCGCGCTCGGCTGCCTCGGCGAAGGCCCGGCGCAGCTGCGAGTTGGCCGCCACCCCTCCGGCGAGGCAGATTCCCGCCGCGCCCACCGCCGCCACCGCGCGGCGCACCTTGGCCACCAGCACGTCGGTCACCGCCTGCTGGAACGACGCCGCGACGTCGGCCACCTCGGCGTCGGGGCGACGCTCGACCGTTCGCACCACCGCCGTCTTCAGGCCCGAAAAGGACAGGTCGAGCCCCTCCCCCAGCATCGCCCGGGGGAAGTCGAAGGCGGCAGGGTCGCCCTCCGCCGCCAACCGGTCGATCGCCGGACCGCCCGGGTACCCGAGCCCGAGGTACCGCGAGACCTTGTCGAACGCCTCGCCCACCGCGTCGTCGAGGGTCTGGCCGAGCAGCCGGTAGTCCCCCGGGCCGGTCATCTCGACCAGCAGCGTGTGGCCGCCCGAGACGAGCAGCACCACCACCGGCCACCGGAGCCCGGGCGCCTCGATCATCGAGGCGAACAGGTGGGCCTCGAGGTGGTTCACCCCGACGAAGGGCACGTCCCAGGCCATGGCGAGCGCCTTGGCCTGGGACAGGCCGACCAGCAGGGACCCGATGAGCCCGGGCCCGCTGGTCACCGCGACCGCGTCCAGCTGGTGCGCGGGGTCGGTGACGCCGCCGGCGGCGAGCGCCTCGCGCACCACCGGGCCGAGGAGCTCGAGGTGGGCCCGCCCGGCGATCTCGGGGACGACCCCCCCGAAGCGGGCATGCAGGTCGACCTGGCTCGAGACCACCGAGGAGCGCACCGCCACGCCGTCGGCGACCACCGCGGCGGCGGTCTCGTCGCACGACGTCTCGATGCCGAGCACGACCACGGCGTCGGGCGAGGTTGGCACCTCGGGGGTCGAGGGGGGGCTCGTCACCGGCGGGAACGCACCCGTTCCTCGATGCCCCGCAGCCGCTCGGCGTACTCGGGGGTGCCGATGTCGTACGCCCACATCACGTAGGCGTCCTCGCCGGTCACGACGTAGTACCCCTTGCGCACCCCGACGGGGGCGAAGCCGAAGCGCCGGTACAGCGACTGGGCCCGCTCGTTGCCGGCGGCCACCTCCAGCGAGATGTGGCGGACGCCGTTGTCGAGCGAGATGCGCACCACCTCGAGCAGCAGCACCGTCGCCAGCCCGTGGCGCTGGTAGCTCGGCGCCACCGCGATGGTGGTGATGTGGGACTCGTCCTCGGCGAACATCAGCCCGAAGTACCCGGCGACCGTCCGGCCGTCCTTGGCGACGCGGTACGCCCGGCCGGTCCGGAGCGCTAGCTCGGAGTTGAACACCCCGGCAGTCCAGGGCTCGGGGAACACCTCGTGCTCGATGGCCAGCACCGCCCGCAGGTCGCGGCGGCGCATGGGGGTGATGTCGAACGTGAACGGATCGGTCACCGCCGGCCCCGCACGTCGAGCTGCGCTGCCGGCCCTGCGGCGCCGCCGCTCCGCTGCTGCCAGTTGATGCGGGCGTCGGGTCCCCGGAGGTAGTCGGGCACCACCGCGTCGACAACGGGCAGGGGCTCGCCCCCGGCGACCGCCTGGGCGAACCGGGCCGCCGCCAGGGACGCCACGACGTCGGCCGGGGGGGCGGCGAACGCGGCATCGCCCACCGTGACCCCGTGCACCGCGCCGAGGGTAGCGGCGTAGCGCAGCGCCCCGTCCCCCACCACCAGGGTGGGCAGCCGGTCGCTGCGGGCTGCCAGGTCGCGGGCCAGCTGCTCGGGCGCCACCACCCGGGGACCCTCCAGCTCCTCGACCCCGCCGGCCGTCGAGCGGTAGCGGGCGACGAAGACCTCGGAGCGCCGGGCGTCGATCACCGCGGTGACCGTGCCGGCGTACCCGGCCCGGCAGGCGGCGGTGCCGAGCGCTCGCAGGCTCCCGACCCCGACCAGCCCGACCCCCAGGCCCTCGGCCAGGCCCTTGGCCGTCGCCACGCCCACCCGCAGGCCGGTGAACAGGCCGGGTCCGATGTCCACCCCCACGCCCGTCAGGTCGGCGAGACCGAGGTCGGCCAGGCCCAGGACCTGGCTCACCAGCGGCGCCAGCGTCTCGGCGTGCCGCCGGCCGCCGCGCACCCACGAGGAGGCCAGCGGGCCCTCGTCACCCACCACGCTCACGCCGACCAGCTCGGTGGCCGTCTCGATCCCGAGGACGATCACCGGGCCGCCAGCTCTCCCACCGCCGCCTGCACCTCGGCCGCCCGGGCCACCCACCCCGGGCCCCGACCGGCCAGCGTGACCAGCCGCACCTCGTGCGAACCCGGCGCGGCCGCGTCGGGCGCGACCGGGGTCCCGGACACCTCGGGCGCCTCGGGTACCTCGGGCGTCAGCGAGACGACCAGGGCGCTGTCACCGAGCACCGGGGCCGCGGCCTCTCCCCACTCGACCACCGCCACCGCGTCCTCCTCGGCCAGCTCGGCCAGGCCGAGGTCGGCGACCTCCCCCAGCGTGTCGAGGCGGTACACGTCGGCATGGAGCAACGTCGTCACCCGGGGTCCGGCGCAGCGGTAGTGGCGGACGAGGGTGAACGTGGGGCTGGTGACCGGGCCCGAGACCCCCAGGCCCCGGGCGAGGCCTTGGGCGAAGGTGGTCTTGCCGGCACCGAGGCCGCCGGCGAGCAGGATCACGTCGCCCGGCCGGCAGAGCGGGGCCAGTCGGGCCGCCAGGGCCCGGGTCTCCTCGGCTCCCGCGGTGCGGGCAGCCACGGACCACACCGCGGTGCCGGCGCTCACGGCGTACCTCCCGCCCGGCGGGGCGCGGCGACCGCCAGCAGGCGCTTGGCGCGCACCATGTCCGCCCGCATCTCGGCGACGACCGGGCCGCCCGAGCGCAGCGCCGCCGCCGGGTGGTAGGTGGGGACCAGGTGCCCCCCCCGGTACGGGTAGGAACGACCCCGCAGCTGGCGGATGCCCTGGGTGGTCTCGAGCAGGAGCCGGCTGGCGAAGTTCCCGAGGGTCACGATCACGACCGGGTCGATCAGCTCGATCTGGCGTTGCAGGTACGGCCGGCAGGCGGCGATCTCCTCGGGCTTGGGGTCGCGGTTCTGCGGTGGCCGGCACTTCACCACGTTGGCGATGTAGCACGAGCGCCGGTCCCGGCCGAGCTCCTCGTCGAGCAGCCGGTCGAGCAGCTTGCCCGAGCGCCCGACGAAGGGCTCCCCGGCCAGGTCCTCGTCGCGGCCGGGCCCTTCGCCGACGAACATGAGGTCGGCCGCCGGGTCGCCCACCCCGAAGACCACCTGGGTCCGCCCGGCGGCCAGCGGGCAGCGGGTGCACGCGAGCGCGTCGGCACGCAGCGCCGCGAACTCGGCCGGTGCGCTCGCTGCGCTCACCCCCGCATCGTACCGGGACCCTGGTCGGGCGCCCGGCGGGGTCCGGGCTCAACCGGGGGGCGGGGCCGGGCTCAGCCGGGCGGCGGGGGGCCGGTGTAGCGGCGCGGGACCCGCGGACCCACCCCGCACAGCACCTCGTAGCTGATCGTCCCCAACCGTGACGCCCACTCGTCGGCGGTGATCTCCTCGTCGCCCTGGGAGCCGAGCAGCACCACCTCGTCCCCCACCGTCACCGTGGCGTTCGGACCGCAGTCCACGAGGATCTGGTCCATGGTCACCATGCCGGCCAATGGGCACCGCCGGCCGCCGACGAGGACCTCGAAGCCGCCGTCGAACAGCGCGCGCGGCACGCCGTCGGCGTAGCCGAGGGGAACGGTCGCCACCACGGACTCCTCGGGCAGGGGGCGGAGCCGGCCGTAGGAGGGCCGCTCGCCGGCGCCCAGCGTGCGTACCGCCACCACCCGGGCCCGCAGCGACAGGACCGGCTCGAGGCGGCCGATCCCGAGGTCGGCCAGGGCCGCCGTCGCCGCCGGCCCCGGGGACGGCCCGTAGAGCGCGATCCCGCACCGGACCAGGTCGTAGCGGGCCCGGGGCCAGGCGATGGCACCGGCCGAGTTGGCCGCGTGGAGCACCAGGCCCGGGGTTCGGGAGCCGCCCAGCCTCGATCGGGCGTCGTCGAAGCGGTCCAGCTGCGCCCGGGTGTAGTCGCGGTCGTCGTCCCCGGCCCCGTCGGCGACCGCCAGATGGGTCCAGACCCCCTCGAGCCCCAGTCCCGCCTCCTCGTCCACCGCGGCCGCCAGCGCCACGAGCGCTGCCGGGGCCGCGCCGACCCGATGCATGCCGGTGTCCACCTTCAGGTGCACCGACACGGTCGTCGCCGCCCGGCGGGCCGCCGCGCCCAGCCGCAGGATGGTCTCGGGGGTGTAGACGGTGAGGGTGACCCCCGCTGCCACCGCGGCGTCCAGCGCGTCGGCGGGCGGCTCGGAGAGCAGCAGCACCGGCTGGGCGATCCCCGCCTCGCGCAGCTCGATCGCCTCCTCGACCAGGGCGACCGCCAGGCAGGACGCACCGGCGGCCAGTGCCGCCGATGCCACCGGCGCCGCGCCGTGCCCATAGCCGTCCGCCTTGACGACCGCGCAGAGCGCGGCCGGCCGGACGACCTCGCACAGCGTGGCGACGTTGCGCCCGAGCGCCCCGAGGTCGACTGCCGCCCACGCCGGGCGGAAGCTGCCGGCGGCGCCGCTCGCCACTACCGGGCCGCTCCGGAGGACAACCACCTCGACACGAGGACCGGCAGGTCGCTCGCCACCAGGCCCTCGGCCGCCCCGAGGGCGGCCGCCCGGCCATGGACGTGGGCAGCCAGGGCGGCAGCCGGGGCCGGGGCCGTCCCACGCGCCACGAAGGCGCCGATGATCCCCGACAGCACGTCGCCGGTCCCCGCCGTGGCGAGCCGGGCCGACCCGGCCAGCGAGAGCAGCGACAGGGCGGCGCCGTCGCCCTGGGCGCCACCGGCCTCGGCGCCACCGCCAGGCGGGGTCCCACCGGCCTGGGCGCCACCGGCGGGCCGGGTCCCGCCGGCCGCCGCAGCGCCGTCGGGTGAGGCCACCACCGTGAGGGGGCCCTTCAGCAGCACGACGGCACCGGTCTGTTTGGCCAGGTCGCGGGCGGCCTTCAGGCGGTCCTCACCCGGGGCCCGGCCGGCCATCGCCCGGTACTCGCCGTCGTGGGGGGTGAACACGACCGCCCGGTCGGACTCGGCGACGATCTTGCGCGCGGCGGCAGCGCCCCCCAGGGCGGCCAGCGCGTCGGCGTCGGCGATCACCGGCACCGGGCTCCGGCCGATCAGCCGGCGCACCTCGCGGGCGGTGGCCTCGTGGCGCCCGAGGCCCGGCCCCACCACCAGGGCGGCGCACCGGGCGAGCACCGCCAGGACGTCGTCGGCCCAACCGTCGGCGCCCAGCGGCATCCGCACCGCCTCGAGGGGCCAGGGACCCGGGCGAGTCCCGCCCGCCCCGTCGTCGCTGCCGGGGACGGCCAGGCGCACCATGCCGGCCCCCGCCTGGGCCGCGGCGCGGGCGCAGAGCGCCGAGGCGCCCTCCATCCCGGGGGACCCGGCGACCACCGCCACGGCGGACTCCCACTTGTGGGCCGACCGGCGCCGGGGCGCCAGCAGCGCCGCCACGTCGTCGTCCTCGATCAGCCCCGCCGTCGCCTCGTCCACCTCGACCCCGATGTCGACCACCTCGACCCGCCCGGCCAGCTCGGCGCCCTCCCCCTGGATCAGCCCCGGCTTGAGCGCGGCGAAGGTGACCGTCACGGTGGCCCCCAGGGGCCGGCCCGAGACCGCGCCGGTGTCGCCGGCCACCCCCGAGGGGATGTCGACGGCGAGGACCGGCACGCCGGGCGCGAGCTCGGGGGCCTCGTAGGTGCCCCGGAAGCCGGTGCCGTAGGCGGCGTCGATCACCAGGTCGGCGCCGGCCGGCAACGCCTCGTCGTGGTTCGGGGGCACCACCGTCACCCGGGCGCCGCGCCGGCGCAGGAGCCGGGCCGCCACCCGGCCGTCGGCCCCGTTGTTGCCGGGCCCCGCCACCACCACGACCCGGTGCCCGTAGCCGCCCCCGAGCAGCCGCACGGCGGCGTGGGCGACCGCGGTGCCGGCCCGCTCGACCAGGGTCGCCTCGCCGACCGACGCCATGGCCTTGGCGTCGGCGACCCGCATCTGCTCGATGGTCACGACTGGGCGCACGACGGCCTCCGGTCCCGGGGTCCTACGGGGCGCCGGGCGCGTCGCCCGCCGCCCGCTCGGCCACCACCACGGCCATGGCGACGGTGGCGGTGTGGGTCAGCGAGACGTGCCAGCCGACGACCGAGCACTCCTTGGCCACCGCGGCGGCGCCCGGTCCGAGGCGCAGCGAGGGCGCGCCCGCTCGCGACCCGCTGGCCGTGCTGCGGACCACCTCTACGTCGCGCAGCGCGAAGCTGCCGAGCCCCCGCCCCAGCGCCTTCATGACCGCCTCCTTGGCGGCGAAGCGCGCCGCCAGGCGCTCCTCCGGGCGGCGCGAGCGGCGGGCGTCCTCCTGCTCGGCCACCGAGAACATCCGGTCCACCAGCCCCGGGCGGCGGCGGATCGTCTCGGCGAAGCGGGGCACGTCCACCGCGTCGATCCCGACCCCGGCGATGGCTCCGACCCCGGGGCCTCCGGCGGGCGCCGAGGGGCCGGGACCCGAAGGGCCCGCCGGCGGGGTCACGCCGGCACCGCGCCCAGGGAATGCTGCACCGCTGAGCGCAACCGGTTGGCTGCCCACTCCGCCTGGTCCTCGGTCGGCGCCTCCACCATCACCCGCACCAGCGGCTCGGTGCCGCTGGCCCGCAGCAGCACCCGCCCGGTCTGCCCCAGCTGGAGCTCCACCTCGGCCACGGCCCGCCACACGTCCTCGGCCGACTCCAGCCGGCCCGGGTCGGCCACCGGCACGTTGACGAGCAGCTGGGGCACCCGGTCGATCAGGCCCGCCGACAGCGCGGCCAGGTGCCGGTCGCGCCGCAGAACCAGGTCGGCGAGCTGCAGGCCGGTCAGCATCCCGTCACCGGTGGTGGCGGCGCGCCGGAACACGATGTGCCCGGACTGCTCGCCCCCCAGGGCCAGCCCCTCGGCGTCGAGTCCCTCCAGCACCGCCCGGTCGCCGACCGGCGTCTCGAGCACGGCGATGCCCCGCTCGGCCATGGCGCGCCGGAAGCCCAGGTTGGTCATGACGGTGACGACCACCTTGTTGCCCGGCAGCAGGTCCCGCTCGGCCAGGTCCAGCGCGAAGAGGGCCAGCAGGACGTCCCCGTCGGCCACCACGCCGGTGTGATCCACCGCCACCAGCCGGTCGGCGTCCCCGTCGAAGGCCAGACCCAGGTCGGCGCCGGTGTCCACCACCGTGCGGGCCAGCGTCTCGGGGTGGGTCGATCCGCACTCGTGGTTGATGTTGGCGCCGTCGGGATCGCAGGCGATGGCCAGTACCTCGGCGCCCAGCCCGGCGAAGACCTCGGGGGCGAAGGCGGCCGCCGACCCGTTGGCGCAGTCGAGCACCACCCGCAGCCCGTCGAGCCGGCGACCCTCCACCGAGCCGCGCAGGTGGGCCCGGTAGTCGTCGGCGGCCCCCGGCTCGGTGCCGATCACCCCGACCCCGTGGCCGGTGGGCCGGCGCGGCGGGTGCCCGGGGTCGTCGAGCACCAGGTCCAGCTCGTGCTCGACCACCGCCTCGGTCTGGGTGGGCAGCTTGGTCCCGCCGTCGCCGAAGACCTTGATCCCGTTGTCGCCGAAGGGGTTGTGCGACGCCGACACCATGGCCCCCGGCAGGCCCCGGCGCTGGCAGACGTAGGCCACCGCCGGCGTCGGGACGACCCCGATGTCGAGCACGTCGGCGCCCTCGGTGGCCAGCCCCGCCGACAGGGCGGCCTGCAGGAGCGGGCCCGAGCGCCGGGTGTCGCGCCCGACGACGAAGGTGTGGGCGGGCAGGACCCGCCCCACGGCCCGGCCCAGCGCGATCGCCACCTCGGCGGTCAGGTCGCCGTTGGCGACCCCCCGCAGCCCGTCCGTCCCGAAGCGGGCCTGCGGCACGTCGTTACCGCTTGGAGTACTGGGGAGCCTTGCGGGCCTTCTTCAGGCCGTACTTCTTGCTCTCCTTCTCGCGGGCGTCCCGGGTGAGCAGCCCGGAACGCTTGAGCGCGGTGCGCAGCTCGGGGTCCAGGGCGCACAGGGCCCGGGCGATGCCCAGGCGCAGCGCGCCCGCCTGGCCCGACATGCCGCCCCCGTCGATGGTGGCGTCGATGTCGTAGGCCTCGGCCAGGCTGGTGACCCGCAACGGCTCGGCCACCAGCATGCGGTGGGTCGCCGAGGGGAAGTACTGCTCGACCGGGCGCCGGTTGACCGTGATCTTGCCCTCGCCGGGGCGGAAGCGCACCCGGGCGACCGCCTGCTTGCGGCGGCCGGTGGTCTGGGACAGCGGGACTGGCATCGTCGATTCCTCTCGGCTGCTCAGGAGACCCGTCGGGCCGCGGCCAGCTCGAGCGGCTGGGGGTCCTGGGCGGCGTGGGGGTGGTCGGGACCGGGGTAGACCTTCAGCTTGGCCAGCTGCTGGCGCCCCAGGGTGTTCTTCGGCAGCATCCCGCGCACCGCCCGGCGGATGACCTCGTCGGGCGCGGTGGCCAGCAGCTCGGCGTAGCTGCGCCGGCGCAGGCCGCCCGGATAGCCGCTGTGGCGGTAGGCGAACTTGTCCTCGGCGTTCCCCGTCACGACGATCTTGGCCGCGTTGACCACCACCACGTGGTCGCCGGTGTCGATGTGGGGGGCGAAGAAGGGCTGATGCTTGCCCCGCAGGATGCGGGCGACCTCGGTGGCCAGCCGCCCCAGGACCAGGCCGTCGGCGTCGACGAGGTGCCAGGCCCGCTGGATGTCGTTGGCTTTCGGTGCGTAGGTACGCAAGGGTGGTTCCCCTACTCGAATCTGGGCGGACGCCCGTCGCTGCGCTGCGCCGGTCCGCAGGTGCACCGCGCTTCGGAGGTCGTCGACCGCCGGGCGGGGTGGACCATCACCTGCAGGCAGGTCGGGCGTCGAAAGGATACGACCACCGGGGCCCGGCGGCAAGCCGGCGGCCTCACGGGTAGCGCACCGCCACCAGGCACAGGCCGAGTGCCGGAGCCGGGGCGGTACGCGAGGAGCGCTCGCCCGCCCGCAGCAGGGACAGCGTGGTGGCGGCGTTGCCCCGGCCCCGACCGACGTCCACCAGGCATCCGACCAGGGAGCGGACCATCTGGTGGCAGAACGAGCCGGCCTCGATGTCGAGGCGCAGCAGGCGGCCGCCGCCGGCGTCCGCCGCCGCGCTCGGGACCACCGACCACTCCGCCCGGGTCACCACCCGGGGGATCGGCTCGTGTCGACCGGTCCCCGGAGCCCGCCGGCAGAAGGCCCGGAAATCGTGCTCGCCGATCAGCACGTCGGTGGCCGCGGCCATCGCCCGCAGGTCGAGCGCCGGTTCCACGTGCCAGGCCACCGGCGCCAGCAGCGGGTCGGGCACCGGAGCGTTCCACACCAGGTACCGGTACGCCCGGCTCACCGCCGAGCGCCGGGCGTCGAACCCGGCCGGGGCCACCGAGGCGGATCGAACGACGATGGCCGGTGCCAGCTGCCGGTTCAACGAGCGCACCAGGCGCTCCGGGTCGAGGTCCGGCGGGGCGCCGGGCGGGCCGGCACCGAGGGCGGGGGCCGGCAGGTCGACGTGGACCACCTGGGCCCGGGCGTGCACTCCGGCGTCGGTGCGCCCGGCACAGGTCACCGGGATCGGCCCCTCGGTCCGGGCCACCCGCTGGAGAGCCCGCGCCAGCGCGCCGGCCACCGTGGGGACGCCGTCTTGGACGGCGAAGCCCCGGAACCCGCTGCCGTCGTAGGCCAGGTCGAGGCGCCACCGCACCACCGGCCCCGGCTCCACCTCGGCGAGGTCCACCGGCCCCGGCCCCACCTCTGCGGGGACCTGGGCCCGGGCCTGGGGCACCGCCGGTCCGGTCCCGCGCCGGGCGGTCGCCGGGCGCGGGGGCACCGGTGGCCGCCCCGGCGGGCGGGACGCGCTCAGACCAGTTCGATCCGCGCCATCGGAGCGTCGTCCCCCGGGCGCGGACCCAGCTTCAGGATGCGGGTGTACCCGCCGGGACGGTCCGAGTAGCGCGGCCCGATCTCCTCGAAGAGCTTGTGGGCCATGTCCTTGTCCCGGATCAGGGCGACCACCTGGCGCTGCTGGTGCACGCCGCCCTTGCGGGCGGCGGTGATGCACTTTTCGGCCACCGGTCGCAGCGCCTTGGCCTTGGACTCGGTGGTGACCAGCGACTCGGCGGCGATGAGCGACGCCACCAGGTTGCCGAGCATGGCCTTCTGGTGCGCGGCGTCGCCACCGAGCCGGCGGCCCCGTTTGGGAGTTCCCTGCATGCCGTCAGTCCTTGGTCCGCAGGGCGAGGCCGCGCTCGTCGAGCCGCTGGAGGACCTCGTCGAGGGACTTCTGCCCGAAGTTGGTGATGCCGAGCAGGTCGTCGATCGTGCGCTCGACCAGCTCGCCGATGGTGTTGATCTGGGCCCGCTTGAGGCAGTTCCGGGGCCGCTCCGAGAGGTCCAGCTCCTCGATGCGCAGGTCGAGGTCCGGGGACCCGCCCCCGGTGGTGCCGGTCTCGCCGAGCTCGAGGCCGCGGGGCGACTCCTCGAGGTCGGCCACCAGCCCGACCAGGGTCCGCAGGGTGTCGCCCGCCGAGGCCAGCGCCTCGCGGGGGGTGAGCGACCCGTCGGTCTCGATGTCGAGCACCAGGCTGTCGAAGTCGGTGGACTGCTCCACCCGGACCGGCTCCACGCTGAAGGTCACCCGCCGCACGGGCGAGAAGATGGAGTCCACCGGGATGACCCCGATGGTCCCGGTGCGCTTGTTGCGGTCGGCCGACACGTAGCCCCGGCCCCGCTCGAGGGTCACGTCGAAGGCCAGGCGGCCCTTGGCGTTGAGGGAGGCCACGTGGAGGTCGGGGTTGAGGACCTCCACGTCCGGCGTGGTCTGCAGGTCGGCCGCCGTGGCATCACCCGGGCCCCGCTTGTCGAAGCGCAGGGTCACCGGCTCGTCGGTGTACACCCGGACCAGCAGGTCCTTGAGGTTCAAGATGATGTCGGTCACGTCCTCTTTCACCCCCGGCAGGGTGGTGAACTCGTGGAGCGCCTCGTCGAAGCGCACCTGGGTCACCGCCGCACCGGGGATCGAGGACAGCAGGGTCCGGCGGAGCGAGTTGCCGAGGGTGTGGCCGAAGCCCGGGTCGAGGGGCCCGATGGCGAACCGCTGGCGGTTCTCCCGTTCCTCGTCGACGGCCTCGACGGTGGGTCGCTGGATGATGAGCATGGATAGGAACTCCTCTGCGTCCTTGCTGGGATCGGTGACGCTGTGACGGACGGCTTGACGGGCGGGGGTGGAGGCACGGCGCCGGCGCGGGGCGGCGCCCGGCCGACCTACTTCGAGTACAGCTCCACGATGAGCTGCTCTTGGACCGGCTCGTCGATGTGCTCGCGCAGCGGCGGGTTCAGCACCTCCACCGCGAACCCCCCGTCGCCGGTCTGCAACCAGGCCGGCGTCTGGCGGTCGAGGGTGTCCATGTTGCGGCGCACCGAGAACATCTCGCGCGAGGCCGTCTTCAGGGTCACGGTCTGGCCCTTGCGCACCCGGTAGCTCGGGATGGTCACCCGCTTGCCGTCCACCAGCACGTGGCCGTGGCGGACGAACTGGCGGCCCTGCCGGCGGCTGGCCCCCCACCCGGCCCGGAAGGTCACGTTGTCGAGCCGCAGCTCGAGGTTGCGCAGCAGGTTCTCACCGGTGATCCCCGGCTGGCGGTTGGCCTCCTCGTAGAGGTTCCGGAACTGCTTCTCGAGCAGGCCGTAGATCCGGCGCGCCTTCTGCTTCTCGCGCAGCTGGGAGAGGTACTCGGAGCCCTGCCGCATCCGGTCACGCCCGTGCTCGCCCGGCGGGTACGCCCGGCTGTGGCGGTCGGTCACCGCCTCGGACACCGGGCACTTGAGCGAGTAGCACCGCTCGCCCTTCAAGAACAGCTTGGTCCGCTCGCGCCGGCACAGCCGGCAGACGGGTCCTGTGTATCGAGCCATGCTCGGACGCTCCTCTGGCTTCTTCGATCTCGGGTCGCCCGGGTCCTCAGACCCGTCGGCGCTTCTTCGGACGGCACCCGTTGTGGGGGATGGGCGTCACGTCCTTGATGCCGACCACCTCGATCCCGGTGGCGGCGAGCGAGCGGATCGCCGTCTCGCGCCCCGACCCGGGGCCCCGGACCAGCACGTCCACCTTGCGCACCCCGTGCTCCATCGCCCGCCGGGCACAGGCCTCGGCCGCCAGCTGGGCGGCGAACGGGGTGGACTTGCGGGACCCCTTGAAGCCCACGTTGCCGGCGGATGCCCACGCCAGCACGTTGCCCTCGGGATCGGCGATCGAGACGATCGTGTTGTTGAACGAGCTCTTGATGTGGGCGACGCCGTAGCTGATGTTCTTGCGTTCCCGCCGGCGGGGACGCCGGGTTCCCTGCTGCTTGGTGGGCCTGGGCATCTACTTGCGGACCTTCTTCTTGCCGGCGACCGTCTTCTTCGGTCCCTTGCGGGTACGGGCGTTGGTGTGGGTCCGCTGCCCGTGGACCGGCAGGCCCTTGCGGTGCCGGACACCCTGGTAGCAGTTGATCTCCATCTTTCGCTTGATGTCCTGCGAGACGTCCCGGCGCAGGTCCCCCTCGACCCGGAGGTTGGCGTCGATGTCGTTGCGGAGGCGGGTGACCTCCTCGTCGGTCAGGTCCCGCACCCGGGTGTCGGGATCGACGTCGGTGCGGACGCAGATCTCCTGGGCGGCGGTCTGGCCCACCCCGTAGATGTAGGTCAACGACACCTCCAACCGCTTCTCGCGGGGGATGTCCACTCCGGCGATACGGGCCATGCTCGGTCCTCCTAGCCCTGGCGCTGCTTGTGCCGGGGGTTGTCACAGATCACGACGACACGACCGTGCCGTCGGATCACCTTGCACTTCTCACAGATCGGCTTGACGCTCGGCCGGACTTTCACGACCCACTCCTCGCTGTCATCTTGTTCGCTGGTGGCCCACCGGGTGCCGGTGGCGCACTGCCCGTCCGCCCTGTCACCGGCCGTCTCACTTGTAGCGGTAGGTGATCCGCCCCCGGTTCAGGTCATAGGGCGTGATCTCCACCTGCACCTTGTCGCCAGGCAGGATCCGGATCCGGTGCATCCGCATCTTGCCCGAGCTGTGTGCCAGCACCTTGTGCCCGTTCTCGAGCTCGACGCGGAACATGGCGTTGGGCAGTGGCTCGACCACCGTACCTTCCAGCACGATGGCGTCTTCCTTGGGCTTGGGCAGATGACTCTCCTCGACTCGACTTCTCCGGACGGTGCCCGCCCGGTCGGCACACCACCGCTGCGAACGACCTCGACCCGCAGAGACCCTCGGCCCCGGCACCAGTCCCGGCGCAGACGCCCGGTACTGGGCCGGACCAGGCGGCGGGCCGACTGGCAAGTCTACCGCACCGCCGTCGAATTGCCAGCCCGACTTGGTGCGGACGCCGGCGCCCGGCTCTCAGGGCACCGTAAACACCTCGGGCCCGTTGTCGGTGACTGCGATGGTGTGCTCGAAGTGGGCCGATAGCCGGCCGTCGGCGGTCACCACGCTCCACTCGTCGTCGAGGGTGACCGTCTCGGGCGAGCCGGCGTTCACCATCGGCTCGACCGCGTAGACCATCCCGGTCTTGAGCAGCGGGCCAGGCGAGCCCGGCCAGTAGTTCGGCACCTGGGGCTGCTCGTGCATGGCGGTCCCGATGGCGTGACCGACGTACTCGCGCACCACCGAAAAGCCGGCTGCCTCGGCCACCTGCTGGACCGCCCGGCCCACCTCGTGCAGCCGGCGACCGGCCACCAGCTGCTCGATCCCGGCCCACAGGCTCCGCTCGGTCACCTCGATCAGCCGCCGGGCCTCGTCGGTCACCGAGCCGACCGCCATGGTGAAGGCGGCGTCGCCGTGGTAGCCCTCGACGATCGCCCCGCAGTCGATCGAGAGGATGTCGCCCTCTCGCAGCACGTAGTCGCCCGGGATCCCGTGGACGATCATGTCGTTGGGCGACGTGCAGATGACCGCCGGAAAGCCCCGGTAGCCGAGGAAGTTGGAGCGGGCTCCCCGCCGGTCGAGCACATCGCGGGCCACGGCGTCGATCTGCGCCGTGGTCACCCCGGGGCGGGCGGCGGCCCGGGTGGCCTCGTGCATCTCGGCCACCACCCGGCCGGCCCGGCGCATCTTGGCCAGCTCGGTCGCGTTGCGCCTCACCGGGCCCCTCCCTTGCCCGACCGGGCCAACGTCTGGTCGACCGCCCGGATCGCCCGCCGGGTGACCGCGTCGGGCGAGCCGATGCCGCTGATCTTCACCAGCAGGTTCCGCTCGAGGTACCACTCGACCAGCGGGGCCGTCTGGCGCTCGTAGAGCTCGAGCCGGGTGCGGATGGCCTCCTCGGTGTCGTCCTCGCGCTGGATGACCTCGCCGCCGCAGATGTCGCAGGTCCAGTTGACCAGGGGGCGGGTGGTGACCGAGTAGTTGCTGCCGCAGTCCACGCAGACCCGGCGCGAGGCCAGGCGGCGCAGCACCAGGGCGGTCGGGACGTCGAGGTCGATCACCAGGTCGAGGGTCGCCGGGGCGATGACCTCTTCGAGCGTCTTGGCCTGGCTGATGGTCCGGGGGCAGCCGTCGAGGATGAACCCCCGGGGCCGGGTGTCTCCCTCGGTCAGCCGCTCCTGCACCATGGCCATGATCATCTCGTCGGAGAGCAGCTCGCCCCGGTCCATGATCGCCTTGGCCCGCAGCCCGAGCTCGGTCCCCGACTTGACCGCGGCCCGGAGCATGTCGCCGGTGGAGACGTGCGGCACCACGTAGTGGTGGGAGAGCCGGACGCACTGGGTCCCCTTGCCTGCCCCCTGCTTGCCGAGGGCCACGAGTCGCACACCGGGCGGCACCAGTCCGCCTACTTGAGGAAACCTTCGTAGTTGCGCATCATCAACTGGCTGTCGATCTGGCGCATGGTCTCGAGCGCCACGCCGACCGCGATCAGCAGCGTGGTGCCGTAGAAGGGGAACCGGTTGATGTGCCACAGGGCCATGAGCAGGGACGGCACCACGGCCACGGCGCCCAGGAACACCGCTCCCACCACGGTGATCCGGCTCAGGATGTGCGACAGGTAGCGCTCGGTGGGCCCGCCCGGCCGGATGCCAGGGATGAACCCGCCCTGCTTGCGGATGATGTCGGCCTGCTGGTGGGGGTCGAACGCCACGTAGACGTAGAAGAAGGTGAACAGCAGGATCAGGACGAAGTAGATGGCGATGTAGATCAGGCTGGTCGGCTGGATGTTGTTGCGCACGAAGTTCTGGAAGCCGTGCCAGGGGATCACGTTGGATAGCAGCACCGGGATGTACAGCACCGAGCTGGCGAAGATGATCGGGATCACCCCGGACTGGTTCACCTTCAGCGGGATGTAGGTGTTCTGGCCCATCGACATCCGCCGTCCCACCACCCGTTTGGCGAAGGTCACCGGGATGCGCCGCTGGCCCTGGTCGAAGAAGACGATCGCGACCAGCAACAGCAGCGAGACGGCCAGGATGATGGCGAACTTCAGGTCGCCCCCCTCGGCCAGGATGGCCCGGCCGCCCGAGGGGATGGAGGCCACCACGTTGGCGAAGATGAGGATCGACATGCCCTGTCCGATCCCCCGCTGGGTGATCAGCTCGGCCAGCCACATGACGAACGCGGTGCCGGCGGTCAGGCACAGGACCATGAAGATGGCCAGCTGCACGGTGAAGCGGGGGATCAGGTCGATGTTGGTCCCGAGCAGGGCCGAGTCGTGGCCGTGGAAGGCGTAGATGAGGCCGGTCGACTGCATGAGCGCCAGGGCCACGGTCAGGTAGCGGGTGGTCTGGGTGACCTTCTTCTGACCGACCGCTCCCTGCTCGCGCCACTCCTCGAGCTTGGGGATCACCGTGGTGAGCAGCTGGATGATGATCGAGCTGGTGATGTACGGCATGACGCCCAGCCCGAAGACGGCCAGGCGGACGAGGGCACCGCCGGAGAACAGGTTCAAGAACCCGAGCACGCCCGAGGAGCCGGCGGTCGACTGGAGCTGCTGCAGGCGCGACCAGCTGACGCCCGGGACGGGCACGTTGGCGCCGATCTGGTACAACGCGACGACGCTCAGCGTGAACAACACCTTGTTGCGCAGGTCGGGGACCCGAAAGATGTTGCCCAACCGGGAGAGCATGGCGATCCTCGTTCAGCGGGTAACGGTCGCGGCCACGGGACCTCGTCCTAGCGGTTGGTGAGCGCGTTGCCCTTGGCCGCCGGCCGTTCGGCGAAGGGCAGGGCCACCCGCTCGACCGTGCCGCCGGCGGCGGTGATCGCCGCCTCGGCGCTGGCGGAGAAGCCGTGGGCCGACACCCGCAGCGGCCGGGTCACCGCCCCGTAGCCCAGCACCTTGACCAGCGCCCGCGGCCGGACGACGCCGCGGGCCACCAGGACTTCGGGCGTGATCTCGTCGATGCCCAGGGCGTCGAGGGCCCCGAGGTTCACCGGCGAGTACTCGACCCGGAACGGGTTGTGGAACCCCCGCAACTTGGGGATCCGCTGCATCAGGGGCAGCTGGCCACCCTCGAAGCCGGCGGGGATCTGGCCCCGCGCCTTCTGGCCCTTGGTGCCCCGGCCGGCCGTCTTGCCGCCCTTGCCGCCGATCCCGCGCCCGACCCGCCGGCGGGCCCGGGTGGACCCCGCCGGCGGCGAGAGCTCGTGGAGCTTCATCCGCCTACCTCCTCGACGTCCACCAGGTGCCGCACCCGGGCGATCATGCCCCGGATCTCGGGGCGGTCGGGCAGCTCGTTGCTCCGGCCGATGCCCCGCAACCCGAGGGCGCGCAGGGTACCGCGGTGCTTGGGTTTGGTCCCGATCGACGAGCGGACCTGGGTCACCCGCACGCTCGGGCCGTCCCCGGTGCGCGCACCGGGCATCACCGCACCTCCGCGGCGTAGACGTCGGTCTCCCGCCGGCGCTCGCGGAAGGCCCGCAGCACCCCGGCCGGGGTGACCTCGTCGGGCTGCTTGCCCCGCAGCGCCGCCACCTCGTCGGGCCGCCGGAGCGACTTGAGCCCGGCGATGGTGGCGTGGGCCACGTTGATCCCGTTGGAGGACCCCAGCGACTTGGCCAGGATGTCGCGGATCCCGGCCATCTCCAAGATGGCCCGGGCGGCCCCGCCGGCGATGACCCCGGTGCCCGGAGCGGCCGGCTTGAGCATGACCCGGCCGGCCCCGCTCTCGCCGATCGTCGGGTGGGTGATGGTGGAGCCGGCCAGCGCGACCTCGAAGACGTTCTTGCGGGCCTCTTCGATGCCCTTCTGGACGGCCAGGCCCGCCTCCTTGGCCTTGCCGTAGCCCAGCCCGACCCGCCCGTTGCCGTCCCCGACCACCATCAGCGCGGCGAAGGAGAACCGGCGGCCGCCCTTGACCACCTTGGCCACCCGGTTGACCCGGATGGTTCGCTCCTCGTACTGCGGCTCATTGGGGGGCATCAGAACTCCAGTCCATCGGCTCGGGCGGCATCGGCCAGTCCGGCCACCCGTCCGTGGTAGGCGAACCCACCCCGGTCGAACACCACCTTGGTGACGCCGGCGGCCTTGGCCCGCGCGGCCAGCAGGCGGCCGACGGCCTCGGCTCCCGAGAGGTTACCGCCACCGCCGGACCCCAGCCGCCCGCGCAGCTCGGCGTCCAGCGACGAGGCCGCCGCCAGGGTCCGGCCGGTCGAGTCGTCGATGACCTGGGCCGAGATGTGCCGGATCGAGCGGAACACCGCCAGGCGGGGCCGGGCCGGCGTGCCCACCACCTGGCGGCGCACCCGGGCGTGGCGCCGGACCCGCAGGGCCCGCTGGCGGTTGGTGGTTCCCGAGGTCACTTGGCTGCCTTCCCTGCCTTGCGCAGGACCCGCTCGCCGGCGTACCGGACCCCCTTGCCCTTGTAGGGCTCGGGCTTGCGGATCTTGCGGATGTCGGCGGCCGTCTGGCCGACCTTCTCCTTGTCGATGCCCCGCACCACGATCCGGGTCGGCGTGGGGACCTCGAAGCTCACCCCTTCGGGCGCGTCGACCGCCACCGGGTGGGAGAACCCGAGGGCCAGCTCGAGCGACGAGGGTCCCCGGGCCGTGGCCCGGTAGCCGACGCCGACGATCTCGAGCTCCTTCGAGAAGCCCTGCGCCACCCCGGTGACCATGTTGGCCACCAACGAGCGGGCCAGGCCGTGCAGCGCCCGGTGGTGCCGCTCGTCGTCGGGCCGCTCGACCACCAGGACGTCGCCGTCGCGCGAGATGGAGATCCCGGGGGGCAGCCGGCGGGCCAGCGACCCCTGGGGGCCGGTCACCGTCACCGAGTCGGCGTCGAGGTCGACCGACACGCCGGCGGGGACCGGGATGGGGCTCCTCCCGATGCGCGACATCAGCGACCTCCCCGTCGGGCCGGGTCGCGGGGGGCGACCACCGGCTCACCAGACATAGCAGAGCACCTCTCCACCCAGATGGCGCTTGCGCGCCTCGCGGTCGGTCATCAGCCCGTGGCTGGTGGACACCACGGCCACCCCGATGCCGCCCAGGACCCGGGGGATGCGCTCGGCCTGGGCGTAGATCCGCAGGCCGGGCTTGGACACCCGGCGGATGCCCCCGATGGTCCGGGTGCGGTCCTGGGCGTACTTCATGGTGATCTCGAGCGTGGACCCGGGTCGCACCGGGTCCTTCGCCACGCGGTAGCCCGCGATGAAGCCCTCGCGCTCGAGGATGGAGGCCAGGGCCTCCTTCAGCTTGGAACCGGGCATCTTGACCGTCTCGAACTGGGCCGAGTTGGCGTTCCTGATGCGCGTGAGCATGTCCGCAATGGGATCGGTCATCGTCATGGACGGGCTCCTACCAACTCGCCTTCGTCACCCCGGGAACCTCGCCGGCGTGGACCATCGTTCGCAGACAGATCCGGCAGAGGCCGAACTTGCGGTACACCGCCTTGGGGCGGCCGCACCGGCGGCACCGGGTGTACGCCCGCACCTTGAACTTGGGCGTTCGCTGCTGCTTCTGGATGAGTGCCTTCTTGGCCATGGTGCTCTACCGGGTCTCCTGTCGGAACGGGAACCCGAACGCTGCGAGGAGCGCTCGGCCTTCGTCGTCGGTGCGGGCGGAGGTGACGATGGTGATGTCCATCCCGCGGGTGGTGTCGATGCTGTCGTACTCGATCTCGGGGAAGATCAGCTGCTCGGTGACCCCGAAGGTGTAGTTGCCCCGGCCGTCGAAGGAGCGGGGGGACAGCCCCCGGAAGTCCCGGATCCGGGGAATGGCCAGGCTGACCAGCCGGTCGAAGAACTCCCATGCCCGGTCACCCCGCAGGGTCACCTTGACCCCGATCGCCTGCCCCTCGCGGAGCTTGAACGCGGCGATCGACTTTTTGGCCCGGGTGACCACCGGCTTCTGGCCCGTGATCGTCTGGAGGTCGCGCTGGGCGCCCTCGATGAGCGACTGCTGCTGGGTGGCCCGGCCGACGCCCGTGTTCACCACGATCTTCTCGAGCCGGGGCACCTCCATGACGTTGCCCACCCCGAGGTCGGCCTGCAGCCGCGGTCGCACCGTGGAGAGGTACTGCTCCTTGAGGCGGGGCCGCGCCGCCGCGTAGCTCGTGCTCACAGGTCCGCCCCGCACTTGCGGCAGACCCGCACCTTGGCGCCCTCCTCGTCGAACCGCATGCCCACCCGGGTGGGCACCCCGCAGCTCGGGCAGAGCAACGAGACCGAGGACACCGGAACGGGCATGAACTTGTCGATGATGCCGCCCTGGGTGGTGGCCCGGGTCGGCTTGGTGTGGCGCTTGGCCACGTTGACCCCCTCGACCACGACCCGGCCCTCGGTGGGCAGGGCGCGTATCACCTCGGCCCGGCGGCCCTTGTACTTGCCCGTCCGCACGACCACCCGGTCGCCCTTGTGGATGCGCATCACAACACCTCCGGAGCCAACGAGACGATCCGCATGAACCGCTTGTCGCGCAGCTCGCGGCCGACCGGGCCGAAGATGCGCGTCCCGCGGGGCTGCTGCTGGTCGTTGATGAGGACCGCCGCGTTCTCGTCGAACCGGATGTAGCTGCCGTCGGGGCGGCGCTTCTCCTTTTTGGTCCGCACCACCACGCACTTGACCACGTCGCCGCGCTTGACCGCCGCCCCCGGGATGGCGTCCTTGACCGTGGCCACGAAGATGTCGCCGATGCTCGCGTAGCGCCGCCTCGAGCCCCCCAGCACCCGGATGCACAGCACCTCGCGGGCGCCCGAGTTGTCGGCCACTCGCAGTCGAGACTCCTGCTGGATCATCGGGCCCGCTCCGTGACCTCGGCCAAGCGCCAGCGCTTCAGCTTGGAGATCGGCCGGGTCTCGACCACCCGGACCCGGTCGCCCACCTTGGCCGTTCCCTCCTGGTCGTGCACGTAGAGCCGCTTGGTCCGTTGGACCGTCTTGCGGTAGCGGGGGTGACGCACCCGGTCGACCACGGCGACGACCACCGTGGCGTCCATGGCGTCGGAGACCACCACCCCTTCACGCACCTTGCGGCGATTGGGCCGGACGGCTCCGGCACCATTCCCGTCGGCCTGGTCGGCCATCACGAATCCTCCTCTTGCCCTTCGGCGTCCCCGGACCCGTCGGCCAGCGCCGGGTCCTCGACGTCAGCGTCCAGCTCGTCGGCGACCAGCGCCTCGGCGTCCAACTCGTCGGCGTCGGCCGCCTCTTCCCCGTGGTCGTGGCCGTCGTGGTCCCCGTGGTCGTGGTCGTGCCGGGCCGCCGCGGCGGCCGCTTCGGCCGCTTCGTCCTCGGCTGCCAGATGGGCCCGGGCGCTCTCCTGCTGGGCGGCGGTCGGCGTGACAAAGGTCCCCGCCGACTCGGCGATCTGCCGCTCACGCAGCACGGTCAGGATCCGGGCCACGTCGCGCCGGACCCGGCCCATGCGCGACGTGTTGTCCAGCTGGCCGGTCGCCAGCTGGAACCGGAGGTTGAACAGCTCGCGGCGGGTCTCGGCGAGCCGGTGCTCGAGCTCGTCGGGGTCGAGGAGAGCCAGGTCGGAAGCCTCGGCCATCAGACCTGTACCTCCGCCACGCCGTGGGTGCCCGGGCGGACCACGAACCGGGCCTTGATCGGCAGCTTCTGGATCGCCCGCTCCATTGCGGCCCGGGCCAGGTCCGGCTCCACGCCCGCCAGCTCGAAGAGCACCCGGCCCGGCTTGACCACCGCCACCCAGTGCTCGGGGTTGCCCTTGCCCGAGCCCATCCGGGTCTCGGCCGGCTTCTGGGTGACCGGCTTGTCGGGGAACACCCGGATCCAGACCTTCCCACCACGCCGGATGTGGCGGGTCATGGCGATCCGGGCGGCCTCGATCTGGCGAGCCGTGATCCAGCCCGGCTCGAGCGCCTGGATGCCGAAGTCGCCGAACGTGACCGCGGTCCCGCCCTTGGCCGCGCCGCTCAGGCGCCCGCGCTGCTGCTTGCGATGCATGACCTTGCGCGGCATCAACATGGTCAGTCCTCCCTGCGGAAGTGCGGGGTCTCGCGGTGCTCGTGCCGGCTGCGCCGCTCGATCTCCTCGTCCTCTGCCAGGCGGCGCTCGAGGGCGTCGGGCTCCGCCGGCGGAGCGATCAGGTCTCCCACCGGGGGAGCCTCCGGCGCCTCGTCGGCCGATCCGTCGACCCCGTCGGCCGATCCGTCGACCTCGTCGGCGGCGCCCACGGCGTCCGCGGGTGCCGGGGCCTCGGGGGCGCCGTCGATGGGGCTGGGCTCGGGGGCCGCCTCCGCAATCGGCTCGGACAGGGCCTCGACCGGGGCAACCGGCTCGGGCGCCTCGACAGTGGCCTCCTCGGGCGTCGCCGCCCCGTTGACCGACACCGCCTCCAGCTCCTCGCCCTCCTCCGCCGCGATCCCCGGCTCGGGCTGGTCCTGGCGACGGCGGCCGCCGCCGGCGGTGATGAGCCGGCGGGGGCGCCCCTGCCCCGAGGTCTCGCCCACCGCCATGGCCGCCTCGCGGTTGATCTTGTCGTCCACCGAGACCTTGTACGGCAGGATGTCGCCCTTGTAGATCCACACCTTGACCCCGACCCGGCCCGACGTCGTCTTCGCCTCGCGAAACCCGTAGTCGATGTCGGCCCGCAGGGTGTGCAGGGGGACCCTGCCCTCGCGGTAGGACTCCTTGCGTGACATCTCGGAGCCCCCGAGGCGGCCCGAGCACTGGACCCGCACGCCCTGGGCCCCCGCCTTCTGGACGGTCTGGATCGCCCGCCGCATCGCCCGGCGGAACGCCACCCGCCGCACCAGCTGGTCGCAGATGCCCTGGGCGATCAGCGCCGCGTCGAGCTCGGGCTGCTTGATCTCCTGGATGTTCAGCTGGATCCGGTTCTGGAGACCGGTGATCTCCTCGAGAGTCTTCTTCAGCCGGTCGGCCTCCGAGCCCCGGCGGCCGATCACGATACCGGGCCGCGCGGTGTGGATGTCCACCCGTAGCCGGTCTCGCGTCCGCTCGACCTCGATCCGGCTCACGGCCGCCGCCTCGAGCTGGGTCATCAGGAAGTCCCGGATCTTCCAGTCCTCGACGACGAAGTCGCGGTAGTGGCGCTCCTCGAACCAGCGCGACTTCCAGTCGGTCGTGACGCCGAGCCGGAACCCGTAGGGATTGACCTTCTGGCCCATCTACTCGCCTTCTTCCTCGTCGTGGTCCGCCGCCACGTCCGCGTCCTCGTCGACTGGCGCCACCTCGGCGTCACCGGCCACGTCCTCGATCTCCCCGGCCTCGTCCCCCTCGGCCAGCTCTCCCTCGACCTCGTCCACCTCGTCCACCTCGACCAGCTCGCCCTCGGTGTCGTCGACGGCGTCGATCTCCACATCGGCCAGCTCCAGGTCGGCCAGCTCCTCGTCGACCGGCTCGACCGCCTCCGCCGCGCTCTCCTGCGCCGCCCGGCGACGCGACAGGCGCCCGGCCAGGTCGGCCCGGCGACGGGACTCCGCCACCCGGCGGGAGCGGCCGCCGCTCTGGGCGTCGCGCTGGGCCCGCCGGCGGGCCAGGCGCTCGTCGGGTAGGCGGCTCACGATGATCGTGATGTGGCACGAGCGCTTGCGGATGCGGGTGGCCCGGCCCCGCGCCCGGGGTCGCCACCGCTTGAGGGTGGCGCCCTCGTCGGCGTAGCAGGCCGACACGTAGAGGTCCTCGGGGTCCTCGCCGTCGTTGTGGGCGGCGTTGGCCACCGCCGAAGCCAGGACCTTGGCGACCACCGTGGCGGCGGAGCGCTCGGTGGCCCGCAGCGTCTCGGCCGCCCGGCCCACTTCCTCGTCGCGGATCAGGTCGAGGACCTGGCGCGCCTTGCTGGCCGACATGTGGAAGTTCCGCAGCACCGCCCGGGTGCCGGGCCGCTCGTTGGTCTTGAGCCCGGTCATCAGCGCCGCCCCGCCCGCTCCTGGCCGGCGTGGTAGCGGAACGTCCGGGTGGGGGCGAACTCGCCCAGCTTGTGGCCGACCATCGACTCGGTCACGTACACCGGCACGTGGCGCCGGCCGTCGTGGACCGCGATGGTGTGGCCGACCATGTCGGGGATGATCGTCGAGCGCCGCGACCAGGTCTTGATGACCCGCTTGTCGCCGCTGGCGTTGAGCAGGTCGACCTTCTTGAGCAGATGGTCGTCGACGAACGGGCCCTTCTTCAAGCTACGTGGCATGGCGCGGTGCCCCCGGCTACCTTCGGGCGCCGCGCGTGCGGCGGCGGCGGACGATCAACTTGTC
The DNA here is from genome assembly GCA_036501425.1 of Acidimicrobiales bacterium. Classification (GTDB taxonomy): domain Bacteria; phylum Actinomycetota; class Acidimicrobiia; order Acidimicrobiales; family RAAP-2; genus DATKRB01. The sequence goes on along the minus strand of DASYAI010000062.1, from coordinate 166,334 downwards.
GGAATCCTTGTGGCGGGACCGGGTGCGACCCTCGGGCTTGCCCCAGGGCGAGACCGGGTGGCGACCGCCCGACGACTTGCCCTCACCGCCGCCGAGGGGATGGTCGACCGGGTTCATCGCCACACCCCGGGTCTGGGGACGAACGCCCTTCCAGCGGTTTCGCCCGGCCTTGCCGATCTTGACCAGCTCGGACTCGGCGTTGCCGACCACCCCGAGGGTGGCCCGGCAGTCGATGGAGACCCGACGCATCTCGGTCGAGGGGAGCCGGAGGGTGGCGAAGAGCCCTTCTTTGGCCACGAGCTGGATGCTCATGCCGGCGCCCCGGGCGAGCTTGCCCCCGCCGCCCGGGCGCAGCTCGACGTTGTGGATCACCGCGCCGACCGGGATGTAGCGCATCGGCAGGGCATTGCCCGGTCGGATGTCGGCCCCCTGGCCGCTCTGGAGCAGGTCGCCCACCTTCACCCCGGCCGGCGCCAGGATGTAGCGCTTCTCCCCGTCGAGGTAGTGCAGCAGGGCGATCCGGGCGTTGCGATTGGGGTCGTACTCGATGTGGGCCACCTTGGCCGGCACGCCGTCCTTGTCCCGGCGGAAGTCCACCACCCGGTACTGGCGCTTGTGCCCCCCGCCGCGGTGGCGGGCGGTCTTACGGCCGAGGTTGTTCCGACCCCCCGACCCCGGCAGCGCCCCGACGAGGGAGCGCTCGGGACGGTCGCGGGTGATCTCGGCGAAGTCCGAGACGGTCTGGAACCGGCGGCCCGGGCTGGTGGGCTTGCGCGAACGGAGCGGCATGGCGGGGTCCTCGGCTCAGCTCTCGAAGAGGTCGATCTTGTCGCCGGCGTGGAGCGTCACGACGGCCCGCTTGGTGTCGGGTCGATGGCCCACCACGTTGGTGCGCCGGTTCCGGGTCGACTTGCCCTTGCGGTTGAGCGTGTTGACCTTGTCCACCCGCACGCCGAACACCTGCTCGACCGCCTGGCGGACCTCGATCTTGGTGGCACGCGGGTCGACCACGAAGACGTAGACGTTGCGGTCCATCAGCGAGTAGGTCTTTTCGGACACCACCGGCCGGATCAGGACAGAAGTGGCTTCACGCATCGTCGGGCTCCCCCTCGCCGGGCTCGCCGGGCTCGTCGGCTACCTGGTCCCGGTCCGGCTCGGCGGCCACTTGGGCGCCGGCCGGCTCGGCGGTCGCCTGGGTTCCGGCCCCCTCGGCGGTCGCCTGGACCCGGGCCGGTGCGCCGGGCAGCGTCTCGTCGCTGAACACCACCCAGTCGTTGCGCAGCACGTCGTAGGCCGCCAGCTCCCCCGCCAGCACCACCTGGACGTCGGGCAGGTTGGCGAAGGACCGCCGGGCGGTCAGCTCGTCGGCGCCCAGGACCACCAGCACCTTGCCCGCCAGGCCCAGGGCGTCGAGCGCCGCCACCGCGTCCTTGGTGCGGGGTGCCTCCCAGGCCCAGCGGTCCACCAGCGCCACCCGGTCCTCGGCCGCCCGGTCCGAAAGGGCCGAGCACAGGGCCAGGCGGACCATCTTCTTCGGGGTCCGCTGGGCGTAGCTGCGCGGCTTGGGGCCGAGGGCGACCCCGCCCCCCGCCCAGTGGGGGGCCCGGGTGGAGCCCTGCCGGGCCCGGCCGGTGCCCTTCTGGCGGAACGGCTTGGACCCGCCCCCACGCACCTCGGCCCGGGTCCGGGTCGACTGGGTGCCCGAGCGGGCCGCGGCCAGCTGGGCGGTCACCACCTGGTGCAGCACGGCCAGGTTGGGCTCGATGCCGAACAGCGACGGCTCGAGGTCCACCGAGCCGAGGTCGGCGCCAGCCACGTCACGGCGCACGACGGTGCGCACCACCGGTGCCGGACGCTCGCGGCGCACGGCGCCGGGACGGGGCGGATCCGCGACGACGGTCATCGGATGCTCCCGGCGCGGGCGGTGGGCGCCTTCACCGTGTCCCGCAGGACCACCACGCCGCCGCGCGACCCGGGCACCGCCCCTTTGACCAGGACGAGCTGGCGCTCGGCGTCGGCCATGACCACCTGCAGGTTGAGGGCGGTCACCTGGCCGCCACCCATCCGGCCGGCCATCCGGGTGCCCTTGAACACCCGGGACGGGGTGGCGCACGCGCCGACCGAGCCCGGCGCCCGGTGGTGCTTGTGGTTGCCGTGGGAGGCGCCCTGGCCCTTGAAGTTGTGCCGCTTCATCCCCCCGGCGAACCCCTTGCCCTTGCTGACCGCGATGGCGTCCACCCGGTCGCCCGGCGACCACCAGTCGGCGGTCAGCTCCTGGCCGACGGTGAACTCGCTCACGTCGTCGATCCGGAGCTCGAGGAGCTTGCGCCCGGGCTCGACCCCGGCGCGCTCGAAGTGCCCGAGCTCGGGCTTGGTGAGGGTCGACGCGCGCCGGAACCCCCAGGTCACCTGAAGGGCGGCGTAGCCGTCCGTTTCGGGCTGCTTGATCTGCACCACCCGGACCGGCGCGACTCGGACCACCGTCACCGGGACGGCTCGGTTCTGGTCGTCCCAGATCTGGGTCATGCCGACCTTCTCGCCGACGATCGCCTTGGTTGCCACGTTGCTGGGCTCTCCCTGATCGTGCCCACGGCAGCCCGTGTGCACGCCAACGCTCCGCCCGGGAATCCCGAGCGGAGCGCTCGACTGTCTCGGTCCGAGGTCCCCATCAGTCCCCATAAACCCGCAGGGGTGGGCGCTCGGACACTTCGGTTGGTGGTTCGGCACCCGGAGACCGGGCACCTCTGGGCCGGAATCGGCCCGGGGGGCAAAGCTACACGATCCCGTTGGCCGGTGCCACCGGCCACGGGTCGCCCCTAGGTGTTCTGGATCTTGATCTCGATGTCCACGCCGGCCGGCAGGTCCAGCCGTTGCAGCGAGTCGACCGTCTTGGGGGTGTGCTCCACGATGTCGACCAGGCGCTTGTGCACCCGCATCTCGAAGTGCTCGCGGCTGTCCTTGTACTTGTGGGGCGAGCGGATCACCGTGTAGCGGTGCTTGTCGGTCGGCAGCGGCACCGGGCCCTGCACCTTGGCCTGGGTGCGCAGCACCGTCTGGACGATCTTTTCGGTCGACTGATCGAGGATCTCGTGGTCGTAGGCCTTCAGGCGGATCCGGATCTTCTGGCGTGGTGCGTCGGGCATGGCGTCCTTCCGATGGTGGGTCGCGTGCCGCGCGACGCTGCGGGTCGCGCTTACTTGATGATCTTGGTGACGCGGCCCGAGGCGACGGTGCGGCCACCCTCGCGGATGGCGAACCGGAGCCCCTCGTCCATCGCGATGGGCTTGCCCAGCTCGACGGTCATTTCGGTGTTGTCACCCGGCATGACCATCTCGGTGCCCTCGGGCAGGCTGATGGTGCCGGTCACGTCGGTGGTCCGGAAGTAGAACTGGGGCCGGTAGTTGGTGAAGAACGGCTTGTGGCGGCCGCCCTCGTCCTTGTTCAAGACGTAGACCGTGGCCTCGAAGTTGGTGTGCGGGGTGATGGAGCCCGGCTTGCAGAGCACCTGGCCCCGCTCGACGTCCTCCTTCTTCGTGCCCCGCAGCAGGGCCCCGATGTTGTCGCCGGCCCGGCCCTCGTCGAGCAGCTTGCGGAACATCTCGACCCCGGTGACGACCGTCTTCTGGGTGTTGCGCAGGCCGACGATCTCGACCTCCTCGCCCACCTTGACCACGCCCTGCTCCACCTTGCCGGTCACCACCGTCCCCCGCCCGGTGATGGACATCACGTCCTCCACCGGCATCAGGAAGGGCTTGTCGATGTCGCGCTCGGGCTCGGGGATGTAGCTGTCGACCGCGTCCATCAGCTCGATGATCTTGGGCGTCCACTCCGGGTCGCCCTCCAGCGCCTTCAGGGCGCTCAGCCGCACGATCGGCGTGTCGTCGCCGGGGAACTCGTAGTCGTTGAGCAGCTCGCGGACCTCGAGCTCGACCAGGTCGAGCAGCTCCTCGTCGTCCACCATGTCGGCCTTGTTGAGGGCCACCACGATGTAGGGCACGCCCACCTGGCGGGCGAGCAGCACGTGCTCACGGGTCTGGGGCATCGGCCCGTCGGCCGCCGAGACCACCAGGATGGCCCCGTCCACCTGGGCGGCGCCGGTGATCATGTTCTTGATGTAGTCGGCGTGGCCGGGCATGTCCACGTGGGCGTAGTGCCGGTTGGCCGTCTCGTACTCCACGTGGGCGATGGAGATCGTGATGCCCCGCTGCTTCTCCTCCGGCGCCTTGTCGATCTGGTCGAAGGGCGTGAAGGCGGTGTTGGGGTTGTTCTCCGACAGGACCTTGGTGATGGCGGCCGTGAGCGTGGTCTTCCCGTGGTCGATGTGGCCCATCGTGCCCACGTTGACATGGGGCTTGGAGCGCTCGAATTTCTTTTTGGCCATCTTGGGGGACTCACTCCCTGATCTCGGGCGGGGCCCCCTCGGACCCCGCCACGGCGGTTGCCCGCCGCTGCTTTCATTGCCACTGCCAGCGACGGTGGTGCCCTGGTCGCTGCCGCCGGAAACCGGCCAGCCCGCCTACTCCCCGTGCGCCCGAGCGATGATCTCCTTGGCGATCGAGTCGGGCACTTCGTTGTAGGCGTGGAATTGCATGGTGTACGTCGCCCGGCCCTGGGTGCGAGAGCGCAGGTCGGTAGCGTAGCCGAACATGTCGGCCAGGGGAACCTGGGCCCGGATGACGTGGCTGCTGCCCCGCTGCTCCATGCCCTCCACCCGGCCGCGCCGCGAAGAGAGGTCCCCGATCACGTCGCCCATGTAGTCCTCGGGGGTCACCACCTCGACCGCCATGACCGGCTCGAGCAGCACCGGCGAGGCCGCCCGGGCCGCCTTCTTGACCGCCATCGACCCGGCGATCTTGAATGCCATCTCCGAGGAGTCGACCTCGTGGTAGGAGCCGAAGGTGAGCAGGACCCGCACGTCGACCATCGGGTACCCGGCGACCACCCCCGAGGTCAGCGCCTCTTGGATGCCGGCGTCCACCGAGGGGATGTACTCCTTGGGGATCACCCCGCCGGTGATCTTGTCCACGAACTCGTAGCCGCCGCCCGGGCCGGTCGGCTCGAGGCTGATGACCACGTGCCCGTACTGGCCCCGGCCGCCGGTCTGGCGGACGTAGCGCTCCTCGATCTTCTCCACCGGCTTGCGGATGGTCTCGCGGTAGGCCACCTGGGGCTTGCCCACGTTGGCGTCGACGCTGAACTCCCGCAGCATCCGGTCGACCAGCACCTCGAGGTGGAGCTCGCCCATCCCCGAGATCACCGTCTGGCCGGTCTCCTCGTCCGAGCGGACCCGGAACGTCGGGTCCTCCTCGGACAGGGCGTAGAGCGCCTTGGACAGCTTGTCCTGGTCGGCCTTGGTCTTGGGCTCCACCGCCACGTGGATCACCGGCTCGGGGAAGGTCAGCTCCTCCAGCACGATGCGGTGGTCGGGGTCCGACAGGGTGTCGCCGGTGGTCGTCTGCTTGAGGCCGACCGCGGCCACGATGTCCCCGGCGAAGATGGCGTCCTTGTCCTCGCGGTGGTTGGCGTGCATCTGGAGCAGCCGCCCCACCCGCTCGCGCCGGTCCTTGGAGGTGTTGGTCACCGTGCCGCCCTTGCGCAGGGTGCCCGAGTAGACCCGGAGGTAGGTCAGCTTGCCCACGAACGGGTCGGTCATGATCTTGAAGGCCAGGGCGGCGAAGGGGGCGCTGTCGTCGGGGAGCCGCTCGTCGAGCTCGTCCGGCTTGCCGGGCAGGTGGCCCGGGGTGGGGGGCAGGTCGAGCGGGCTCGGCAGGTAGTCGACCACCGCGTCCAGCATCGGCTGGACACCCTTGTTCTTGAAGGCAGACCCGCACAGCACGGGCACCACCTCGCTCGCCAGGGTGGCCGTGCGCAGGGCCCGGCGCAGGTCCTCGGCGGTGATCTCCTCGTCGGCCAGGAACTTCTCCATGATCACGTCGTCGTGGTTGGAGAGTACGTCGACCAGCTGGTGGCGGGCCTCCTCGGTGGCGACGACCAGGTCCTCGGGGACCGCGGTCTCCTCCCACTTCTCGCCCATGCCGTCGTCCCAGACGAGGGCCTGGCCCCGGAGCACGTCGACCACGCCCCGGAAGTCGGCCTCGGCCCCGATGGGGAGCTGCACGACCGCCGGCGTGGCGTCGAGCCGGTCCTTGATCATCTCGACCGTGCGGGCGAAGTCCGCCCCCACCCGGTCCATCTTGTTGACGAAGCAGATCCGGGGGACCGAGTACTTGTTGGCCTGGCGCCACACCGTCTCGGTCTGGGGCTCCACCCCGGCCACCGCGTCGAAGACCGCCACCGCGCCGTCGAGCACCCGCAGGGACCGCTCGACTTCCACCGTGAAGTCCACGTGGCCCGGGGTGTCGATGATGTTGATCCACGTGTCGCGCCAGCGGCAGGTGGTGGCGGCCGAGGTGATGGTGATGCCGCGCTCTTGCTCCTGGACCATCCAGTCCATGGTCGCCGCGCCCTCGTGGACCTCGCCGATCTTGTAGTTGCGACCGGTGTAATAGAGGATCCGCTCGGTGGTGGTGGTCTTGCCCGCGTCGATGTGGGCCATGATCCCGATGTTGCGGGTCCTGGCGAGCGGGTACTCGCGGGTGGGAAGGGGGTCTGCCACGGTGCTACCTCTGGCCCGCGCCTACCAGCGGTAGTGCGCGAAGGCCTTGTTGGACTCGGCCATCTTGTGCATGTCCTCGCGGCGCTTGACCGCCGCGCCGATGCCGTTGGAGGCGTCGAGGATCTCGTTCGCCAGCCGCTCGGCCATGGTCTTCTCGCGCCGCTGCTTGGAGTACCCGGTCAGCCAGCGGATGGCCAGGGTGGTCGCCCGGCGCGGCCGGACCTCGACCGGCACCTGGTAGGTGGCGCCGCCCACCCGCCGGCTCTTGACCTCCAGCTCGGGACGCGTGTTCTCCACCGCCCGCTTGAGCACGGCCACCGGCTCGGACCCGGCCCGCTCCTCGACCAGCTGGAGGGCGCCGTAGACGATCCGCTCGGCCAGGGTCCGCTTGCCCCGGCTCAGCACCTTGTTCACCACCTGGGTGACCAGCACCGAGCGGTGGACCGGGTCGGGCTGGAGATCACGGCGCTGGGCCGGTCCGTTGCGGGGCATCTCAGGACTCCTTCTTGGCGCCGTAGCGGCTGCGCGCCTGGTTGCGCTCGCGCACCCCCGAGGTGTCGAGGGCGCCGCGGATCACCTTGTAGCGGACCCCCGGCAGGTCCTTCACCCGGCCGCCGCGCACCAGCACGATGGAGTGCTCCTGCAGGTTGTGGCCGACCCCGGGGATGTAGGCGGTCACCTCGGCTCCGCTGGTGAGGCGTACCCTGGCCACCTTGCGCAGGGCCGAGTTGGGCTTCTTCGGGGTGGTCGTGTACACCCGCGTGCACACCCCGCGCCGCTGGGGCGCGCCCCGCAGAGCCGGGGTCTTGGTCTTGGTCTCCTTGGCCTGCCGTCCCTTGCGGACCAGCTGGGCGATCGTGGGCACGCGGTACCTCTAAGCGTTGAGTGGCGGAAACACGGGAACTGCCGGAAAGAACGGGGAACTGCCCGGAAGCCGGTTCCGGCGCGCGAGGACGCCGGACAGCAGGTCAATGCTAGGGCACCCGGACCGGGCCGGCAAGAGGCCGGCCCGGGTGCGCCCGGCCGGGCGCGCGACGGCTCATCGCGAGCCGCTCACGCGCCCGCCTCCAACGGGCCCTGCTCGATCGGCGACGGGCCGCCGCCCGGGCTCGGCTCACCCTCGCCGCCCGGGGCCGCGCCCAGCCAGCTGGCGTCGATCGAGGCGTCGAACGGCTCGTCGCCGATGCCGTCCCCGCCGACGTCACGCAGCCAGGCGGCCAGGTCCTCGGTCTCGGACTGCCCGCTCCCGAGGGCCCAGAAGGGCAGGGCCTCGGCGTCGGGCATCTCGAGGTGGATGGACCGGTACCGCTCCATCCCGCTGCCGGCCGGGATCAGCTTGCCGATGATGATGTTCTCCTTCAGCCCGAACAGCTGGTCGGACCGGCCCTCGATGGCGGCCTCGGTCAGCACCCGGGTGGTCTCCTGGAACGACGCCGCCGACAGCCAGCTGTCGGTGGCCAGCGAGGCCTTGGTGATCCCCATCAGCTCGGGACGACCCTCGGCCGGGCGCCGGCCCTCCTCGACCAGGCCCCGGTTCACCTCGGCGTAGATCTGGTTGTCCACCCGCTCGCCGGGCAGGAACGACGCGTCCCCCGGCTCGGCCACCAGGACCCGGCGGAGCATCTGGCGCACGATCAGCTCGATGTGCTTGTCGTGGATCGACACCCCCTGGTCCCGGTAGACCTTCTGGACCTCTTCCACCAGGTACTGCTGGGTCTCGCGGATGCCCTTGACCTCGAGGAGCTCCTTGGGGTCCTTGGGCCCCTCGACCAGGGCGTCACCGGCCCCGACCTCCTGGCCGTCGCCGACCTCGAGGTGGGCCCGCACCGGGACCACGGCCGACTCCTCGGTCCCGTCGTCGGCCACCACGGTGATCCGGCGGCCGTTCTCCTCGTCCTCGACCCGCACCACCCCGCTGTGCCGGGCGAGCACCGCGGCGCCCTTGGGCGTCCGGGCCTCGAACAGCTCGACCACCCGGGGCAGCCCGTGGGTGATGTCCTCACCCACGACGCCCCCGGTGTGGAAGGTCCGCATGGTGAGCTGGGTGCCCGGCTCGCCGATGGACTGGGCGGCGATCACGCCCACCGCCTCGCCGAGCTCGATCATCTTGCCGGTGGCCAGGGACTGGCCGTAGCAGGCGGCGCAGATGCCGTGGGCCGCCTCGCAGGTCAGCACCGAGCGCACCCGGATCCGGTCGACCGCCGGGTCGTCGCGCAGCTGGCCGACCACCTCGTCGGTGAGCAGCGTCCCCGGCTCGACCGTGGTCTTGTCCGACAGGGTCACCGGCTCGAGGAGCAGGCGCCCGTAGGCCCGGGTCTCGAGATAGCTGCGGCGACCGGGCCCGTCGGGCTCGACCTCCTCGATCCAGATGCCGCGGGCCGTCCCGCAGTCGTCCTCGCGCACGATCAGCTCCTGCGCCACGTCGACCAGCCGCCGGGTGAGGTAGCCCGAGTCCGCCGTCCGCAGCGCGGTGTCGGCGAGGCCCTTGCGGGCGCCGTGGGTGGAGATGAAGTACTCCAGCACCGACAGGCCCTCCCGGAAGGAGGACTTGATCGGGCGGGGGATCATCTCGCCCCGCGGGTTCGAGACCAGCCCCTTCATGCCGGCGATCTGGCGGATCTGCTGGGCGTTGCCCCGGGCCCCGGAGTCCACCATCATGTCGAGCGGGTTGAACGACAGGGTCGAGAGGGTCTGCTCCATGGCCCGCCCCACCTCGGAGTTGGCCGAGGTCCAGATCTCGATCTCCTTCTGGCGCCGCTCGTCGTCGGTGATGATGCCCCGCTTGAACTGGCTCTCGGCCTTTTCGGCCTCCTTCTCGTAGCGGTCGAGGATCGACTGCTTGTCCGGCGGGGTGCGCACGTCGTCGATGGAGATGGTGAGCCCGGACTGGGAGGCGAAGCGGAACCCGAGCGCCTTGATGCGGTCGAGGCTGCCGGCCACGACGTGCTTGGGGTGGTCGGCCGCCAGCTCCTCGACGATGGCCCCGATGGGCACGTTGCGCTTGCCGACCACCTCGTTCACGTAGCGGAACCCCTCGGGCAGGGCCTCGTTCAAGAACACCCGGCCCGGCGTGGTGTCGACGTGCAGCGCCGCCCCGTCTTCCGCGCCGATCCCGGCCGCACCCAGGCGGTCGGCCAGCGCCGAGCCGGCCAGCGGGCGCAGGCTGATCCGGGCGTGGAGGTCCACGTCACCGGCGTCGAAGGCGGCCTGGATCTCGTGGGAGTGCCGGAAGGCCCGGCCCTCCCCCTTGGCCCCGTCGACGTCGAGGGTGAGGTAGTACGCCCCGAACACCATGTCCTGGGTGGGCACGGTGATCGGGCGGCCGGTGGCCGGCGACAGGATGTTGTTGGCCGACAGCATCAGCACCCGGGCCTCGGCCTGGGCCTCGGCGGACAGCGGGAGGTGGACGGCCATCTGGTCCCCGTCGAAGTCGGCGTTGAACGCCGTGCACACGAGCGGGTGGACCTGGATGGCCTTGCCCTCCACCAGCACCGGCTCGAACGCCTGGATGCCCAGGCGGTGCAACGTCGGGGCCCGGTTCAACAGCACCGGGTGCTCGCGGATCACGCCCTCGAGCACGTCCCACACCTGGGGACGCCGGCGCTCGACCATCCGCTTGGCCGACTTGATGTTCTGCGCCAGTTCGGTGTCTACCAGCCGCTTCATCACGAAGGGCTTGAACAGCTCGAGCGCCATCAGCTTGGGCAGGCCGCACTGGTGGAGCTGGAGGGTCGGCCCGATCACGATGACCGAGCGGCCCGAGTAGTCCACCCGCTTGCCCAGCAGGTTCTGGCGGAACCGGCCCTGCTTGCCCTTCAGCATGTCCGACAGGCTCTTGAGCGGCCGGTTGCCCGGGCCGGTCACCGGCCGGCCGCGCCGCCCGTTGTCGAAGAGGGCGTCGACCGCCTCTTGGAGCATCCGCTTCTCGTTGTTGATGATGATCTCGGGCGCGCCCAGGTCGAGCAGGCGCTTCAGGCGATTGTTGCGGTTGATGACCCGCCGGTAGAGGTCGTTGAGGTCCGAGGTGGCGAAGCGCCCGCCGTCGAGCTGGACCATCGGGCGCAGGTCGGGCGGGATCACCGGCACCGCTTCGAGGATCATCGCCCGCGGGTCGTTCACCCGCCGGCCGTGGTCGTCGCGCCGGTTGAAGGCGGTGACGATCTTCAGCCGCTTGATCACCTTCTGGCGCCGCTGGGTGGACAGCGGGCGGCGCCCGTCGGCCGCGTCGATCATCTCGCGCAGCTTGATCTCCTCGGCGTCGAGGTCGATCCGGTCGATGAGCCGCTGGATCGTCTCGGCGCCCATGCCGCCCTCGAAGTAGTCGTCGTAGCGCACCCGCAGCTCGCGCCACAGCAGCTCGTCCTCGATGATCTTGCGGGCGTGGAGGTTGCGGAACTCGTCCAGCGAGCGCTGGGCCAGCTCGATGTCGTCCTGGGCCCGGTCGCGCAGGGCACCGATCTCCTTCTCCGCCGCGCGCTGGCGGGCCTTGACCTCGGCGTCGCGGGCCCCCTCCTTCTCCAGCTGGGCCAGCTCGTCCTCGAGCGCCTTGAACCGGCGGTCGATCTCGAGGTCGCGGCGCCGCTCGATGTCGGCGACCTCCTCGAGCAGCTCGGCCTCGAGGTTGGGCAGGTCCTCGTGCCGCTTGTCCTCGTCGACCCAGGTGACCAGGTTGGCGGCGAAGTAGATGACCTTCTCCAGCTGCTTGGCCTTCAGCTCCTCACGAGCCTCGGTGCCCATCAGCAGGTAGGCCAGCCAGCTCCGGGTCCCGCGCAGGTACCAGATGTGCACCACCGGGGCGGCCAGCTCGATGTGGCCCATCCGCTCGCGGCGCACCTTGGACCGGGTGACCTCCACCCCGCACCGCTCGCAGATGATCCCCTTGAACCGCACCCGCTTGTACTTGCCGCAGTAGCACTCCCAGTCCTTGGTCGGACCGAAGATCTTCTCGCAGAACAGCCCGTCCTTCTCCGGCCGCAGGGTGCGGTAGTTGATCGTCTCGGGCTTTTTCACCTCGCCGTTGGACCATCCCCGGATGGAATCCCCGGTGGCCAGGCCGATCCGCAACTGGTCGAACGTGTTCACGTCGAGCGCCATTACGAGAAGCTCCTCTCTGCGGCACGCCGCTCGTCCTCCTCGTCCGACCCGCGCTCGGGCCGGCTGATGTCGATGCCGAGCTCCTCGGCCGTGCGGAACACGTCCTCGTCGATCTCGTGCATCTCGATCTCCGCTCCGTCCACCGCCAGCACCTCGACGTCGAGACAGAGCGACTGCATTTCCTTGATCAGCACCTTGAAGCTTTCGGGGATCCCCGGCTCGGGGATGTTCTCGCCCTTCACGATGGCCTCGTATACCTTCACCCGGCCGAGGACGTCGTCGGACTTGATGGTGAGGAGCTCCTGCAGGGCGTACGCCGCCCCGAAGGCCTCCAGCGCCCAGACCTCCATCTCCCCGAAGCGCTGGCCGCCGAACTGCGCCTTGCCGCCCAGGGGCTGCTGGGTGATCATCGAGTACGGCCCGGTCGAGCGGGCGTGGATCTTGTCGTCCACCAGGTGGGCGAGCTTGAGGATGTAGACGTAGCCGACCGAGATCGGGTTGTCGTAGCGCTCCCCGGTGCGCCCGTTGTAGAGCGTCGCCTTGCCGGTGGGCTCGATCTGGACCGTCCCGTCGGCCGAGTCGGGCGCCAGGGTCTCGAAGAGCTTCTGGATGGTCGGGTGTCGCCCGGCGTCCTCCGCCTCGTCCCAGTGCGCGCCGTCGAAGACCGGGGTGGCCACCCAGGCCGCCGGCTCGGTGCGGGGGCGGGTCTTGCGCAGGGCCCCGTCGCCCCGACCGCTCGTCCCGGCGTCGGGGGCGATCTCGATCCCCTCCCAACCGTGACGGGCGGCGTAGCCGAGGTGCGACTCGAGCACCTGGCCCACGTTCATCCGGCTCGGCACCCCGAGCGGGTTCAAGATGATGTCGACCGGCGTGCCGTCGGACAAGAAGGGCATGTCCTCGACCGGCAGGATCTTGGAGATGACCCCCTTGTTCCCGTGGCGTCCGGCGAGCTTGTCGCCCTCGGAGATCTTGCGCTTCTGGGCCACGTACACCCGGACCAGCTGGTTGACGCCCGGCGGCAGCTCGTGGGAGTCGTCGCGCGAGAACACCCGCACGTCGATGACCTTGCCCGACTCCCCGTGGGGCACCTTCAGACTGGTGTCGCGCACCTCGCGGGCCTTCTCGCCGAAGATCGCCCGCAGCAGCCGCTCCTCGGGGGTCTGCTCGGTCTCCCCCTTCGGGGTCACCTTGCCCACCAGCACGTCGCCCGCGTCCACCTCGGCCCCGACCCGGATGATGCCCCGCTCGTCGAGGTCGGCCAGGATCTCCTCGGAGAGGTTCGGGATGTCCCGGGTGATCTCCTCCGCCCCCAGCTTGGTGTCCCGGGCGTCGACCTCGTGCTCCTCGATGTGGATCGAGGTCATCACGTCGTCGCGCACCAGGCGCTCGGAGAGGATGATGGCGTCCTCGTAGTTGTAGCCCTCCCACGGCATGAAGGCGACGAGCAGGTTCTTGCCCAGCGCCAGCTCGCCGTTGTGGGTGGACGGCCCGTCGGCGAGCAGGTCGCCGGTGGCCACGTTGGCGCCTTCGTCGACCAGGACCTTCTGGTTGATGCAGGTGTTCTGGTTGGAGCGGCGGAACTTGGCCAGCCGGTAGATCTTGCGGCTGAGCGGGTGCCCGAGCCGGTCCTTCTGGCCCGGGCGGTACTCGACCACGATCTGGTCGCCCGACACCTCGGTGACCACCCCGTCGCCCTCGGCCAGCACCACGTCGCCGGCGTCGCGCGCCGCGCGTGCCTCGACCCCGGTGCCGATGTACGGCGCCTCGGGCACCACCAGGGGGACCGCCTGCTTCTGCATGTTGGCGCCCATCAGCGCCCGGTTGGCGTCGTCGTGCTCGACGAAGGGGATGAGCGCGGTGGACACCGACACGATCTGCTTGGGCGAGACGTCCATGAGGTCGACCTCGGACGGCGGCACGAAGTCGAGCTCGCTCGTCGTGCCGTAGGAGGTGTTGGCCGCCCCGACCCGCACGCCGGTGCCTTGAGGCCCCCGGCGCACCAGGACCCGGTCCTCGGCGAAGCGCCCGTCCTCGTCGACGGCGGTGTTCGCCTGTGCGATGACGTGCTCCTCCTCCTCGTCGGCGGCGAAGTAGACCACGTCGTCGGTCACCCGACCCTCGACCACCTTGCGGTAAGGGGTCTCGATGAACCCGTACTCGTTCACCCGGGCGTATGTCGCCAGGGCGCCGATCAGGCCGATATTCGGGCCCTCGGGCGTCTCGATGGGGCACATCCGCCCGTAGTGCGAGGAGTGGACGTCACGGACCTCGAACCCGGCCCGCTCACGCGACAGGCCGCCGGGTCCGAGTGCCGAGAGGCGCCGCTTGTGGGCCAGCCCCGACAGCGGGTTGTTCTGGTCCATGAACTGGCTGAGCTGGCTGGTGCCGAAGAACTCCTTCACCGCGGCGACCACCGGCCGGATGTTGATCAGGGTCTGGGGCGTGATGGCCTCCACGTCCTGGGTGGTCATCCGCTCGCGGACCACCCGCTCCATGCGCGACAGGCCGACGCGCACCTGGTTCTGGATCAGCTCGCCCACCGAGCGGATGCGCCGGTTGGCGAAGTGGTCCTGGTCGTCGATCCGGTACGTGGACTCGCCGTCCGCCATGTGCAGCGCCAGGTGCAGCATGTAGGTGGCCGACGCCAGGATCTCCGACGGGCTGAGCACGCCCTGGCCGGCCACCGGCCGCTCGAGCTCGATGCCGAAGAGGTCCGAGATCCGCTCGATCTCGGGTCCCAGCTTCCGGTTCAGCTTGTAGCGGCCGACCCGGGTCAGGTCGTAGCGCTTGGGGTTGAAGAAGGCGTTCTCGAAGTACTGCCGGGCCGCCTCCACCGAGAGCGGCTCGCCGGGCCGGGCCCGCTTGTAGATCTCGAGCAGCGCCTCTTCGCGCGTCGGGGCCAGCCCCCGCTCCTTCTCCCACTGGCCGCTCAGGAAGTCGAAGTGCGAGACGAATCGCTCGAGGAAGCCCTCGTCGCCGTAGCCGAGCGCCCGCAGCAGCACGAAGAGGGACAGGCGGCGCTTGCGGGCCACCCGTGCGCCCGCGGTGACGTCCCGGGACGGCTTGGCCTCCACGTCGAGCTCGATCCACTCGCCCCGGTACGGGTGGATGGTTCCGGTGAAGATGGTCTTGGCGTCGCGGCCGGGCTGGAAGATCACGCCCGGCGAGCGGACCAGCTGGCTCACCACCACCCGCTCGGTGCCGTTCACGATGAACGTGCCCCGGTCCGTCATCATCGGGAAGTCCCCCATGAAGACGGTCTGCTCCTTGATCTCCCCGGTGGTGGCGTTGAGGAAGCGGGCCCGGACGAACACCGGGGCCGCGTACGTCATGTCCTTCTCTTTGCACTCGTCCACCGGGAACTTCGGCGGCGGGCGCAGGTCGGGATCGCTCGGGTCGAACTCCAGCTCAAGGCTCAGCTGACCGGTGAAGTCCTCGATCGGGCTGATGTCGTCGAAGGCCTCGGCCAGGCCCTTGTCCAAGAACCACTGGAACGAGTCACGCTGGATCGCGATGAGATCGGGCAACGGCAGAGCCTCGTCGATGTTGGCGAAACTCACGCGTTCGGGACTGCGGGGCCCTGCAGGCAACGGCCTACTCCTCCCAATCGAGGTACTGGCGGATCGGAACGGGACTACTGGGGTGGCTGGGTGGACGTCAGCGGACCCGGAACGGGGCCGAGGATCGCCGTGGCGCGCGTCGTCCAGCCCGAGGGGCGGACAGACACAGGAGAGAAACGCACGGCAACCCGGAAGCTTACCGTGAGACAGGCAGCGACACAACCCGTGCCGCGCCCGACTGCCGACAAATTCGCCGGGATGCCAATGGCACGCCCGGGGGGCCCGAAGCCGGGCGCAACCCTAGGGCCGCCGCCCCGAGCCCGTCAAGGGCCGGGGCGGTCGAGGACCTCAGCGGACCTCGACCGTGGCGCCCGCACCTTCGAGTGCCGCCCGGGCCTTGTCGGCGTCGTCCTTGCTGGCCCGCTCGAGGACCGGCTTCGGGGCGCTGTCGACCAGGTCCTTGGCCTCCTTCAGGCCGAGGCTGGTCAGGGAGCGGACCTCCTTGATGACCTGGATCTTCTTGTCGCCGGCCCCGGTGAGGATGACGTCGAACTCGGTCTGCTCCTCCTCGGCCTCGGCTGCGGCGGCGGGGGCGCCCGGGGCGGCGGCCACCGCCACCGGCGCGGCGGCGGTCACGCCGAACTTCTCCTCGAATGCCTTCAGGAGCTCGCTCAGCTCCAGCACCGAGAGCTCGGCGATGCCGTCGAGGATCTGGTCCTTGGTGAGGGTTGCAGCCATGGTGGGTCCTTTCGTCTCTTCTCGATCGTGTCGTTCGTGGGGGTAGCGGGTGGGACTTGTCGGGCTCGGAGCGGGCCGGGTCAGTCGGCCTGGGCGGCCGGCTCGGCCTCGGTGGCCGGCTCGGCCTCGGTGGCCGGCTCGGCCTCGGTCTGGGCGGCCGGCTCGGCATCGGGTGCGGCCTGGGCGGCCGGCTCGGCCTCGGTCTGGGCGGCCGGCTCGGCCTCGGCCGCTGGCTCGCCCGGCTCGGCCTCGGGTGCGGCAGGCTCGGCCGGGGCCTCGGCCTCGGGGGCTCCCCCACGCTGGTCGATCAGGGCCGAAAGCCCGTAGGCCAGGTTCCGGGGCACGGCCGCCAGCAGGCCGGCCAACTGCCGCAGGGGTGCTGCCAGCGCCCCGGCGAACTGGGCCAGCAGCACGTCGCGCGACGGCAGGTCGGCCAGCGCGTTGAGGTCACCGGGCGAGAGCACGTTGCCGTCGAGCATCCCGCCCTTGACCACCAGGTGGGGTCGGGTCCGCGAGAAGTCGCGGAGCGCCTTGGCCACCGCGCTCACGTCGCTCTCCACGAAGGCGATGGCCGTCGGCCCGACCAGCAGGTCGTGCAGTCCCCGATGGGGACCGCCGTCGACCGCCCGGCGCACGAGCGTGTTCTTGAACACCTTGTACTCGCCGCCCGCGCTTGCCAGGCTCTGACGGAGCTCGGCCAGCTCGCCGACCGAGAGCCCCCGGTACTCGGTCACCACCGAGGCCGCGGCGGCGTCCAAGCGGGCGCGGACGTCCTCGACCACGGCCACCTTGTCGGCCCGGGGGTTCTCCACTCGGTGCTCCATCGCGACCTCCACTCGGTGTCTCGGGGTGCGAGCCCCGAGGCTGCCGTGGCCCCCGGCGTGCGACGGAGAACGCCTGGGCCTGGGCCCGGACGTTCGAGTCGCCTCGTCGGGCGGGCCCCTGAGGGCCCCTTCGGCACCCGGACGGGCGCACCGGAGGTCTACGGCGTCTTCAGATCAGATGCCCGGTTCCGTTCAGACCCGGGCGACTACGAGAGCCGGAGCTTAGTGCCCGGCTCGCCGGCTGCGAATCAGCCGGTCGGGGCCAGCTCCTCCTCGACCTCGCGGGCACGGAGCGGGTCCACCCGCACCCCCGGGCCCATCGTCGACGCCAGGGTGACCGCCCGCAGGTAGCGGCCTTTGGCCGACGCCGGCTTGACCCGCTGCAGCTCGTCGAGCACCGCCCGGATGTTGGCGAGCAGCTGCGCCGAGTCGAAGGAGACCTTTCCCACCGGAAGGTGGATGTTGCCCACCTTGTCGGTCCGGTACTCGACCCGCCCGGCCTTGAACTCCGACACGGCCCGGCCGACCTCGGTGGTGACCGTGCCGGTCTTGGGATTGGGCATGAGGCCCCGGGGCCCGAGCACCCGCCCGAGCGTGCCGACCTTGCCCATCAGGTCCGGAGTGGCGATCGCCACGTCGAACTCCAAAAAGCCCTCGTTGGCGATGCGGGCCACCAGGTCGTCGGCCCCGACCACGTCCGCCCCGGCGGCTCGGGCCTCAGCGGCCGGCTCGCCGGCGGCGAAGACGGCGACCCGCACCGTCCGGCCCGTCCCGTGGGGCAGCGAGAGGGTACCCCGGACGATCTGGTCCGCCTTGCGCGGGTCGACCCCGAGCCGCACCGCCAGCTCGATGGTCTCGTCGAACTTCGCCACCGCCGACGCCTTGACCAGCTCGACCGCAGCGGGCAGCCCGTAGAGTGCCTCGCGGTCGACCTGGGCGATCGCCGACCGGTACTTCTTGCCGTGTTGTGCCATGTGTCCTCTTCTTCGTGATCGTGGGGCGCTCCGGCGAGCAACCGTGCCCTCGAGCGCCCGGGCCGGCGATCGGCGCGCCGGCGGCCCGTGTCGGGGCTCAGGCCCCGACGGCGATCCCCATCGAGCGGGCCGTGCCGGCGATCTGGCGCTTGGCCGCCTCGAGGTCGTCGGTGTTCAGGTCCTGCAGCTTGACCTTGGCGATGTCCTCGACCTGGGCGTCGGTGACCGTGGCCACCTGCTCGCGGCCGGAGTTGGCCGAGCCCTTGTCGAGCCCGGCCGCCTGGCGGAGCAGCACCGGGGTCGGGGTCGTCTTCAGCACGAAGGTGAACGTGCGGTCCTCGTAGATGGTGATCTCGACCGGCACGACGGTGCCCCGCTGCGACTCGGTCGCCGCGTTGTACTGCTTGCAGAACTCCATCGTCTGCACGCCGTGGGGGCCGAGGGCGGTGCCGACCGGCGGCGCGGGCGTCGCGGCACCGGCCGACAGCTGGATCTTCACCACCGCGAGCACCCGCTTCCTGGGGGGCATGCAATCTCCTCGTCTCGTAACGCGCTGTGCAGCAAGGGTAGCCAACCTGGGACCGGCCCCGAAAGGCCCGGCTCGGGCCGGACCCGCAGGTCGGTGCTAGAGCTTGGCCACCTGGCTGAACTCCAGCTCGACCGGCGTCTCGCGGCCGAAGATGTTCACCAGGACCTTCAGCTTCAGCTGGTCCTCGTTGATCTCGTCGATCTGGCCCGAGAAGTCGGCGAACGGTCCCTCCTTCACCCGCACCGTCTCGCCCACCTCGTACTCGAGCCGGGGCCGGCTCCTCTTTGCCGGCGCCTCCACTCCCTCGGCCTTGACCTGCAGGATGTTCTCCACCTCGCGCCGCGAGAGCGGGGTCGGCTTCGTCCCCGGCCCCACGAACCCGGTCACCCCGGGGGTGTTGCGGATGGCTCCCCAGGTGTCGTCGTCGAGGTCGCACCGGACCAGCAGGTACCCGGGGAAGACCTTCTTCTGGACGACCACCTTCTTGCCGCCCTTGAACTCCACGACGTCTTCCATGGGGATCACCACCTCGAGGATGCGATCCTCCATCCCCCGCGAGGCCACCACGCTGCCCAGGTTGGAGCGGACCTTGTTCTCGTACCCCGAGTAGGTGTGCACCACGTACCACCGCCCCGGACGGTCGTAGGGGCTCGGAGGGGCTTCGACCTCGTCCTCCTCGTCGTCCTCGAGCTCGTCGTCCTGGAGCTCGTCGGTCTCGAGCTGGTCGGTCGGCGCGTCGGGGATGGGCTCGGCCTCGTCGGAGATGGGCTCGGCCCCGTCGGCCAGGGGGTCGGGGCCCAGGTCGCCGTCGAGAGCGATGGTCGAGTGGTCGTCTGGCTCTGTCACGGTCGCACCGTCCAAAGGGGATCGAGCCGCCGGGAACGGCGGGTCATGGTGGTCAGCCGGCTCATCGCTGGAACAACAGGACGATGGCCTTGCCGAACAGCAGGTTCAGGGCGAAGATCAGCGAGATCATGAGGACCAGGGTGGTGAGGACCACGGTGGTGTAGTTGATCATCTCGGCCCGGTTCGGCCACGCCACCTGGCGCAGTTCGTCACGGACCTGGCGGAGGTAGTCCCGGACCGAGGTCCGGCTGCGCGGGGCCCGCTTGGCCGGGGCCTGCGCGGCCCGGCGGACACCGGGGCTGCCGTCGGCCTCCATCTGCCCCTGGCGCTGCATGAGGCGCTTGGTCTCGCGGTTCACGCTTCGTGCTCCGAATCAGTCGTCTCGATGAACGGTTCCCGTTCCCCCGACACCACCGGCGCTCGAGCAGGGCAGGAGGGACTCGAACCCCCAACCGCCGGTTTTGGAGACCGGTGCTCTACCAGTTGAGCTACTGCCCTCTGCAGGCCCCTGTACGTCGTGGTCCGGCCGGCCGCCCGAAGCCACCAGGACTGGGGAGCGAACCCGGAGCCTATCACCGCCCGGGGACGGCTCAGCGGGTCTCTTTGTGCAGCGTGTGCCGGCGGTCCCACCGGCAGAACTTGTGCATCTCGATCCGCTCGCGGTCGTTCAGCTTGTTCTTGGTGGTGATGTAATTGCGTCGCTTGCACACCTCGCAGGCCAAGGTGACCTGGACCCGCTTCTCGTTCTTGGCCATGTCGGCTCCTTCTGGTTCCTTGCCTGCTCGCCTGGTTGCCCGCTCGTCCCGACGGCCCGGCGGGCCGGGGGACACCGGTGCCCGAGGACCTTCCCCGGACTGGTAGCGGCGGCGGGACTCGAACCCGCGACAACACGATTATGAGCCGTGTGCTCTGACCAACTGAGCTACGCCGCCAAGATGGGCGAGCCCCCTGTCGGAATCGAACCGACGACACCAGCCTTACCATGGCTGTGCTCTGCCGACTGAGCTAAGGGGGCGCCGCGCGACCGCCGGGTCGCGCCAGGTGATGATACCCAACCCGGGCCGCCCGCGGCCCGGCGGACCAGGGATCGGGCCGCTGCAGGTGCCGTCGACACCGGGTGATGCCCGGTACCATCCACCCGATGCGGGTCCGACTGGCCCTCCGGGACGACGCCGAGGCCATTCGTCGCATCTACAACGCCGAGATCCAGGCGGTCGAGCCGACGACCTTCGACATCGTCCCGCGGAGCCCCGAGCAGCAGCTCGAGTGGCTCGACCAGCACCAGGGGGCCCACCCGGCGGTCGTCGCGCTGGACCGGAACTCCGGCGGAGCCGAGCGGGTGGTTGGCTTCGGCTCTCTCTCCCCCTACCGGAGCCGGCCCGCCTACGCGACGTCGGTGGAGAACTCGGTCTACGTCGACCGGGACCACCGGGGGGAGGGGATCGGCCGGGCGCTGCTCGAGGAGCTGCTGGTGCTGGCCTCCAGCCACGGGTTCCACACCGTGGTGGCCCGGGTCGTCGGCCGCAACGAGGCGTCGATCGCCCTGCACCGCTCCTGCGGCTTCGAGCTGGTCGGGGTCGAGCGGGAGATCGGGCGCAAGCACGGCCGCTGGCTCGACGTCGTCGCCCTGCAGCGGATGCTCTAGCCCCGCTCTAGCCCCGCTCCTGCGGCGGTGGGCTCGGGAGCTCAGGCGCTCGAGGGGTGCAACACGCCGCTCCGGCGGGACGGCGCCCACCCCCGGAGCGGGGCCACCAGCACCGCGATGAGCACCACCAGGGCGGCGACCACGGCGGCCGGATCGGCGCGCAGCAGCTCGTTGAGGAGCTGGCGGCCACCGGTCAGCCCGATGAAGGGCACGCACAGGGAGAACGCCACCAGCACCCCGCGCAACCTGGCCGAGGCGACCGGGGCGAGCACGATGATCCCCCACGTGAGGTACCAGGGCTGGACCACCGGGCCCAGTAGCACGAAGCAGAACAGGCTGAGGCCGAGCGCCCGCAGGGCGCCCACCCGGTCGCTGTTGGCGAGCAAGTAGGCGGCGATGATCCCGGCCGACACCAGCCCGATCACCCGGGTGAACGACAGCACGCCGGCCAGCGAGACGTCGATCCCCACCGTGTGGCACAGGCCGCTCAGGGCGAGCCCCACCCCAGTCGCCGGCGCGAGCCAGCTCCGCACCGCGCCCGGCGTCTCGAGATTGGCCACCCATCCCCAGCCGAGCCCGCTCACGATCGAGAAGAAGGCCATGATGGCCACGGCGATCAGGCCGGCGGTCACCACCGGCCGGACCCGCTGGCGCACCGACAGCCCGCTCCCCAACCACTGCCAACCGACGTAGAGGATCCCGAGCGCGGCCGGCACCTTGATCGCCGCCGCGAGGGTGCAGAGCACCACCCCCCAGACCGGGCGGTCGAGCCGGGCGAGCGTGATGCCCGCGAGCAGGAGCCCGATCATGATGGCGTCGTTGTGGGCCCCGCCGATCAACGTCAGGACCACCAGCGGGTTGAGCACGGCCAGCACGAACACCGGTCCCGGGTCCCGGCCGTGGGCCCGGGCCAGCTTCGGCACGCACCAGGCGATCAGCGCCACCCCGGCCACGGCGAGCAGTCGCAGCAGGACCACGGTGTAGATTTCGTGGTGGAAGGTGACCGTGGCGAAGAAGCCGGCGACCATCAAGAAGAGCGGGCCGTAGGGGGCGGCCGTGTTCTGCCAGAGCTGGTCCACCGGGTTCGGATAGGGGCCCGATCCCAGGGTGTAGGGGCCGTAGTCGTAGGGATTGATGTGCCGGCTCATCATCTCGCCCTGGGCGGCGTAGGAGAAGACGTCCCGGCTGAACAGGGGGGCCACCGCCAGCATGGGCAGCGACCACAGGGCGAGGATGACCGCCAGGTGCCGGATGGGGACCCCGCCCCGCCGGCGCACGATGCCGAGCAGCTCGAACCACACCCGGGCCAGCAGGATCAGCCCCCCGTAGACCGAGACGAGCCCGGGCAACAGGTAGGCCTGGCTACTCCCCGACTGCACCGAAGGCAGGCCGAAGAACCAGGTGCCCGCCATCTCGAGCTTGAACGGCGAGCTCGGCAGCGAGGCCCCGACCGCCACCGCGCACACGGCGACGAAACCGAGGAGGGCCGGACGGAGCAGGACCCGCCAGTCGTCGCCCTCGGCGGGGACCGACTCGTCGCCCACCGAGTCGGCCAGCGTCGCCCGCGAGGCCAGGCGGACCCGTACGACCTCCCACCCGACGGCCCCCTGGTCGAACCGCCGGCTGATCGACCCGGCGAGCCGGCGGACGGCAGGCTCGCCGGGCAGCGAGCGGATCGGAGCGGCGACCGGCTCGGTGTCGTTGTTCAGGTCGTCTGCCACGCTGCCTCGAAGACACCTCGTCGGATCCCGGATCGATCGGCCGCTGGGGCGCCTGCAGAACCTCGGCGGGAGCCGGTGCTCCGCATCCGACGGGACCCACCGGTCGGAGGAGGCGCAAGCGGTGCAGCTCGGCCATGCGAAGGCGGCCGTCACGGCATTGTAATACCCCGCACCCCGGCCGCAAGGCGTCGCCGGTGGACGCACGACGCCCGAGCACGGCGCGCCCGATGGGCTCCCAACTGGGGATTCGTGCGTGGGCCGGGGAGGATTCGAACCTCCGTAGGCTGAGCCGGCAGATTTACAGTCTGCTTCCTTTGGCCACTCGGACACCGACCCGCCCGGGCAGGATAGTCCGGGCGGGTACCGGTCGGTACGCTGAGCCCATGCCCACGTTCGACATCGTTTCGGAGGTCGACCTCCAAGAGGTGCGCAATGCGGTCGACCAGGCGAACCGCGAGGCCGCGACCCGCTTCGACTTCAAGGACACCGGGTCGTCGATCGACCTGGGCGACAAGGAGCTGGTGCTGCACTCCTCCACCGAGGACCGGCTGCGTGCGCTCGAGCAGGTGCTCGAGGAGAAGCTGGTCAAGCGGCAGGTGTCCCTGAAGGCCCTCGACCGCGAGAAGATCGAGGAGGCCGCCCGGGGGACCGCCCGCCAGCGGATCGCCATCCGGGCCGGCATCGCCCAGGATCAGGCCAAGCGGCTGAACAAGTTCATCAAGGACCTCGGCCTCAAGGGGGTGAGCTCCCAGACCCAGGGCGAGCAGCTGCGGGTCTCGGGCAAGAAGCGCGACGACCTTCAGGCGGTGATCACCGCGTGCAAGGCCGAGGACTTCGGCATCCCCTTGCAGTTCATCAACTTCCGAGACTGACCGGGGGCGAGCTTCGGAGACCGGCCGGGGTCGCCTGCTCGCTCACCCCGGCCGAGCCGAAGCTGGCCATCTGCCGGGTGATCTTGGCCGCCGCCTGCAGCACCGGCAGGGCCAGGCAGGCCCCCGTCCCCTCCCCCAGCCGCAGGTCCAGGTCGACCAGGGGCCGCAGCCCGAGCGAGCCCAGCACCGCGGCGGCGCCCGGCTCGGTCGAGCGGTGACCGGCGAAGAGGTACCCGGCGACGGCGGGAACCATCGCCACCGCGCCCAGCGCCGCCGCACCGGCGATCACCCCGTCGAGCACCACCGGGACCCGACCGGCGGCGCCGCCCACGATGAAGCCCGCCAGGGCGGCGATCTCGAGCCCGCCCACCTCGGCGAGGACCGTTTCCGGCGGGGCGTCGGGGGCGAGGCGGGCCACCGCCCGGCGCACCACGGCGACCTTGATCGCCAGGCGCTCGTCGTCGATACCGGTGCCCCGCCCGGTCACCGCGTCGGGTGCGGCACCGGTGAGGGCGGCGATGAGCGCCGCCGAGGGCGTGGTGTTGCCGATGCCCATGTCGCCCGTCAGCAGGCAGCGGGCCCCGTCGGCGAGCAGGTCGGCCGCCACCGAGGCGCCCGCGTCGAGGGCGGCGCCCAGCTCCTCCGCCGTCATGGCGGGACCCCGGGCGATGTTGCCGGCGCCGGCGCGCACCTTGGCCTGCCGCAGCCCCGGCAAATGCCCGAGCTCGGAGGCCACGCCGACGTCGACGACCACCACCCGCGCCCCCACGTGCGCCCCGAGCACGTTGACCGCCGCCCCGCCGGCACAGAAGTTGGCGACCATCTGGCCGGTCACCTCCTGGGGCCAGGGGGTCACGCCCTCGGCGACCACCCCGTGGTCCCCGGCGAACACGGCCACCGCGGCGGGCTCGGGCACCGGGGGCGGGGAGCAGCCGGCGATGGCCGCCAGCCGGACCGACGCCTCCTCGAGCCGGCCCAGGGCGCCCGGTGGCTTGGTGAGGGTGTCCTGCAGCGCCGCCTCGCGCGCCCCGGCCTCGACGTCCACTGCCGTCACCGCCTCGGCGACGTCAGCGAACGGGGGCATCGCTGCTCCGCCCCTCCTCGGCCTCGACCCGCTCGTCGATCTCCTCGAGCAGGTCCTCGACCAGGAACAGGCGGTTGAACACCATGAGCTTGAGGACCCAGAACACCCCGAAGGCGGCGATGTTGGCCAGCACCACCAGCGCGGTCTTGTCGAGGTGCTGGAGGTGATGGGTGGTGCCGATGTGGCGGGCCCACGTCGCACCGAGGACCCCGAACGCGATGCCCACCGCCGACATCCCCCAGAACGGCAGCACCTCGCGCCGCAGGTGGGACCGGCCGGACTTCCCCCACGCCCAGCTGCGGTTCAACCAGTAGGAGGGGAAGGTGGCCACCGCGTTGGCGAAGATCGCGCTCGGGACCTCGGTCCAGACCCGGAACACGCCGTACACGAGCAGGAGCACCACGTTGGAGACCACGGTCGAGATGGCCGACACCATCGTGTAGCGGAAGAGCTTCTTGCCCTCGTGCGTGTGCAGCCAGTCCCATGTGCGTCGCACGACGGCATCCATCCGGGCGATGCTAGTGGTCCGTTCCCCGACCGTTCGGAGCGCGCCCGGCGACCCGGCGCCGGGTGCGGCGGAGCGGCGCCGGCGACGAGCGGGGCCATCGAGCGCCCCGCGTCGCGAGCCTGGCAACATGGCGGCGTGAGCGAGTCCCTCGACTTTCTGGTCCGCCTGCTCGACCTCGAGCCCATCGAGGTGAACATCTTCCGGGGCGTCCACCCCGACGAGAAGCGCCAGCGGGTGTTCGGCGGCCAGGTCGCCAGCCAGGCGCTCATGGCGGCCGGCCGCACGGTCAGCCACGGGCGCGTCCACTCGCTGCACGCCTACTTCCTGCGACCCGGCGATCCCTCCAACCCCATCCTCTACGAGGTGGACCGGATCCGCGACGGCAAGTCGTTCACCACCCGGCGGGTCATCGCCATCCAGCACGGCGAGATCATCCTCAACATGTCCTGCTCGTTCCACGCCGACGAGGTCGGGGTGGAGCACCAGTTCGACATGCCCGCGGTGCCCGTGCCCGAGGAGATCGCCCCCCTCCCCGAGCGGCTGGCCCCCTGGAGCGACGAGCTGGAGGAGTGGTCCGCCCGGCCCCACCCGATCGACCAGCGCTACATCGGCGAGCTGCCGTCCAAGCAGACCCAGGCCCATCCCCCGTACCAGCGGCTGTGGATCCGGGCCGACGGCGAGCTGCCGGACGACCCGCTGCTGCACGCCTGCGTGGCGACCTACGCCTCGGACCTCTCGCTGTTCGACACCATCTTGATCCCTCACCCCGAGCGCTGGACCGCCCCGGACTTCATGGGCGCCACCATCGACCACTGCATGTGGTTCCACCGGCCGGTGCGGGCCGACGAGTGGATGCTCTTCGACAGCGACTCACCGGTGGCGGTCGGCGGCCGGGGCCTGGCGCGCGGCTTCCTCTTCGACCGGGCCGGCCGCCTGCTGGTGTCGATGGTCCAAGAGGGGCTGACCCGGGTCCGGGTCCGCTGAGCCGGCGTCAGGGTCGGCGGCGGCGCCACGATTCGCTCAGCGCCAGGGTTCGCTCAGCGCCGACGGCGCCCGGGTTCGCTCAGCGCAGGCGGCGCCACGATTCGCTCAGGCCGGGATCAGCGCCGGTCGGCCGGCACGTAGTCCCGGGCCTCGACGCCGGTGTACAGCTGGCGGGGCCGCGAGATCTTCGAGTCCTGGTCGAGCATCTCCTGCCAGTGGGCCAGCCAGCCCGAGGTGCGGGGGATGGCGAAGAGCACCGGGAACATCTCGAGCGGGAAGCCCATCGCCTGGTAGATGAGGCCCGAGTAGAAGTCGACGTTGGGGTACAGGCGCCGCGAGGTGAAGTACTCGTCGGAGAGGGCGATCTCCTCGAGCTTGAGGGCGACGTCGAGCAGGGGGTTCTTGCCGGTGACGGTGAACACCTCCTCCGCCGTGCGCTTGATGATGGTCGCCCGGGGGTCGTAGCTTTTGTAGACCCGGTGCCCGAAGCCCTGCAGCCGGCCGCCCTCGCCCGACTTGACCGACTCGACGAAGGCCGGCACGTTCTCGATGCTGCCGATCGAGGTCAGCATCTTGATCACCGCCTCGTTGGCCCCCCCGTGGCGGGGACCGTAGAGGGCCGCCGCTGCCGCCGCGGTCGCCGAGTACGGGTCGGCGTGGGACGACCCGACCACCCGCATGGCGGTGGTGGAGCAGTTCTGCTCGTGGTCGGCGTGCAGGATGAACAGGACGTCGAGGGCTCGGGCCAAAATGGGGTCGGCCTCGAAGTGCGGCTCGGCCACCTTCCACATCATCGAGAGGAAGTTGCCGGCGAAGTCCAGCGTGTTGTCCGGGTAGACGAACGGCATGCCCATGCTGAAGCGGTGGGCGGCGGCGGCGAGGGTGGGCATCTTGGCAATCAGCCGGACGATCTGCTTGGATCGGGCGTCGGCGTCGAAGATCTCCTTGGCGTCGAGGTAGAACGTCGACAGCGCGGCGACCGCCGAGACCAGCATGCCCATGGGGTGGGCGTCGTAGTGGAAGCCCTCGAGGAACCGCTTGCGGACGTTCTCGTGGATGAACGTGTGGTAGGTGATCTCGTGCCGCCAGGCGTCGAACTGCTCGGGGGTGGGCAGCTCCCCGTTCAGCAGCAGGTAGGCGACCTCCAGATAGTTGGACTTTTCGGCCAGCTGCTCGATCGGGTAGCCCCGGTAGCGCAGGATGCCCGCCTCGCCGTCGAGGTAGGTGATCGAGCTCTTGCACGCCGCGGTCGACATGAAGGCCGGATCGAAGAACCAGACGCCGGGGAGGAGCTTCGACCATTCGGTCGCTGCTACGCCGCCGTCGCTGATCGGGATCTCTACGGACTCACCGGTCCGGTTGTCGGTGATGGTGATGCTCTCGGCCACGGGTTCGTGAGCCTCCTGTCCCTGGCTGTGTCGTTCTGCAGCTCTGGTCGTGTCGTTTTTTCAGCGCTGGACTGATCCTACGGCGACCTGGGCGGCTGGTCGAGACAGGGACCGGCGCCCCCAGACGGCCGGCCGCCGGCCGGGCGATCCCCAGGGGTCTGGGCCTGGGGCAGCTCAGCGGTCCCCGGCAGCGAGCCCGGTCCCGGTCGACCGCGGCTCGCAGCGCCCTCAACTCCCCCGCGTGACCACCTCGATGAGGTCGGCCGCGACCCACCAGCGCACCGGTCGGCCGGGCACGCCCGAGCGCCGCTCGAGTCGGGAGAGGATGCCGAGCTGTTCGAAGCGGTGGAGCACCAGGCGGGCCGCCTCGCCGGTGATGCCGAAGCGTGCGGCCACCAGGGGCGCCGAGACGACCGGGTGCTCCGGCAGCAGGTCGAGCACGGCCCAGAACGTCGCGCCCGTCCGTACCGGGCGCCCGCCCGCCGCCGTGCCGGTTGCCGCCTGCCGGCGCCACCTGCCCATGAGCGCCTCGACGTCGACCACCAAGGACGTTGCGGCGTTCGCCGATCTCTCGAGCGTCCCGGCGAACCACTGCACCCAGTGGGCGAGCTGGCCGAGCCGGTAGAACGTGAGGCCGGAGAGGTACCCCCCGGGATCCCGGGCCACGAACAGGCTGAACGGCGGCGGCACGAGGACGCCGAGCCGTCGGACCATCAGCCAACCGATCAGCACCCTCCCGATCCGGCCGTTGCCATCGGCGAACGGATGGATCGACTCGAACTGGGCATGCACGATCGCCGCCTGGGTGACGACGTCCAGCCGGTCGGCGTTGGCGAACTCGACGAGGTCGTCCATCAGGGGCCCGACCAGCTCGTGGGGGGGCGCGACGTAGGCGGCCTCGCTCGGTGCGCGGCCACCCACCCACACCGGACGGTCACGGAACTCCCCGATCAGGTCCCGGTCGAGTCGGCGCGTGGCGTGGTCCATGAGGCGGCGGTGCCATCCGAGGAGGGCCTCGACGTTCAGCGGGTCGTGCCGGGCCGACTCGACCGCGGCCGCGACGACGGCCAGGTTGTCGGCGACCCAGGCCGAGGGGCCGGTCATGGACGGCGCGATCTCGGCCGCGGCGATCTCTTCCAGCGGGGCATGGATCTGCTCGAGCGCCGAGCTGGCGACACCCTCGGAGCGGAGCAGGAGCCGGGCCAGGGGTTCCCACGACGCCGGCAGCTGGCCACTCGATCGATCGACGGCGGCGATCACCTTTTCGGTCGAGCGCACCACCGGCTCCGGAAGCCGGACCGCCAGGCCGGCGAGCATCGGTGGCACCGACGCCCTCACCCGGCGCCCCTGCCAGGTGATCGCCGCCTCCTCGAAGATGAGCCTGCCTTGGAAAAGATCGCTCATATTCCAAGGATAGATCAGACACCCTTGGACAACAGCGGAACTATTCCAAGTCGATCACGCCTTACCGCTACCGCGCGGTGGTGGCGGAGCGGCCTGTGGTGGTCGAGGGGCGCGGCGCCGTCGTGGTCGTGGTGGGTGCGGTGGTCGTCGTCGTGGTCGTGCTGGGGGCGGTGGTCGTGGTGGTGGGCGGTGGCGCCTGGCCGATCACCAGGGCCGCGGTGAGCGGCGGGGGGGCTCCGGCCCCGGAACCCGGGGGCACCAGCGAGACGGTCAGCACGTAGGAGGACCCGGGTCGGACCGACAGGCGCCGGAGGACGACGGCGGTCGACGCGCCCGCCCCGAGCGAGACCGTGCTCCGCACGCTCTGCGACGACGTGTGGCCCGCCTGCTGGAGGCTGGCGGTCAGGACGGCGCCGGGCTCGGCCACGTTCCCGTCGTTGCGGGCCACCGCGGTGACCGTCACGTGCCGGGTCGGGGGCAGGGAGGCGGCGGCGCCCGGGGTCGGCCCCGGAAGCGCTCCGGGGTCCACCCGGACCGCCGCCAGGGCGAGCTGGTGCACCACGAGGAGCACCGGGGCGCTGGCGACCTGGGTCACGAGCGACCCGATGGCCGGGGGGTCCCAGCTGGCCGGGTCGCGCACCCAGCGCGAGGCGGGCAGGCGCACCCGGCCAGGCAGGGCCCCGAGCTGCCGGCGGGCGGCGGCGTACTCGACGTCCGATCGACCGAGGGCCGAACCCACCCCGACCAGGTCGGCCTGGGCCTGCTCCGAGGAGATCGCCGCAGGGGCGGTGGTGGCCACGCCCCCCGGCGCGGCCGAGGTGGCCGCGGGCTGGGCCGGCATCTGGAGCAGCGCGTCGAGCGCGCCCTGCAAGGACCGCGCCGCTCGGGCCCGCAGCCCCAGGGCGGCCGTCAGGCTGGCCGGCCCCGGGCCCGGCGGGGAGGGCGGGGCAGCGCCCTCGACCGCGTCGAGCTGCGACCGGGTGTCGTCGACCAGCGCCCCCAGCGCGACGGTCAGCTGCGCCCGGTCGATGGTCGAGCCGCTCAGCCGGGCCCGGAGCGCCCGGAGCTCGCTCGCCGAGGCGTTGGACTGCTCGACCACCGAGGAGCCCAGGCTGGCGAACGATCCGGTCACCGATCGATGGAAGGGCCCCGACGAGCGACCGATCTCCACGATCCCGCCGACGACGAAGAAGAGGACCAGCACCACCACCACGACGACGGCGACCCGGCGGCCGGGCCGCCGACGCCGCCGTCGGCGATCACGGGGCGGCATCGGACCCGGAAGATACCCGCGGCGGCGCCCGGCCGGGTCGAGGACAGCGGTGCCCAGGTCAGGCCGCCCGGTAGGTGCCCACGCTCAGGCGGCCCGGTCGGGCGGAGGGATCGGACGATCGAGACGATGGATCAGGCGCCGCCGGTCATCTCGCTCGGCCCCGGCCCGAAGAGGGCGGGGGATGCCGTGGCCAACACGCTGCTCGTCCGTCGCCACTGGACCGTCGGGCTGATGGCCACCGGATCGACACGGTCGCGGTGTCGGTCCGCCACCGCCAGGATGGCCGCCAGGGTCCCCTGGTTGAGCAGGTGGGGCACCAGGCCGAGGTCGAGCAGCTTGGTGTGGGCAGCCCGGTAGTAGTGGTCCTCCTTCTCCACCCGGGGGTTGTCGTCGATCTGGGAGATCTCGGCCCGCCCGGGGTACGCGTCGATCACCGACTCGGCCAGCTGACGGACGGAGAAGGACTCGGTGAACTGGTTGAACACCCGGTACTCGCCCGGGTCGGGCGGGTTGAGGACAGCCAGCTCCACGCACGCCAGGGTGTCACGGATGTCGAGCATGCCCCGGGTCTGGCCGCCCTTGCCGTAGACGGTCAGGGGATGGCCCACCACCGCCTGGACGCAGAACCGGTTCAGCACGGTGCCGAACACCCCGTCGTAGTCGAACCGGGTGGCGAGCTCGGGGTGGAGCACCGTCTCCTCGGTCTCCTGCCCGTAGACCACCCCCTGGTTCAGATCGGTCGATCGGAGGCCCCAGATCCGGCAGGCGAACATGATGTTGTGGCTGTCGTGCACCTTGGACAGGTGGTAGAAGGAGCCCGGCTGCTTGGGGTAGGGCAACAGATCGGTGCGGCCCCGGTGGGTGATCTCGATGAACCCTTCCTCGATGTCGATGTTGGGCGTCCCGTACTCGCCCATCGTGCCCAGCTTGACCAGGTGGATGCTCGGGTCGACATCGGCGATGGCGTAGAGGAGGTTGAGCGTCCCCACCACGTTGTTCACCTGGGTGTAGACGGCGTGCTTCTGGTCCATCATCGAGTAGGGGGCCGAGCGCTGCTCGGCGAAGTGCACCACGGCGTCGGGCCCCACCGCCCGCAGCGTGCTGGCGACGAACTCGGCGTCGCACAGGTCGCCGGTGTACGCCGCGATGTCGAGCCCGGAGACCTCGTTCCACACCTGGATCCGGCGGCGGAGCGAGCTGATCGGCACCAGGGTCTCGACGCCCATCTCGTGGTCGTACTGCCGACGGGCGAAGTTGTCGACGACCGCGACCTCGTGGCCCCGCCTCGACAGGTGCAGCGCGGTCGGCCACCCCAGGTAGCCGTCTCCCCCGAGAACCAGGATCTTCACGCTCTCTCCTCCCGTCCGTGCGGCGAACCCGTCCCTGCCAGGAAGACCGAACGGACTACCGCACCTGGTGCGGTCGGCGGAAGCCCGGCGGCCCTTTGCAGGATGCCCCGGAAAGCTGAGAGCCAGCTGAGCTGGAGCTGTGACGTATCTGTCGCCGGATCGAAACCCATCAGACGCTGGACCGACGTCTCGTCGGCTCGGGATCCGGGCCCGCGATCGACGTCGGGGGGACGGCTCAGCCGGTCTCTTCGGCGGCGTGGCTCGGGCGCACCCGGTCGGGACGGATCCCGATCGCCCCGAGCTCGGGGCGCCACGGCGTGGGCCCGACCGGCGCCAGCCGGTAGGGGTCCTCGGGCCGCAGCTCGGCCAGCTCCACCGCCTGGGGGGCCCGGGGCGTCGCCACGACGGGCTCGAGCTCGGGCAGCTGCTTGCCGCCGTCGCCCACGCCCAGGCCAGGGAACTTGCGCGCCGTGACCAGCACCCGCGATTCGATGGAGCCCACCGTGTCGTTGAACGCCTCGACCGCCCCGGTCAGGTTGCGGTGGAGCCTTCCGAGGTGGCCACCCATGACCCGCAGCCGGTCGTAGAGCTCGGCACCGAGCTTCTGGACGTCGCGAGCGTTGTCGGCCAGGGACTCCTGCTGCCAGCCGTAGGCCACCGTGCGGAGCAGGGCGATGAGGGTCGTGGGCGTCGCCAGCAGGACCCGGTTGACCATCGCGTGCTCGATGAGGGCGGGATCGTGCTCGAACGCCGCCGCCAGCAGGGAATCGCCGGGCACGAACGCCACCACGAAATCGGGGGACGGGTCGAACTGGGCCCAGTACTGCTTTTTGGAGAGCTGGTCGACGTGGTTCCGCAGCTGGCGGGCGTGGCCGACCAGCTCCATCCGGCGCTGCTCGTCGTCGTCGGACTCGACCGCCCGCAGGAAGGCGTCCAGGGGGACCTTCGCGTCGACGACCAGCTGGGCCCGGCCCGGAAGGTGCACCACCAGGTCGGGCCGCAACCGCCCGTCCTCGCCGTTGGTCGATACCTGCTCCTCGAAGTCGCAGTGCGCGACCATCCCCGCCATCTCGACCACCCGGCGCAGCTGCACCTCGCCCCAGCGCCCCCGGGTCTGGGGCGAGCGGAGGGCGGTGACCAGGTTGCGGGTCTCGCGCTGGAGCTGCCCGTTCGCCTCGTTGATCTGACGGACCTGCTCGGTGAGCCCGGCGTAGGCCCCCTTGCGGTCCAGCTCCAGCTGGCGGAGCCCCTCCTCGTAGCGCGCCAGGGTGTCCTGGATCGGCTGGAGCAGCAGCGACAGCGACTGCTGGCGGCGGGCGAGATCCCCGCTGACCGCCTCGCGGTCCTTGGTCAAGCGGGCGTCCGCCAGGCTGATGAACTGCTCGGCGTTGCGCTGCAGCGCCTGGGCCGAGATCTCGGCGAAGGCACCGGCCAGCCGCTGACGCTCCTCGTCCCCTGCGGCCTGGCGCTCGTCGGCCAGGGCCTGGAGGTGCTGGTTGGCCGCGTCGAGCCGGGCGATCGTCGCCCCGGCCTCGGCCAGGGCCGAGGCCCGGATCTCGAGCTCCGAGCTCAGGCGGCTCTGGTCGGCTCGGGCGTCCTCGAGCCGGTCCTGGGCCACCCGCAGCTCGCTGGTGACCAGGACGGCCCGGCGGAGGCAGATCAGCACGGCCACCCCCGACCCGGCGGCGGTACCCACGAGCAATCCGATGATCAGCCCTGCGGTCATCGAGCCTCCTTCAGCGCGCCCCGGACCTCTGTCGGACACGGTACCGGGGGGGTGTGTCACCGCTGGGGGATGCGGGCAGCGCGCCGGCGGGACCCCGGCAGGACCGTCAGGCCGCCAGAGCGCCGGCGGGACCGTCACCCCGGCAGGGCGCCGACGGGACCGTCAGGCCGGCGGGGACCCGAGGGCCTCGGCGATCTGCACCGCGTTGAGGGCCGCCCCCTTGCGCAGGTTGTCGCCCACCACGAACAGGGCCAGCGCGTCGACGCGCCCTTCGAGCGGCCGCACCCGGCCCACCAACGACACGTCGCCGCCGGTGGCGAGGAGCGGCGTCGGGACGGCCGCCAGCCGGACCCCGGGCGCCGCACCGAGAAGGTCGAGGGCCTCGGCCACCGACAGCGGCCGCTCGAACTCCGCCACGATCGCCGCCGAGTGCCCGCTGAACACCGGGACCCGGACACACGTGCAGGTGACCGCCAGGTCCGGGATGCCGAGGATCTTGCGGGACTCGTTGCGGTACTTCTGCTCCTCGTCGGTGTCACCCGACCCGTCGTCGACCAGCCGGCCGGCCAACGGCACCACGTTGAAGGCGACGGGCTGGGCGAAGACCGAGGGCTCGGGCAGGTCCAGCGCCCCGCCGTCGAGGGTCAGCTCCGCCGCCCGGTCCCCGGCCTTGGCGACCTGGCCCGCCAGCTCGTCCACCCCCCGACGCCCGGCCCCCGACACCGCCTGGTAGGTGGCGACCGACAGCCGGCGCAGCCCCGCCGCGTCGTGCAGGGGCTTGAGCACCGGCATGGCCACCATCGTCGTGCAGTTGGGGTTGGCGACGATCCCCTTGGGGATGGACGCCAAGGCCGAGCGGTTGACCTCGGGCACCACCAGCGGGACGTCGGGGTCCATGCGCCAGGCGGACGAGTTGTCGATCACGACCGCGCCCGCCCGGGCGATGCGCGGCGACTGGGTCCGCGACGCCGTGGCGTTGGAGGACGACAGCACGACGTCGAGCCCGCCGAAGTCCGCCCCCTCGGCGTCCTCGACGACGAGCTCGGTACCCTGCCACGCCAGCCGGGTCCCGGCCGATCGGGCCGACGCGAACAGGCGGAGCTCGTCGACCGGAAAGGAGCGCTGGGCCAGCAGGGACAGCATGACGCCGCCGACCTGCCCGGTTGCCCCGACGACGCCCACGCGCACCGGCCAATCCTAGAGGCCGAAGGCGGCGGCCCCGCCCGAGCACGGCGGATCGGCGGCGGGCGGGCGCGGCGCGCCCGGCCACACCGCCGCGCCCGGCCCGCGGCTACCCCCGGCCGCCCCGGCGCGCCCGGCCGCCCCGGCGCGGCGGCTACCCCAGGCCGAAGGCGGCGTGGAGCCGTTGCACCGCCTGCTCGGCCCGCTCGGTGCGCACGATGCACGAGATGCGGATGGTCGAGGTCGAGATCATGTCGATGTTGATGCCGTCGGTCGCCAGGGTCTCGAACATGAGGGCGGTGACCCCGGGGTGCGACTTCATCCCGGCTCCGATCAGCGACACCCGGGCCACGTCGTCGTCGGCGAAGACCCCGGCTGCCCCGAGCTCGTCGCACAGCTCACGACAGGTCGCCTCGGACACCGCCAGGTCCAGCCGGGGCACCGTAAAGGAAATGTCGGTGGTGCCGTCGAGGGAGGTGTTCTGGACGATCATGTCGACGTTCACCGACCGGTCGGCCAGCGCCCGGAACAGCCGGGCGGCGATGCCCGGGCGGTCCGGCACGCCGGTGACGGTCACCTTGGCCTCCGAGGTGTCGTGGGTCACCGCGGTGACGATCGCCTGCTCCATGGACGGCTCCTCCTTGATGACCCAGGTGCCCGGCTCCCAGGTGAAGCTGCTGCGGACGTGGATGGGCACGCCGTGGTTGCGCGCGAACTCCACCGAGCGCAGCTGGAGCACGCGGCCGCCGGTGGCGGAGATCTCCAGCATCTCCTCGAAGCTGACCCGGGCGAGCCGGTGGGCGTCGGCCACCACCCGGGGGTCGGCGCTGAACACTCCGGTCACGTCGGTGTAGATCTCGCAGGCGTCGGCCTCGAGCACCGCCGCCAGCGCCACCGCCGTGGTGTCCGACCCGCCGCGGCCCAGGGTGGTGACGTCGCGCTCGGTCGACACGCCCTGGAACCCGGCGACCACTGCCACCTTCCCCTCGCCCAGGGCCTCGCGGATCCGGTCGCCGCGGATCTCGAGGATCCGGGCCCGGGTGTGCTCGGTGTCGGTGATGATCCCCGCCTGGCTGCCGGTGAAGGAGGCCGCCTCGACGCCCAGGCCGGCCAACGCCATGCACAGCAGCGACATCGAGATCCGCTCGCCCGAGCTGACCAGCATGTCGTACTCGCGAGCCGGCTGGACCGAGCTGACGTCGCCGGCCAGCCGGATCAGGTCGTCGGTGGTCTTGCCCATGGCGCTCACCACGACCACCACGTCGCTGCCGGCCCGACGGGTGCGCGCCACGTGGTCGGCGACCGCCCGGATCCGCTCGGCGTCGCCGACCGAGGTCCCGCCGAACTTCTGGACGACGAGCGGCACGCGGGCACGGTACCGGCGCTGCCGGCGGGGGGTCAACCAGGCGCCGGGCGGCGAGCGCGGCGGGGTCCGCCCCGCCCCGACCCGTCCTCCGGGCCCTGGTGGGCGCGGATAGGGTGACCACCCGTGCCCAGCGACAAGCGAGCCCGCCAGCGCGCCGGGCGCGAGGCGCGGCTGGCCGCCGCGAACAAGGTCGCCCGGCGCCGCCGCCTGGTGCGCAACGGCATCGGGGCCGTCGTGGTCGTGGCCGTCGTGGCCGGTTCGGTGTACCTCATCAACCGGCACGGCTCCCCCAAGCCGACCCCGGCGACACCGGCGACCGAGCAGGCGGCCGCCGACAAGGTGGCCGTCGCCGCCGGTTGCCCCAAGAGCACCGCGACCCGGGTGAACACCCAGTCCTATGCCAGCGCGCCGCCCATGACGATCGACGTCTCGAAGTCGTACGCAGCCAAGGTGAAGACCACCGTCGGCACCTTCACCATCGCCCTCGACCCGGCCAGCGCCCCCAAGAGCGTGAACAACTTCGTCTTCCTGGCCGGCAAGGGCTTCTACCACTGCGTCATCTTCCACCGGGTCATCCCGGGGTTCATGGACCAGACCGGCGATCCCACCGGCACCGGGACCGGCAGCCCGGGCTACGAGTACAGCGAGCCGGGGCCGGCGACCGCCTCACCCCAGTACCCGATCGGGTCGGTCGCCATGGCCAACTCCAACAACCCGGCCACCACCGACCCCACCACCAACGGGAGCCAGTTCTTCATCGTCACCGGCTCCCAGGGCGAGTCCCTCCCGCCCGACTACACCCTGTTCGGCAAGGTGACCTCGGGCATGTCGGTGGTCCAGAAGATCAACAAGGAAGGCAACTCGAGCGCCAGCGCCAACGGCGTGCCGCCCAAGGTGACCCAGCGGATCCTCTCGGTCTCGGTGACCGAGAGCTGAACGAGACCCAGGAGGCAACCCGTGCCCACGCCCGAATGCCCGCCCACCGACGGATCGGCCGAGAAGCGCCAGCACTTCGACGCCGAGCCCCCCATGTGCATCGACCCGGCGAAGCGCTACACCGCCACCATGGTGACGACCAAGGGCACCCTCGTGATCGCCCTCGACCCCATCGCCGCGCCGAAGACGGTGAACAACTTCGTCTTCCTCGCCCGCTACCACTACTACGACGACGTCGTCTTCCACCGCATCATCCCCGGCTTCGTGATCCAGGGGGGCGACCCCGAGGGAAGCGGTCGGGGCGGCCCGGGCTACCGCTTCGCCGACGAGCTGCCCAAGCCGGGGCGGTACCAGATCGGCTCCCTGGCCATGGCGAACGCCGGGCCGGGCACCAACGGGAGTCAGTTCTTCATCATCAGCGGGCCCGACGGCGCCGGGCTGCCGCCGCAGTACTCGCTCTTCGGGGCGGTGGTCTCGGGCGGCGAGGTGGTCGGAGCCCTCGACGCGGTCGGGACCTCGTCGGGCACCCCCAAGGAGACGGTGCGGATGGAGTCGGTGACGATCACCGAGTCCGACGGCTGAGGAGCTCGAGACCGGGCTCGACCGGGCGCCCGTCCACGAAGACCGACAACGGGCGGGCGCCCCGGCCCTGCCAGCTCCCGTCGGCACCCCCCACCAGCGCGCTGCGCTCGGGGATGCCGACCACCGGTAGCCCCGCCGGAGCCAGGGCGACGGAGCGGTGGAGCTTCTCGCCGTGGGCATCCTCGTGGGTGTCGCCGAACTGGGTGACCACCGTAAAGCGGTCGACCAAGCCGAGCCCGACGGTCAGCGCGCCGCCCCGGGGGTCGACCATCGGGTCGGTGAGCACCATCGCCCCGGCCCCCGACCCCGCCACCACCGCTCCGGCGGACCAGGCGTCGCGCAGCGCGTCGAAGACGCTCGAGCCCTTCAGCACCGAGCGCAGGTGCAACGGCGACCCACCGCTCAGGTAGACGAACCGGGCCCGGCGCACCGTCTCGGTGGCGCCCGGGTCCTCGGCGTCGGCCCGCCCGAGCACCATCAACCCTTCCACCCGGGCACCCAAGCGGGCGAACCAGTTTGCGGCACCCAGCACCACCCGCTCGGGGTGCTCGTAGGCTGCTGCGGTCGGTAGCACGAGGACCTGGTCGGTCCCGGCCGCCGCCAGGAGGTCGGCGTCGAACGTGCAGCCCTCCTGCCACTCGCCCCCGCCGACCAGCGCGAGCAAGCCGCGCCCCGGGGCCGCCCCGGGCTCGACGCCCGGCTCGGCGCCCGGCGTGCCCGGCGTCGGCCGGGCGCCCTGGCTCGGCCCTCCCGGGCCGTGCGCTGCGGTCACCGGCGCCGCCTCAGGCGCCCGGACGGGCCCGGCGCAGCGGCAGCGGCCCCGTCCACCACCGACCGCTGAACCGCCACGACGGCGCCGGGGGCGCCGGGGTGGGCCCGGCCCCCCGGGGCCGGGTGGCGTCGTAGGCGGCCACGATGGCCGCCAGCACCTCGGGGGGTGGCGACGGCCGCGGGGCCAACCCCAGTGCCGGCTCCGGCGGCGGCGGCTCGGCCGAAGGGGCAGCGGCTCGGGAGCTCACAGCGGCACGTTGCCGTGCTTGCGCTTGGGCAGGTCCTCGCGCTTGGACGCGATCTGTCGCAGGCTGCGCACCAGGATCCGGCGGGTGTCGGCCGGGGAGATCACGTCGTCGACGTACCCGCGTTCGGCCGCGATGTACGGGTTGGCGTAGCGCTCGGTGTACTCCTCGACCAGCTCGGCTCGCCGCTTGGCCGGCTCCTCGGCGGTGGCCAGCTCGCGGCGGTACACGATGTCGACCGCCCCGTTGGGCCCCATGACCGCCAGCTCGGCCGACGGCCAGGCGAAGGCGAGGTCCGCTCCGATCGACTTCGAGTTCATCACCACGTAAGCCCCGCCGTAGGCCTTGCGGGTCACGATCTGGACCCGGGGCACGGTGGCCTCACAGAACGCATAGAGCAGCTTGGCCCCGTGCCGGATGATGCCCCCGTACTCCTGGTCGGTGCCGGGAAGGAAGCCCGGCACGTCCACGAACGAGACGATGGGGATGTTGAAGGCGTCACAGGTCCGCACGAAGCGGGCCGCCTTTTCGGACGAGTCGATGTCGAGCACGCCGGCCAGCACCGCCGGCTGGTTCCCGACGATGCCCACCACGCGGCCGTCCACCCGGGCGAAGCCGCAGGTGACCGACATGGCCCAGTGGGCGTGCACCTCGAAGTACTCCCCGTCGTCGACCACCGCCCCGATGACCTTCTTCATGTCGTAGGGCTGGTTGGGCGACGCCGGCATCAGGTCGATCAGCTCCGGCGTGGCCCGCTCGGGGTCGTCCCCCGACACGACGGCCGGCGGCTCCTCGAGGTTGTTGGTGGGCAGGAACGAGAGGAGGTAGCGCACGTCGTCCAGGCAGGCCTTCTCGTCGGGCGAGACGAACGTGGCGACCCCGGACTTGCTGGCATGGCTCATGGCCCCGCCCAGCTCCTCGAGCGTGACGTCCTCACCGGTCACCGTCTTCACCACGTCGGGACCGGTGATGAACATGTGCGACGTCCCCTGCACCATGAAGATGAAGTCGGTCATGGCGGGCGAGTAGACGGCGCCGCCGGCGCAGGGCCCGAGCACCACGCTGATCTGGGGGATCACGCCCGAGGCGACCACGTTGCGGTGGAAGATGCCGCCGTAGGCGTCGAGGGAGACCACTCCCTCCTGGATGCGGGCGCCGGCCCCGTCGTTGAGCCCGATCATGGGCACCCCGGTGGAGAGGGCGAGGTCCATCACCTTGTGGATCTTCTCGGCGAACACCTCGCCCAGCGCTCCGCCATAGACGGTGAAGTCCTGGCTGAAGACGCAGACCCGGCGGCCGTCGACGGTGCCGAACCCTGTGACGACGCCGTCGGTGTAGGGCCGGTTCTCCTCCAGCCCCATCCCGTGGGCCCGGTGCCGGGCCAGCATGTCGAGCTCCTGGAACGAGCCTTCGTCGAGGAGGTAGTCGATCCGCTCGCGGGCGGTCATCTTCCCCTTGGCGTGGTGCCGCTCGATCGACTGGGGACCCCCGGCCGTCAGGGCCTCCTCGCGACGGGCCGAAAGGTCTTCCAAGCGCTGCGCCATCGTGTGGTCCATGGGCCGCGAGGCTACCGGCTGGCGGGGGGAGCGACCGCTTCGCGACCGGCTCCGAGGGGCGCCGTCCGGGGTGCCGCGCCCGCGTCCCCCGGGCGGCGGGGGCTACTCCTGGACCAGCTCGATGAGGGTGCCGAAGGACGTCTTGGGGTGCACGAACGCCACCGTGGTCCCCCGCGAGCCGGGGCGGGGCGCCTCGTCGATCACCCGCCCGCCGCTCTCCTTGACCGCGGCCAGTGCTGCCGCGCAGTCGTCCACCCGGTAGCCCACGTGGTGGATGCCCTCGCCCTTGGTGGCGAGGAACTTGGCCACCGTCGAGTCGTCCCGCACCGGGGTCAGCAGCTGGACGTAGGAGTCGGCCACCGCCAGCAGAGCCTCCTCCACGCCGTCCCGCTCGACCACCTCGCGGTGGGCCACGGTGGCGCCGAGCACCGACTCGTACCAGTCGATCGCGGCGGGCAGGTCGTTCACCGCGATGGCCACGTGGTCGATCTCGGTCAGCAAGGAGGTCACGTCCCCCGATCCTAGTGGCCGGGCTGCCGCTGCCGTGGGGCCACCTCGAGCGCGCCGGAGCCACCCCCCGATGTGCGCCACGGACTTCGGGCACCTGGCGGTCACGGGCGGCGCGACCTGGGGGAGGCACCGGTCGCGACCGGTAACCTGAGGGGTCACCAACGTCGGGAGGTTCCCCATGCCCCGCTCGGTCATCGTCGCCGGAGCTCGTACGCCCATCGGAAAGCTTTCGGGGAGCCTGGCCGGCTTTTCGGCCATGGAGCTCGGCGGGTTCGCCATCGCCGAGGCGCTCCGGCGGGCCGGCGTCGCCCCCGACGAGGTCGACTACGTGCTGATGGGCCAGGTGGTGCTGGCCGGGCAGGGGCAGGTGCCGGCCCGCCAGGCGGCGGTCAACGGCGGCATCCCCCTTTCGGTCCCCGCCGCGACGGTCAACAAGGCCTGTCTGTCAGGGCTGAACACCATCTATCTCGCCCAGCAGATGATCGCCGCCGGGGACGCCGACATCGTGGTGGCCGGGGGCATGGAGTCGATGACCCAGATGCCCTACGTGCTGCCCGGGGCCCGGGCCGGCTTCCGCATCGACAACACCACGCTCTACGACTCGATGATGCTCGACGGGCTCACCTGCGCCTTCGACCACTGCGCGATGGGCCTGTCGACCGAGCGCTTCAACCGCACGGTGGGCATCTCCCGCGACCGCCAGGACGCCTTCTCCGCCGCCTCGCACGAGAAGGCGGCGGCTGCGGCCAAGGACGGCCGCCTGGGGGAGGAGATCGTCGCCGTCACGGTGCCCCAGCGGCGCGGCGACCCGGTGGTCGTCGAGTCCGACGAGGGGATCCGGCCGGGCACCACGGCCGAGTCGTTGGCCGCCCTCCGGCCGGCCTTCGACCCCGAAGGGTCGATCACCGCCGGCAACGCGTCGCAGATCTCCGACGGCGCGGCGGCGGTCGTCGTGATGTCGGCCGAGCGGGCGGCCGCCCTCGGGATAACCCCCCTCGGGGAGCTGGTCGCCTACAGCCAGGTCGCCGGGCCGGATCTGTCCCTGCTCCACCAGCCGTCCCAGGCGATCACCAAGCTGCTCGGGCGCTCCGGCGTCGGGCTCGACCAGATCGACCTGTTCGAGATCAACGAGGCCTTCGCTGCAGTGGTCCTCGCCTCGGCCGACGACCTGGGCCTCCCCGAAGAGCGGCTCAACGTCAACGGGGGCGCCATCGCGCTCGGGCACCCGGTCGGGATGTCCGGCACCCGGCTGGCGCTCTCGACGCTCCTCCAGCTGCGCCGCTCGGGGGGCGAGCTGGCCGTGGTCGCCCTCTGCGGCGGCGGCGCCCAGGGAGACGCCGCCCTCCTGCGCAGCCTGTCCTGACGCCTCGGGGGGTGGCGGTCGCTGTCCCCGCTACCCGTGCAGGTCGCGACGCCCTTCGATGGCCCGGCCCAAGGTGAGCTCGTCCGCGTACTCGAGGTCGCCGCCGACCGGTAGGCCGCTCGCGATGCGGGTCACCCGGATCCCCAGGGGCGTCAGCAGGCGGGCCAGGTACATGGCGGTCGCCTCGCCCTCGAGGTTGGGGTTCGTGCACAGGATCGCCTCGGAGATCCCCTCCGGCTCGACGCGCGCCAGGAGCTCGCGGATGCGCAGCTGGTCGGGCCCGACCCCCTCCAGCGGGTTCAGGGCGCCCTGCAGCACGTGGTAGCGGCCGCCGAACTGCTGGGTCCGCTCCACGGCCACGATGTCGCGGGGGTCCTCCACCACGCAGACCGTGGCCGAATCGCGCCGGTCGTCCGAGCAGACCGAGCAGAGGCTCCCTCCCTCGGCGACGTTGAAGCAGCGGCCGCACAGCGTGGTGCGCTCCTTCACCGCCACGATGGCGTCGGAGAGCCGCCGGGCATCCTCGCCCGGCACCTTCAGCAGGTGGAAGGCGATCCTCTGCGCCGACTTCGGCCCGATGCCGGGCAGCCGGCCGAGCTCGTCGATGAGCATGCGCAACGGGACCGTGTACACCTACTCCCTCACCTCTTGGGCCCCGGGGAAGACCTCCAGCAGGCGGGCCTCGGCCACCGACTCGACGGCGACCGGTTCCCCCGGATCGTCGGGGTCGAAGTCCTCGTCGTCCACGTAGTCCCCGATGTCGTCGGCAGCCGGCGCCGTTGGCACCCCCGGGGCCCCCGACCGCGGCCCGGACCCGGCTCGGGATCGGTCCTCGACCACCAGCCGCAGCCGGACCCGGGTCCCGACGGCCGCTGCCACGGCGTCCTCCACCACCTCGCGCAGCTCCTCGCACCGGTCCCGGTGGGGCGCCGAGGGAAGGGCGAAAGTGGCGAGGTCGCCCTCGACCGAGACGAAGTGCCCCCCGCCGAAGAGCGCCTTCGCCCGGGCCGGCAGCGCCTTGACGACGTGGTCGCCCCACGCCAGCACCAGGGTGTCGCGATCGGGGCCCGTCGGCTCATTGACGGGCGGCGGCGTGTCGGCAACGGCTTCCGGGGGCGGCAGGCTCCCTTCAGTGCCGCCGTCGCGGTCGCTCCGAGGCGGCTGGCCCTCGTCAGTGCCGCCGTTGTCGTCACCCTGGGCCGCCGGCGGCTGTTGGGTCCCTCCGGCGCGGTCCGGGGCCGAGGGGTCCGGTGCTCTCCCTCGGTCCCTGGCCGTCTCGTCACCACCCGGCGCTGAAGTCCGCCGGCGGAGGGCGCCGATGGTGGGCGTCCGCCCCCCGGGGGAAGGCTGGTCGGGCGCCGCGGCAGCCGGTGCCGGTGGCACCGCCGCTCCCGGTGCCGGTGGCGCGGCGGCTCCGGGTACCGGTGGCGCGGCGGCTCCGGGTGCCGGTGGCGCCGCCGCCGATTGCAGCACCGACAAGGTGGTTCGCTCGGGCGGGGGCGGTGTCGGTCGCTCGGGGTTCTGCGCTCCCCCCGGATGGCTGGACCCCAGCACCAGGTGCTCCAAACGGGCGATCCGGTCCAACAGGGCGTCGGTGTCGTGGTTCAGGTCGGGCCGGGCCAGCCGGACCAGTGCGGCCTCGAGCACCACCCGGGGATCGGCCGCGTCGCGCATGTCCACCTGGGCCCGGCCGAGCGCCTCGATCGCCCGGACCAGCCGGGGGAGGCCGAGTCGGGAGGCCAGCGCCGCCCCGCGCCCCTCATCGAGGGCCTCCGCGCCGCCGGCCGCGCCGGGCCCGCCGGCCTCGGAGCCCACCGCCGCCAGGAAGCCCGTCCGGAGCTCGTCCACCAGGTCGACGGCCAGCTGCTGGGAGCCGTAGCCCGCGTCGTGAAGCGCCGCGACAGCCGACAGCACCGTCACGGCGTCGTCGTCGCACAGGCCCTCGAGCACCGACGCCACCTCGGGCCGAACGGCCTCGGCCGACCCGGTCGCCGCGACCTGGTCGAGGGCCGACAGGGCGTCTCGTGCCGAGCCGCGGCCCCGGCGGACGGCGACCGAGACCGCGCCGGCGTCGAGGTCGAGACCGGCCCGGTCCCGCACCTCGGACAGCAGCTCGGACAAGGTGTCGGCGGAGAGGAGCCGGAACTCGAAGTGCTGGGTGCGGCTGCGGATGGTTGCCGGCACCTTCTGTGGGTCGGTGGTGGCCAGCACGAAGACCACGTGGGCCGGAGGCTCTTCGAGCGTCTTGAGCAGCGCGTTGGCCGCGGCGTTCGAGAGCATGTGAACCTCGTCGACGATGTACACCTTCGAGCGGCCCGGGGTGCCGAG
The DNA here is from genome assembly GCA_036501425.1 of Acidimicrobiales bacterium. Classification (GTDB taxonomy): domain Bacteria; phylum Actinomycetota; class Acidimicrobiia; order Acidimicrobiales; family RAAP-2; genus DATKRB01. Next base: position 122,360 of record DASYAI010000062.1, on the reverse strand, counting down.
TGCGGCGTGCGAGACGAGATCACGCATGGCATCGACCCCGTTGTTGGACGCCGCGTCGAGCTCGTGGACGTCGAGCGACGAGCCCCTGGCGATCTCGACGCACGACGCGCAGCGCCCGCAAGGCTCGCCGTCCTGCAGGTCCTCGCAGTTGAGGGCCTTTGCCAGGATGCGGGCAGCCGATGTCTTGCCGGTGCCCCGAGGTCCGCTGAACAGATAGGCGTGGCCCACGCGGTCGGCCCGCACCGCGCCCAGCAGGCCGCGCACGACGTGCGACTGCCCCTTCAGCTCGGCGAACCGGGCCGGACGGAAGCGCCGGTAGAGGGCCACGAACGCATCGCCGTCCGCCGGGCCACCCTGGTCCCGCGAGCTGCCGGCGTCCACGTCCATGCGCCGGCGAGCCTACCGGGGGGCGCTGGCCCACCCCGACGTCCGGTGCGACGGCCAGGTTGGCTGCGGCACACGACCTCACCCGCTGAGAGCTGCTGCCTTCCGACCCTGACTCGGTTCACGAGCGGCCGTTGCGCAGGACCCGGCCGCCGCACCCGACGTCGGAGCGCGGCGCAAGGAGTGTAGCCCGGCCCTGGCGACAGCGGCCCTCGGTTAGCCTGGCGGCGCTTTCGGGAGGAGTGCGAGAGCGGCCGAATCGGCACGATTGGAAATCGTGTGTGGGGCAACCCACCGTGGGTTCAAATCCCACCTCCTCCGCCATGAGCCCGTTGCCGCCCGGAGGACCCGGAGCAGAGTCACTCGACGACGAGTCCGCGATGCGGCTCGCGCTGGTCGAGGCCGCCCGCGCTCCGGAGCACGGCGACGTGCCGGTGGGCGCGGTCGTCGTGCGCGACGGCCGGGTGGTGGCCTCGCGCCACAACGAGCGAGAGCGGCTCGCCGACCCGACTGCCCACGCCGAGATCCTCGCCCTCTCCGACGCGGCACGAGCGCTCGGGACCTGGCGCCTCCCCGACGCCACGCTCGTGGTCACGCTCGAGCCGTGCCCGATGTGCGCCGGCGCGCTCGTCGCCGCTCGGGTGGGGCGGCTGGTGTTCGGGGCACCCGACCCCAAGGCCGGGTCTGCCGGATCCCTCTACAACCTGTGCGCCGACCCCCGGTTCAACCACGAGACGGCGGTGCGGCCGGGCCTGCTGGGGACCGAGGGCGCCCGGCTGCTGACCGACTTCTTCGCCGGCCGACGGTCGGCGACGCTCGGCGAGTAGACCCGCGGGTCGGCAGCCGCCGGAGTGCCCGGCCCGGCGACCTTCGGGTCGCTCAGGGCTCCATCCCCGGGGGCCGGACCGGGATGGGCCGATCGGTGCTGAACAGGACCTCCTGGGCCACGCTGGCCACCAGCACACCCCGGCGGTCGAAGAACGAGCCGACGTAGAGGCCGCGGCCCCGCCCGGTCGAGACCGGCCGGAGATCCATCAGGACCCAGTCGTCGAGGCGGGCCGGGCGGTGGAACCAGAACGCGTGGTCCAGGCTCGGCCCCCCGTGGTTCTCCGTGCCGGGTAGCGCCGGGAGCCCGGTGTAGACGTCCGAAAAGTTGATCAGCACGCAGGAGTGCACGAGAGGGTCCTCGGGCAGCGGGCCCCGGGCCCGGCCCCAGGCCCTGGACGGTTCGGCGGTCCCGTGCACGCTGCCGGCGTTGCGGATGTCCACCAGCACCCGGGCCGGGCCCCCGATCGCGCTCGGCGCGAGGCTTTCGGGCTCGGGCACGTCGTCGGGCATGGTGGGCACCTGCTCGTCGGGACCGGCCTCGGGCAGGTGGAATGACGCCGACATGGTGAAGATGGTCGTGCCCTGCTGGGAGATGACCACCCGACGGCTGGAGAACGACCGGCCGTCACGATCCCGGTCGACCTGGATCTCGAGCGGCAGCCGATCGTCACCGGCCCGCAGGAAGTACCCGTGCACCGAATGCGGCAACCGGTCCGGGGCGACGGTCGTGCCGGCCGCCCGCAAGCCGATCGACAGCGGGCGGCCGCCGAACAAGCCGCCCATGGGATCGTCGGGGGGACGACCGGCTGGGGCCTCGAAGCGGTCGTCCCCGAGGGGGCGCACCGCGAGCAGCGTGGCGACGTCCGGGACGGAGCGGGCGGTCACGGCCGCCCACAGTACCGTCGGCCGGCGCACCGCCCGACCGGGCGTCTGGTCAAATACATTACCCAATGGTAAAGTGTTCGGACTGGCCCGAGATCGGAGGTGCCCGCCATGCCCGAGGTCGTCCGCTCGCTCGACATCCGCGCCCTGCCCAGCGCGGTCTGGAACTGGCTCGCGACCGAGGAGGCGCTGCGTCGATGGCTGGGGCCCGATCTGGAGATCGACCTGCGGGCCGGCGGGGCCTACCGCCTCCGGGGCCCGGACCAGACCAGCTGGATCAGCGGGACGGTGCTGGAGCTGGTCGCCGAAGGGTGCCTCGTGCTCTCGTGGCTCGAGGAAGGCGGGGACTGGGTCCATCCCGCCCGCCTGGTCGTCTCGTTGGCGCCCACGCCGACCGGCACGCGGGTCACCCTCGTCCACGACGGTTTCGCCGGGATCGGCAAGGCCGGCTGGCAGGGCACCGTCGAGGGCTACGAGCGGGGGGCCGACCGCCATCGGGTGCTCGACCAGCTGGCCGGCCTGGTGACCGCAGGCGGTGCCTGAGCACCGCGACGAGGTGTTCCGAGCCCTGGCCGACCCCAACCGCCGCCGCATCCTCGATCTTCTGGCGGAACGCGGCACCCTGACGGTGAGCCAGCTGGCGGCCGAGTTCCCCGACCTCGTGGCGTCCGGCATCTCGAAGCACCTGATGGGCCTGAGGGCGGCGGGTCTCGTGGCGGCGACCCGCCGCGGTCGCCAGCAGCTCTATCACCTCGAGCCGGAAGCTCTTGCCGATGCCCTGGCGCCGTGGCTCGCCAAGTACGAGCCCTACTGGTCGGCCGCCCTCGAGCGGCTGCGCTCCCTTGCCGAGAGCGGTCCGCCCGAGCGGCCCCAGGCCCCGTGACGCGGAGGGTGCCGGACAGCTAGCCGGGGCTGTGCGCTGCCACTCGTGACGGAGGGGGCGGTAAATCGTCGCCGCGCGGTGGGTCAAGTCGTTCGGGGGCGTCGGGTCCTCGCATCGCCACGGCGCCCCCGTCGGCGGGCCCGAGACGGTCGGCAACGGTGCGCGCCGCGTGGCCGGCTCCGAGCAGCTGGGCCGCCGAAAAGTGCCGCAGGTCGTGGAACCGGTACGGCCACGGCTCGTCGCGCGGCGGGTCGGCCTCCGATGCCAACGCCTCCATCCGCCGACACAGCCGGGCGAAGCCACTGGTCACGGTGTCGGGCAACATAGGGCGCATCCCGTCGACGGCCGGCGAGAAGACGTAGGCGTCGTCGGACAGCACCCCGCCGGCGGCCCGGGCAGCGGCGACCACCCGCGCCCGGCGTTCGGACAGGACGCGGATCGTCTGATCGCCCATCGCCAGGCGGCGCTCGCGGTGCGCCCCCGGACCCTTCACCCCCCAACGTCCACCCGCTTGCCAGATCGACCTGCGAACGGCCAGCAACCGGCCGTCCCAGTCGACGTCACACCAACGAAGCGCGCACAGCTCGCCGCGTCGGAGGCCGGTCGACGCCGCCACCGTGATGACCGCCGCCATCTGGGGCGCCCGCGACGCCGAGGAGATGGCGATCAGCGCCCGCACCCGCTCGGGGGAAGGGATGGCCGGGGTCACCGGGCCCGACGTCGGGGGTGTCGCCTGTCTCGCCACGTTCCGGTCGATCCAGCCCCAGCGCTCCGCTTGGTGCAGCGCCGCCCCGATGATCCGGTGGTAGTGCAGGACGCTGCGCGCCGCGTTCCCCGCCTGGAGCTGCCGGGCGTAGAAGGTGTCCAGGTCCCCGGCGCTGAGCGCGTCGAGCCGTCGATCCCCCAATGCCGGCCCGATCACCCTGTCGACCTTCCTGCGGTACTCGGCCAGCGTCGTGGGCGAACGTCCCGATCGGTCGAGATGGTCGAGCCACGCCGCGAGCGCGGCGCCGAGGCTCGGCGGGGTGCGGCCGTGCCGGCCCTGGGCGACCTCCACCAGCAGGCGCGCCCGAAGCCGCCGGGCGTCGGCGATCCCCTGGGAGGTCGTCCGGCTGACCTGGCGCACCCGCCCGGTGATCGGATCCCGTCCGACGTGCACCTGCACCTCGTACACTCCGGGACGGATCTCGCGGATACCCTTCTCCCGCCGGACCCTCTGGAACGCCATCCCATCCAGCATAGAATTGGATGTCGATTGGATGGGCTCGAGCAGTTTGCTAACGTGCCTGCTGGAGGGATGCGAGAGTGGCCGAATCGGACGGTCTCGAAAACCGTTGTGCCCCCTGGGTACCGTGGGTTCGAATCCCACTCCCTCCGCCAGCCGGGGCTGCCGCCTGAGCGCGCCCTGCCGCCCGCCGGAGCGCCCCGACGGCACCCCGGCCGGGGCCGGCCCGCCGCCACGGGCGGGCATCCTGCCTGCTAGAGTGGCGTGGGTCCGATCGGTGCCCGAACCGGCGGCCGGAACGGTCGCCGGTGGTGGCATGACCGGGGGTCGTATCGGACCGCACGCCCAGGGCGTGGCTCCGAGCCCTGCCGGATCGACTCGGTGGGTGGTTCGCGGCTCCGCTGCCGGTTCGCGGTGGCGCGACCCGAGCGGTGGGGATCGGGTGGCTGTCGGGCCGACCAACGGGGCGGCTCGACCGCCGAGCAGTGGCAGTTGAGGCGAGACAGAAAGAGGAGGACCATGCCCATCGGCACCGTCGAGCTCCCGAACGCCGCGATGGGCAGGGGCTGCAGGTCATGTCCGGACGGCGGGGGTCGACCCGTTCGCTCCCGCCCCCGTGGTCGACAGGCGAGGGGCACCACAGCCATCTGACGGTGCTGGCCGACCGCCCCGCACGCTTCGGCGGGCCGGGCCGTCGTACCGATCGAAAGGAGTGAAGCATGGCGCGCCCGCGCTCCACATTCGGAAAGCTCCAGAGGGATCAAGCCAAGCGAGCACGGACCAAGGCCAAGCAGGAGGACCGGCTGGCCCGGCGCGAGGAGAAGGCCGATCCCGACAACGCACCGCCCACCCGGCCGCCCGTCGACCAGGCGAGCGTGCTCGAGCAGTTCGCCCGCCTGCACGAGGACATGGCCGACGGGAGGATCTCGCTGGAGGACTTCGAGGTTCGCCAAGAGGAGTTGCGGGCACTGCTGCACGTCGACTGAGCACCGGGCACCGCGGGGCGGCTGCGCCCGGCGGTGCCCCGAGGCTCAGCTGGGGGCGACCTCCACGATCACCTTCACGTCGTCGGCTTGGCGCTGGAGCGCGTCGGCCCACGACGCCAGGGGCACGCGCCGGCTCACCACCCGGTCGAGCCAGCCCCGGTCCGCCCGGGCCAGGGCGACCGCCGCCGCCTCGTAGTGACGGCGGTTGGCGTTGACCGAACCCACCACCGCCTCGTTGGACAGCACCATGGTCCGGTTCAGCGCTCCCTCGTCGACCGCCACCGTGCGGCCGCCCGAGGAGACCCCGGTCAGGCAGACCACGCCCCCCGGCCCCACGTGCTCCATGGCGTCGAGCACCAGCCCCGAGACCCCGGTGCACTCGATGATCACGTCGGCATTGGGGCAGGCGTCGGCGACCGCGCCGGTGTGGTACTCGGCACCGAGCGCGCGCACCAGGTCGGGCTTGACCCCCGTGGTCGGCAGGTCGATCACGTGCACCTCGAGGCCCCGCTGCACCCCGAGGAGGGCGGCCAGCAGGCCGATGGGCCCGGCCCCGGTGATGAGCGCCTTCTTGGGCTCCCAGTGGGCCCGACCACCGATCCGCTCGACCTGCTCCCAGGCCTTGGCCACCACGCTCGTCGGCTCGAGGAGGACGCCGAGGATCCCGAGGCCCGGGTCCACCTTGACTGCATAGTCTGGGGTGATCCGGTAGCGCTCGGAGAGATAGCCGTCGTGCTCCTTGATGCCCCGCTCGGTGTACTGGCCGTTGCGGCAGAAGTCCCACTCGCCCACGGCGCAGTTGGGGCACGGCACCGGGTCGGGCCGCCGCACGATGCCCACGACCAGGTCACCGGCGACCAGGTCGCTGCCGGCGGGAGCCTCGAGCACCCGGCCGAGCGATTCGTGGCCGAGCACCAGCCGCTCGCGACCCGGCGGCGCCCAGCCGTAGGTCCCGCCGAGGATCTCGAGGTCGGTGCCGCAGATCCCCACGGCCAGGGTCTCGACGAGCACCGGCCCGTCGGCGGCCGGCGGCTCGTCGACCTCGGACAGCTTCGCCGTTCCGGCGTGCAGGGGCACCACGGTCAGGGCCTTCATCGGGTCCCGGCCTTCATCGGGTCCGGGCCTTCATCGGGTCGAATTTTCGTCATCGGGTCCCCATCGGTCGTCGCGCACTCGCGGTCATCGGGTCGGCCCGCGTCATCGGCGAAACCTCGAGGCCCGATCGAGACGTCCCGGCTCGTCGTGGGCGTGCCGGCGGCGGGAATGGAGGGTCTTGCCCAAGCCCGAAAAGGAGCCGCCCATGTTCGACGCCAGCCGGCGGCGCTGGCGGGAGACCGCGGTCGCCTGCAGCTCCCCGCTCGCCGGGGGCTCGAGGCCGGCCAGGCGACACGCCGAGTTGACCAGCGAGACATGGGAGAACGCCTGGGGGAAGTTGCCCACCAGGCGGTGCAGGACCGGGTCGTACTCCTCGGACAGCAGGCCGAGGTCGGTGGCCAGCGCGGCGAGCCGGTCGAACATCGTCTGGGCCTCGTCGACCCGACCGATGAGGTGCAGGCAGTCGACCAGCCAGAACGAGCAGGCCAAAAAGGCCCCCTCGCGCCCGACCAGCCCATCGACCGCGCCGTCGTCCGAGGTGCGGTACCGCAAGACGAACCCGTCCTGCAGCAGCTCGCGCTGGACCGCCTCGACGGTGCTGACCACCCGGGGGTCCTCCGGGGGCAGGAAGCCGACCAGGGGCAACATGAGGATGCTGGCGTCGAGCTCGTCGCACCCGTAGTACTGGGTGAAGGCCTGCTTCTTCTCGTTGAAGCCCTTGGTGCACACCTCGTCGTGGATGGCGGAGCGGAGCTCGCGCCACCGGTCGATCGGGCCCTCCAGATCGGGCCACTCCTCGATCGTGCGCACCGCCCGGTCCACCGCCACCCACGCCATCACCTTGGAGTGGGTGAAGTGGCGGCGCGGGCCCCGGACCTCCCAGATGCCGTCGTCGGGCAGCTTCCAGCCCTCCTCGATGAACTCGATGAGCTTGGTCTGCAGGTCCCAGATAGCCAGGCTGTGCTCGCCGTCGGCGTGGGCGGCGGTGAAGAGGGCCGACATGACCTCGCCGTAGACGTCGAGCTGGTATTGGCCGGCCGCCGCGTTCCCCACCCGCACCGGCACCGAGCCCTCGTAGCCCGGCAGCCAGTCGACCTCCCACTCGTCGAGCCGCCGCTCGCCACCGGGCCCGTACATGATCTGCAGCTTGGACGGGTCCCCGGCGGTCGCCCGCAGCAACCAGTCCCTCCACGCCAGCGCCTCGTCGTGGTAGCCCCCGCGCATGAGGGACTCGAGGGTGAACGTGGCGTCCCGGAGCCAGCAGTAGCGGTAGTCCCAGTTGCGGTTCCCCCCGACGGCCTCGGGCAGCGAGGTGGTCGGGGCGGCGACGATGCCACCGGTCGGCTCGTAGGTGAGCGCCTTCAGGGTGATGAGCGAGCGCAGGACCAGGTCGCGGTTCGGACCCTGGTAGGTGCACGAGCTGGACCAGGCCCGCCACCACATGTCGGTGGTCTCGATGGCGAACCACGGGTCCGCCGGTCGCGGCGGCGGGGCGTGGGACTCGTACCAGGTGAGGACGAACGGGAACTGCTGGCCTTCGTGGGCGACGAACTCCCCCACCGTGCGCATGCCCTCTCCCTGGGTGGGCACCCGGGCCCACAGGGCGACCGAGTCCGGCCCGGCGGTCATCGTGTGGAGCCCGTCGTGCTGGGTCACCCAGGGGATGGACTCGCCGTAGCCGAACCGCAACGCCAGCTCGAAGCGCATCGGGACCGCCCCCTGCAGGCCCTCGACCAGCCGCACCACCTGGGGATGACGCTCCCGGATGGGCATGCAGTCGGTGATCCGCACCGTGCCGGTGTCGGTCTCGACGTCGGTCTCGAGCACCAAGGTGCCCGGGCGGTACGCCCGCCGGGTCGCCTTGACCGTCACCGTGTCGGCCGGCGCGAGGCGCCAGAAGCCGTGGTCGCCGGTCCCGAGGAGCCGGGCGAAGCAGGCGGCCGAGTCGAAGTGCGGGAGGCACAGCCAGTCGATCGACCCGTCGGTACCGACGAGCGCCGCGGTGTGCAGGTCGCCGATCAGCCCGTACTCCTCGATCGGCAGCGCCACGGACGCCATTCTTACCAGTGCCCCGTCGCCAACTCGGCGCACCCCGGACCGTCGGTGGCCCGGAATCGGCGCTCAACCGGCCGTGCAGCCCTGGGTGCTGACGGCGCGCTCGAGGTGCTCGGCCTGCTCGACCCGCTGGAGCACCCCGGGGGAGGCCAGGGCGTAGCCCACATCGGGGTCCACGGTCGAGCGGGAGAACACCACTCCGACCACCTGCCCCGCCGGGTCGACGAGGGGGCCCCCCGAGTTGCCCGGCCGCACCACCGCGTCGAGCTGGTAGACGGACCGGACCACCAGGCCCTCGTTGTAGATGTCGCGGCCCTGGGCCGTGAGCAGGGCGGTCACCCCGGCCGGGGTGACCGTCAGCGGACCGTTCTCGGGGTAGCCGAGCGCCGCCGCCTGGGTTCCCCGGGTGGCATCGTCGGGGTCGATGGTGAGCGGGGGGCCGAGGGGGGCGGCGGTGCGCAGCACCGCCAGGTCGAAGCTCGGGTCGTAGAGCACCGGGGTGGCGCCGTAGGCGATCCCGCCGGTGACGACCTGGGTCCGGGCCTCACCCGCCACTACGTGGGCGTTGGTGACCACCAGGCCGTCGCCCACCACGAAGCCCGACCCCTCTTGCAGAGCGCCGCACGCCTGGCCCAGGACCTTGACCGTCGACGCCTCGGCGGCCCGGGCGATGACGCCGGCCTGGTCGGCCCCCGGCACGATGACCGGACCGGCGACCGGCGGCGAGAGGTCGACGAAGACGGGCGGGAACCCCTCGGCAGAGAGGAACGACTCGAGCCGCGAGAAGACCGACGGCACCGGAGGCAGCGCCGCGTCCACCGAACGCAGGATCCGTGAGCGCTCCACCGCCGAGTCGACCCACCGGTAGCGGCTGGACCCGACCAGGCTCCCCACGACCCACGCCGACGCCAGGACCGCCAGCACCGCCACCGCGACCCCGAGGGCCGCGTCGAGTGGGCCGAGGTGGTGGCGCCGCAGCAGCGCGTTGCTCCAGCTGCCCACGAACCGCCCGGCCACGCTCAGCACGACGGCCGAGCCGAAGACGACGGCCAGGGTGAGGATGGTGCGGTCGGTCCCGGCGCTCACCGAGTGGGCCACGGCCGAGGAGACGAGGGCGCCCACGAGCAGCCCCAGCCAGAACCCGCCGAAGCTGAACACCTGCACCAGCGCGCCCACCCGCAGCCCCCGCAACCCCCCGACGAGGGCCACGACGACCAGCGCGATGTCCACCCAATCCATTGCGGGCCGAGGGTAGACGACCCGGTCGCGACCCTGACCGCAGGTAGCATCGCCCTGCCGTGGGGGCCCGACGACCAGCGCCGTACGCCGACACGAGCCTGCGGTGACCGCAGTGCTCCGCCGCGTCGTGGGGACGATGGTCATCGTGGCGGGCGTCGCGACCGCGGCGGCGACGGCGCCGGCCGGGGCGGTCGACCACACGGCGAAGTCCCACCCGGGGCCGATGATCGTCGGCCGGCCCGCTCCGTCGGGCACGTCCAGCTTGCTCGCCGTGTCGTGCGGATCGTCCCGCCGCTGCTGGGCCGTCGGATCAGGTGCCGACGGCGGGTCCGCCAGCTCGGCCGACCAGCACGGCGTGGTCGACGCGACCACGGACGGGGGGAGCAAGTGGAAGCGTCAGAGCCTCCCGGCCCCCACGCCGTCGTTGCTGTCGGCTGTCTCGTGTGTCGACGGGCTGCACTGCATGGTGGTGGGCGACCAACTGACCACGTCGATGACCGGCACCGTCCTGGTCACCACCGACGGCGGCAAGCGCTGGCGGGCGGCAGTCGCCCCGGCCGGCTCGGTCGACCTGCTCGCGGTGCACTGCTCGACCGCCCGGGCCTGCCTGACACTGGCCACCGACGGATCGACCGTCTGGTCCGCCACCACCCTCGACGGCGGTGCCACGTGGACCCGCGGGGGCACCCTTCCCCCCGGCTTCACCGGCGCCTCCGACCTGAGCTGCCCCGGCTCGCAGAGCTGTCTGGTGGCTGGGTACGTCCCCTCGGGCCCGGGCCACGGGGCGGGGGCCGTCGACACCACCCTCGACGGCGGCGCCACCTGGCAACCGGCCACGGTCCCGGCCGGCCTCGGCCTGCTCCACGACGTCGCGTGCGCCGACGCGCTGACCTGCGTCGCCGGGGGAACCCTCTCGACGACCGATACCGGGCTGGCGCCGGCCAAGAGCGCCCTGCTCACCTCCACCGACGGCGGCCGGACGTTCGGAGCGCCGCGCTCGCCGGCGTCGATCGACGACGTGTTCGGCGTGGCGTGCCAGGCCGCCCGGCGGTGCGTCGCCGTCGGCACCGTGTGGGCGCCCACCAACCCGCCGACCCCGGCCGCCGGCACCGTGACGAGCGCCGACAGCGGCACGACGTGGCGGGCGACCCGCAGCCGCTTCGTGCCGCTCGGGTTGGACGCGGTCGACTGCCCGACCGCAGGCCGCTGCGTCGCGGTCGGCGGCGACCTGGTCGCGGTGCTCACGTTGCCCACAGCGACGGCGAACGCCTGAGGCGACGGCGAACGCCTGAGGCGACGGGGGGCTTGGACGGGCGTGCCTACAGTTGCACGGACCGAGGAGGATGTCGATGGCGAGCGGCGATGCGTGGGGGCCATTGGGGGCTTTGGCCGGGACCTGGGAGGGGGCCGAGGGCCTCGACGAAGGGTTCAACAACGCCTCGGGCAAGGTGATCGAGACGCCCTTCCGTGAGCGCACCACCTTCTCGCCCTTCGGCCCGGTCGAGAACGGGCGCCAGGTGCTCTACGGGCTCGACTACCGCACCGCGGCGTGGCGGGCTGACGAGGAGAACCCGTTCCACACCGAGGTGGGTTACTGGCTGTGGGATGCCGCCGACGGACAGGTGCTGCGGTGCTTCATGATCCCCCGCGGCCAAGTGGTGATGGCGGGCGGCGACGCGGGCCCCGACGACACCGAGCTGCACATGGCGGCCGAGCTCGGATCGCAGAGCTACGGCATCCTCTCGAACCGCGACCTCGCCAGCTTCGCCCGGACCACCCGCTACGAGGTGACGGTCGTGGTCGGCGACGGCGTGTTCTCCTACGAGGAGACGACCGTGATCGAGCACGGACGCCTGCCGGGGATCCTCCTGCACACGGACCGCAACACCCTTCGACGCGTCGAGGGCTGACCGGCTCGGCTTGGGCTGACTGGGTCGGATTGGCTCAGTCGGTCGGATCAGCTCGGTCGGCCCGGCTCAGCCGGCCGGGGGCATGGCGATCACCGCGAAGGCGGCACCGGTGGGATCGGTCAGGACGGCGAAGCGCCCGGGCTCGACGTCCATCGGCGGCACCAGGGTGGTCGCGCCGAGCTCGACCGCCCGGGCGAGCGCGGCGTCGCAGTCCTCGACGGCGAAATACGTGAGCCAGTAGGCGGGCACCTCCGCCGGCACCTCGGCGGGCATCGACAGCATGCCGCCGATCGCCGGCTCGCCGAGGTGCCACTCGGTGTAGGTCACGTCACCCATCGCGCTGCTCCGGGCGTCCCACCCGAAGACGGTCCGGTAGAACGCCGTGGCGGCCTCGGTGTCCCGGGTCTGGAGCTCGTTCCAGCAGAAGGCCCCCGGCTCGTTGGCGAGGCCGGCTCCCGGGTGGCCATCGGGCTGCCAGAGCCCCAGGGCGGCCCCGGTGACGTCGACGAACACGGCCATCCGACCCGCCCCGGGCACGTCGGTCGGCTCCACCAGCACGGTCCCCCCGGCCGCTCGGACCTTGTCGATGGTGGCGTCGGCGTCCGCAACGCTGACGTAGGTGCTCCAGGCCGCCGGCTGGCCGTCGCCCTGGCTCGGCATCACCCCGGCCACGTTGCGTCCCTTCAAGGTGAACATGGCATAGCCACCCATGTCGGGGCCCGTCTCGGCGACATCCCATCCGAACAGGTCGCCGTAGAAGCGGTGCGTGACCGACACGTCGGGGCTCGCCAGGTCGACCCACGACGGTGTACCGGGAGCGTAGGACTCGAATTCGGCCATGGCCTCACCTCCGCTCGTGGCCCCCTCGAACGAGCACCGGGGCCCGCTCGGCAGCGTACCGGAGCCCCGGCGCCGGCGCCCCGGCGGGCGCCTACTCCCCCGGCGCCGGCGCCCCGGCGGGCGCCTACTCCCCCAGGGCCGGCGCCGCCACGGGCCGACCGGGCTCAGGCCGGCCCTGGGCCAGCGGGTCCACCGCCCCCGACCCGGGCGTCGAACCCGAGGAGCGGATGGTCACCCCGGCCACGACCGCGGCGAGGGCCAGCAGGACGGTCGAGACGATGAAGGCGGTGGTGTACCCGTGGACGGCGGCCACGCCCCCGGCACCGACCAGGTGCTGGTGGGCGACGAGATACGTTGCCGCCGACGACGCCGCCACCGTGTTGAGCAGCGAGGTGCCGAGCGAGCCCCCGACTTGCTGGGTGGTGTTGACCAGGGCGCTGGCCACCCCGGCTTCGGCGTCGTCCACCCCGATCAGCGCGGTGCTGCTCATGGGCACGAAGGCCATGCCCATCCCGAGGCTCACCAGGATCTCGCCCGGCAGGACGTGGACCGCGTACGAGCTGTCGACCCCCAGCCGGGTGAGCCACGCCAGGCCCACCGCGGCCATCGTGAGCCCGACCGCCATGGGCAGGCGCGGTCCGGTCCGGGGCACCAGACGGCTCGAGAGGCCGGCGCCCAGAATGATGCCGCCGGAGAAGGGCAAGAAGGCGAACCCGGTCCGCAGGGCCGAGTAGTGCAACGTTCCCTGGAAGAAGTACGTGAGGAACAGGAACGTCCCGAGCATGGCGCTGCCCACCAGGGTCGAGGCGGCGAAGGCGCCACCCCGGTCGCGCTGCGCGACCACCCGCAACGGCAGCAACGGGTGCGACGACCGGCGCTCGAGCACCACGAACCCGACGAGCACGGCCACCGCCGCGGCGAGGAGCCCGATCGTCTCCGACGCGCCCCAGCCGTGCGATCCGGCGACGGTGAACCCGTAGACGAGCAGGAACAGTCCGGCAGTGACGATCGCTGCTCCCGGCACGTCGTAGTGGCCGCGGACCTCCGAGCGGCTCTCGGCGATGGTGCGGGTCGCGCCAACGGCCGCCACCAGGGCGATCGGGACGTTGATCAGCAGGGTCCAGCGCCACGACGTGAACTGGGTCAAGGTGCCCCCGAGCACCAGCCCGATCGCCGCCCCGCTGCCGGCGATGGCCCCGTAGACCCCGAACGCACGGGCCCGCTCGGTCGGTTCGGTGTAGGTGACGGTGAGCAGCGAGAGCGCCGCCGGGGCCATCACTGCGGCGAACGCGCCCTGCAGCGCCCGGGCGCCGAAGAGCATGGCCTGGTCCTGGGCGAGGCCGCCCAGGGCCGAGGCGCCGGCGAACCCGATGAGGCTGAGCACGAACATCCGCCGCCGGCCGAGGTAGTCGGCGATCCGGCCACCGAGGAGGAGCAGGCTGCCGAAGGCGAGCGAGTAGGCGGTCATCACCCACTGGCGGTTGGCCGTGGCGATGTGCAGCGACCGTTGGGCCGACGGGAGCGCCACGATCACCACCGAGGCGTCGAGCACGACCATCAGCTGGGCCAGACCGATCACCGCCAGAGCGGCGAACCGCCGTCGCCCGGCGGGTCCTTCGGCGCCCTCGGGCCCGGGCAACGGGGAGGCCCGACCGGTGGCGAGCTCCTCGGGCGCTTCGGCGCGGTGCAGGGTCATGGTGGCCTCCCAGGGGGTGGTGGTGGGCAGAGCTGGCGGGTGGAGCGGACGGGCGGCGCTGGCGGTGGGCAGGCGCAGCCCGGCGCCGACTACGGTTCGGGCCGACGATCGTTCCGGCCACATCGAGATCGGCTATTATTCGGAGTAAGCGTTCCAATTACCAGTATGCGGAGTGAGAGTTCCGTTTGTCAAGTAGCATTTTCCCGGGGGGGATCCACATGACCACCGACCTGCCCACCGCGACCGACGACCCGCCCCGAGCGTTGCGAGCCGACGCCCGGCGCAACCGCGAGAGCGTCCTGCAGGCGGCCGAGGCGGTCTTCGCCGCCCAGGGCGTGGGCGTCCCGGTCGACGAGGTCGCCAAGCGGGCGGGGGTGGGCGTGGGCACCGTCTATCGGCACTTCCCCACCAAGGAGCTGCTCTTCGAGGCCATCGTCCTCAGCCGGCTCGAGCGGCTGACCGCACGGCTGGACGAGCTGTGCGCCGCCGACGGCGACGCCGGGACGACCTTCTTCGCCTTCCTCGACGAGTTCTCCGAGGAGGCGGCCAGCAAGCGGGACCTCTTCGACGCGCTCGCCAATGCCGGCATCGACCTCAAGGCGCGCGACTCGGCCAGCCGCCCGCTCGCCGACCTGCGGGCCGCCTTCGCCAAGCTGGTGGAGCGGGCCCAGGCCGCGGGCACGCTGCGCCCGGACGTGAGCGACGAGGACGTGCTGGGCCTGGTGATGGGCACGTGCGGATCGATGGCCGAAGGGCCCGGAGGGACCCAGCCGTCGCGCGAGCGGATGCTCGCCATCGTCTGCGACGGGCTGCGGCTCCAGCCGAGCCACTGAGGTGGAGGTGGCCCAGCGCCTCTGCATCCTTACGGTGCACGCCCACCCCGACGACGAGTCGTCCAAGGGGCCGGGGACCATCGCCCGGTACGCCGCCGAGGGCGTGCGCACGGTGCTCGTCTGCTGCACCGGCGGCGAGGCGGGCGAGATCCTCAACCCCGCCGCCGACACCGAGGAGGCCCGGACCGACCTGCCGGCGGTACGCGAGCGCGAGCTCGACGCCGCCGTCGCGGTGATCGGGTACCACGCGCTCTACAAGCTCGGCTACCGCGACTCGGGGATGCCGGGCACCGAGGCGAACGCCCACCCCGACTCCTTCGCCCGGGCCGACCTCGACGAGGCGACCGGCCGGCTGGTGCGGATCGTGCGGGCCGAGCGGCCCCAGGTGCTGGTGATCTATCCCAGCACCGACGGGCGGGGCCATCCGGACCACATCCGGGTGCACGAGGTCGGCGCCCTCGCCTTCGAACGGGCTGGCGACCCCACCTGGTACCCCGACGCCGGAGCGCCGTGGGAGCCCGCCAAGCTCTACTACACCGGCGTGTTCTCACCCGGCCGCATGCGGGTCCAGCACGACTGGATGCTCGCCCAGGGCGAGGAGAGCCCGTGGAACGAACGGGTCCGCGAGTTGATGGACCAGCCCGACCGCACCACCGCCCGGGTCGACGTCGGTGACTATCTCGACGTCGGCCGGGCCGCCCTGCGGGCCCACGCCACCCAGGTCCCCACGACCGGCCCGTGGTTTCGCGTCCCGGTGGAGGTGATGCGCGAGCTCTACCCCTGGGAGGACTACGAGCTCGCCCGGTCCCGGGTCGACGTGCCGATCGACGAGATCGAGGACGACCTCTTCGCCGGGCTCCGCGCCCCGGTCGCCCCGGGCTGAAGGACCGCTGAAGGACCAAGGACATGGTCGGGAGGGCCCGGACGAGCTCACCCCGGCTCGGGGGCGCCGGAGGGGACCTAAGCTCGCTCGGGCGGCGGCGGGACGCGATCGGAGGGGCACGATGATCAAGGCACCCGGGTACGAGACGAGCGGACCGGTCCTGGACCTCTCGTTCCGCCGGCCCCCGTTGAGCGAACGCTCGGGGATGCCGCTGCTGGTGGGCATCGGGGATCCCGAGCGCGGTCCGTTGGTCGGCCTGTTCTACGACGCGCCGTCGAGCGCCGATCAGCTGGCCGACCCGCCCGACCTCACACCGGCCCACAGCCACCCGTGCGACAACTTCCGGATCGTCATGAAGGGCGAGCTGTGGGTGGGCCGCGAGCGCTACCACCACGGCGAGTTCCGCCTCCAACGCTCGGGCCGCCCCTACGGCAGCGACGGCGACGCGCCCGACCTCGAGGGGAACTGGCGGGTGATCGTCTTCTGCGATCGCCGCGGCCATCGGGTGCGGCCGACCAACCCCGAGCTCCGGTCCCAGTACGCCAGCCCCGAGGCGATCGCCCGGACCAAGGAGCACTTCGGCGACGTGCTGCCGGTCGTGCTCGACGACGCCGACGACGGGGTCGACGGGCTGGTGACCACCATCGACAAGCCGTTCAGCAAGCTGGGGCACGTCGACGCCTCCTTCGAGGAGAGCGGGCAGTGGCCCGAGCTGGGCGACGGGGCGCGAGCGGCGGTCAGCCTGCTGTCGGACCACGAAGTGGGGCCGGTGGTGATCCTCCAGCGCACCCCGGCGGGCCGGGTGGCCACCCCCGCCGCCACCTTCGGCAGCGACGTCTTCCGGTGCGTCGTCGGCGGTTGGCACGAACGCGACGGCGCCCGGGTCCAGATGGGCGACACCCGATTTCAGGCCGCGGGCACCGGCTGGGAGGCGGCAGTGGCCGGCCCCGAGGGCCTCGACGAGCTGATCATCGTGGGCGACCGGCGCGGCGCGGTGCCCCAGGTCGGCGCCGACGCCGGACCCTGGGCCTCGGACCTCGCCCGGGTGCTCGAAGGCCTCTCGCGCGGGCTCCCCCGCCTGGTCGCCGCGGCCGCCTCGTGACGGCGGCCCGGGGCGACGCCCTGCAGGGGCGGATCGCGCTGGTCACCGGGTCCACCCGCGGGATCGGCCAGGCCATCGCTCAGCGGCTGGCCGCGGACGGAGCCACGGTGATCGTCAACGGGCGGCGGGCGGAGGACTGCGCCCGGGTGGCGGCGGAGATCCCCGGCGCGGTGCCCATGGCCGCCGACCAGGCCGACCTGGCCCAGGTGCGGGCCTTGTGCGAGCGGGCCGCCCGCGAGGTGGGGACGATCGACATCCTCGTCAACAACGCCGCCATCGCCCCTCGCACCGCCATCACGAGGGTGACCGACGAGGAGTGGAACGAGTCCCTGCTCGTCAACCTGACCGCCCCCTTCTGGTTCATCCGCGAGCTGGTCCCGGCGATGAAGAAGGCCGGTCGGGGCTGCATCGTCAACGTGACGTCGGGCGCCGGGGTGAGCGGGACGATCGGCTTCTCCTCCTACGCCGCCGCCAAGGGCGGGCTGGTCGGCCTCAGCATGACGTTGGCCCAGGAGCTGGTGGGCTTCGGCATCCGGGTCAACCTGCTGGCCCCCGGGGCCCTCACCGACATGCTGCGACAGCTCCCCCCGGCCCTGCTCGAGCCGATGATCGGCCGGCTGCCCTCGCTGGAGGAGAACGCCGAGGCGGCGTTCTCGCTGATCGCCGACGAGTCGCGCAACGGCGAGCTGCTCCACGTCGGCAGCGACGCCGGCTGATCGATCCGGCGCCCGGCGCGGACGGGCCATCGGGGCGGACCGGCCATCGGCCCGTCCGCAATCCGCCGGTCCTCAATCGGCCAGGTCGCGCAGCCCGACCACGTTGAGCGGGGTCAGCCGGACCAGCAGCTCGCCCGGGACGCCGTTGCGGGCCGCGAACTCCGCCCCTCGCTCCTCGCCCATGTACCGGGCCCCGAGCCGGTGCGCCCAGCGGACGAGCTCGTCGAGGTCCTCGCTGAGGTCCACCGGGCCCTCCAACGTCACGAAGGAGAAGGGCGGCTGCGGGTCCTCCACGCAGAACGCGGCCCGTCCGGTGCGGCGGAGGTTCCGTCCCTTCACGCTGCCGGCGCCGGTGGTGAAGACCACCGACCCGTCGTCGTCGGGCACGTACCAGACGGGCACCGCGTGCGCGGTCCCGTCGGCCCGGGTGGTGGCCAGCACCCCGGTGCGCGGGGGCGTCGAGCCGAGGAACGACAGCACCTCGTCGATGGTCATCTTGGCGGTCATGACCCGGTTCTACCCTCCCTACCGCCCCGTCGCTACCGTGCGGGGGGAGCGGCGGGGCGGGAGAGGAGGACCCATGCGAGCGGCTGTGTACACCGAACGGGGGCCGGCGGCCGAGGTCCTGCGGGTGGTCGACGTCCCGGACCCGGTGCCCGGGCCGGGCGAGGTCCGCGTCCGGCTGCGGGCCTCGGGGGTGAACCCGACCGACTGGAAGTCCCGTCAGGGCGGCGGGGCCCCGCCAGCGGGCTGGCAGATCCCCAACCAGGACGGTGCGGGCGAGGTCGACGCGGTCGGCGAGGGGGTCGACCCGGGCCGGGTGGGCCAGCGGGTCTGGGTGCACCTGGCTGCCGCGGGGCGGCCCAACGGGACCGCCGCCACCTACACCTGCGTGCCGGCCGAGGCCGCGCGCCCGTTGCCGGACGGTGTCTCGTACGGCGAGGGCGCCGGGCTCGGGATCCCCTTCGTCACCGCCCACCGGTGCCTGTTCGCCGACGGGCCCATCTCCGGACGGCGGGTGCTGGTGACCGGAGGGGCGGGGGCGGTCGGCCACGCCGCGGTCCAGCTGGCCCGCCTGGCCGGCGCCCGGGTGCTCACCACCGTCAGCTCGTCCGACAAGGCCGCCGTGGCGGCCACCGCCGGGCCGCACGCCATCGTCAACTACCGGGCGCCCGACTTCCTCGAGCGCCTGCAGGCGGCCGCCGGCGACGGGGTGGACCGGGTGGTCGACGTCGCCCTCGGCGCCAACCTCGAGGCCTCGCTGGCGGTGCTCCGCCCCCACGGCGTGATCGTCAGCTACGCCAGCGAGAACCCCGACCCTGTCCTGCCCACCCGGCGCCTCATGACCGGCAACGTCACGATCCGCTACGTCCTCGTCTACGGCCTCACCCCGGCCATGCTCGACGCCGCCGTCGTCGCCATCGGCGACGCGCTGGCGGCGGGCGAGCTGCGCGGGCTGCCCGAACGGCACTTCGCGCTGGAGGACATCGCCCAGGCCCACGACGCCGTCGAGGCGGGCGCGGTGGGCAAGGTCATCGTCGACATCCCCTGACCGATGGCCCCCTCCTCCTCCGCCACCCTCGTCGCCACGGACCTGGTCGCCGCGCGGGCCGGGCGCACCGTCCTCGGCGGGGTCTCGGTCACCATCGCCCCGGCCTCGTGCATCGGGGTCGTGGGACCCAACGGGGTCGGCAAGTCCACCCTGCTGCAGGTGCTCGCCGGATCGATCGCCGCCGAGCGCGGGGCGGTCCGCACCGATCCCCCCGGTGCCACGGTGGGCCTCCTCGCCCAGGAGCCCGCGGCCGTCCCGGGCGAGACGGTCCGCGAGCTGCTGCTCCGCCGCACCGGCGTGGCGGCGGCCGAGGCGGCCCTGGGCGCGGCGGCGTCGGACCTCGCGGCGGGCCGACCCGGCGCCGACGGGCGCTACAGCGACGCCCTGGACCGCCTGACGGCCCTGGCCGGCCCCGAGCTCGACGCACGGATCGACGAGCTCCTCGGCTCGCTCGGCATCGGGACCCTCGGCGACCGGCCGACGGCCGAGCTGTCGGGCGGCCAGGCCGCCAAGGCGGCGCTCGCCGCCGTCATGCTTTCGCGCTTCGACATCACCCTGCTCGACGAGCCGACCAACGACCTCGACTTCGAGGGGATCGACCTGCTGCGCTCGTTCGTGGAGCGCCGCCACGGGGCCATGGTCATCGTGTCGCACGACCGCGACTTCCTCGACCGCACCGTCACCTCGGTGCTCGAGATCGACGAGCACGACCACCGTGGCCGCCTCTACGGGGGCGGCTGGTCGTCGTATCTGGCCGAGCGGGCCACGGCCCGCCGCCACGCCGAGGACGACTACGCCGTCTACGAGGCCCAGCGACGCGAGCTCACCGCCCGGGCCCGGCGGGAGCGGGAGTGGGCGACCAAGGGGGTCCGGGGCGAGCAGAAGTCCCCCCGCGACAACGACCGTGCCCAACGGGCCTTCCGGATCGAGCGGACCGAGCAGCTGGCGTCGCGATCGAGGCGGACCCAGCGCGCCCTGCAGTCGATGGAGGTGGTGGACAAGCCGTGGGAGGGTTGGCAGCTGCGCTACACGATCGAGCAAGCGCCCCGGGCGGGCTCGATCGTCGCCCGGCTCGACGCGGCGGTGGTCGAGCGGGGCACCTTCCGGCTCGGGCCGATCGACCTCCAGCTGGACTGGGCGGACCGGGTGGCGCTGACCGGCCCCAACGGGGCGGGCAAGTCCACCCTCGTGGCGGCCCTCCTCGGTCGGATCCCCCTGGCCGGCGGCACCAGGTGGCTCGGTCCGAGCGTGGTGGTCGGCGAGCTCGGGCAGGCCCGGGGCGGGCTCGACCCGGAGCGGTCGGTGGCCGACTCGCTGGCCCTGCGCTGCCACCTCGACCGCTCGGCCACCCGGTCCCTCCTCGCCAAGTTCGGTCTCGGGGCCGACGAGGTCGACCGTCCGAGCCCCACCCTCTCGCCGGGCCAGCGGACCCGGGCCGAGCTGGCCACGTTTCAGGCACTGGGGGTGAACCTGCTGGTGCTCGACGAGCCGACCAACCATCTCGACCTGCCGGCGATCGAGCAGCTCGAGTCGGCCCTCGACGGCTACGACGGCACGCTCGTCGTGATCTCCCACGACCGCCGCCTGCTCGAGTCGGTCCGGCTGACCCGCCGCATCGCGCTGGACTGACCCGGGCCGCCGGTGGGGACGAGCGAGACGCCCCTGCGGGCCCCTTAAACCGGGCGCCCGGCCCCGCGCCGGGCGGCGTCAACCGGGCGCGATGGCGCCCCCGGCGTCGACCAGCGCCCGAGCGTCGGCCACCGCCGCCACCAGGTCGTCGAGATGCCGCTCGCGCGGACCGTCGGGCGTGAGGAACACGAAGGTCACCCGGGCGACCCGCTCGCCGGTCGCCGCCCCGACCATCAGGGCGTAGGCGGCGCCCTGCGACCGGTAGGTGTCGACCCGGCGGTCCAGCTCGGCCGGGTCCGACGAGGCGGCGGTCTTGTAGTCGACCACCACCAGCCCCCCCGGGGTCCGGTAGAGCAGGTCGATGTAGCCCTCCAGCAGCCGGTCGCCGACCGGGGTGCAGACGTAGACCTCGCGCCAGTGGGGCGATCGAGCGCCGTCGCGCACCGAGGGCGAGCGGAGGGCCCCGGCGACGAGCCGCCGGACGTCCTCGGTGCGGTCGACCACCGCCTCGGCCTCGCACTGGGCCCGCACGGCGGCGTCGAGGCCCGGATCGCCCGGCGGCGCCGACCCGAGGTCGACGGTCTGGAGGACCCCGTGGACCGCCCGGCCGACCGAGGTGCCGTACCGTCCCTTCAACCAGGGCGGCAGGTCGAGATCGCGGGGCCCCTTGTCGAGCCCGGCGTCGGGCTCGTGCCCGGCGTCGAGCCGGCCGTCCTCGCCCAGCGCCGTCGCCGCCACCGCGGTGCGGCGAGACGCCGTGGCCAGGGCCGCCGTCCGCTCGGCCTCCCAGGCGGCGAACGGCGGCGGCGCGTCGGCCGCCGCCGGCGCGCCCGGCGGGTGGGGCACCGACCCGTCGGGCACCGCGTCGGGCAGCGCGTCGATCACCTCGCCCATCCCGGCCAACAGCAGCTCGGCGTTGGTGCGCCGCCCCCGGCTGGGCTCCTTGGCCCGGGCCCGGCGGTGCAGCGAGACCACGAGGTGGTCGCGTGCCCGGGTGCACGCCACGTAGAGCAACCGCATGCGCTCGTGCAGGCCCATCTGCTCGTCGACGGGCGCCCACTCGAGGTACTCGTCGGTGACCACGTTCTTGCCCATCCGGTAGCCGACGGGGCCGTTCGCCGGAAAGACCACCTGGGCGGCGGCCGGACGGTTGCCGGGCGCGGTGGAGGTGCCCGACAGGATCGTGACGGGGAACTCCAGCCCCTTGGCGCTGTGGATGGTCATCACGCGGACCGCGTCGTCGTCCGTCTCGGGGAGGACCGCCTCGGCGACCCGGGCACCCTCGGCCGTCTGCTGGCGCACCCACCGCAGGTACTGGCGCAACGTGCCCCCCGTGGCCTCGGTCCACTGGCGGGCCTGGTCCACGACGAACCGCAGCCGCCGCCACACGTCCCTCGGCCGCCCTTCGACGAACCCGAGCTCGTACGCACGCCGGTCCCGGGCGATGCGGTCGAGCAGCTCGGAGGGAGCCAGCCAATGACGCGCTTCGTGCAGGACGCGCAGGTACCCGAGCGCCGTGCGCACCGGGTCGTCGGCCGGCACCGATCCTGGCTGCTCGGCCAGGTAGCTCCATCGCCCCGAGCGCTCCCAGCGGAACCGGAACAGGTCATCGTCCCCGCACCCGAGGAGCGGCGTCCGCAAGGCGGAAACGATCTGCAGGTCGTCGCTCGGATCGTCGACGGCGCGCAGCACGGTCAGCAGGTCCCGCACCGCCCGGCTCGAGTACACCAGCGCGCTCGACTCGGCCCGGAAGGCGATGCCGGCGCGGTCGAACGCCGCCTCCAAGAACGGCAGGGAGGTGCGCGACGGCACGAGCACCGCCACGTCGCCCAGCCGGGCGGCCCGGGACGCCCCGGCGCCGGCGTCGACCGCCCACCCCTCGGCCACGATCCGCAGGATGGTGGCCGCCACGTCGTCGGCCTCGGCGCTGCGCAGCTCGTCGGCCCGCGCCCGCGCCCCGTGCTCGGTCCGACCGAGCACGGCGACGGCGGGGCCTGGGACCATCGCCGACCG
Organism: Acidimicrobiales bacterium; assembly: GCA_036501425.1. Lineage (GTDB taxonomy): Bacteria > Actinomycetota > Acidimicrobiia > Acidimicrobiales > RAAP-2 > DATKRB01. Next base: position 99,609 of record DASYAI010000062.1, on the reverse strand, counting down.
GGTGGGCCGGAGGGCCACGAAGGCCGGTTGGGAGGGCACCGGGGTGTCGACGTCGTCGGGCTCGCCCAGCAGGGCGGCGAAGGTGGCGTTGACCCAGTCGACGATCGGGGCGGCGGTCCGGAAGTTGGCCGTCAGCTCCACCGCGCCGCCCTCGTCGCCGAAGCGCCCGGCCGCGGTCAAGAAGGTGGCCACGTCGGCCCGGCGGAACCGGTAGATGGACTGCTTGGGGTCGCCGACGATGAACAGGTGGCCCGGCGCCACCGGCACGTCGGTCCAGCGGGCCGACCCGGCGGCCGGCTGGTGCGGATCGAGGGCGGCGATGCGCACGGCGAGCTCGACCTGGATGGGATCGGTGTCCTGAAACTCGTCGAGGAGGAGATAGGCGTACCGGCGGTGCAGGGCCGAGCGGACCGCGGCCCCGTGGACCGGGTCGGTGAGCAACGCCCGCGCCAGCACCAACAGGTCGTGGAATTCGAGCTCACCGGCCCGTCGCCGTTCGGCCGCCGCCTCGAGGGTGAAGCGCCCGAGTGCGCCGCCGATCCGCCGGGCGCAGTCCGCCGCCACCCCCGTACGGACCGCCTCGAGCGCGTCGCCGGCCGCCCGGACCCGCTCGCGCAGGGCGGCGAGGTCGCACCCGTAGGCCGCCTTCTTGCCGATGTTGCCCACCCGGAACCCGGGTCGGTCGACGGGGGACTTCTCCCCCAGGGCCTCCAGCAGGTCGAGCTCGTCCTCGATCGCCCACAACGCGCTCGCGTAGCGGGCGATGTCGTCGAGCCGGACCCGGAGGAGGTCGCCGTCGTCGTCACACGGCTCGGCGCAGATCGCCTCGAGGTCGAGCAGCACCGGGCCCAGCAGCCGGTGGACGGGCGGCGGCTCGGGCGCGTCGCTCGGCACCCGTTCGGCCACCAGGTCCCAGTTCTCGCCGAAGGTCTGGGCCAGCACCCGCAGCGCGTCGGGACGCACGCCGCTCGCCAGGAGCAAGAGGATCGACCGGGCCAGGCGCGGATCGGTGAGGAGTTGCTCGCGGAAGGTCACCCACCGCCGGTCGAACGCCACGGCGGAGCTGACCTCGTCGAGGACCTCGAGGCGGGGCGGCAGACCGGCCTCCATCGGATGCTCGACCAGGATCCGCTGCGCGAAGGCGTGCAGGGTGCCGATGGCCGCACCGTCGAGCTGCTCGAGCGCGACGGCGCAGCGGGCTGCCACGACCTCGTCCGCCGGGCCGTCGCCGGATTGCGCCACCCGACGCTCGAGCTCCTCACGGATCCGGTCGCGCAGCTCGGCCGCCGCCTTGTCGGTGAAGGTGATCGCCGCGATCGACCGCAGCTCGGCCCGGCCGCCGGTCACGAGCGCGAGCACCCGGCCCACCAGCGCGGTCGTCTTGCCCGAACCCGCCCCGGCCTGCACGACGAGCGTGCTCTGCAGATCGCGCTCGATGCGCAGGCGGGCCGGCGCGTCGGGCGGCGGTTCACCCACCGCGCGTCCTCGCCCCGGCGCAGCCCCGTCGGCGCGACCGGTCACCTCGACGCCCGTTGGGACTCGGAGGGCTCGGCCGGCTCGGGCTCGGCCGGCTCGTCCGCCGGGGACCCGATCAGCTCGACGAACGGCGCCATCGACCGGTCGGCGGCTTTGCGCTCGAACTGGTCCCGAAGCTCGACCACCCCGAGGCCGTCGGGGTCGCAGTAGGGGCACTCGATCCATGGCGTGGTGCTCGACGCCGAGGGATGGCTCGGGAAGACCCCCTGCTCGATCCCCCGCACGACGGTCGCCAGCGTCTGCCCGACCCGCTCGAGCACCTCGGGTGTCACCGGGTAGCCGACCCGCTCGAACTTCCCGGCCGTCGAGACGAACCAGTACTCGGCCGCCACCGGGGCCGTCGGGTCGCCCCGGCTCTGGCGTGCCGCCTGGCCGTAGACCGCCAGCTGCAGCCTGCGCCCCCCGAGGTCGGGGTCGGTCTCGCTCAGCCCGGCGTAGTCCCGCGTGCTGCCGGTCTTGTAGTCCACCACGTGCAACCGGCCGTCGGGATCGACGTCGAGTCGGTCGGCCTTGCCCCGGAACCGAACCTGGCGGCCGTCGGCCAGGCGCAACGCCACCGGGCCCAGCTCGGTCCCCGGAAGGCCGAAGGCCAGCTCGGCGGCGATCGGGCGGGTCCGGTGGAACGCCCGATGCTCGCCGTCCTCGCGCAACCAGCGATGAAGGTCGGCGACGATCCGACGTCGGTCGCGCCGCCAGAACAGGGGACGCCCGGTGAGCCCGCGCGCCTCGTAGTCGGCGAAGACCTCCTCGGCCACCTCGACCATGCGGCGGCGGTCGGCGGGCCCCCAGGGGGCGCCGGCGACCGGGCGCCGGTCGGGTGTCAGTGCGAGGGACTCGGCGACGAAGCGCTCGAGCACCTCGTGCACCAGGGACCCGCGGTCCAACGCGGTGATCTGGAGGTGGTCCTCGGGGTTCTCGACTTCCTGGACGCCCAGCACGTCGCGCAGCAGGTAGGCGAACGGGCAGGCCGCCCAGCCCTCCAGGCGGGTCGCCGACGTGGGTCGATCAGCCGGCGAGGGGACGGGCAGGCCGGCGAGGTTGCCGTCGAAGCGGGTGAAGCGGTCGCTGCGCCGAGCCATCAGGGCGTCCGCCCCGGCCACCAGGACCGGGTCGGCCACCCCCGGGGGCAGCGTGCGCGCCGGGGCTCCCGATGCCCGGGCCATGAGCTGGCGCAGGCGATACTCCTGCTCGCTGGCCGGGAAGGCGCCCCGGCGCAGGCCGGCGTCGAAGGACGCGACGTGCTCGATCCACGGCGCCGCGGCGGCCGCCAGGTCGGCGGAGCGCATCGGCCGGCCGGCCAGCGCGCCCGCCACCTCGAGCACCCAGCGCGACGGGACCCGCTCGCTGCTGTGGCGCAGGTCGCCCCGGGGCACGCACAGCAGGTGCCGCTCGCCCGCCGCCAGGGCGGCCAGCAGGTGGCGGCGCTCGCGCTCGACGCCCTGGGCCCGCAGGCTCAGCTCGTCCCCGGCGACCCGCCGCTCGTGGTCGGGGAGCAGGGAGTCGTCGCGGGTGGGTGACGGGAAGAGCCCCTCGGCCAGCCCGACCACGATCACCAGCTCGAGATCGAGGCCGACGCCCATGGCGATCGGCCCGACCAGCACCCCTTCCCCGATCCGGCCGACCCGGCCGAGGTCCGACTCGAGCTCCTCCTCGAGGGTCCGGGTGAACGCGTCCAGCCCGACCGGCGCCTCGACCTCGTCGAGGCCCCCCAGCCGGTCGAGCGCCCGGTGGACCCGCTCGACCGCCCGCCGCTCGACCGGGGGCCAGTCGGCGTGCTCGGCGTCGGGGCCGAGCAGGGTCTCGAGCTGCCGGCGGGCCCAGCTGGACCGGTCGGCCCACCGCCGGGGGCGAGCGGCTGCCCGGGACAGCTCGCCGATCAGCCCCGCCACGAAGCCGCGCAGCTCGAGGGCGCTCGCCGCATCGGCGCGGGCACGCTCGGCCCGCCACGGTGGCGCCGTCGGGTCGGCGGCCGCGAGGTCGGCCTCGGCCGCCGACCGCTGGGCGAACGCGGCCAGGCGACGGTCCCACTGGTCGGCTCCCGCCACCACGCCGGCCGCACGCGAGATCCGCTCCCACCGGGCGACCGGTACCGGCCGGTTCGACCGCCGGACCCGGGATCCAGCCAGCCACACGAACAGGTCGTCGCGCCGGAAGTCCCCCGCCGACAGCGCCAGCAGCCCCAGCAGCGTCCGGCCGGCCAACCGGGCGGTCAGGGCGACGACGCTCGAGCCGTTGTGGGCGATGCCGGCCGCCTCGAGCTGCTCGTGGAGCAGCCGGGCGTAAGGGGCCGGGCCGGCGTAGAGGACGGCCATCTTGTCCAGCGGGGCACCGCGGCGCGCCGCGTCCACGATGGCGCGGACCGCCGCCCGCACCTCGTCGTCGCTGTCCGAGGCGGTGACGATCCGGGTCCGCTCCGGACCCACCACCGACATCACCCGCCCCAGCGCGAGCGGGGCAGCCCGCTCTCCGGCGTCGGGCGCGGCGCCGGCGGGCTCGACGCGGCCGGGGCCGCCGCCAGTGTCGGGTACCAGGCGGCGCACCGACCGCACGACGTCGGCGTCCGCCCGAGGATCCCCGGTCGTCCCGGCGAGCACCACCAGTGGCGAGCGGGCCGAGAGTCGAGCCAGCAGCCGGCTGGCCGGCAGCGAGAGGCGCTGGGGCAGGTAGACGATCAACCGGCCCAGCTCGGCCACCCCCGCCCCGGCGGCAACCGCCGCCGCCTCGGCCAGGTCCTGCTCGTCGTACCAGGCGGCCGCGGTCCGCTGGCGCGCCGCCCGGTGGAGCCGGACCACGTCCCCCGCCCGGGGGCCGGCCGCCGCCAGCGCGGCCAGGGAACCCTCCGAGAGGTCACGCAGCTCGCGGTAGGCGGCGATCAATGCTCGCTCGGTCGCCGGGTGCTGGGCCACCGGTGCGAAGACCCCGGGCGCCTCGGCCAGCGCCGCCCGGAGCGCCGCCGCGACGACCGGCGTCGAGATGGGGCGGCGACCGGCTCGGGCCAGCGCCGCCGCTCCCAGCAACTCGGCCAGCCGGTACGGGGTGAGGAAGTTGACCGCAGCCAGGCCGGCTCCCCCGGCCACCGGACCGAGCGCGCCGGCGCCCAGCAGCCGGCGGGTGGCCACGCCCACGTGGTTGGAGTCGACGACCACGGTGACCGGCGAGAGGGGCTCGGTGGCCTTGGCCGCCACCAGCTCGGATCGCAGCGCCTGGGCGGCCGGACGGCCGTACCCCACCCACTCGACCCGTCCGCCCATCTCCCGATCGTAGGCAACCGGTGTGCCACTCCCTGGTTCTCCGGCCCACATCGGGGGGGCCGCATCGTGGCCCACCGACCACATCGGGGGGCCGCATCCTGGCGCACCGACCACCTCGGGCCCGGCGCCGCGGTCCCCCGCTAACGTGCGAGACGCCGGCCGTCGGGTCCGATCGGCGGCGCGCACCCGGGGGCGCACGAGGGGAGGGGGACGGCCGTGACGAAGCTGGCCGAGATGTTCGATCTGTCGGGCCGTGTGGCGGTGGTCACCGGCGGCGGTCGAGGGATCGGCCGCGCCATCTCGCAGGGACTGGCCGAGGCCGGCGCGGACGTGATCATCGCCAGCCGTCATCTCGAGACCCTCGAGCAGGCGGCCCGCGAGATCACCGAGTCCACCGGACGCCGGGTCGTCCCCCGGCACCTCCACGTGGCCCACTGGGACGAGATCGCACCGTTCGCCGAAGAGGCCTGGGGGATCATGGGAAAGGTCGACATCCTGGTGAACAACGCCGGAATGTCGCCGCTCTACGACGACCTGCGCGAGGTCACCGAGGAGTACTGGGAGAAGGTGGTCGGGGTCAACCTGAAGGGGCCGTTCAAGATGACGGTGGAGTTCGGCACCCGGATGTTCGAGGGCGACGGCGGCTCGATCATCAACCTGAGCACGTTGGCGTCCCTCGCCCCGGGGGTCAACACGATCCCCTACGGCGCCGCCAAGGCGGGGCTGAACATCATGGCGAAGGGCTTCGTCGCGGCGTGGGGGCGCAAGGTCCGGGTGAACACCGTGATCCCGGGGGCGTTCCGCACCGACGTGACCCGGTTCTGGGCCTCGATCCCCGAGGGCATCGGTGAGCCCGAGGAGATGGCCGGTGCCGTCGTCTACCTGGCCAGCGACGCCGCCAGCTACACGACCGGGGCCCAGCTGAAGGTGGCCGGACCGACGTCGATCGGCTGACGCTCGGTCAGTGACGGTCGGTCAGCTCGGGAGGCACCGAACCGGCGAGGCACCGAACCGACTCGGCGGTGGGCTCGGCAGAGGGCGCTGCCGGCCGCCGGGCAGGCGTCATCGGGTGTCGCCCGCCGGGACGCGCCGGACGGGTGCTACCGTGCCCGCGGGATCGGAGTTCGGGGGGAGCGCATGGCCGACACACCGCCAACGACATCGTCGGGGGCGCCGGGGCCGCCACGAGCGGGCGGGTTCGCCCGGCCGGCCGGTGGCGAAGGGCAACCCGACCCCTCCGAGCCGGTCCTGCGGGCCATGTTCGACCTGGCCAATCCCCAGCCCACCTATCGGCAACTGATCGAGCAGGGAGGCTACGCCTGTCCCATGGACGGGGTGGGGCTCAGCTACAGCCGGGCCAACACCGAGTTCGTGCTCCGCAATCCCGACCTGTTCTCGTCGAGGGTCGAGATGAACCTGGGCAACGTCCGGCCCCTCATCCCCCTCAACGTCGATCCGCCCAACCACTCCAAATACCGCAAGCTGCTCGATCCGCTGTTCACCCCCCGCCGGATGGACGAGCAGGAAGACGACATCACCCGGCGGGTGAACGGGTTCATCGACTCGTTCATCGACCGGGGCGAGTGCAACTTCTCCGAGGAGTACGCCGAGCTCTTCCCCTCGTCGGTGTTCCTCGGGCTGCTCGGCTTGCCCGAGGACCAGCTACGAATGTTCCTCCGGCTGCGCGACGGCATCTTGCACCCCGAGAAGTTCGAGCCCGACGCCCTCCTCGACCTCGCGGTGCGCACCAAGGTGATGCGCGCCACCGGTGAGGAGATCTACCAGTACTTCGGCACCCTGATCGCCGAGCGCACGGTGGAGCCCACCGACGACATCATCAGCCGGTTCCTCGGGGCCGAGGTGGGCGGGGAGAAGCTGTCGTCCGACGACATCCTCGACATCGCCTTCCTGTTCCTCATCGCCGGGCTCGACACGGTGAGCGACGCGCTCACGTGCTTCTACGCCTTTCTCGCCACCCATCCCGACCACCAGCGACGGATCGTCGAGAACCCGGCGATCATCCCTTCGGCGGTCGAGGAGCTGCTGCGCTGGGAGAGCCCGGTCCCGAGCGGCGTTCCCCGGATGTCGACCGAGGACGTCGACCTGCCCACCGGCGATCGGTGCCCCGTCGGCACCGCCGTGCTGGTCAGCTACGGGGCGGCGAACGTCGACCCGTCCGCCTTCGAGGATCCCTTCGACGTCCGGTTCGACCGCGAGGTGAACCCCCACATCGCCTTCGGGGCCGGCGTGCACCGCTGCCTCGGATCCCACCTGGCGCGACGGGAGCTGCGGATCACCCTGCGCGAGTGGCATCGGCGCATCCCCGAGTACCGGATCAAGCCGGGCCACGAGCAGCTCGAGTACCCCCCCGGGCTCCGGCACGTGAAGGACCTCACCCTGTCCTGGGGGTGAGGGCCGGGCCGTCGATCAGCCGGTGGGGGAACCGGCGCCGGCGGGATCACCTGGATCGGGGCGGTCGGCCAGACCCGTGGGGTCGGGGCGGTCGAGCAGGTCGAGGAGCAGCCGGTCGCGCTCGTAGGACAGCAGGGCGCCCGCCGCGCCGAGGCCGACCCAACGCAGCTCGTCGACCTCGGCGTTGGGGGTGAAGGACCCCACCTCGGGCTCCATCGTCCAGTAGGCGACGACCTTGGGACGGTCCTTGCGGTCCCGGTACTCGACGTGACCGAGGAACCGGCCGAGGCGGCACCACATGCCGGTCTCTTCCCGCACCTCCCGCAGTGCCGCGTCCTCGAACGACTCCCCTGCCTCGAGCTTGCCCTTGGGAAAGGACCAGTCCCCGTGGACCGGGCGGTGCACCACCGCCACCTCGGTCCCACCCCGACCCCGACGCACCAGCAAGCCCCCGGCGGCCTGGACGGTCGGGCCCTCCACCACCGGCTCCTCGCCGTCGGTCCCAAGGGTCGCCATCCGGCCGTGCAGCACTACCGGCGAGCCTACCGACGAGGGCCACGTGCGGGGCGCATGACCTCGGTACCCGCACCCGTCCACCTGGGAGGTGCGCGCCGACCGGCGGGATAGCCTGCTCGGATGCTGAGCGGTCCGGCCGAGATCACCGGGCGGCCACTCAGCTGGCAGTTCGACGCCCTCGACCTCCGCCCGGCCGAGCGCTGGCTGGCGGGCCTGCCGCTGCGGGCGGCGGAGCACGACGCCGGGACTCTGGCCACCCAGGCCGGACCGTCGGTGCGCCTGGTCGACCGGTACCTCGACACCGAGGACTGGCGGATCGGGCGGGCCGGGTTCTCGCTCCGGGTCCGCCGGCACGGCCGCCGCCACACGGTCACCCTTCGCCCCATCACCGAGCTGGTGTCCGGCGGTCCGTCCAGCGCCGACGTCACCGAGCCGGTGAGCGACGGGGCGGTGAGCGCCGTCCGGGCGGCTCCTCGCGTCGGGCCTCGGGTCGGCGCGGTGATCGGGCGGCGGCCCCCGGTGCAGATCCTCGAGGTCCGGACCCACCGGCGACCGTTCGTCGTGCGCTGCGCCGGCGTGCCCCTCCTCGAGGTCCTGCTCGACGATACGGCGATCGTCGTCGCCGGCGGCCCGCCGGTGCACCTGCGGCGGGTGCAGGTCACCGCGATCGAGCCCGCGGAGCCCCAACGTCGCTCGCTGGCGCTCGCCCTGGTCGAGGAGCTCCGGTCGTCCAGCGGCCTGCGGGTGGCCTCCCTCTCCAAGTTCGCCGCCGGGCTGCTCGCGGTGGGCGTCGGGGTGCCTGGGCCGCCGGACCTCGGGCCGCTGTCGACCGGCCCCGCCGCCACGCTGGGCGAGTTGGCGTTCGCCACCATCCGCCGCCAGCTGGTCGCCATCAGCGCCCACGAGCCGGGCACCCGGTTGGGGGAGGACCCCGAGGAGCTGCACGACATGCGGGTCGCCACGCGGCGGCTCCGGGCGGCGCTGGAGCTGTTCGCCGAGGCGTTGCCGGCGCGCGCCACCCACCTCCACGGCGAGGTGGGGTGGATCGCCAGCGTGCTGGGTGACGTGCGGGACCTCGACGTCCAGTTGGGCCGCCTCGACGAGATGGAGCGATGGGTCGCCAGGTGGGCCGAGTCGGCCGGGCTCGGACGGCCACTCGACCAGCTCCGCCTCGTGCTCGACAACACCCGCCGACACCACCGCGCCGCGCTGCTCGAGGCCCTCGACTCCGCCCGCTGGGAGCGCCTGGTATCGGAGCTTTCGGCGGTTGCCCGCCAGGGGCCGTCACGCCGGTCGGCGGCTGCTCGCTCCCCGGCCGCGGTCAGCGCACCCGAGCTGGTGCGCCGGCGCCATCGGGCGGTCACCCGTGCCGCCCGTCGGGCCGCCGCCAGCGGCCTGGCCGAGGACTTCCACCGGCTCCGGATCCGCTGCAAGCGGCTCCGTTACACGCTGGAGTTCACCGAGGCGCTCTACGGCCGGCGGGCCACCCGCTTCGCCCAACGGCTGGCCCGACTGCAGGACAAGCTCGGCCTGATGCAGGACGCCGAGGTGGCCACGGCCGCCCTGCTCGGAGCGGCCACCGACCTCGACCGCTCCCTTCCGGCGTTGACCGTCTTCGCCATGGGCGGCATCGCCGAGCGCTACCGCGCCGAGGCGGCGTCGCTCCTCGCCGAGCTGCCGGGCCGCCTGCAGGTCCTGCGTGGCGGCGAGTGGGAGGACCTGGCCGAACTGATGGACCGCCGGGCGGCCGCAGCAGTGTCACCGATCGCGACCCTGCCCCCCCTCACCGGACCGACCAACGAACCGGCGAACGGATCGGCGACCGGGACCGCGAACGGGACGAGGCGCTCGGCCAACGGTGCGACAGCCAGCTCGCCGATCCGGTCGGCCAACGCCTCGGCCAACGGCTCGAGCAACCGCGCGAGCGACGGCTCAGCGACCACCAGGACACCGGCCACGGGGACCTCCGGTCCGCCGACCCGCCCGAGGTCCGACCGATCGGCTCCGGCGGTGCGCCCGCCGCGGACGGCCACTCGAACGGCTTCGGCCAACGCTCCCGCATCCAAGGCTGCCGGCCGCAAGACTCCTCCCCGCGGGGCTCCGGCCAACGCTCCCGCGTCCAAGGCGGCCGCTCGCAAGGCTCCTCCCCGCGGGGCTCCGGCCCGCAAGACTGCGTCGGCGACTCCGGCCCGCAAGACTCCGGCCCGCAAGACTCCGGCCCGCAACGCCCCCGCCCGGGCTCCGTCCAAGGCCGCGGCCGGCAAGGCTCCCTCCCCCACCGTCCCGGCGGCCCGAGCGCGCCGGGTTCGGGCGAGCAAGGCGGGCCCCGCCGCTCCGGGTCGGCCGTGAGCCGGGGCCGGAGCTTCACCCCGGCTCAGCCCGGCGTGACCGGGTAGCGCCCCTCCAGGGCACCGTCGACCGATCGCCGCAGGGCTCCGAAGGCCGCCGCCGCGGCGTCGAGCCCGACCGGCTCGAAGCGCACCTCGTCGCCGGGGCGGCACTGCCCGAGGAGGTGGAGGTCGGCCCGGATCACCACGGCCACCACGGGGTAGCCCCCCAGCGTGGCGTGGTCGGGGAGCAGGACGACCGGGCGGCCCGACTCGGGCACCTGCACGGCGCCGGTCACCATCCCCTTCGACGCCACCTCGCCGGGGCGCCGGGCGAGCCCGCCGGGTGGCTCCAGCGGCGCCAGCCGCAGCCCGACCCGGTCGCTGTCGGCTTCCACGGCGAAGCGCACGGAGCCCAGCCGCTCCTCGAGCCCGGGGGCGAACCACGAGTGGTCGGGTCCCACGACGACCCGGAGCACGTACCGGCCGTCGGCCGGGTAGCGCGGTGCCAGGCGCGACCAGACCACGTGGTCGGCCGGCGGGCCCGGTCGGTCGCCGATCCCGAGCCGGTCCCCCGCCTGCAGGGGGGGCGGACCGAGGCCCGACAGGATGTCGGTGGCGCAGCTGCCCATGGTCCCGACGGCGTCGAGGGAGCCACCCACGGCGAGATAGCTGCGGGCGCCCGAGCGGGTGCCGAGCAGCTGCAGCCGCTGCCCCCCCTCGACGGGGACCACCCGGTCGGCACCGGCCCAGTGGCCGTCCAGCTCGAGCTCGGGATCGCCCCCGACGGCGGCCACCAGCGCCCGCTCGGCGAAGCGCAGGGTGGGCCCCCGCACGGTGACCTCAAGGGCGGCGGCACCGGGGTGGTTGCCCACCAGGCGGTTGGCCAGCTCGTGGGCCACGGGGTCGGCCGGGCCCGAGCCCGGCACGCCCAGATGGGCCTGGCCGGCGCGCCCGGCGTCCTGCAACGTGGTGAGGAACCCGCCGGTCTCCACCGTCAGGGCCGGTCGGTCGGGCGCCGGTCCCGACACCGGTCCCGGCCAGCGTCGCGCCCCGGGCCTGCGGTCCGCCTCGGGGTCCCCGGCACCTGCGGCCGGCGTCTCGGAGGACGCCACCTCAAAGCGGACCCGGTCCCCGGGGGCAAGCAGCGCGAAGGGCGGCCTCGTGGGATCGAAGAGCCGGAGGCCGGTGCGCCCGACGAGCTGCCAGCCGCCGGGCGAGGGGCGCGGGTAGACCGCGGCGAACCCGCCCGCCAGGGCGACCGACCCGGCGGGGACCCGGGATCGGGGGCGCGACCGGCGCGGGATCGCGCCCAGGGCCGGGCTGAGGCCGCTCAGGTAGGCGAAGCCCGGAGCGAACCCCACCGCGCTCACCGTCAGCTCGCGCCCGGTCAGCTCGCCGATCAGCGACGGCACGTCGAGCCCGGCGACCGCCGCCACCTCGTCGAGGTCCGGCCCGTCGAAGGCGGTGGGCACCACCACCAGCGCCGATGGCGCGCCATCGCCCGCACCGGTCCCGGCCGGAGCACCGTGGCGCCGCCGGAAGTCGTCGATCTCGCCCGCGATCTGCGCCAGGTCGCCCGCGCCGGGTGGCGCGGCAAGGACCACGACCACCGACGAGATGCCCCCGATCACCTCGCGCGGGCGGGGCGCCATCCGGGACCGGACGGCGTCGGCGACCCGGCGGGCCGCGGTGGCGTCGGCCACGTCGACGACGAGGGCGGCGTCGCCCATCGCCCGTGGTGGGGGCAGGTCGCCCGCCGTCTCGGGGCTCACCTGCTCGGGGGCGGAGCGATCTGCACGCCGGCCTGGCCGAGAGCCTCCCGGACCGCGGCCGCCAGCCCCGGGGCCCCCGGGGTGTCTCCGTGGATGCACAGGGTGCCGGGGTCGATCCGCAGCTCGCCCCCCTCGACCGTCTCGACGACCCCGTCGAGCACCAGCAGCACGGCCCGGCGGCTGACCGCCTCGACGTCGGTCAACACCGCCCCTGGCTGGGACCGGGGCGCCAGCGACCCGTCGGGCAGGTAGGCCCGGTCGCAGAACGCCTCGCCGATCGCCCGCAAGCCGACGTCGGCCACCACGTCCAGGCCGGCCGACCCGGCGGCCAGCACGAGCGCCAGCTCCTCGTCATAGGAGCGCACCGCCTCGGCCACCGCCGCGGTGCACGGCTCGTCCACCGCCATGCGGTGGTACAGGGCGCCGTGGGGCTTCACCGAGCGCAACCGCACCCCGTGGCGGCGCGCCAGGGCGCCGAGCGCACCGAGCTGGTAGAGCACGTCCTCGGCCACCTCGGCCGGCGCCATCGACATGGGGCGGCGGCCGAAGCCCGGCCGGTCCGGGTACGACGGATGGGCGCCGATCGCCACCCCGGCCCGAACCGCCCGGACGATGGTGGCCTCCATGACGTGGGCGTCGCCGGCGTGGAAGCCACAGGCGACGTGGACGCTGGACACCGATCCGATGAGCGCGCCCTCGTGGTCGAGCCCGCCGGTCTCCACACCCGGCCCGGCGGCCAGCTCGCCCACGTCGGCGTTGAGGTCGACCGGCCTCATGCCGAGGCGACGTGCTGGCCGTCGCGGAACACCACCACCCGGCGCCGCACGCCGGGGACCCTGGGGCCCGGAACGATGGTCCCGGTCACGTTGAGCGGGTCGGACGCCGCGACAGCCATCTGGGCGTTGCGGCCGGGCTCGCGCCGCACTCGGCTCAGGAGCTCGGCCGCCTCGGCCAGCGCGTACTGCTCCCCCGACAGACCGGCCACGAAGCGCCCCCCCAGGGCCAGGCCGCGCGCCTCGAAGCGTCGGAGCGCCCGGAGCACCTCGCGCCAGGGGGTCCGGAACGACTCGCGCGCCCAGAGCTCCCACGCCACCATCCCCCAGCGGTCGAGCAGCTGGCCGGCCACGGCCTCGGCCAGCAGCTCGGACGCCCCGGGCGCCCCGGACGCCCCGGTCGCCCCACCTGGCTCATCGGAGGGTGCCGGCAGCAGGGACCAGCGGCCCTCGCCGGTGCCGCTGCCCACCTCGGCCCGGTGCCGGCCCAGCGCGCTGCGTCCCCTCGGGGTGCGGCCGACGGTCCTCCGGCGGGCCGCGGCGGCCCGGCGGCGGGCGGCGAGCAGGGCCCGCACGGCCGAGAACGCGTCGGCGGTGACCAGCCCGCCGGCCACCAGCTCCCACAACCCCTCGTCCACCTCGAGCGGCAGCCGCCGGGTCGCGCCCGGCAAGTCGGCCCGGAACAGGGCGCCGCGCTGGCGCAGCACGGCCAGGACGTCGGCGGCGGATCCGGCGTCGGGGTCGGCCGGCGGATCCCCGGTGCGCACCGCCTCGAGCACCCACCCCAGGTCCTCCCGCCGCACCAGGGCCAGCGGGGTCGCCGGGGACGGGGTCGCCGACCCCCGCCGGGCCCGGTCGTCGTCGGGGCGCGGACGCACGGTCAGGCGGCCCCAGGTGACCTCGCCCGACAGGCAGAGCTCGTCGAGCCAGCGCGGGTCGTAGCCGCGGACCCGGGCCGCCAGCACCTCGGTCTCCCAAGCCCCCGCCGGCACCTCGATGCCCTGCAGCTGGGTGACCGCCTGCAGGACCCCGGCCCGGCCCTCGAGCTGGGCGTCGGGCACGACGTGCTGCCACTCGCCGAGGAAACGGACCAGATCGGCGATGCTCGCCGGCTGCACCCGGCGCCGCCGCGACGACCGGGCGGCGGCGTGGAGCCGCACCAGCAGGTGGCGGGCGCACCAGCGGCCGTCGGGGAGCTCGATGGCCACCCCCGCCCCCACCAGGCGGGCCAGCGCGGTGCGGGCCCGGAGCGTCCCCAACGGGGCCCCCCGCACCGGGCCGCCCCCCAGGGGCCCGTCACCGATCAGCACCTCCAGCTCCACCGGGCCGGCGGCGGCGAGATGGCCGCCCAGGCACTCGGCTGCTGCGGCGTCGTCCTCCCCCAGCCGCTCGGCGTCGGCGCGGCGCTCGGTGGCCACCCACGTGCCGTCGACCACCGAGGCGCGTCGGGTCGCCGCCAGCTGGTCGAACCAGTCCGCCCACTCGGCGACCGGCCGGCAGCGCACCAGCGAGAGGAGCACGTCGTGCAGCTCGTCGGCGTCGCGGGGGCGGGGAGCCACCTGGCCGAGCACCTCGGCCACCACGTCCGGGTCGAGCGGGGCCAGCTCGGCCGCGCCGACCCCGAGGGCGTCGCCGCCCCCCAGCCCCCGGCGCAGCGGCACCGCCCGGGTCCGGCGCTCCTCGAGCGGCGCCCCGTCGAGGAAGGTGTACGGCCGGCCGGTGAGGATCCCGTGGGCCAGGGGCGAGGGCTCGGCCGACTCGACGAGGTGGACCCGCAGGGCCCCCGTCTCCATCCGGCGCACGAGCTCGACGAGGCCCGCCGCGTCGAGCGCCTCGCACAGGCAGTCGGTCACTGTCTGGCGGACGAGCAGGTCGTCGGGCACGGCGAGCGGTCCGGCGGGGGCGTTGTCCTGGCAGGCGGCGAGGGCGGGCCACGAGGCCGCCAGCACGTCCTCGGCCTCCATGCGCTGCAGGTGGATGGGCCGGCGCTGCCCGTTGCGCGAACGGGGTACCACCAGGGCCCGGGTGCTGTTCCACCGCCAGCGGGCCCCGAACATCGGGTGCTGGAGCACCGCCTGGGTGAGCACCTCTTGCGCCGTGGTGCTCGACAGCATGGTCGCCACGTCGGACAGCGGGAAGCTGTGCTGGGTGGGCAGGGAGAGGACCACCGTGTCGTCGTCCGCCGCCGCCTGCAGCTCGAAGTCGAACGAGACGCAGAACCGCTTTCGCAGGGCCAGCCCCAAAGCCCGGTTCACCCGGCCGCCGAAGGGCGAGTGCACCACCAGCTGGGTGCCCTGGCTCTCGTCGAAGAACCGCTCGACCACCAGCTGATCGGCCGTGGGCAGCACCCCCAGCGCGGCGCGACCGGCGTCCAGATAGGTCACGACCTGGTCGGCGACCTCCCCGTCCACCCGGGCGCGGCCCCCGACGAGCGCCCGGGCACCGGCCAGGTCCCCCGCCGCCAGCGACGGCTCGACCGCCGCCCGCAGGGAGCCGACCTCGGCCGACAGCTCCGCCGTCCGGGCGGGCGCCTCGCCCAGCCAGAAGGGCACCGTGGGGGCGGCGTCACCGGCGTCGTGGACCCGGACCGTGCCCACCTCGACCTGGCGCACCCGCCACGAGTGGGTCCCGAGCAGGAAGACGTCGCCGATGTTCGCCTCCACCGCGAAGTCCTCGTGGACCGACCCGACGGTGACGCCCTCGGGATCGAGGACCACCCGGTAGTCCCCCGTCTCGGGGATGGCCCCGCCGCTGGTGAGGGCGGCCAGCCGGGCCCCGCGCCGGGGCCGCACCTTTCCGTTCACCTGGTCGCGGTGCAGGTGGGCTCCCCGGCGCCCGCGCCCGGTCGCCACCCCCCACGAGGCCAGGTCGAGCGCCTCGTCGAAGGCGCCCCGGGTCAGCTCGGCATAGGGCGCGGCCCGCCGCACCAGCTCGTAGAGGGCGTCCTCGTCGCATTCTTCGGCCCCCGCCACCTCGGCCACCAGCTGCTGGACCAGGATGTCCATCGGGGCCACCGGCGGGTGCAGCGCGTCGAGCCGGCCGGCGTGCACCGCCGACAGCAGGGCGGTGCACTCCACCAGCTCGTCCCGGGTGAGCGGGTAGAGGCGGCCGGCCGGCGTGCCGGTCAGGTGGTGGTTGGCCCGGCCGACGCGCTGCAAGAAGGTGCCGATCGCCCGGGGCGACCCGATCTGGCACACCAGCTCGACCGGGCCGACGTCGATGCCCAGCTCGAGCGAGGCGGTGGCCACCAGCGCCGACAGCTCCCCGGCCCGCAGCTGGGCCTCGACGCCCCGGCGCCGCTCGAACGACAGGCTGCCGTGGTGGGCGGCCACTCGCAGCGGGCGGTCGGACGGGGGCTCGCCCGGCGCCGGGTCGGCGAGCCGCTCGGCCAGCTGGTGGGCCACCCGCTCGGCCATCTTGCGGGTGTTCACGAAGACCAGGGTGGTGCGGTGGCGCCGGACGTGGCCGGCGATGCGATCCAGGATCTCGCCGAACTGCCCCTGCGGCGCCACCGCCTCGAGCTCGGCGTCGGGGAGCTCGATGGTCACGTCGAGGTCCCGCCGGTGGCCGCAGTCGACGATGACCGGCGGGGGCCGTTCCGGCCCGGAGCCCGCGAGCAGGCGTCCGACCACCTCGAGCGGCCGCTGGGTGGCCGACAGCCCCACCCGCTGGAGCCGGCCGCCGTCGGCGGCCACCAGGCCGGCCAGCCGCTCGAGGCTGAGGGCGAGGTGGGCGCCGCGCTTGTCGCGGGCCAAGGTGTGCACCTCGTCGACGATCACCGTGCGCACGTGGGCGAGCATCGAGCGCGACGAGGCGGCGGTCAGCAGCAGGAACAGCGACTCGGGCGTCGTGACGAGCAGGTCGGGCGGCGAGCGCCGCATGGCGGTCCGCTCGGAGGTCGGGGTGTCGCCGGTCCGCACGGCGATCGACAGCGCGGGCGCGCTCGTCCCGAGGACCCCGGCGGCTTCGCGGATGCCGGCCAGCGGCCGTTGGAGGTTCTCGTGGATGTCGACCGCCAGGGCCCGCAGCGGCGACACGTACAGGACGGCGGGCCGCTCGAGCGGCTGCTCCCCCCGAGCGTCGGCCCGGTAGGCGGCATCGATGGCGGTGAGGAACCCGGTCAGGGTCTTGCCGGTCCCGGTCGGGGACGCCACCAGGACGTCGGCTCCCGAGGCGATCACCGGCCACGCCTCGACCTGCGGGCGGGTCGGCCCGCCGGGGAACTGGCCGGTGAACCACGACCGGACCGCGGGGTGGAAGGCGTCGAGGACTCCGGTCATCGGTCGCCCCTAGGAGCCCACGTCGGGCCGGCCCGGCCGGCCCGGGCGGCTCGGCCGCCCTGGTCGGCTGCCGTTCACCGGCGGCCCGCCTCGCCCGATCTCACCCTCGGCCGCCCGTCGGCGCCACGCCTCGCGGCCCGGGCGGTCCCGACGGATCGCCCAGGTGATGGTCAGCACCGCCAGCACGACGAAGGCGACGACGAAGAGCCCGAAGACGACGCCGAACGCCGCGTCCGACGACCCGAGCAGCCCGGTCGACGGGCGCGCCGCCCAGGGCAGGGCGGTCCCGCCGGTGGCGGCGTGCAGCGGGGACGGCCAGGGCGACATCGTGTGCGCGAGGCTACCCAGTGGGTCGGTCATCCGTGCCCGGAGGCCGGCGCCGTCGGTGTCACACCCCACGTGCAGCCTGGGCCCATGGCGACGACCACGATCGAGCGAGATGCCGGTCCCGCCGGGGCCGGGTTGCTGGGCCAGCTGCGCGGCGACGCCGCCCGGCGCGCCCTGGTGGACCCGGGCCTCGCCGGCGGGTTGCGGGCATGGCTCGAGGACGGCGTGGTCGAGCTGTGCCGAGCCGCGCCCGGGTCGCTTCCGGTGCGGGTGACGGCGCGCTCCGTGCGACGGCTCGCCGGGGGAGCCGGGGGTGGATCGCCGACCTCGGGCAACCGTCCGATCGGCGCGCTCGCCCGAGCGGCCCTGGTGCGGGCCCTCTTCCGCCAGTTGGTGACCACGGGCCGGCTCGGCGACCCGATGCACGAGGGGCTCGACGCCCTCGGGGTCGAGCCCGAACAGGCCGACCTGGTCGCCCGGATCGCGGGGCTCCGCAGCGAGCAGCGGGCCGCGCTGGCCGAGGAGGTGGCCGCGCACGCCGCGGTCCTCCGGCGGCACTGGTCGCTCGTCCCCGACCAGTGGCTGCCCCGGTGCGCCGACCGGCTGACGATCCCTCTGGGCGGGGGCCGGGTGGTCCTCTCGGGTGTGGTGGACCTGTTGATCGGCCGGCCGTGCGCCGACCGGGCCTCGGTGTGCCTGGTGCTGGTCCGCGCCGGGCCGGCGCGCCCCGAGGACCGTGCCGAGCTGCTGTTCGCTGCGCTACTCGAGACGCTCCGCAGCGGGGCGCCCCCCTTCCGTGCCGCCCTGCACTACAGCGGTACCGGGGAGACCCTGATCGTCGACGTCACCGAGCAGGAGCTGGCCCGGGCGGTGCAGCGCACGGTGGACGCCCTCGGCTGCGATCCGGCGGTCGAGCCGACGGCGGGCGTGCTGGACCAGTGAACGCGATCACGCTCCCCCGCTCCGTCGCCCTCACCGACGCCCTGCTGTCCGGGGTCGGCGCACCCCTGGGGCCCGGCGACCTCCAGCAGATCGAGGAGGGGATCGAGCGCCGGCTGCGCGCCCTCGGGGCGGCCGCCGGAGGGCAGCCGACGACCGGCCACCGCGGACCCGGCGGCCGCCCCGGACCCAGCGGCCGCCCCGCCCGCCGCCTCTGCCTCGACGGCTACCTGGTGCGCACCGGGCGCCGGCCCGGCGAGAGCTCGGCAGCGACGGGCGCGGCGACGGGCTCGGCGGGGGCCCGGTTCGCCTGGTCGGCGGCCAACGCCCGGCGGTCGATCGGGCTGGCGGCGGTACGGGCGTGCCTCGACGACCCCGAAGCCACGCCGTCGGTCGGCGTCGACCGTGCGCTGCGAGCGGCGCAGCGGCCCGCTGCCGCCCCGCCGGGATCGCTCGGCCGCTGGCTCGCCACGCTGGGTCCCGGTGCGCTGGCGGTCACCCGGGCCGAGGCGGTCCGCTGGAGCACCGCGCTGCACGGCGCGCTCGATTGGGCCCGCCTGGGCCCGAGCACCCAGGTCGGCGGCGCCGACCGCTCCTGGGCCAGCCGGGACCGCGCCGGGGTGGTCATCCGGGGCCGGGCCGAGGTCCGGGCCCCGGTGGCCCCCGGCCCGGGGGACCCGGGCGGGCTCGCCGCGTTGGTGGTGCTGAGTGGGTGGCCCGGGCCGGGCGCCCGGTGCGAGCTCGCGGTCAACGCGCTCGCCCAGGCGCTCGGCGCGCAGCGGGCGGACCAGGTGCCGAGCCGGATCGCCGGCTGGTGGCCCCAGTCGGGGCGGAGCCTGATCCTCGACGTCGATCGGGCCCTGCTGGAGGCAGCGGCCCAGGCGGTCCTCGGGGCGGCCGCCACCCTCCTCGGCGTCGCCGGCTCCGAGGTGCCGCTGCCCGACGGGTCCTGAGGCCCTCCGCCCGGCGTGCCCACGGGGGGCCCGGGCCCGGGCAGCGCCCCGGGGTGCCCGAGCCCCGGCCGTCATGGCCGGGCGCCGGGGACCACTATGGTGCTCGCGGCCATGCCCCAGACCCGTGACGACATCCGCAACGTCGCGATCGTCGCCCACGTCGATCACGGCAAGACCACGCTGGTGGACGCCATGCTGTGGCAGACCGGCGCCTTCCGAGCCAACGAGGAGGTGGCCGACCGGGTCCTCGACTCCAACGACCTCGAGCGCGAGAAGGGCATCACCATCCTCGCCAAAAACACCGCCGTCCGCTACCGGGGGGTGAAGCTCAACATCGTCGACACCCCCGGGCACGCCGACTTCGGGGGTGAGGTGGAGCGGGGGCTCACCATGGTCGACGGGGTGCTGCTGCTGGTCGACGCGTCGGAGGGGCCGCTGCCCCAGACCCGTTTCGTCCTGCGCAAGGCGCTGGAGGCCCGCCTACCGGTCGTGCTGCTCGTGAACAAGGTCGACCGGCCCGACGCCCGGGTCGACGAGGTCGTCCACGAGGTGGAGGAGCTGTTCCTCGACCTCGACGCCGACGAGGACCAGATCGACTTCCCGATCCTCTACTCCAACGCCCGGGCCGGATGGGTCTCGCCGGTGCCCGGCGAGCAGGGCACCGACCTCGCCCCGCTGTTCGAGGCGATCATCGCCCACGTACCGGCACCCGTCTACGACCCGCAGGGCGCCCTCCAGGCCCTCGTCTGCAACCTCGACGCCTCGCCCTACGTCGGGCGCCTGGCGATCTGCCGGGTGCAGCACGGCACGCTGCGCAAGGGGGCGACGGTCGGCTGGTGCCGGCTCGACGGGACGGTGCAGCGGACCCGGATCACCGAGCTCTACGTGAGCGAGGCGCTCGACCGGGTCTCGGCCGAGGAGGCCGGACCGGGGGAGATCGCGGCGGTGGCCGGCATGGCCGAGATCACCATCGGCGAGACCCTGGCCGACCCGGAGCACCCGGTCGCCCTGCCGGCGATCACCGTCGACGAGCCCAGCCTGACCATGACGGTCGGGATCAACACCTCCCCGCTGGCGGGCAACGACGGCACCAAGCTCACCGCCCGGCTGCTCAAGAGCCGCCTCGACAGCGAGCTGGTCGGCAACGTCTCGCTGCGGGTGACCCCCTCCGAACGGCCCGACGTCTGGGAGGTCCAAGGGCGCGGGGAGCTCCAGCTCGCCGTGCTGGTCGAGACCATGCGGCGGGAGGGCTTCGAGCTGACGGTGGGCAAGCCCCAGGTGGTCACCCGCGACATCGACGGCAAGCTGCACGAACCGGTCGAGCGGGTGACGGTGGACGTGCCGGCCGACTACCTCGGGGTGGTCACCCAGCTGCTGGCGCTGCGCAAGGGCTCCATGGTCGAGATGGTCAACCACGGCACCGGCTGGGTGCGGCTGGACTACCGGGTGCCGGCGCGCGGGCTGGTGGGCTTCCGCACCGAATTCCTCACCGAGACCCGGGGCACCGGGGTCCTGCACCACGTCTTCGACGGGTGGGAGCCCTGGCACGGCGAGCTGCGCACCCGGCGCAACGGGTCGATGGTGGCCGACCGGCGGGGGGTCACCACCACCTACGCCCTGATGAACCTGCAGGACCGGGGCACGCTGCTCGTGGGCCCGGGCGCCGAGGTCTACGAGGGGATGGTGGTGGGCGAGAACGCCCGGGCCGACGAGATGGACGTCAACCCGACCAAGGAGAAGAAGCTCACCAACGTGCGCTCGTCGACCGCCGAGGAGCTCGAGCGGCTCACCCCGCCCCTGCTCCTGTCGCTCGAGCAGGCCCTCGAGTTCATCGCCGAGGACGAGTGCGTGGAGGTGACCCCGGGCCAGGTCCGCCTGCGCAAGGTGATCCTCGACGTGGCGACCCGGGGCCGCCTGCGCAGCCGGGCCCGTTCAGGCCGGGTCGACCGTACGGCGTGAGCGGGGCGCACCGAGCAGCTCGCGCATCTCGGTGACCAGACCGGCCGGGGTGAGCGGCCGGACCAACACCACGTCGGCCCCGCCCCGCTCGAGCTCCCCGCTCTGCTCGGCCGACAGGTAGCCGGTCACCACCGCGATCGGCAGGTTCGGGTGCGCCTCTCGCACCACCGCGGTGAGCTCGGCCCCCGACATCCCGGGCAGCTGGGCCGCGGCGAGCAGCCCGTGCCACGGCCCGTCGCCCGACAAGAGCCCCAGGGCGTCCTCGCCGCTCGACACGTGCACCGTGTCGAAGCCGGCCCGGCGCAGCACGCGGGTGGCGAACGTGCCCATCGACCCGTCGTGCTCGACGATCAGGAGTCGTTGCGTCGATCGGGGCCGTGCTGCCAGCATCGTGCTCTTTCGTCGGGCTCGTCGCTGGTCCGCCAGCTCATTCCCGCACGATGCCAGACCCGGGGCGAGGACCGGTTGACCGCCGGTTGCCGTTGGGTTGGAGTGGGACCCGGTCAGCCCTTGACCGGCCGGTACCGGTAGCCGAACCCGCGCACCGTCTCGACCGGGCAGTCCGCCAGGTCGGTCCAGCCGAGCTTGCGGCGCAGGCTGAGGATGGTGAACTTGACCCGGCCGGGCCCGGTGCGGGTCGGGTCGTGCCAGGCCTGCTCGAGCAGCTGGCCGTGCGACAGCACCTGGCCCGGGTGGCGCACGAGGGCGGCGAGCAACCGGAACTCCGACGGCGTCAGCAGCACCTGCTGGCCGCCGCACTCCACCGTGTGCCGGGCCAGGTCCACCCGGATCGCCGCGTCCTCGAACACGGAGACCTCGGGCTTGGCCGACGGTGAGCGCCGCAGGAGGGCGGCCACCCGGGCCACCAGCTCCTCGTTGCTGAACGGCTTGGTCAGGTAGTCGTCGGCCCCGCCGAGCAGGCCCCGCACCTTGTCGGTCTCGAGCCCCCGGGCGGTGAGCAGGATCACCGGGATCTCGCTGTGGTCGCGGATCCGCTCGAGCACCGACCAGCCGTCGAGCCGAGGCAGGCCCACGTCGAGGATGACGAGGTCCGGGCGCTGCTCGCGCAGCACGCGGAGGCCGTCGGGCCCGTCGCCCGCCCACAGCAGGTCGTAGCCGGCCCGCTGGAGGAGGATCTGCAGGGAGCGCCAGATGTCGACGTCGTCCTCGACCACCAGCACCCGAGCGCTCACTGGCTCGCCGCCTCGGACAGCGGGCTCGGGGGGAGCGACGGCCGCGCCGCGCCGCGCAGCTCGACGGTCACCGTGGTGCCGCGGCCCTCGACGCTGCGGACCTGGATGGTCCCCTGGTGCAGCTCGGTGATCCGCAGGGCGATCAGCAGGCCGAGGCCCGAGCCCGACGCCGAGGCCTGGCGGGCGTTCGACGCCCGGTAGAAGCGCTGGAACAGCTCGTGCTGCTCGTCCATGGGGATCCCGATGCCGGTGTCCGAGACCACCAGGCGCCACCCCTCGGCCAGGCGGGTGACCTCGGTGCGCACCTGGCCCTTGGCCGGGGTGAACTTGACCGCGTTGGCGAGCAGGTTGTCGATGAGCTGGCCGAGCCGGTCGACGTCGCCCACCAGCGGCGGTCCGGCCTCGGCCTCGCTCACCAGGGTGATCCCCTTGTCGCGCGCCGCGGGGCGGATGGAGGAGACCGCGATCTCCACCAAGGACGGGAAGTCGACCCACTCGTTGCTGACCTGCAGGCTGTTGGACTCCAGCCGGTCCAGCAGCAGCAGGTCGTCGACCAGGCGCAACAGGCGGTCGGTGTTGCGGGTGATGATGTCGAGGAACTCCGCCTGGTCCGCCACGCTGTCGGCGCCCAACCCGTCGCGCAGCAGGTGGGTGAAGCTCACGATCGAAGTGAGCGGGGTCCGCAGCTCGTGGGAGACCGAGGCCACCAGGTCCGACTTGAGCGAGTCCAGCTCGGTCAGCCGGGCGTTCTGCTCCTTCTCCATCTTGAGCAGGTACTCGCGCTCGGCGGCCACCGCGATCTCGTCGGTCAGGTCCCGATAGAGCCACAGGTGACCCCGGTAGGCCCCGTCGTCGAGGATCGGGACGAAGGACCGGGCCAGGGTCCGCCCGTTGGTGAACTCCACCCGCTCCTCCATCACCAGCGCCCGGTTGGCCACGATCTCGCCGATGCGGTCCAGGGCCCGCGAATCGCGGTGCAGGCGCTGGAGGTGGGCGGTCAGGCGACCTCCCGCCATCGCGGTCAGCCGCTCGGGCTCGGGCCCCAGCCCGAACATCTCGCTCGCCGCCCGGTTGGCGAAGATCAGCTCGTCGTGCTCGTCGGCCATGACCACGCCCACGAACAGGTTGGAGACCAGCGAGGTGAGCCGGCTCGCCATCGAGCTCAGCTCCTCGGCCGCCTCGTGGGGCTCGGTGACGTCGCGCGAGTGCAGCACCACCCCGCGCACCGCGGGGTCCTCGACCAGCCGGGCGCCCCGGGTCTCGAGCCACCGCCACCGGCCGTCGGCCCCCCGGGCCCGGAACTCGAAGCGGTGCCCGACCGAGCCCTCGGGCAGGTCGCGCAGCTCGGCCAGGGCGTCGCCCACCCCACCCCGGTCCTCGGGGTGCACCGCCGCCAGCGGATCGTCCCCGGCGAAGAGGTCCTCGGGGAGCGACGCCGGCGCCGCCCCGTGGGTCTGGGTGGAGCGCCACGAGCCGTCGGGCTCGAGGATGGTCACCAGGTCGGCCGAGTAGTCCAGCGCCCGTCGGAGGTGGGGGCCCGGCTCGCCGGGCCCGGGGTCGGGCGGGGCCGGGTCGTCGCCCAGCTCGGTGCTGGCGTGCACCACCATGAGCCACCGCCGATGATGGGGGCCCTCGCCCAGCGGCGCCACCTCGCACGTGACCGCCGACCAGCCCCCGTAGCCCAGCTCGACCCGCCCGTCGAAGCTGCGGGCCGCCAGCCGGCGCGGCTCGGGCGTCACCCCCGGCAGCCCGGCGGGCGCCTGGATGATCTCGTCCCACCGGGCGCCCACCACGTCCGCCGCGCTGCGCCCCACCACCGCGCACCAGCGGCGGTTGACCGAGCGCAGCCGCCCGTCCTCGTCCACCACCGCCATCGGTACGAGCACCCCGAGCGCTCGAGCCACTTCGGCGCTCGACGAGCCGGACTGCTCGACCGCCCCGGCGGTGACCTCGTCGATCATCTCGTCCGCCACTCCCGCAGTCGTCTTGGCCCAGGTTAGTGCCGTGGTCCCGGCGCGTCGGGGACGCTTGGCACGACCGGACCGGGCGCGTGCCCGGCCGAGCCGGGCCGGCGCGGGATCCCCCGGGCGCGCCCCGCGGGGCCGCTACGCCGGGTCGCTACGCCGAGCCCGGGAAGCCGAGATCGAGCGCGGCGGGGCCGGGGTCGGGCCAGCGGGTCGTGACCACCTTGCCCCGGGTGAAGAACCGGACGCCGTCGGGACCGTGCGCGTGGGTGTCGCCGAAGAGGGAGCCCTTCCAGCCGCCGAAGGAGTAGTAGGCCATGGGGACCGGGATGGGCACGTTGACCCCCACCATGCCGACCTCGACCGCCGCCTCGAAGTGGCGGGCGGCCCGGCCGTCGTTGGTGAAGACCGACACGCCGTTGCCGTAGGGATTGGCGTTCACCAGCCCCAGGGCCTCGTGGTCGGAGCGCACCCGGACGACCGACAAGACCGGACCGAAGATCTCGTCTCGGTACACGGACATCGCCGGGGTCACGTGGTCGAACAGGCTCGGCCCGAGCCAGAAGCCCCCCGGAGCCAGGCCGTCCACCGATGCCCGACCGTCGACCACCAGCTCCGCGCCCTGCTCCACCCCGGCGTCGAGGTAGGCGGCCACCCGGTCGCGGTGCGCCGCGGTGACGAGGGGGCCCATGTCGCATCCGGTGCGCCCGTCGCCCACCCGGAGCGACGCCATCCGCTCGGCGATCCGGCGCACCAGCGGGTCGCCCACCGCGTCCAGCGCGACGACGACCGAGACCGCCATGCACCGCTCGCCGGCCGAACCGAAGCCGGCGTTGACCGCCGCGTCGGCGGCGACGTCCAGATCGGCGTCCGGCCGCACCACCATGTGGTTCTTGGCGCCCCCGAGCGCCTGCACCCGCTTCCCCGCGCCGGTCGCCCGCCGCCACACGTGGGCGGCCACCGGCGTGGAGCCCACGAAGGACACGGCGCGCACGTCGGGGTGCCCGACCAAAGCGTCCACCGCCTCGGCGTCGCCCTGCACCACGTTCAGCACCCCGGCCGGCAGGCCCGCCTCCTCGAAGGTCCGCACCAGCCACAGCGCCGCCGACGGGTCCTTCTCGCTCGGCTTGAGCACCACCGTGTTGCCGCAGGCGACGGCGATCGGCACGAACCAGCACGGCACCATGACCGGAAAGTTGAACGGGCTGACCACGGCGACCGGGCCGAGGGGCTGGCGGACCGAGTGCACGTCGATCCCCACCGAGGCGCCCTGGGTGTGCTCGCCCTTGATCAGGTGGGCGATGCCGCAGGCGAACTCCACCATCTCCCGCCCCCGTTGGACCTCGCCGCGGGCGTCGGCGAGCACCTTGCCGTGCTCTGCGGTGACCAGCGCCGCCAGCTCGTCGCCCCGGTGCTGCAGGACCTCCCGCCAGGCGAACAGGACCGAGGTCCGGCGGGACAGCGAGGTGGTCGACCACTCGGCGAACGCCTCGGCCGCCGCGCCGACCGCCCGGTCGACCTCGGTGGCGTCGGCGAAGGGCACCCGACCGCTCACCACCCCGGTGGCGGGGTCGAACACCTCGCCGTGGCGGCGCCCCGACCCGCCCACCGGCTTGCCGGCGATCCAATGGGTCAGCTGCTCGACCACGGCGCCACTATGGCACCGCCGCCCCCGCAGGGCTCACCGGAAGCTCCGGACGCCACGTAGCCTGGGGCTCGCCGCGGCCCTTTCGGGTCAGCCGTGGTCCCCGGAGGGATGGCAGAGCGGACAAATGCGCGGCTCTTGAAAAGCCGTGGGGCCTCGGTCCCCGTGGGTTCGAATCCCACTCCCTCCGCCACCGCGTCAGGGTCGGCGCACGATGCACAGCACCATCGCATCGTGCGGAGCCGGGGGCCGGAACGCCCCGCGGGGCACCGCCCGACCGGCCGCCGCCTCGAACTCCCACGACCAGCGGCCGTCGCCGGGTGCACGGCCGCCGGTCCACCGGCGGACCACGTGACGCGGCACGACCAGGTCGGCCCGGACGAGACGGCTGCCCGGTGCCACCAGCCGGCGCAGGACCGCCGCGGTGGCCGAGAACGGCGGGTTGGCCACCACGTGAAAAGGCCTTCGCGGCAACCGCAACTCCCGGATGTCGGCCCGGACCGCGATCGCGTTCTTGCCCTGCAGCTGCCGGCGCAGCTCGTGGTACCTCGCCGGGTGGAGCTCGACCGCGATCACCCGCGCGCCGACCCGAACGAGCTCCTCGGTCAAGGCGCCGGTCCCGGCCCCCAGATCGAGGACCAGGTCACCCGGTCGCAGATCGGCGTCGGCGACGACCCGCCGGGCCCAGGGGCTACTGAGCTGGTGCCATCCCCATCGTGCCCGTAACGATTCGGACACGGCGCGTCATCACGACGAAGACCATGACGAACGATACCCCTCGAGGCCGGTGGCGGCTGGGGCCCGCGCCGCGGGCTCGCCGGGCCCGGGGACCTTGCGGACGCTCAGCGGATGGCCTGCTCCAGCAGCGAGCGATGACGGATCATCCACGCCGCAGAGCGTGCCCGCCAGGCCAGGGCCCACAGCGGGGTCGGATCAGTCGAGTCCGGCCCGATCCGAGCCCGGACTGCCTCGTTCGCGCAGCTCTGGATCGCGATCTCGACGAGCCGGTCGACGAACCCGGCGCGCTCGCCCTCGGTGAGGCCGTAGCCGTCGACAAAGAGCCCGAGCTGCGCCGCTCGGTGCTCGGGGCTGGGCAAGCCGTTGCGCTGGGCGACGTCGTCGTCGTGGAGCTGGGCGTTCGTCCACGCCGCGTGGGCCACCTCGGCCAGCCGGTCCACCGGCCCGGCGAGCTCCCAGTCGATGAGCGCCACCGGCAGGCCGTGGCGCTCGACGATGTTCCACGGTCCGGGATCGCCATGGCCGACGATGGCGTCAGGGGCTTCGCTGCGGGTGTGCCAGTCCTGCCAGGACGACCCTTCTGGCGGGTCGAAGCCCACCGCGGCGTCGTGCAGCTGGCGGAGGAGCGCCCCCAGCTCGAAGATGCCCGCATCGCTCCAGGCGTGGGGATGGACGAAGCCGCCTTCGACGTACCGGACGGTCTCGCGGCCCATCTCGTCGAACCCGGTACCAACGGGCCGCGGAGCACCGTCGAACCCCACGTCCTCCAAGTACCGCAGGAACGACAGCACCGCCGGCGACCACGCAGCGGCGGGCCGGGCAACCACGTCGCCCGTCCGCTCCACCGTTGTTCGGACGCTGGGCAACCTGGTCACCGCACCGGAGGCCGAGGGATCGAGCCGGCGTGCCACGACGCGCGTGAACCCGAGTGTCTGGCCGGCCGCGGAGTCCAGCAGGGTCCAGTCCATCTGGTCGGCGACCTCGATGCCCTCCCACGCCGAGTCGAGCTCGAGGCATCGGTGCCACAGCGACCGCCCATCGGGGACCATGTCGGCCACCTCGACGTCGACGACACCCGAGCGGACCCACAGCCGACGCCACCACGCCGGGCTGCGAAAGGTGAAGAAGTCCGACAGGGCGGCAGCGGGGAAGGCCTCGGTGAGCCCGTCGGGGGGGTCCTCGGGATCGGCGCTGTTGCCCGGCACGACGATGCCGAGCTGGCACCCCTCTTTGACGAACCGCAACAGCGAGGGCAGGTACCGCTCGTCGGTCCCGAAGTAGTGGTAGCTGTCCATGCTGACGACAGCGTCGAAGACCTCGTCGGCGAACGGGAGGGCGTGCGCCTCGGCGTGGAGCGGCGTCACCAGATGGCCGACCCCGGCGGCCACGATGCGTTCCCAGTTGTCCCCTGGGGGCACCCACAAGTCGACGGCGGTGACCCGCACGCCGAACTCCTTGGCCAAGAAGATCGACGACAGGGCCGTCCCGCAACCCAGGTCCAGGACGTGCATGCCCGGCCCCAGCACCATGACCTCGCTGAGTGCCTCGGTCAGCCACAGGGCGTTCGGACCCATGTGGTTGGCGTAGGACCACGCGGGATCGTAGGTGGCCGAACGGGGGAAGGCATCGACCTGCCAAAGGGCGCGGACCCGGTCCCCGTCAGCGGGATCGGGATGCTCGCTCCGGGCGGCGAGCAGTTGTTCGGTGATACGAGCGGGGTCGTGGCGCAAGGGAATGCGGGGCATGGTTGCTCCTCGTCGGGGAGAGCGATGGGCGGCGGATGGGTCGCGACAACGGTCGCAAGGGACCGGGCATCGGCCCGGGGCGCAGCCCCGCCGACGAAGAGCAGCTGCAGTGGCCGCCGAGGCTCGGCGGCCGGAGTCTTACCGGTGAGCCGTCGTCGTCGAGGAGGGACGCCGGACCGTCACCAAGACCGCGGTAGCCATGTCACCCTCCTCGTCACGACGTGCGGCACGAATGATAGGCCGGGTGCTGGTCGGCGGCTCGAAGCGATCGTTCGTCTACGGTAATCGCGACCACCCCGCGGTGATCGAGTTCGTCACGCCCCTCGCGCCCGCTCCGCTGGATCGGGCATGGGTGGTCCCCGGCAGGAGGAGGCAAGGTGAGCGACGTGTCGAACGGCCCTGGTTGGTGGCTCGCCTCGGACGGGAAGTGGTACCCCCCCGAGCTCCACCCGAATTACCGGCGCCCGGCGCAGCCCCCGCCGTCGCCTTTCCCTTCGGGCGTTGCCTGGTCGCCCGCGCTGCCCGGGGTGGTGATCCGGGCACCGCAGCGGCCGAGCGATGCGGCGGTGGAGGTCGCCTTCCTGGCCGATCCACCGAGCCAACGGCGATGGACGGTGTTGATCCGACTTGTGCTGCTCGTTCCCAACTTCGTCGTCTTGTGGGTGCTCTCGATCGTGGCCGAGGTGGTCGTCGTCCTCGGGTGGTTCGGCGCCCTGGCCATGGGTCGGCTTCCGCGCTTCGCCCAGACGTTCCTCGTCGGCTGGCTGCGCTGGAACGTGCGGGTCCAGGCGTACTGCTTCTTCCTGACCGATCGGTACCCGCCCTTCGGTATGGAGCCCGACGCCACCTATCCGGTCGCCCTCGAGGTCCGGGCATCGTCGCTCAACCGTGCGGCGGTGCTGTTCCGCATCGTCCTCGTGCTTCCGGCGGCGCTGCTGGCGACGCTGGTCAACTACGGCCTGGCCCTCCTCGGGGTGATCTCCTGGATCGTCGTCCTCATCGTGGGCCGGATGCCCCCCACGCTTCACCTGGCGGTGCGCAGTGCGATCCGGTTCTCCGCCCGGGTCGTCGGGTACTTCTCGCTGCTCACCCCGACCTACCCCGATGGGCTCTTCGGCGATCCGGCGGGCACCCTCGAGATGGCCGACCCGGGTGCGCCCGGCGCCGCCGGGACATGGCCAGGCGCTCCCCCCGTCACCGGTTGGCCGTCCGACGTCCCCAACCCGACCGGGGCGAGGGGGGTATTGACCTGGAGGATCTTCCCGACGACCCGTGCCAAGTGGCTGGTGTCGGGACTCATCGCCCTCGGGGCGATCGTCGCCGTCGCCGGAGTGGCGACGGACGTGGCGATCGCCAACAACATCGGCAGCGCCCACCAGCTGAACGACGCCTACTCGACGTTGAGCGGCAACGCGCAAGCCTTCGAGACCGCGGTCGGCTCCTGCGAGAGCACGACGAACCAATTCCATTGCGCCGAGCAAGCCGTCGGTCACTTCGCCGACCAACTGGACAGCTTCGCCGCCACGGTGTCCGACATCGACTTCCCTCCGGGCGCCCACCCGGCGGCCACCGCGCTGATCGCGTCCTCGCGATCAGCGGCAGCCATCATGAGCAACCTCGCCGCCTCCCCCGACCCTGCGACTTACCAGCAAAGGGCTCAAGGCGCCGACATCCAACAGCGCCTCGACACAGTCGACTCGGACTACAGGAGCCTCTACGTCGCCGCGGTCAGTGACTGAGTACCGGTTCTCCGAGGGGAGGGCAGCTAGAGGCGAGAACAGCTCACGTCACGGGATTGAGGGCCGGAGCACGCCGCCAGTGGCACAGCGGTTCTAGCGGTCCCTTGAAAGATCTCCGGAGGAGCAGATGCGGTGGCGGGCGGACGGCGAGGCGAAGCTTCTCGACGGCTCTGGCTCGCCCGTTTCGTTGCATCAAGTTCGTCACCGAGTCCCCTCGCATCGGGCACCGGGCTCGTGCACGGGCAGAGATGCCCGCGATCCGCGTGAGGCGACACAACCAGGGCGTCCGGACGGGCACATCGGTAGGATCGGCGGCCACCACTCACCGGCGAAAGGGCCATCATGCTGAAGGGATTCAAGGAATTCGTCATGCGGGGCAACGTGGTCGACCTGGCGATCGCGGTCGTCATCGGCACCGCGTTCGGGGCCGTGGTGTCCGCCCTCGTCGCCGACATCCTCACCCCGCTGATCGCGGCCATCGTCGGCCGACCCAACTTCGCCGGCTTGCACTTCACCGTCCACAACAGCACCTTCTTGTACGGCGACCTGGTCAACAAGGCCATCACCTTCCTGTCGGTCGCCGCCGCGGTCTACTTCGCCGTCGTGGTCCCGCTCAACAAGCTGGCCGAGCGCCGCGCCCGCGGCGTCCCGGTGCCGCCCGAGGAGCTCCCCGCTGACGTGGTCCTGCTCGCCGAGATCCGCGACCTGCTCGCCCAGGGCGCCGGCTCCGGCTCGGCCACCTCCTCGTAGCGGCCGGGCCCGCCCTCGTAACGACGGCAGGCCTCGCCGGCGCATCGGGGGCCGGGCTCCGGCCAATCAGCCCGGGTCGGCGATCTGGGCGCACAGCTCGCCAGCCAGCGGCCGATCAGCCCAGGTCGGCGATCTGGGCTCGCAGCTCGGCCAGCCAGCGGTCGGCCGCCCGGAACGCCTGGCCGACCCGGCGGCGGTGGACCGCCCCCTGGGCGCCCGCCCGGGGGTAGGAGCCGAGGAACTTGACCCCGGCCAATTGGGCGTGCAGGTCGCGAAGGCAGTCGGCGACCACCTCGTCGGCCACGTGGCCCTCGAGGTCGATGACGAAGCAGTAGTCCCCTAGCCCCCGTTTGGTCGGCCGCGACTCGACCTTGGTGAGGTTGATGCTCCGGGCAGCCAGCTGGCCCAGGATCCCGTGCAACGAGCCCGGTCGGTCGGTGCGCTGGAAGCACACGATGCTGGTGCAGTCGTGCCCGGTCGGCGCCGCCACGCCGGAGGCGGCCACCGCGACGAACCGGGTCTGGTTGTCCGGATGGTCCTCGACGTCCTCGGCCAGCACCTCCAGTCCGTAGAGCTCGGCGGCGAGACGGGGGGCGATGGCCGCCGTGCCCGGTTCGCCGCTCTCCCCGAGCAGCCGGGCGGCGTCGGCGGTCGAGTTGGCGGCCACGTGCTCGGCCCCGGGCAGCTCGCGGGCCAGGTACCGCCGGCACTGGGCGAGGGCCACCGGCAGGGAGACGACCCGGCGCAGGTCGGCCAGGGTGGTGCCCGGGGGGGCCATCAGGTGCAGGTGGATGTCGCTGACGACCTCGCGCTGGATGAGCAGCTCGTGATCGAACACCAGGCCGTCGAGGGTGGCGTTCACCGTTCCCTCGATGGCGTTCTCGATCGGCACGAAGCCGAGGGAGCACCGCCGGGCGCCGACCGCCTCGAGCACGTCGGCGATGGTGGCCATGGGCTCGAGCTCGGCTGCCGCGTAGTCGGGCTGGCTCAGCATCGCCTCTTCGGTGAACGTGCCGGCGGGTCCCAGGTAGGCAACCGAGGTCGCAGGGGCCGTCACACCGGGGCAGGATAGTGAACGAGATGGACGAACCCGCGCTCCGGCAGCTGCTGGCCGACGTCGCCGACGGCAGCTGCGAGGCCGACGACGCGGTGCGCCGACTGCGGCGGTTGCCGTTCGCGGACCTCGGGTTCGCCCGGGTCGACCACCACCGAGCGCTGCGCCAGGGCCTCCCCGAGGCGGTCTACGGGCCTGGCAAGACGGCCGAGCACTGCGCCCGGATCGTGGCCGAGCTGCTCGACGAGCCCGGGGGTCCGGTCCTGCTGACCCGGGCCAGCGACGCCCAGGCCGAGGCGGCGCAGGCCGCGGCGTGCGCCGGCGGGCACGGCCCGGGGACCCGGAGCCGGTGCGGGGACCACCTGACGCTCGTGTGGCGACCGGCGCCCCGGCGCGACGCCCGGGTGCTGGTGCTCACCGCCGGCACGGCCGACCTGGCGGTGGCCGAGGAGTGCCGGGCGGTGCTGGTCGGCCTGGGGGTCGAGCCGGACCTGCTCGTCGACTGCGGGGTGGCGGGGCTGCACCGGCTACTCGAGGCCACCGACCGGCTGGGGGCGGCCGACGTGGTGGTCGTGGTGGCCGGCATGGAGGGGGCCCTTGCCAGCCTGGTCGGCGGGTTGACCGGGGCACCGGTGGTCGCGGTGCCCACCAGCACCGGCTACGGCGCCGGGCTGGCCGGGGTGACCGCCCTGCTGGCCATGCTCTCTTCGTGCGCCGCGGGCATCACCGTGGTGGGGATCGACAACGGCTTCGGCGCCGCGTGCGCGGTGGGCCGGCTGCTCCCGTGACCGACCCGGCGCCCCGACCCACCACTATCGCCTGGTTCCACTGCTTCGCCGGGATCGCCGGGGACATGGCGCTCGGCAGCCTGATCGACGCCGGCGCCGACGTCGACGAGCTGCGGGCCCTGCTCGGGCGGATCGCCCTCGACGGCTGGGAGCTGGTGACCGAGCCGGTGCTGCGGGGCGGCATCGCCGCCACCGCGGCGATCGTGCGGACCCGGGACCCGGCGGGTCGGCGGACCCACGCCGACATCGTGGAGCTGGTCGGCGCGGCCGGGCTGCCGGACCGGGTGACCGAGCGGGCGCTGGGGACCTTCGGCGCCCTGGCCGAGGTGGAAGGCGCCCTGCACGGCCGGCCGGCGGCCGAGGTCCACTTCCACGAGGTCGGCGGCCACGACGCGATCATCGACGTGGTGGGCACCGCCGCCGCCCTCGAGCTGCTCGGCGTCGACGTGGTGACCGCCTCGTCGGTGGCCACCGGCACCGGGACGGTCCGCACCGCCCATGGCGTGCTGCCCAACCCGCCCCCGGCGGTGACCAGGCTGCTCCGAGGGATCCCCGCCTACGGGCGCGAGACCCCGGTCGAGCTCACGACCCCGACCGGGGCCGCCCTCCTCGCCACCCTGGCCAGCGGGTTCGGGCCCATGCCGGCCATGCGGGTGACCAGCACCGGCTTCGGGGCCGGCGGGGCCGAGCTGCCCGAGCTGCCCAACTGCACCCAGGTCGTGATCGGCACCACGCCGGTCGACCCGGAGGCCGTCGGGCCGGGTCAGCCGGTGCTCACCTTGGAGGCCAACCTCGACGACGCCACCGGCGAGCAGCTCGGGCACGCGCTCGAGGTCCTGCTGGCCGCGGGTGCCCACGACGCCTGGATCACCCCAGTCCTCATGAAGAAGGGGCGCCCCGGGCACGTGC
The DNA here is from genome assembly GCA_036501425.1 of Acidimicrobiales bacterium. GTDB lineage: Bacteria > Actinomycetota > Acidimicrobiia > Acidimicrobiales > RAAP-2 > DATKRB01. Next base: position 66,036 of record DASYAI010000062.1, on the reverse strand, counting down.
TGTCGGTGCTCGCCGACCCGGGCGCCGCCGGGCGGCTGCGGCGGCTGGTGACCGACCTCACCGGCAGCTTCGGTGTCCGGGCCACCGCCGGGGAGCGCTGGCCGGCGGCCCGCTCGATGCACGAGGTGGACGTCGAGGGTCTCCGGATCGCCATCAAGGCCGCCGGGCACCGGGCCAAGGCCGAGTTCGCCGACGTCGTGGCGGCCGCCGAGGCACTGGGCCGGCCGACCCACGAGGTCGCCTCGCTGGCCGAGGAGGCGTGGCGCCGGGCCCGGGCCGGCGAGCCCGGGCCGGGCGCCGATGCCCCGGGGGGTCAGGGAACGCCGACCTCGAGCTGACGGGCCAGGAACGCCTCGCTCGCCGCGAAAGCCTCGTCGGGCACCTGGCCGTGGCGGCCGGGGTAGGCGTGCAACCGCTTGTCGGCCGAGCCGAACAGGTCGAACAGGGCGCCGGCCGCCTGGCGCTCGAACATCTCGTCGTCCCACTGGACCAAGAAAAGCAGCGGGCACCGGATCCGGGGGGCGTCGAGGGCGATCCGCTCGCGGCTCGGGCCGGTCAGGCCCATCAGGCCGAGGACGGCGACCCCGATCCGCCGGTCGGCCGCCGCCAGCGGCAGGCCCAGGATGGTGCCCATCGACAGACCCCAGTAGCCCACCGGTCCCGGGCCGATGCCCTCCAGACACTCGAGGGCGTCGATGGTGGCCCGCCAGTCCGCCACCATCCGGTCGGTCATGGTGGGGTCCGCCGCCCACAGCTGGGAGAACTCGAGCAGCACCAGCATCGGCGGCGCGTCGGCGTCGGGCCGCCGCTCGCCGTGGACCGGCCCGTCGATGGCCGCCGCCGCGTAGCCCCGGGATCGCACCAGCTGCCGCGCCAGCGTCACCACGTAGCCCTCGCGCTTGGAGCCCGAGGCCCCGTGGCCGACCAGGACCAGGGGGCGCGGCCCGACGGCGCGCACCGGGGTCCACAGGAGCCCGGGCACGGTACGGTCCCCCGACGGAACCCAGAACGGCCGCTCGACCACCCCGTCATCGGCCGCCGCCGGACCCCATCGCATCGCCCGGAGCGTACCGACCCTACGGCACCCGCCGTCCATTCGGTCCCGGCGGACCGAGCCGAGGAGCGCCCATGCCCACTTCGATGTTCTCCTACGACGAGGACCTGACCGAGCTGATCCTCGGGTACTGCCGCCGTCGCCTGGCCCAGGACCCGGTGTCGCTCGACTTCGGCGGGGCCGTCCCGGGGGAGCTCGACCAGGCCCTGTCGGGGCTGATCGGGACCTCGCCGCACCGCCCCGAGGACGTCCTGGCGGTCTTCGAGCACACCCTGGCCCGGGCGGTGGTCTCGTGCGACAGCCCCCGGTTCTTGTCCTTCATCCCCGCCGCCCCCACCAAGGCGTCCCTGCTCTTCGACATGGTGGTGTCGTGCTCGTCGCTCCACGGCACGTCGTGGCTGGAGGCGGCCGGGGCGGTGGCGGCCGAGAACCAGGCCCTCGCCGTGCTGGCCGACCTGGCCGGGCTGCCGGCGGGTGCCGGCGGGTGCTTCGTGTCCGGGGGGTCGATGGGCAACCTGTCGGCGCTGGTGGTGGCCCGCGACACCGCCGCCCGCCGGCTCGGCCGCCCCATGGCCCGCCCGCGGGTGGCGATCAGCGCCGAGGCCCACTCCTCGGTGGTCCACGCGCTCGGCATCATCGGCGTCTCGCCGCTGGAGGTGCCCGGCTCGGACCACCGGCTGACCGGCGAGGCGCTCGCCCGGGCCCTCGACGCCGACGGGGCGGCGGACGACGTGGTGGGCGTCGTGGCCACCGCGGGCACCACCAACGCCGGCATCGTCGACGACCTGCTCGGGGTGGGACGGGTCGCGGCCGAGCGGTCGCTGTGGTTCCACGTCGACGCCGCCTACGGGGGCGCCACCATCTTCTCGCCCGCCGCCCGCTCCCGCCTCGCCGGGATCGAGCTGGCCGACTCGTTCGTGGTCGATCCCCACAAGTGGCTCTTCGCCCCGTTCGACTGCGCCGCCCTCCTCTACCGCGATCCCCCGTTGGCCAAGGCGGTCCACGCGCAGGACGCGTCCTACCTCGAGGCCATGCACCCGTCCGACGAGGCCGTCTTCAACCCGAGCGACTACGCCTTCCACCTCACCCGGCGGGCCCGGGGCCTGCCGCTGTGGTTCTCCCTGGCGGTCCACGGCACCGACGCCTACCGCGCCGCGGTCGAGGCGGGCCTGCGCATCGCGGCCGAGGCGGCGGACCAGGTACGGGCGCGGCCCTATCTCGAGCTGCTGCGGGAGCCCGAGCTGTCGGTGGTCCTCTTCACCCGGCAGGGCTGGGACCGGGCCGACTACGAGCGCTGGTCGACCACCCTGATCCGGGACCAGGTGGCGTTCGTGATGCCGACCACCTGGGAGGGCCGGCCGGCCGGTCGGCTGGCCTTCTTGCACCCCGACACCACCCCCGAGCTGGTCGCCGAGATCCTCGACACCCTGGCGTGAGCCACGGGCGACCTCGGCCCGACGGGCCGGGCCTACTCGGCCGCCTCGGCCAACGCCTCGGAGAGCGAGGGGTGCACCAGCATGGAGTCGACCAGGTCGCTCACCTTCAGGCCGGCGGTGACGGCGACCGCCAGCACCGAGATGAGCTCGGCGGCGTTCTGGCCGACGATGGACCCGCCCAGCACCACCCCGGTGGCCGGGTCCGAGACGATCTTGACGAAGCCCCGGGGATCGTTGTTGATGAGGGCCTTGGGGCTGGCGGCGAACGGCACCTTGGTCACCCGCACCTTGCGGCCCTCGGCGAAGGCGTCGGCCTCGGCCAGCCCGACGTCGGCGATCTCGGGCTCGGTGAAGATGGCGGAAGCCGCCTTGTCGTAGTTGAGGTGGCGGTGCGAGACGCTGTGGCCGCCCACCGCGTGCTCGGCGATCTTGCGGCCCTGCATGGCGGCGACCGACGACAGCGGGAGCTTGCCCGACAGGTCGCCGGCGGCGTAGATGTGGGGCACGTTGGTCTGGCAGTGGTGGTTGATGGGGACGTAGCCCCGCTCGTCCACCTCGACCCCGGCCGACCCCAGGTCGAGGCCTTCGGAGTTGGGCACCGAGCCGATGGCCAGCAGGGCGTGACTGCCCGCCACCACCCGGCCGTCGTCGCAGCTCACCACCACGCCTCCCTCGTCGCGGCGGATGCCCACCGCCCGGGCGCCCTTCAGCAGCCGCACGCCCCGGCGCAGGAAGTCGGCCTCCAGCACCGCCGCCACCTCGGCGTCCTTGCTCGGGAGCACCTGCTCGCGGCTCACGATGAGGGTCACCTGGCAGCCGAGCGACGAGAACATGTGCACGAACTCGACCCCGGTGACCCCCGAGCCGATGACCACCAGGTGCTCGGGGAGGACCTTGGGCGGGTAGGCGTCCCGGGTCGAGAGCACCCGGTCCCCGTCGATCTCCGCCCACTCGGGCACCCGCGGCCGGCTGCCCGTGCTGACCAAGATGGCGTCGGCGTCGTAGCTGCGGTCGCCGTCGACGGTGCGGGCGATCACCCGGTTGGGGCCGTCGAGCCGCCCGACCCCCCGCACCAGCTCGACCTGCTGGCTCCCGAGGATCTGGACGGTCGAGTCCTCCAGCCGCCGCGCGATCCCCGAGATGCGCCCCCGCAGCACGTCGAGGTCGAGCGAGCCGCGCACCTCGGCCAGGCCCATGCCCCCCGCCCGGCCGAGGAAGGACATCGCCCCGCCGGTGGCGATCATGGCCTTCGACGGGATGCAGTCCCACAGGTTGGCCGCCCCACCGATGACGTCGCGCTCGATCAGCACCACCTCGACCCCCAACCGGGCCGCCTCGGTCGCCGCCTGGTTGCCGGCCGGTCCGCCGCCGACGATCACGAAGCGCATGACGGCGGCCGGCTCAGGAGGGGTCCGACCAGCGGTACACGTTGGTCTGGCGGGTCTCGAACCCGAGCCGCTGGTAGAGGCGGTTGGCGTCCTCACGGCTCGGGCGCGAGGTCAGGTCCACCGTGCGGGCACCGCACTCGCCCGCCCGGGCCAGGGCGGCCTGCACCAGCGCCGCCCCCACCCCGCGGCCCCGGGTGTCGGTGTCGACCACCACGTCCTCGATCCACGCCCGCATGCCGGTCGGGACCCGGAACAGGGCGAGGGTGAGCGAGCCGAGGATCCGACCCTTCTCGTCGCGAGCGGCGAAGAGCACCGTGGCCGGGGACTCGACGATGGCGCTCAGCTCCTCGACCGTCGGCGGCGGCGCCGACGAGCTGAGCTGGGGCAGCAAGGCCACCATGGTGTCGACGAGGTCGGCGTCGATGCTCAGGACCTCCTCGACCCGCACCGACCCGTCGGCCATGTCAGGACCCCGGCTCGACGACCGAGCGCCACATCGGTTGGCGCACCCGGTCGTAGAGGACGTCGCGCCGCTCGCCCCGGAGGGCGGCGAAGACGTGCTCGCCCCACCGCTCGACCGAGATCAGCGGGCTGGGAAGGGCGTCGGCGGCGAACCAGCCCACGTCGCGGCACTCGAGCGGGTGCGGCTCGAGCTTCCCGCCGACCGGTCGGCAGTGGAACACCAGCGAGAAGAGGGCGGTGCGGGTGAACCCCAGCCGCAGCCCGTCGAGCACCATGATCAGGCGCACCGGCTCCACCTCGATGCCGGTCTCCTCGAGCACCTCCTTCACCACCACCTCGGCGGCGGAGTAGCCCACGTCGCACCACCCGGTCGGGTACAGCCAGGCGCCGGAGTCGGCCCGTTGGATGAGCAGCAGCTCGCCCCGATCGTTGCCCACCGCTGCCCCGACCGCGACCTTGGGCGTGACGTAGCCGGGCACCCCGATGCCCACCCCGTCGAGCCACTCCTCCACCAGGCCCTCGGCGTCCTCGGACGGGTCGACACCCTCGACGGTGGCCCGGATGTCGGCGGCCACGTGGAGGATCTCCTCGAACCGCTCCCGCTCGTAGAGGCTTTCGGTGAAGCCGAGGCCGGTGCGCGCGATCGACGACAGGCTCTCGCTCCAGCGCAGCAGGGTTCGGGTCGGCACGGACGGATCCACGCCCAGACGCTAGCGCCACCGGACCGGGACCGGCGCCGACCCGATCGACCCGGCCGGGCGGACCGGCCGGCCGGCGGACCCGCCGGCGGACCCCGGCACCTGCCGTGCTTGCTTCCCCCAGCCCCGAACGGGGAAGCTCTCATCCATGGGCAAGCTCTACGGGTATCTGCTGTTCGTCCTGCTGGCCTTTTCGGCCGCGATCGGGCTGATGTCGGCCGGCATCTTCGGCTCGGACTGGATCCCCCTCGTGGTCGGGGCGGCGCTGCTGGTGGTCACCCTGGCCATCGCCGGGCTGCTCGTGCGCGACGGGCGCCGGGGGCTCGATCCCGACGAGACCAAGGTGGCGAACTCGCTCCTGGCGGCCTTCGGCGCCTTCTGCACGCTGGAGGTGCTCACCATGGGGCTCGTTCTGTGGGCCTGGGGGAACCGGAGCCTCCACGCCAACAACTGGTACCAGGTGCTCGGGCTCCTGATCTTTCTGGCCCTCGTCGGCATCGGGGTCCAGGGGGCTCTCGCCACCCCGGTGATGTTCATCTACGCCCGGAGCAAGCTCGTCGCTCGGCGGTCCGCCGTCGACCGGGGCCCCGGCTACGAGCACTAGCCCGGCCGGCGGCACCGGCCCGGCGGGAGGCCCGGCCGTCCCCGGTCCCGACGACACAGCCGTCCCCGGTCCCGACGACACGGCCGTCCCCGGTCCCGACGACACGGCCGTCCCCGGTCCCGACGACACAGCCGTCCCCGGTCCCGACGACACAGCCCGGCCCTGGTGGAGCACAATGGGGCGTGCCCGTCAACGACGACTGCCGCCACTACGTGATGCAGACGACGCCGGGCGGGGACCGGATCGAGCGCTGCAAGGTCGACGCCAACGAGCCCCTGCCGTTCGCCTGCCCCGAGGGCTGCCTGTTCTACGAGCCCCGGACGGTCTCGTCCGCCGGGTGGCAGGTGCCGGTCGACGATCCTCGCCGCGATCGGCCCGACCGGCCCTGAGCGGCGAGGTGGCCCGGCGCGGGACCACCGGCAGCGGTTGGTACCGGCTGCGCCGGACCCGGACCCGCAACGGCACCGGCACCGGCAACGAGGACCGGATCCCCACCCTCGAGGCCCCGCCCTGGCGGCTCCGCCCGTTCGAGGAGAGCGACCTCGAGCTGGTGGCCGAGGCGTCGAGGGATCCGGTCATCCCGCTCGTCTCGAGCGTCCCCCGGCGCTTCGACCCGGACGCCGGGCGGCGCTACCTGCGTCGCCACCAGCGCTCGCTGCGCGACGGCTACGGGTACTCGTTCGTCATCGCCGGGCCCGACGGCCGGGGGGTCGGCTCGCTCGGGGTGTGGCTGCGCGACGTCGACCTCGGACGGGCCTCGATCGGCTACTGGGTGCTGGCCGGTGCTCGGGGCCGGGGGGCGGCCTCCAGCGCGCTGGGGGCGGCGAGCCGGTGGGCCCTGGGCGAGCTGGGCATCCCCCGGCTCGAGCTGTGGGTGGAGCCGTGGAACGTGGCGTCGGTCCGCACCGCCGAGCACGCCGGCTTCCGGCTAGAGGGGCTGCTGCGCAGCTGGCAGGCGGTCGACGGCGAGCGGCGGGACATGTACGGGTACTCGCTGCTGGCGGCCGACCTCGACGAGGACCCGGGCCCCCCGAGCGGCCGGGCCGCCCGGCCCGGCCGGCCCTGACCCGGCGACCGCCGGCGCGTCCGCTCGGTCAGCTCTCCAGCACGTCGCCGAGCAGGTCCACCGTCACGCCCTCGGCGCGCAACCAGGCGATGCCGGCGTCGAGCGCCGTGGCGGCCCCGTCGAGCTCGCAGATGATCCAGCCCGACTCGGCGCCGACATCGGCCCGCCGGATGTCGGGCACCACGGCGAAGTCGCTCACCAGGCGGGCCACCACCGGCGCCCGGACCAGGCTGTCGGGAAAGGTCAGGCGGACGCGGACCCGGGTCACGACGACTCTGGACCCGCCGCCGGGACCGGGGGATCGAGGACCCGGTTGAGGCTCCCCGACCGGAACCCCTCGAGGTCGAGCGCGGCGAACTGGTAGCCGGCCGCCCGGACGGCGGCGGTGATCTGGCGGCGCGCCGCGAGGGCGGCGTCCATCTGGGCCGGCTCCACCTCGATCCGGGCCACCACCCCGTGGTGGCGGACCCGCAGCTGGGCGAAGCCCAGCGCCCGCAGCGCCGCCTCGGCCTCGGCCACCGACCGCAGAGTCCCGAGCTGGACCGGGGTGCCGTAGGGGATGCGCGACGCCAGGCAGGCGCCGGCCGGCTTGTCCCAGGTGCGCAGGCCCATCTGCCGGGAGCACTCGCGCAGCAGCGCCTTGGTGAAGCCACTCGACACCAGGGGGAACTGGGCCCCCAAGGCGGCCGCGGCCCCCTGGCCCGGGCGGTGGTCGCCCAGGTCGTCGACGTTGACCCCGAGCACCACCGTGGCACCCTCGGTCCGGGCCAGGGGACCGAGCGCCCCCATGAGCGCGGTCTTGCAGTGGGCGCAGCGATCGGCCCCGTTGGCCACGTACGCCGGGTCGTCCATCTCGTCGGTCGGCACCGCCACCCACCGCAGGCCCCACTCCTCGGCCAGGCGGCGGCAGTCGAGCTCCTCGTCGGGGGCGAGCGACGGCGAGATCGCGGTGGCGCACAGCACCCGCTCGGCCCCCAGGGTGTCGTGGGCCACCTTGGCGAGGAACGACGAGTCGGCCCCCCCGCTAAAGGCCACCACCACCCGCTCGAGCCGCTGCAGCTCGTCGACGAGCCGGGCCCGCTCCCTCGCTCCGGTCACCGGGGCCATCTCAGCCCTCGGGGCCGAGCAGGCCGGCCAGCACCCGGTCGAGGTCGGCCACCATCCCGGTGTAGAACGGCCCGAACTCGGCGAAGCGGGCCGACGCCTCGTCGAAGCGCATCTCGTACACGCACGCCTTCAGGTCGTCGGGGTGGGTGGCGAACAGGGTGACCCCCCACTCGAAGTCGTCGAGGCCGGTCGAGCCGGTGATGACCTGCAGCACCCGGCCGGCGAAGGTGCGCCCCACCTTGCCGTGGCCGCCCATCAGCGCCCGACGCTCCTCGAAGGGGAGCGAGTACCAGTTGTCCCCCACCGCCCGGCGCTTGGACATCGGGTAGAAGCAGAACGCCGGCTTGCCCGCCGGCGGCAGCTGGGGATAGAGCCGGGCCGCCTTGAGCTCGTCGGGCACCCCGGCGGCGTACTCGGAGACCTCGGTCAACGAGACGTAGGACCCGTCGACCTCGAGCCCCGAGCGCTGGACCGCGGTCTGGAACCGGCGCAGGGCCCACCAGTCGGGGCCCAGCGCCACCAGGCCCAGGTCGGCCTTGTGGCCGAGCAGGGCCACCGCCACCACCTGGCAGCCCTCCTTGCGGGCCTCCTCCTCGGCCGCCAGCACGGTGCCGGCGTCCGCCGACGCCGGCACCCGACAGAAGAGGTGCAGGACCGCGACGCCGGTTGTCGGCCCCAGCGGCTGGGGCAGGTCGTCGGGCGGCACCGCGCCTCAGTCTAGGGAGTGGCCCGGGCGCCGCGGGACGCTCCGGGCGCGACCGAGGGGCGCCCGGAGGGCGCCCCTCGTCGCTTCGGATGCTCGGGTCGTGCGATGGCAGGACGGCGGACTAGAAGTCCTCCATACCCCCGCCGCCCGGCGCCGCCGCTCCCGCCGGCTCGGGCTTGTCGACGATGACCGCCTCGGTGGTGAGGAACAGGGCGGCGATCGAGGCGGCGTTCTGCAGCGCCGACCGGGTGACCTTGGCGGCGTCGATGACCCCGTCGACGAACAGGTCGCCGTACTCGCCGGTGGCGGCGTTGAGGCCCTCGGCACCGCTGAGGTTGCGCACCCGCTCGACGATCACGCCACCCTCCAGACCGGCGTTGACCGCGATCTGCTTGAGGGGCTCCTCGACCGCCCGGGCCACGATCCGGGCCCCGGTCGCCTCGTCACCCTCGAGCTTTTCGGCCCGGTCCAGCACCGCCCGCTGGGCCCGCAGCAGCGCCACGCCGCCCCCGGGCACCACGCCCTCCTCGATGGCCGCCTTGGTGGTGGACACCGCGTCCTCGATCCGGTGCTTCTTCTCCTTCAGCTCCACCTCGGTGGCGGCCCCGACCTTGATCACGGCCACGCCCCCGGACAGCTTGGCCAGCCGCTCCTGGAGCTTCTCGCGGTCGTAGTCCGAGTCGGTGTTCTCGATCTCGGCCTTGATCTGATTGATGCGGCCCTTGATCTCGTCCTCCGAGCCGACCCCCTCCACGATGGTGGTCTCGTCCTTGGTGACCACCACCTTGCGGGCCTGACCCAGCAGGTCGAGGGTGACGTTCTCGATCTTGAGGCCGACCTCTTCGGTCACCACCTGGCCGCCGGTCAGGATGGCGATGTCCTGCAGCATGGCCTTGCGACGCTCGCCGAACCCGGGCGCCTTGACCGCCACGCTCTTGAAGGTCCCCCGGATCTTGTTCACCACCAGGGTGGCCAGGGCCTCGCCCTCGACGTCCTCGGCGATGATCACCAGCGGCTTGGCCGTCTGCATGACCTTCTCGAGCACCGGCAGCAGGTCGCGCACCGCCGAGATCTTCGAGCCGACCAGCAGCAGGTAGGCGTCCTCGAGCGCCGCCTCCATCCGCTCGGGGTCGGTGACGAAGTAGGGCGAGATGTAGCCCTTGTCGAAGCGCATGCCCTCGACGAGGTCCATCTCCATGCCGAAGGTCTGGGACTCCTCGACCGTGATCACCCCGTCCTTGCCGACCTTGTCGATCGCCTCGGAGATCATCTCGCCGATCTCGGTGTCGGCGGCCGAGATGGAGGCCACCTGGGCGATCTGGCCCTTGGACTCGGTCTCGCGGGCCAGGCCGTGGATGGAGCTCACCGCTTCCTCCACGCCGGCCTCGATGCCCTTCTTGAGCGACATCGGGTTGGCGCCGGCGGCCACGTTGCGCAGGCCCTCGCGCACCATGGCCCACGCCAGGACGGTGGCGGTGGTCGTGCCGTCACCGGCGACGTCGTCGGTCTTCTTCGCCACCTCCTTGACCAGCTCGGCCCCGATGCGCTCGAAGGGGTCCTCGAGCTCGATGTCCTTGGCGATCGAGACGCCGTCGTTGGTGATGGTCGGGGCGCCCCACTTCTTGTCGAGCACCACGTTGCGGCCCTTGGGGCCGAGGGTCACCCGGACGGCGTCGGCCAGCTTGTTCATGCCGGTCTCGAGCGCCCGCCGGCCCTCTTCGTCGAAGGAGATCAGCTTTGGCATGTGGTCAGAACCTCCGTTGTGCACCGACCCGCCCGGGCCGGACTGCTCGTGTGGTCACTTCGTGGGGTCAATCCCGTTGGGGTTGATGATACCCGAAGATTGGCACTCTCGTTGGTCGAGTGCCAACAGCACACCACGTGGGACCGCGCCGCGCAACCGGCAATCGGCCCGGGCGGCGGTCAGCCGCCGGCGACCGCCGGCACGATCGAGAGGACCTGGCCCGGCTCGACCGGGGTGGAGAGACCCTCGAGGAACCGGACGTCCTCGTCGGCCAGAAAGACGTTGACGAAGCGCCGCAACCCGCCGTCATCGTCGAACAGCCGCTCGCCGAAGCCCGGGTGGGCGACGTCGAGGGCCTTCAGCACCTCGCCGACCGTGGCACCGTCCACCGACAGCTCGCCCAGTCCCCCGGTGAGGGTGCGGAGCTGGGAGGGGATACGGACGGAAACGCTCATCGGGCACGCTCCTGGCGGATGCTGGGCTGGTCGAGGATCTCTTCGGAGAGGGCGGCGTGGAAGTCGGCGAGGGCCGGGTCGATCGTGACGGTGGGACCCACCGAGGAGGCGAGCGCCTCCACCGTCTTGAGGCCGTGGCCGGTCACCAGGGCGACCACCCGCTCGCGCGGGCTCACCACGCCGGACGCCGCCAGCTTGGCCAGCGAGGCGATGGTCACCCCCCCGGCGGTCTCGGCGAAGATGCCCTCGGTCCTCGCCAGCAGGCCGATGCCCTCGAGGACCTCCTCGTCGGTCACCGCCGCGCACCCGCCGCCCGAGGAGCGGATGGCCTGCAGCGCGTACCACCCGTCGGCCGGGTTCCCGATCGACAGCGACTTGGCGATCGTCGACGGCTTGACCGGCCGGATGTCGTCGGATCCCTCGGCGAAGGCGGTGGCCACCGGAGCGCACCCGGCCGCCTGGGCCCCCGAGATCCGCACCTCGGCCGGCCCGTCGAGCAGGCCCACCTGCCCGAGCTCGGCGAACCCCTTGGCCACCTTGGTTAGCTGGCTCCCCGAGGCGATCGGGACCACCACGTGGTCCGGCGCCTGCCAGCCCAGCTGCTCGGCCACCTCGAAGGCCAGGGTCTTGGAGCCCTCGGCGTAGTAGGAGCGGACGTTGACGTTGACGAAGGCCCATGTCGGGTGCTCGCTGGTGAGCTCGGCGCACAGCCGGTTCACCTCGTCGTAGTTGCCCCGCACCGCAACCACGGTCCCGCCGTAGACGGCGGTCATGGTCACCTTGGCCGCCTCGAGGTCGCTCGGGATGAGCACCACCGAGGCCATGCCGGCGCGCGCCGCGTGGGCGGCGACCGAGTTGGCCAGGTTGCCGGTGGAGGCGCACGCCGCCACCTTGAACCCCAGCTGGCGGGCCTTGGTGAGGGCGACCGACACCACCCGGTCCTTGAACGACCCGGTCGGGTTGGCCGTGTCGTCCTTGATCCACAGCTCCCCTAGGCCGAGCTCGGCCGCCAGGCGGTCGGCCCGCACGAGGGGGGTGAACCCCGCGCCCAGGTCGACCGGGGCCTCGTCGTGGACCGGCAGCAGGTCGCTGTAGCGCCAGATGCTCCGGGGTCCCGCCGCGATCCGCTCGCGGCTGACGGTGGCGGCGATCCGGTCGTAGTCGTACGCGACCTCGAGGGGGCCGAAGCAGAAGTCGCACACGTGCAGGGCCTCGGCGGGGAATTGGCGACCGCACTCCCGACAGCGCAACCCGGTGACATGGTCCATTGCGGCCTCCTCATCGATCGGGCATTGGCACCTGGTAGCCCCCCGGAGGAGAGCTCACTGGTTGCCGCGGCGTCGACGGGCCCGTCCCTCAGCCGCTCTGGATGATGCTCCTATGGTGCCCGCCCGGCCCGGTCCCGTCAATGTGGCCCCCGGAGGGCCACCGACGCCCCCCCGACGCCGGCGCCGGAGGCGATCTCCGGCGGCCCCGGAGCCCGCAAATGGGGAATGATGCGGGGATGACCGCCGGGCCCCGGACGATGGACGGCGCGGCGTTCAGCTCCGCCGACCTGGCGGGCCGCAAGGGCCCCCGCAGCGTGTCGGTGCTCATCCCGGCCCGCAACGAGGCCCGGACCATCGGGCGGGTGGTCGAGGCGGTGCGCGCTCCGCACGTGGCGGCCGCCGGGGGGACCGGGCTGGTGGACGAGGTGGTGGTGGTCGACGACGGGTCATCGGACGCCACCGCCGCCCTGGCCGCGGCCGGCGGGGCCCGGGTGGTCTCGCTCGGCTCGGGCGGCGGGGGCAAGGGCCAGGCGATGTGGGCTGGCCTGGAGGCCTCGGCCGGGGACCTGGTGGTGTTCCTCGACGCCGACGTGGAGAACACCTCGGCCGCCTTTGTGGCCGGGCTGCTCGGGCCCCTGCTGACCCACGAGGACGTGGCCCTGGTGAAGGGCTTCTACGAGCGCCCGTTGCACGGCGCCCCGTCGGGTGGCGGGCGGGTCACCCAGCTGGTCGCCCGCCCCCTCATCGAGGTGTGCTTCCCCGAGCTGGCCGCCGTGCGCCAGCCCTTGGCGGGCGAGACCGCGGCGCCGCGGTGGGTGCTCGAGAAGGTGCGCTTCGCCGACGGGTACGGGGTCGAGCTGGGCCTGCTGGTCGACGTGGCCCGGCGGTTCGGGGTCGACTCGATCGCCCAGGTGGACCTGGGGATCCGGGTCCACCGCAACCGCCCGCTCGACGAGCTGCGCCCCCAGGCGGCCGACGTGCTGCGGGCGGCGCTCGACCGGGTCGGCCTCACCCGCTGACCCGGCGGACTGGGGCCCCACCGGCTCCCCCGCTAGCCTGCCGGTAGTGACCGACCTGGTCGTCGCCTCCAACCGGGGGCCGTTGTCCTTCCGCTTGGACGCCGAGGGGGATCCGGAGCTGACCGGCTCGGGCGGTGGCCTCGCCGGCACCCTGCACCCGCTGCTCGCCGGGTCGGGGGCCACCTGGGTGGCCGCCTCGATGAGCGAGGCCGACCGGCGGGCGGCCGAGGACGGGCTGATGGCCGAGGACGGCCTGGTGATCGTGCCGGTCGACCTGGACCCCGACGTCTACCGCATGGCCTACGACGTCGTCGCCAACGCCACCTTGTGGTTCTGCCACCACCACCTCTTCGACCTGGCCCGCCGGCCGCGCTTCGACCGGCACTGGGCGCAGGCCTGGGACGCCTACCGCAGCTACAACCAGAGCTTCGCCCGGACCCTGGCCGAGGTGGCCCCCTCCGGCGCCTCGGTGCTGGTCCAGGACTACCACCTGGCCCTGTGCGGCACCGAGCTGCGCTCGCGGCGGCCCGACCTGCGCACCGTGCACTTCAGCCACACCCCGTTCGCCGACCCCAGCGGCGTCCGGGTCCTGCCCGAGGCGGCGGCCGACGAGCTGCTGCGCTCGATGGCCGACTTCGGGGCCTGCGGCTTCCACACCGCCCGCTGGGAGGCGGCGTTCGCCGCCTGCTTCGAGGACGAGGGTCTGGCCGGGGGCATCGCGGGCCCCGGGCGGACCTTCCACTCCGCCCTCGGCCCGGACCCCGAGGCCCTCGCCACCGCCGCGGCGAGCGACGCCGCCGCGGTGGCCGGGGCGGAGCTCGAGCGGCTGGTGGGGGACCGGAAGCTGGTGGTGCGGGTCGACCGGGTCGAGCTCTCCAAAAACATCCTCCGGGGGTGCCTGGCCTTCGAGGAGCTGCTCGAGACCCGCCCCGAGTGGCGCGACCGGGTGGTGCTGCTGGCGCTGGCGTACCCGTCGCGCGAGGGCCTGGCCGACTACCTCGCCTACCGCAGCGAGGTGGAGCACACGGTGGCCCGGATCAACGAGACCTGGGGCACCCCCGCCTGGACGCCCATCGTGCTCGACGTGGCCGACGCCCGCGCCCGGTCGGTGGCCGCCCTCGAGCGCTACGACGTGCTGCTGGTGAACCCGGTGCGCGACGGCCTCAACCTGGTGGCCAAGGAGGGCCCCCTGGTCAACCGGACCGACGGGGTGCTGGTGGTCTCCCGCGAGGCCGGGGCGTGGGAGGAGCTGCGGCCCGCCGCCCTGGGGATCAACCCGTTCGACGTGAGCGCCACCGCCCGGGCGCTGGAGGCCGCCTTGTGCATGGACGCCGCCGAGCGGGCCCGCCGGGCGACCGACCTGCGCAAGGTGATCCTCGACCACACGGCAGCCGACTGGCTGACCGACCTGCGCCAGGTCGCCGACTCGCTCGCACCCACCCGCTGAGCACCAGCCGAGCGGGCTCTATCACCCCGGCCCGCTCGGGACGGGCCCCATCACGCCGGCGCGGGCGGGGCGGGCTCCATCACGCCGGCCCGGGGCCGTCCAGGCGGTCGGCGATCCGCTCGAGCAGCGCGAGAGCGCCCTGGGGCCCCTCCACCACCTCGTCGGCCGCCGCGGCCACCTCGCCCGGGCTCTGGGCGTCCACCACCGCCACCTTGGCCACCGCGGCCCCGCCCTCCCCCCAGCGGTCGAGCGCCGCGAACGCCGCCAGGTCGCCGACGTCGTCCCCCAGGTAGGTCCCCGCCGCCATCCCCACCATCAGCCGGTCGACCACCGAGCCCTTGTCGGCGTCGACCGGCGGTCGCAGCTCGAGGGCCATCCGGCCCGGCTGGAGGACCAGCCCGGTACGCGCCGCCGCCTGCTCGCAGAACCGCACTGCCCACCCGGCGGCGTCGGGCCGGGTGCGCCAGTGCACGGTCAGCGCGACCCCCTTGTCCTCGACCCCGACCCCGGACGGCGCCCCGGCGCGCGCCTCGGCGCTGGTGCGCTCGACGACCGGGCGCCACCCCGCCGCCGCCGGATCGAGCCGGACCGCGCCGTCGGCGTCGAGGTGCTCGAGCCCGTAGAGGCCGTAGATCCCCACCCCGGGCACCGGTCCCAGCCGCTCGGCCACGAAGGCGACCGGCCGACCCGACACGACGGCGACCACCGCCAGGCGGCGGGCGAGGCGACCCAGCACCGCGCCCACCCCGGCGAGCGGCCGGGCGTCGCCCGGGTCGGCGACGATGGGGGCCAGGGTTCCGTCGAAGTCCACGAACAACGCCGCCCGACCCCGGTGGCGGACCAGCGGCTCGAGCGCCGGGGCCAGCGGGCCGGCGGGATCGCTCAGCGCGGTGGGGTCGCGGTCACCCGACCCGTCCTGCGAGGTCGGCGCCCACGATGACCACCACGGCCATCCCGGTGGTCCCCGGTACCGGGACGGCGGTGGTGAGGGGCGCGACGCTGGTGGCGGCGATGCCCAGGACCCCGGCGATGGTGGTCGCCTGGGCCTGGTCGCCCGCGGCGTAGTACACGGCCGATGCGGCAACCGGGGTGGTGGTGTTGGTCGGCGTCGGCGTGGTCCAACCCTGGGCGCTGAGGGCCTGGCTGTAGTGCGCCGCCGCCCCGGCCACCTTGGTCCCGTTGGCCACCAGCACCTTGACCCCGGCGCGGGCCGCGGCGGGCACGGTGGTGGTGGTCGTGGTGGCGCCCTTGGACCCGTGGGTGCCCGGGCGGGTGGTGGTCGTGGCGCCGGTGGTCGAGGTGGTGGTGGCGCCGCCGGCCGCCGGCGGGCCGGTGGTGGTCGTGGTTGTCGTGCCCACGGCGGAGCCGGCCAGCACCGGGGGCCGGCTGGCCACGCCCAGCAGCACGATGCCGATCACGAAGGCGGCCACCAGCACCGCCAGCGCCCGGCCCATGACCACCCGGTCGACGTCGGGGGGGCGGCGGGACGAGGAGCCCCGGTCCGGCGGGGACGGCGGGCCGGTCACCGTTGCAGCCTGCCAACCGGGCTGGCCCAGTGCAAGCATGGTGGCCGACCTGGGTCGGTGCCACCGGCGGGGCCGAGCGGGGCGACCGGTGGCCGCTCGGGCCCGGCCCGCTGGGTAGCCTGAGGCGCCCGCCGGTGTGGCGCAGCTGGAAGCGCAGGCGATTTGTAATCGTCAGGTCGTGGGTTCGAGTCCCACCACCGGCTCGCCGGGCGGCGGTTCGGCCTCCGGAACGAGGTCCCGATCGCGGCGGCCCGCTGCCACTTGCCACCGTCCCGCGCCTGACGTACCGTCCAGCCGGCACGCTCGAGCTCGTCGGCGACGTCGAGTCGGTCCGAGACGAGCGGTGCACGGGGGAAATGGGGGGCCATGCGCGGTTCGCTTGCTCGGTCCGGACTGGCCGTCGCGGTCGCGACGCTGATCGCCTCGGTGCTGATTGGGGTGGTGCCGGCGGGCGCCGCCGCGGGCTCGCCCGGCGCCGGTGCCCCCGGCGTCACCGGGTCCAGTGTCAAGGTCGGCGTCATCAGTGACCTGACCGGGGCGGGGGCGTCGACGTTCGCCGACTCGGTGGACAGCATGGAGGCCCGCTTCAAGCAGGTCAACGCCCAGGGCGGGGTCGACGGGCGCAAGATCACCTGGGCGGTGGGCGACACCGAGTCCTCGCCCACCTCGGCGGAGACGGCGGCCAAGGACCTGGTCCAGAGCAAAGGGGTGTTCCTGGTGGCCTCGGTGAGCGCCCTGCTCTTCGGTGGGGCCCCCTTCCTCCAGCAGGCCGGGGTCCCCGTGCTCGGCTACGCCGTGGACGGCCCGGAGTGGTTCACCCAGCCCTACACCAACATGTTCTCCTTCTCGGGCAGCGGGGCCGCCCAGGGGCCGGCCTACACCGACGGGGGCTTCTGGAAGTCCATCGGGGCGACCAAGATCAGCTTCATCGCGTCGAACACCCCGTCGTCGACCGGTGGCATCGGGCCCTTCGAGGCGGCCATGAAGGCCGAGGGCCTTGCGGTCTGTGACGACACCGTCGTTCCCCTGGGCGGGGTGAACTTCACCACCTACGCCCTCAGCTTCACGTCCGCCGGCTGCGACGCCGCCGAGTGCTCGTGCGTGCTGTCCTCCGGCCTGGCGGTGTCGACCGCCCTCGCCCAGGACGGGGTGGTGGGCAACAAGGTCCTCTACGGCGCCGGCCCCTCCGATCAGGTCTACGCCAACTCGGCCGACCTGGCGGCGGCGAAGGGGGCGTACTTCGAGGGCACGACGTACTCCAACGCCGCCGGCAAGGCCTTCCTCGCCGGCTTGAAGAAGTACGACCCCGAGTACAAGGGGGGCCTTCCCGACCTCGGCTCGGTCTCGGGTTGGGAGACCGGCAACGAGGTGGTCGAGGCGCTGGAGGTGGCCGGAAAGAGCCCCACCCGCGCCTCGCTCATGGCCGGCATGCGCACGGTGAGCAACTGGACCGACGACGGCCTGGCCACGTCGCCGGTCTCGTGGGCCCACTTCGGGCAGTCGCCCGCCGAGGAGTGCGCGACCTACGTCCGCTTCGTGAACGACAAGTACGTGGACTACCCGAAGAGCGGCAAGCCCTTCTGCGGCAAGCCCATTCCCGGCACCAGCTTCCCCGCCGCGTGACGCCGGTCGACGGTCAGGCGTAGATGCGCTCGGCCTCGGCGACCAGGGGCGCCCACCACGCGGCGTGCTCCACGTACCAGCGGGTGGTGACCTCGAAGGCCTGCCAGACGTCGGGCGATGGCGCCCATCCGAGGGCCCGGATGCGGGCGGTGTCCACGCCGTAGCGCCCGTCGTGGTGCTCTCGCCGGTCGATCTGGTGCTCGATGGTGGCGCCGTGGTCGTGCAGGCGGCCCATGAGCCAGTGCGCCAGGTCGCGATTGGCGATCTCGGGCCGGTTGTTGGCCCCGACGTTGTAGACCGCCCCCGGCTCCCCCCGCTCGAGGACCAGCTCGATGGCCCGGGCGGTGTCGGGGGCGTAGAGCCAGTCGCGCACCTGGTCCCCGAGCCCCCACAGGCTGATCGGCTCCCCCCGCAGCACCCGGGTGGCCCAGCGGGGGAACGCCTTTTCGGGGAACTGGTACGGCCCGAAGTTGTTGGTGGGGCGCACCACGTTGAGCGACAGCCGGTCGGCGTAGCTGCGCACCAGGTCGTCGGCCCGGGACTTGCTCTTGGCGTACGCGCTGGTCGCCTGGTGGTCGCCCGGCTCCTTGTCCTCCTCGCGGAAGAACCGGCCCGGCTCGGCCTCGCCGTAGACCTCGTCGGTCGACACGTGGACGAACCGCCCCACGCCGTGGCGCACCGCCCCCTCGAGCAGGACCCGGGTCCCTTCCACGTTGGTCCGCTCGAAGACCTCGGGGTCGCGCTCGGATCGGGTGACGTGGCTTTCGGCGGCGAGGTGCACCACCGCGTCGGCGTCGGCGAGCAACGGGTCGACCACCGCGTCGGCGCAGATGTCCCCGTGCACCAGGGTCACCCGGTCGCGCACCGGGTCCAGGTTGGCCGGGTTGCCGGCGTAGGTGAGGGCGTCGAGCACGGTGATCCGGGCGTCGGGGTAGCGCCCCACCAGGTGCTGGACGAGATTGGCCCCGATGAACCCGGCGCCGCCGGTGACCAGGATCCTCACCGGCCGATCTTCCCACAGCCCTCCGGCGCCCCGGCGCCCCGGCGCTCCAGCCCTGGCACCCCGACCCGGACGCCCCGGCCTGGACGCCCCGGCGAGCTGTGGTCAGGTGGTCAGCCCCACGACCCTGTGGGGGCGGCACCGTTGGCGTCGCCGGGGCCCGGGCCGCCCCGGCTCGCCGCGCCGGCGGTCGCCACGTCGGTCGGGTAGGTGCCCATGGCCCGGAAGAGGAACAGGGCGCTGGCGCTCAGCGGCACCAGCATGATGACGAAGGTCCAGCGCAGGCCGGAGTAGGCGTGGCGGCCGCTCAGGAGGTCGGAGACCGCGCCGAACAGCAGCGGGGCGAGCGCCTGGGCGGCCGTGCGGACGGCGGTCCGGATGCCCTCGGCCCGGCCCCACAACGCTGCCGGCACGATGTCGAGCCGGGCGGCGTCGATGGGCGGGTTCTGGGCCGACAGGGCGGCGGCGGCGATGACCACGTAGGGCAGGGCGGTCACCGCGCTGTGGGTGACCAGGGCCGGGATGAACAGGACCACCGTCGCCACCGCGGCGATGGCCGGCACCACGATCCGTCCCCGGAGCCGGCCGTTGTTGAGCAGTCGGTCGCCGAGAGGCCCGCCGAGCAGGATGCCGGCGGCCGCCCCGCCCCCCACCACCAGCATCAGGAGGTTGGCCAGCACCTGGCCCACCCCGTACTGGGCGTGCACGAACTCGACCCCGAAGGTCTGGACCCCGGCCAGGAAGTAGTAGCCGCAGGCGCCCGAGATGATCAGCGCCACGTTGGTCCGCACCGTCAGCACGTAGCGGGCCGCCCCGAAGAACCCCAGCTGCTCGACCGGGCCCTGGCGCAACAGCCGGGGGTCGGGGGCGATGTGGTGCTCGAACGCCAGCCGCTGGGCATGGGTCATGCCCGGGGGACCCGCCGGCTCGCCGGGCGCTCCCGACCCGCCGGGCGGTGGTGGCTCGGGCGCCGCCGGGTGCCCCGGACCGCGGTCGGGCAGCAGGGCGCCCTGCCCGCCGCGGACCGGCTCAGCCAGGTGGCCCACCAACCAGGCCAGCACGAACGCCGGCAGACCGAGGAGCACGAAGGCCAGGCGCCACGACAGGGCAGCGATGTCCCCGGTCACCGCGAAGCCCAACCCGGCGCCGATCAGCTCGCCGGTCAGGATGAAGCTGTAGATCCGCCCCCGCTCGGCGCTCGGGAAGTAGTCGCCCACCAGCGAGGCCACGATGGGCCCGGCGGCGGCGGTCACGAAGCCGAGGGCCAGCCGGGCCAGCAGCAACATCCCGAAGGAGTGCACGGTGGCGCTCCAGAGCATGGCCACGCCCCAGGTCACGATGGCGATGGCGAGCACCCGGGTCCGGCGGGCCCGGTCGGCCACCGCCCCGAAGGGCACCGCGGCGACCGCCCCGACCAGGGAGCTGACCGCCACCAGCAGCCCGATGTCGGTGTTGTCGATGTGGAGGTACTTGCGCAGCTCGATGGCCGAGGAGCCGACGGTGGCCGCGTCGGCGCTGCTCAGGGCCAGCACCGAGGCCAGCACCACCACGATGTGGGTGCGGGCCGAGCCCCCCAGAGCCACGGTGATCCGGCCGCGGGTGGCGCTGCTCCCCCGGCGCACCACCTCGCCGGCCACCCGGAGGGGTCGTCGTCGGGGCCATTCGAGCCGCTCCATCTCGTCACCGCCCGACACGGGTCGAGCCTACGGTGAGCGGCGCGGGGCCACGGTCAGCTCCCGCCGGCCCCGGCCCGCTGGCGGGCCAGCTCGAAGCAGGCCACCGCCCCGGCGGCCCCCACGTTGAGCGAGCTGATCCGCCCCTGGTGCGGGATGGCCACCAGCTCGTCGCACCGGCGCCGCACCAGCGGGGCCAGGCCCCGCTCCTCGGCCCCCACCACCAGGGCCACCGGGGCGTCGCCCAGCGTGACGTCGTAGAGCGACCGGGACGCCTCGCCGGCCAGGCCCACCGCCCACACCCCGGCCGCACGGAGCTGGGTGAGCGCGGCCGGGATGCCCCCGACCAGGGCGAAGCGCAGGTGCTCGACCGCCCCGGCGGCCACCTTGGTGACGGTCGGGGTCAGGTGGGCCGAGCGGTGGCGGGGCAGCACGACGCCGGTCACCCCGGCGCACTCGGCGCTGCGCAGCAGCGCGCCCAGGTTGTGCGGATCGGTCACCCCGTCGACCACCAGCAAGAAGGCCGGAGCGCGCTCGTCCACCAGCTCGGCCAGATCGACCGGGCGCACGGCGCTGGCCAGGGCCACCACCCCCTGCGGGGCGTCGGTGCGGGCGGTGGCGGCCAGCCGGCCGCGCGAGATGGTCTCGACCGGCACCCGTCCGGCGGCGGCCAGCCGTTCGATCTGGTCGAGCTGGGGGGAGGACTCGAGACCGTCGGCCAGCAGCACCCGGTAGGCCCGGCGGCGCCCGGCACCCAGCAGCTCGATGACCGCACGGCGCCCCTCGACCTGGTCGCCCCCCAGCTCGTCGGCCGCCCGGCCCCCCCGACGCGCTTCGGCCGGCGGTCCCGGCCCCGTCCGGCCCCCGCCGGCGCGGCCCCCCTCGGCACGACCCCCGCCGGCACGACCCCCGCCGGCGCGCCCGGCCCGGCCGCCGCTCGGACGCCCCTCGCTCCGGCCCCCGCCGGCGCGACTGCCGCTGGCCGGCCGGCGGCCGGGCGCCCCGCTCGGGCGCGGGGGGCGGGGCGGGCTCATCGGTCGGCGTCGCCCGGCGAGCTGCCGGCGGGGGCGTCGTCGCCCGGCGAGCTGTCGGCGGGGGCGTCGTCGAGCAGCACCACCGCCAGGCAGGCCACCCCCTCGGCCCGGCCCAGCGCCCCCAGCCGCTCGGCCCGGGTGGCCTTCACCGACGCCGGCGCCCCGAGGGCGCCCGACAGGCCAGCGGCCATCGCCGCGATGTGGGCAGACAGATGGGGCGCCTCGGCGACGACCGTGCAGTCGGCGTTGACCGGCCGCAGCCCGGCCCCGGCCGCCAGGGTCACCACCCGGGCCAGCAGCTCCATGCTGTCGGCCCCGCGCCACCGGGGATCGGTGTCGGGGAAGTGGGTGCCGAGGTCCCCCAGGCCGGCCGCACCGAGCACCGCGTCGGCCAGCGCGTGGGCGACCGCGTCGGCGTCGCTGTGGCCCACCAGCCCCCGGGCCCCGGGGATGGTCACGCCCCCGAGGACGAGGGGCCGGTCGGGGTCGTCGGAGAAGGCGTGGACGTCGAAGCCCTGGCCGATGCGCACGCTCAGGATCCGAGCAGGTGCTCGAAGTAGGGCAGGTCCTGGGGACCGGTGAGCTTCAGGTTGCGAGGGTCGCCCGGCACGACCCGGACAGTAGCGCCGGTCGCCTCCACCAGTGCCGCGTCGTCGGTGGCCTCGCCCCCCGCCCCGTGGGCCCGCCGCAGCACCTCGGCGACGAAGGCCTGGGGGGTCTGGACCGCCACCAGCCCGGCCCGCTCGAGCGTCTCGAGCACCACCTGGCTGCCGTCCCCGTCCCCGGCCGGACCGGGCCTGCCCACCCGCTTGAGGGTGTCGGTCACCGGCACGGCGCAGATGGCGCCCCCGGTGCCCGGCAGGGCCAGCGCGTCGAGGACCCGGACGAAGAGCTCGGGGGACGCCAGGGGCCGGGCGGCGTCGTGGACCACCACCGCCCCCACGTCGGCCGGCACCGCCTCGAGCCCGTGGCGCACCGAGGCCGACCGGGACGCGCCGCCGGCCACCACCAGGTCGGCACCGAAGGACTGGCCGGTCGCGCCCTCGGGCACCACCAGGACCACCCGGTCGAGGACGGCCCGGCAGGCCAGCACCGCCCACTCGACGACCGGTCGACCCCCCACCGGCGCGAACTGTTTGGGCCCCCCGAAGCGACGTCCGCTCCCGCCGGCGACCACGACCCCCCAGGCGTCGGTCACGCGCTGCTCAGGGCAGGGCGTCGTTGAGCCGCTGCTCGGCCGTCTCCTCGTCCACCGCCAGGGCGAAGGTCAGCTCGGACACCAGGATCTGGCGGGCCCGGCTCAGCATCCGCTTCTCGCCCGCCGACAGCCCCTTGTCCTTGTCGCGGATCGAGAGGTTCCGCACGACTTCGGCCACCTGGTAGATGTCGCCCGAGCGCAGCTTTTCGGAGTGGTTCTTGTAGCGCCGGGACCAGTTGGTCGGCATCCGCGCCTCCTTCTTGCGCAGGACCGCGAACACCTCCTCGACCTCTTCGTCGTTGATGACCTCCCGCAGCCCCACACCCTCGGTGTTGTCGGCCGGCACCATCAAGGTGAGGTCCCCGTAGGCGAGCCGCAGCACCAGGTACTCGCGCTTCTCGCCGAAGGCGACCTTGGTCTCGCGGCGCTCGACCACCGCCGCCCCGTGATGCGGATACACGACCTTGTCACCGACCTTGAACACCGGTCTCCCTTGTCTGCCCGAAGGCTCTTGGCTGCCCGAAGGTTTCTCCCGCACGGGCGACCGACCGCCCCGGGGCACGACCGATCGGGGATCCACGACGTCCGGACACCGGTCGGACCCCCGAAAAGACTGGCCCTATTCTACCCGACCACGTCGAGACGACCGCCTTCGCCCCCGGCGACGGTCGGGCCGGATCAGTCGTAGCGCTCGAGGATGCTCGCCTCGACGATCCGGGCGAGACCGTCCTTGACCGAGCGGGCCTTGGCCGAGCCCACCCCGTCGACCCGCTCGAGGTCGGCCGGGGTGGCGGCGAGGATGTCCGGCAGGGTGGCGAACCGATCGACGATGCGGTCCACGATGACCTCGGAGATCCGCGGCACTCGGTGCAAGAGCCGGTAGCCCCGGGGCTCCATCCCGACGTCGAGGCCCTCGGCCGTCGTCCCCATGCCCAGCGCGCTGGCCACGTGGGACGGATCGAGCAGGTCGTCGGAGCTGAGCGCCCGCAGGGAGCGCACCGCCCGGGCCACCAGCTGGTCCCGCCCGGCCCCGTCGGAGGCCTCGGCCCGGGCCCCCAGCGTCGCCGGCGCGTAGTCGGCCACCACCAGGTCCAGCGTCTGGGCGGCGCCGGCGACCATCTCGACCAGCTGGAGCTGGATCAGCCGCCCGTCCTCGCCCAGCTCGACCAGGTAGCTCTGGATCTCCTCGGCGATCCGCAGCACCCGCTCACCCGGCTGCAGGACGGCCACCACGTCGCGCAGGGTCACCGTGTCCTCGAGCTCGAGGCTGGACAGGGTGGTGACCGCCACGTCGAAGCGGTCCTTGAACCGCTGCAGGGTCTGGAGGGCCTGACTGGCCCGGTCGACCACCCGGCCGGTGCGCTGCAGGGTCCGCTTGCGGTCGTTGCGGTAGACGGCGATGGTCGACATCGACTCGGAGACGGTGATCACCGGCACGTCGAGCGAGCGGGCGACCCGCTCGGCCGTCCGGTGGCGGGTGCCGGTCTCGCGGGTCGGGACCGAGGCCCGGGGCACCAGGTGCACGTTGGCCCGGGCGATGCGCGAGGCGTCGGCGGCCAGGATGATCGCCCCGTCCATCTTCGCCAGCTCGGACAACCGCTGCGGGCTGAACTCGGCGTCGAGCAGGAACCCGCCGGTGCAGATCGACAGCACGCCCGGGTCGTCCCCCACGACCACCAGCGCCCCCCGGTCGGCCTGGAGGATCCGGTCCAGACCCTCGCGCAGCGGCCGCCCCGGGGCCACCAGCCCGAGCGCCTCGATCAGCGGCTGGCTCCCGCGCTCGACCACGCCGAGATCGTACCCGTCGACCCACCGGCGTCCCCGCCGGCCCGCACCCGCCGGTCGGCCCCCGGGTCCCTTTCACCAGCCACCTCGGGTGCGCCGGGGCCCCGGCCCCGGCCGGCCGGCGGCGCCGCCCGGCGGCGCACCGCGGCGATCGCCTCGGCCACCGTGCCCACCCGCTCGACGGCGATCGGCCACGCGTCGTCGGGGGTGGACGAGGGCACCAGGGCGCAGGTGAAGCCCAGCCGGCCCGCCTCGACCAGCCGCCGGCCCATCTGGGGCACCTGGCGCAGCTCACCGGCCAGGCCCACCTCCCCCAGCGCCACCAGGTCGGCCGGCAGGGGCACCCCGGTGGCGGCCGAGGTGACCGCCAGGGCGAGGGGCAGGTCGGTGGCCGGCTCGGTCGCCGAGATGCCCCCGGTGGCCGACACGAAGATCTCGAAGCCCCGCAGGTCGACGTCGGCCCGGCAGCGCAGCACCGCCAGCACCAGCGCCAGGCGTTGGGGGTCCACGCCCTGGGCACTCGGCCGCAGCCCGCCCTCGCCGCTCCCCGACTCCGAGGCCAGGGCCTGCACCTCGACCACCAGGGCCCGGCGCCCCTGGAGCACCGGGGTCACCACGCTGCCGGGGACCTCGGGCCGCCGGTCGCCCAGCAGCAGCGCACCGGGGTCCACCACGTCCCGCAGGCCGGTGTCGCCCATCTCGAACAGGCCGATCTCGCCCGTGGGCCCGAACCGGTGCTTGACGGCCCGCAGGACGCGCAGGAAGTGGTGGCGGTCGCCCTCGAACTCCAGCACGGTGTCGACCAGGTGCTCGAGCGTGCGGGGACCGGCCGGGTCGCCGGCCTTGGTGACGTGGCCGACCAGGATCAGCGCCGTCCCCAGGCGGCGCGACAGGTGGGTGAGGCGCTCGGCACACGCCCGCACCTGGGCCATCGTCCCGCTCGCCCCCCCGAGCGACAGGTCGGCCACCGTCTGGACCGAGTCCAGCACCACCAGGTCCGGCTGGGCGGCGACGATGGCCCGCTCGGCGTCCTCGACGTCGGCGGTGGCCGACACGAGCAGCGTCGGGGGGAGGGTGCCCAGCCGGCTGGCCCGGGACCGGACCTGGGCCGCCGACTCCTCGGCCGACACCAGCAACCCGGTCCCGCCCCGACGGCACCACGAGGCCAGCGCCTGGAGCAGGAGGGTCGACTTGCCGATGCCCGGCTCGCCGAACAGCAGGGTCACCGACCCGGCCACCAGGCCGCCCGAGAGCACCCGGTCGAGCTCCGCCACCCCCGTCGGTCGGGGCTCGGCGCCCCGGGCGTCGATGGCGGCGAGGGCGGTCGGGGCCCCGCCGGGCGAGCTGAACGCCGGGCTGAGGGGGCGCTCGTCGCTCCGGGCCCGGGGCACCTCGGCCAGGGTGTTCCACTCGCCGCACCCCGGGCAGCGGCCGGACCACTTGGGGCTGAGGGCGTCGCAGGCGGCGCAACGGTAGGCGGGGGCTCGAACGGGCATCGAGGGCACCCTACGCCGGGGCTGTGCCGTCAACGGGGAGCCCGGACCCCCGCCCGGCTCCGGGCCCGACGGCGGGAGCCCGGGCCTTGGCGCGACCCACCCGCCGGCCTGGGGACCGGCGGGTGGGATCGGTGCTCGTGCTTCGGCGCCCCCGAGGGCTCGACCGCCCGGGTGAGCCCGGACGACCTCGGCGGTCAGTCGGCGGTGGACCCGCTGCCGGCCAGCTCCATCGGCGGCGGCTGGACCCCCTCGACGGCCCGGAAGGTCAGCTTCGGACCCTCGTCGCCGTCGAGGTTGGCGTCCACGTCGACCACGATGGTCTCGCCGACCCGGAACTCCTTCCACAAGATCCGCTCCGACAGCGGGTCCTCGACCAGCTGCTGGATGGCCCGCCGCAGGGGACGGGCACCGAGCTGCGGGTCGTAGCCCCGCTCGGCCAGCAAGGTCCGCGCCGCCGGGGAGAGCTCGAGACCGAGCCCCTGACCGGCGAGTTGGGCCGAGGTGCGGGCCACCATGAGGTCCACGATGGAGATGACCTCCTCGCGGCTCAGCTCGTGGAAGACGATCACCTCGTCGATCCGGTTGAGGAACTCGGGCCGGAAGTGGGCCTTCAGCGCCTCGTTCACCTTCGACTTCATCCGCTCGTAGGTGACCGCCTCGGACGTCTTGGCGAAGCCGAGCGACGCCTTGCGCAGATCGGCCGTGCCGAGGTTCGACGTCATGATCAGCACGGTGTTCTTGAAGTCCACCGACCGTCCCTGGGCGTCGGTCAGACGACCGTCCTCGAGGATCTGGAGGAGCGTGTTGAACACGTCGGGGTGGGCCTTCTCCACCTCGTCGAAGAGCACCACGGAGAACGGCTTGCGCCGCACCGCCTCGGTCAGCTGACCGCCCTCCTCGTACCCGACGTACCCCGGGGGCGAGCCGACCAGGCGGCTGACCGTGTGCTTCTCCATGTACTCGCTCATGTCGAGCTGGATGAGGGCGTCCTCGTCGTCGAAGAGGAACTCGGCCAGCGTCTTGGCGAGCTCGGTCTTCCCCACGCCGGTCGGCCCGAGGAAGATGAACGACCCGCTCGGACGCTTGGGGTCCTTCAACCCGGCCCGGGTGCGGCGGATGGCCCTCGACAACGCGGCCAGCGCCTCTTCCTGACCGATGACCCGCTTGTGGAGCTCGTCCTCCATCCGGAGCAGCTTGGCGGTCTCCTCCTCGGTCAGCCGGTAGACCGGGATCCCGGTCCAGTTGGCCAGAACCTCGGCGATGACCTCCTCGTCGACCACGTCGAACAGGTCGATGCCCTCGGCCCGCCACTCGGCCTCCTGCGCCTCCTTGCGGTCGAGACGCTCCTTCTCCTGCTCGGCGAGCTTTTTGGCCTGCTCGAACGCGCCGCGCTCGATGGCGGCCTCCTTGTCGGTCCGCAGCCGGCCGATCTCCTCGTCGAGCTTCTTGTAGCTCGGCGGGGTGGCCATCCGGCGGATCCGCAGGCGGCTGCCCGCCTCGTCGATCAGGTCGATCGCCTTGTCGGGCAGGTAGCGGTCGGCGAGGTAGCGGTCGGCCAGGTTGGCCGCGGCCACGAGCGCCTGATCGGTGATGGTCACCGCGTGGTGCGACTCGTAGCGGTCCCGCAGCCCCTTCAAGATGTCGATGGTCAACGCGACCGTCGGCTGCTCCACCTTCACCGGCTGGAACCGTCGCTCGAGGGCGGCGTCCTTCTCGAGGTGCTTGCGGTACTCGTCGAGCGTGGTCGCCCCGACCGTCTGCAACTCGCCCCGGGCCAGCATCGGCTTGAGGATGGAGGCGGCGTCGATGGCGCCCTCGGCGGCCCCGGCGCCCACCAGGGTGTGGAGCTCGTCGATGAACAAGATGATGTCGCCCCGGGTGCGGATCTCCTTGAGCACCTTCTTCAGGCGCTCCTCGAAGTCGCCCCGGTACCGGCTGCCGGCGACCAGCGCGCCCAGGTCGAG
This sequence comes from Acidimicrobiales bacterium, assembly GCA_036501425.1. Classification (GTDB taxonomy): domain Bacteria; phylum Actinomycetota; class Acidimicrobiia; order Acidimicrobiales; family RAAP-2; genus DATKRB01. The sequence continues at coordinate 38,283 of DASYAI010000062.1, read as the reverse complement.
CGTGTAGAGCTGCTTGCCCACCAGGGTCTCGGGGACGTCGTTGGCCACGATCCGCTGGGCCAGCCCCTCGACGATCGCCGTCTTGCCCACGCCGGGCTCGCCGATCAGCACCGGGTTGTTCTTGGTCCGGCGCGAGAGGACCTGCATGACCCGCTCGATCTCCTTGGCCCGGCCCACCACGGGGTCGAGCTTCGAGTCGCGGGCCAGCTGGGTGAGGTTGCGGCCGAACTGGTCGAGCACCGGCGACCCGGCCGGGGTGTCCGACGACGAGCTGCCGGTCGCCGCGCCCACCGGGTCCTTGCCCTGGTAGCCCGACATGGCCTGGATGACCTGCTGGCGGACCCGGCTCAGGTCGGCCCCCAGGCTGACCAGCACCTGGGCCGCGACGCCCTCGCCCTCGCGCACCAGACCGAGGAGCATGTGCTCGGTGCCGATGTAGCTGTGGCCCAGCTGGAGCGCCTCGCGCAGCGAGAGCTCGAGAACCTTTTTGGCCCGCGGCGTGAAGGGCGGCGACCCGCTCGGGGCGGTACCGGCCATCCCGATGGTCTCCTCGACCTTCTCGCGGACCGCCTCGAGGGAGATCCCCATCGACTCGAGCGCCTTGGCGGCGACGCCCTCGCCTTCGTGGATCAGTCCGAGCAGGATGTGCTCGGTCCCGATGAAGCTGTGATTGAGCAGGCGCGCTTCCTCTTGGGCCAGCACCAGCACTCGTCGGGCTCGATCGGTGAAGCGTTCGAACACGTGACCGCCTCCATTTCGTCCTTGTTCGAGAGTGTACAAGCCGGATCCGATCCCGGCGGTCGCACCGCCGGCCCGCATCCGCTTGCTCGTCGGCCCGCCCTCATCGTCTGTCGGTGGCTACGGCCGTCGCCTATCGTTGCTCTGTAGTGAACGCTACCGAGGCCCTGGCTCTTCCCGCCCTCGAGGAGGATCTCCAGCGGCTCGAACCCCTGCTCAGCTCCTCGGTGACCACGGGCGACCCGTTCCTCGACGACGTCACCACCCACCTGATCGCCGCCGGGGGCAAGCGGATCCGCCCCCTGCTGGCCCTGGCCGCCGCCACCGGGGGGCGGCGGCCGGCCACCGATGCCGACCTCCTCGGCGGGGTGGCGGTCGAGCTGGTGCACCTGGCCTCGCTCTACCACGACGACGTGATCGACGAGGCGGCGGTCCGGCGCAACGTCCCGAGCGTGAACAACCGGTTCGGGAACCTGATCGCCATCGTGTCGGGCGACTACCTGCTGGCCCGCTCGGCCGCCATCGCGGCGGACCTGGGCACCGAGGTGGCCCGCCTGCTGGCCACCACCCTGGGCCTGCTCTGCCAGGGCCAGGTGGCCGAGGTCCGCTCGGCCTACCAGACCACCCGCACCGCCGACGAGTACTTCGCCGCCATCCGGGGCAAGACGGCCGCCCTGATGGCCACCTCGTGCCGGATCGGCGCCATCACCGGCGCCCGGACCGAGGAGATCGAGGCGTTCACCGATTTCGGCGGGAGCTTCGGCATGGTCTTCCAGCTGGCCGACGACGTGCGCGACGTCGTGGCCACCGACAACGAGCTCGGCAAGCCGCCCGGCCAGGACCTGGCCGAGGGGATCTACACCCTGCCGGTCCTGCTGGCCCTGCGGGACCCCGACACCGGGCCCGAGCTCCGCCAGCTGCTCGGCCAGCCCCTGGCGCAGCCCGAGCGGGACAAGGCCCGGGCCATCGTGGCGACGTCGTCGGGCGTGCCGGGGACCCTCGAGGTCGGGCGCCGGTACGCGGCGGAGGCCCGGGCGGCGGCCGACCGCCTCGAGACCCGGGACCTGGCGGTGGGCCTGGCCGAGGTGGCCGACTCCCTGCTCGACGGCCTCTGGCCCTGATCCCTAGCGGCCGACGTTGCGCTCGTAGACGATGCGCAGGCCGTGGAGGGTCAGCCACGGCTCGACGTGCTGGACCACCCCGGCGTGGGGGACGATGAGCTCGGACAGCCCGCCGGTGGCGACGACGGCCGAGGGCCCCAGCTCCTCCATGAACCGCCGGCACAGGCCGTCGACCTGGGCGCCGTAGCCGTAGAGGACGCCGGACTCGACCGACTCGGCGGTCGAGCGGCCGATCACGTTGCGCGGCTCGATCATCTCCACCCGGCGCAGGGCGGCGGCGTGCTCGAACAGGGCCTCGAGGCTGATGGCGACGCCCGGGGCGATGGCGCCGCCGAGGTACTCGCCCTTGGCCGAGACGGCGTCGAAGGTGGTGGCGGTGCCCAGATCGACCACGATGACCGGACCGCCGTAGAGGTCGAACGCCCCCACCGCGTTGGCGATCCGGTCGGCCCCCACCTCCTTGGGGTTGTCGTAGAGGATCGGCATCCCGCTGCGCACCCCGGGCCCCAGCACCACGCACGGCACGGCGCCGAACCAGCGGCTGGCCATCCGGCGGAGCTCGCCGGTCACGCCGGGCACCGAGGAGCTGATGGCGATGCCGGTGACCGACGTGCCGATGTCGAGGCCCTCGAGGTCGAGCAGCTGGGTGAGCAGGACCGCATGCTCGTCGGGCGTGCGGGTGGGGACGGTCGAGAGCCGCCAGTGGTGGGTGAGCCCCCGGCGCTTTTCGGGGTCGCCCTCGGTGCCGATGCCGAAGCCGACCGCCTCGCCCGGGTCGAAGCCGTCGCGCTCCTCGGGCAACCCGTAGAGGCCGATGACCGTCTCGGTGTTGCCGACGTCCATGGCCAGCAGCACGCTCAGGCCCCCCGGCCCTCTGGCCCGGTCCGGGCCCGGTCGGGGGCCGGCTCGGGCTCGAGGCGGTCGGGGCCACCCCCGCTCGAGCCGCGGTGCGGGACCGGCTCGGGACCCAGCAGGTCGAGCCCCAGGTCGAGGACGGGGGCCGAGTGGGTCAGCGCCCCCACCGACAGCAGGTCCACCCCGGCGGCGGCGTACTCGGGCGCCGTCTCGAGGGTGATCCCGCCCGACACCTCCACCAGGACGCGGGGGTCGATGGCCCGGGCCAGGGCGACGCAGCAGGCGGCGTCGGCCGGCGTCATGTTGTCGAGCAGGACCGACGTCACCCCCGCCTCGCAGGCGTGACGCACCTGGTCCGCCCGGTCGCACTCGACCTCGACCATCCGCCCGGGCCACCACGAGCGGGCCCGGGCGACCGCCTCGGCGATCGACACCCCGACCAGGTGGTTGTCCTTCACCAGCACGGCGTCGGACAGGTTGGCCCGGTGGTTGTGGCCACCGCCGGCCCGCACGGCCGCCTTCTCGAGCGCCCGCAGGCCCGGGGTGGTCTTGCGGGTGTCGAGCACCCGGACCCGGGGGTCGACCGCCTGCACCGCCCGGACGAAGCGGTCGGTCAGGGTGGCCACCCCCGACAGGTGGCCGAGGAAGTTCAGCGCGGTGCGCTCGGCGGTCAGGATCGACCGCAGCGGGCCGCCGACCGTCGCCACCACCGCCCCGGGCTCCACCCGGTCGCCGTCGACCCGGGACCAGCGCACCTCGACCCGGGCGTCGACCCGGGCGAAGGCCTCGGCGGCGCAGGCCGAGCCGGCGATCACCCCGTCCCCGCGGGCCACGAGGTGCAAGGTGGCCCGCCGGTCGTCGTCGACCAGCCCGGCGGTCAGGTCGCCCAGGGGCAGCAGGTCCTCGTCGAGGGCGCGGCGGACCGCGTCGAGCACCGCCGGGCGGGGCGGGTCGAGGGTGCGCCCCGGCTCGGCCGCCCGGGGAGCCGGGGCGGGCTCGGGCGCCTCCTCGCTCACCGGGAGCCCCGGGCCGATCGGGAGCCCCGGGCCGGCCGGTCGGCCGGCTCGCCGTGGACCAGGCGCACCCGGTACGCCGGGTCGGGGGCCGGGTACTCGGCCCGCACGTGCGCCCCCCGGCTCTCGTGGCGCAGCGTGGCCGAGCCGAGCATCGCTTCGCCCACCGTGACCAGGTTGGCCAGCTCCCCCAGCTCGACGCTCGCCGAGCCGCCCCCGTGACCTGCGGCCCCCGCCGACCGGGCCGGGGCCGGCCCGGGCACCGCCTCGGCGGCCACGTCGGCCAGCTCGCCCGCCGCCTCGGCCAGCGAGGCGGCCGAGCGGACCACCCCGGCCCCGGCGGTCATCGCCAGCTGCACCCGGGCCCGCAGCTTGGCCACGTCGGACACGCTGATGTCCTCCTCCCACGCCCAGGCGGCGCTGGAGGGCCCCCCGTGGTCCCCCGCCGGCCGGGCCACCGTCCGCCCGGCGATGGCCGCGTCGGGGAGCGGGGACGACCCAGGCCCGAGCTCGCGGGGCGCCGGATCGGCGGCCCGCATCACCGCCCGCATGGCGCCGGTCGCCGTGGCCCCGGTGCCCCCGGCGCTGATCCGCTCGGCCAGGCGGGCGCCGAAGACCATGCCCTCGAGGAGCGAGTTGGAGGCCAGGCGGTTGGCCCCGTGGACGCCGGTGCAGGCCGCCTCGCCCGCCGCCCACAGGCCCCGCAGGGCGGTGGCCCCCCACAGGTCGGTGACCACCCCGCCCGAAAGGTGGTGGGCCGCCGGGGCGATGGGCAGCCAGTCGGTGCTCGGGTCGAGCCCGATGGTGGCCAGCGAGGCGGCGATGGTCGGGAAGCGCTGGGCGAACCGGTCGAGCCCGGTGGCGTCCAGCCACAGGTGGGCCACCCCCTGCTCGCGCATGCGGGCCGCCATGGCGCAGCTCACCACGTCCCGCGGCGCCAGCTCGTCGACGAACCGCTCGCCGTGGGCGTCGCGCAGCAGGGCCCCGTGGCCGCGCAGCGCCTCGGACAGCAACGGCCTCGGCATGGCCGGATGGTGGAGGGCGGTCGGGTGGAACTGGACGAACTCGAGGTCGGCCACCGGCACCCCGGCCCGCAGGGCCATGGCCACGCCGTCGCCGGTGGCCTCCGAAGGGTTGGTGGTCACGGCGAAGAGCTGGCCCACCCCCCCGGTGGCCAGCACGACGTGGGCGGCGCGCACCTCGACCGGGGGACCCTCCGGCGGGGCCGCCAGCACCCCCGCGCACCGCCCCCCCTCCACCAGCAGCTCGAGGGCGAACCATCGCTCGAGCACCGCGTCGGCGGCGTGGCGGGTGGCCTCCACCAGCGCCCGCTCGACCTCGGCCCCGGTCGCCGCCCCCCCGGCGTGGACCACCCGGGCCCGGCTGTGGCCGCCCTCGCGGGCCAGGGACAGGTCGCCCGAGTCCTCGCGGTCGAACTGGGCCCCGAGGGTGATGAGCTCGTGCACCCGGTCGGGTCCCTCGTCGACCAGCACCCGCACCGCGTCCTCGTCGCACAGCCCCGCCCCGGCGGCCAGGGTGTCGGCCAGGTGCAGGTCGGTCGAGTCCTCGTCGCCCCCGAGGACCGCCGCCACCCCCCCCTGGGCCCAGCGGGTGGCCGACTCGGAGAGCTCCCCCTTGGTGAGCACCGCCACCGACGGCCGCCCCCGGGCCCCGCCGGCCGCCCGGGCCGACGCATGTCCGGCCAGGCGGACGGCCACCGACAGGCCGGCCACCCCGCTGCCCAGCACCAAGACGTCGAAGGGCCCCGGTGAGGCCTCGCCGGGCCGGGCGCCCCCCGACGTCACGACGGCCGGGCGGTCGAGAGCTCGGCGTCGAGCTGGGCTTCCGCCTCGCCGATGACCCGGTTGGCCGAGTCGACGTGGACCACCTTGGGCACGAAGTGCTCGAGCTCCTCGGTCGAGTACTCGGCGTAGGTGATGAGGATCACCCGGTCGCCCGGCGCCACCAGACGGGCGGCGGCGCCGTTGAGGCACACCTCGCCCGCCGTCCCCTCGATGGCGTAGGTCTCGAACCGAGCCCCGTTGTCGATGTCGAGCACCACCACCTGCTCGTAGGGGAGGATGTCGGCGAGCGCCATGAGGTGCGAGTCGATGCTGACCGACCCCACGTAGTGCAGGTTGGCCGAGGTCACCGTGGCCCGGTGGATCTTGGACTTCATCATGCGCCGTCGCATCCTCAGCTCCCCCTTGGTGCCGTCGGTGCGGCCCCGTCGTGCCCGGTGGACCCCGTCTCGCCCGCACCCCGGTCCGGGCATGGTGCCCCGGCGCCCCGCGGATCGCAATTGTCGATCAACCGCACCGCTCCGACCTGGGCCGCCACCAGCAGGCGCACCCGGTCGCCCGGCCCGATCCCCGACGGCTCGGTGAGCCGGTCGGCGTCGACGGCGGCGGCGTAGTCGAGCCGGGCCAACGGCTCGCCCGCCACCACGTCGCCCATCAGCTTGGCGAGGGCCCGGGGCGAGGACTCGCCGGCGTCCAGCGCCCGGCACCCGGTGGCCAGGGCCTGCCAGAGGACCCCGGCGGCCTGCCGCTCGGCTGCGCCGAGGCGGGTGTTGCGGCTGGAGAGGGCCAGGCCGTCGGGCTCCCGCACGGTCGGGCACCCCACCACCGTCACCGGGAACGAGAGGTCCCGGGCGAGCTGGCGAACGATGGCCAGCTGCTGGAAGTCTTTCTCCCCGAAGTACGCCCGGCAGGGCCCGGCGATGGCGAAGAGCTTGGTCACCACGGTGGCCACCCCGTCGAAGTGCCCCGGCCGGGACGCCCCCTCGAAGCGCCCGCCGAGCTCTCCCACCCGGACCGTGGTGGCGGGCGGGTCGGGCCACGAGGGGTACATCTCCTCGACGCTCGGGACGAACACGACCGTGGCTCCCACGGCCTCGCAGGTCGCCAGGTCGGCGTCGAGCGTCCTCGGGTAGCGGCGCAGGTCCTCGGCGTCGCCGAACTGGAGCGGGTTCACGAAGATGCTGACGACCACCTGGTCGCACTCGGCGGCCGCCCGGGCCACCAGCGAGCGGTGACCGTCGTGCAGCGCCCCCATCGTGGGCACCAGCGCGACGCCCGAACCGTCCGAGCCCCCCGAACCCTCCGAGCCACCCGGCTGGCCGGGGCGCCGCCCGGCCACGAGGCGCGCCAGCTCTCCCCGGGTGCGCGCCACCTCCATCGGACTCAGACCGCCCGGGCGTCGAGCGGCGCCACGAGGGCGTCGCGCTCAGGCGCCCCGCTCGCAGTGCGGCGCCCGTCCCGAGCCGGAGGGCGAGCCGGTCGGGGGTCGGTGGCCAGGCGCACCGCCAGGCGCACCCCGGCGTTGTAGCCCGGCCGCTCGTCGGGGTCGAGGGCGTCGCGGTGCCGGGCGAGGGTCGTCCAGTCGCCCCGGGCCGCGGGACCGGTGAGAGCGGCCGCCGGGCCGAGCCGGTCCACGTCGTCGACCGCCGCCCGGGTCAGCCCCACAAACGTCGCCAGGTCGAGCCCGATCGACCCGGCCACCCGCTCGACTTGCCCGAGCAGGGCGACCACGTGGTTGGCGGCCATACAGGCGGCGGCGTGGTAGCGGGCCCGGTCGGCGTCGTCCACCTCGACCACCCGCCCGCCGAGGGCCTCGGCCATCTGGCGGGCCACCGGGTCGCCGGCCACGGCGAAGGTGACGCCCGAGGCCAGGCGGGCCGCCCCGATCTCGGGGTTGGGCAGGGGGACCAGCGGGTGCAGGGCCGCCCGCCGATCGTGGGAGGCCAGCGCGCTCAGGCCGAGCGAGCCCGACAGGTGCAGGACCACCGTGCTCGCGCACGCCCGGACGGCCGCCGCCACCTCGACCACCGCGTCGTCGGGGGTGGAGATCACCAGCACGTCGACCCCCTGGGCGGCGCCGGACAGGTCGTCGCCCCGGCCGAGCATGCCGTCGACGGCCCACCCGGCTGCCGCCAGCGCGGCCGCCAGCGAGCGACCGGCCCTCCCCGGGCCAATGAAGCGAACCGTTCTCACCGGACCTCCTTGGCGATCAAGCCCCCAACGGGTACCGGTCGCCGACAGCGATCAACGCAGTGTTGCGATCAGAGTCTACCCAGGCAGTACACGAGCCCACCAGCGCGGGCCAGCACGTCGGGGGGCACGAGGTCGGGCGCCAGGTCGGCCAGCGGCGCCAGCACGAAGCGGCGCTCCCACATCCGGGGGTGGGGCACGGTCAGGTCGGGCTCCTCGACCACCTCGGCCCCGGTGTCCCCCAGCAGCAGCACGTCCGCGTCGAGGGTGCGGGGGCCGAAGCGCACGGTGCGCACCCGCCCGGCCTCGGTCTCGAGCGCCCGGCAGCGGTCGAGCAGCTGGCGGGCGCTCAGCGCGGTGCGCAGCTCGACCACCAGGTTCAGGTACGGGCCCTGCTCGGGCCCCCCGACCGGCTCGGTCTCGTAGAGGGGCGAGACCCCGACCACCTCGTCGTGCTCCCCGAGCGCCTCGACCGCCCGGCGCAGCGCCCGGCGGCGGTCCCCCAGGTTCGATCCCAGGCCGACGAAGGCCCGCCGGGCGGTGGTCACCGGTTCACCGGGGTCACCGGCTCACCGGGCCGCCCGGAGGGTGACCCCGGCCGACGTCAGCGGGTGGGGCACGGGCGGTCGCAGCTTGCGCACCGTCACCACCACCTCCTCGATCCGCCGGTCGCACGCCAACGCGGCGCTCGCCACCGCCCCCGCCAGCGCCTCCAGTAGGGCGAAGGAGGAGCCGGAGACCACCGCCGCCACCGCGTCGACCAGCGCCCCGTAGTCGACCGTGTCAGCCAGGTCGTCGGACGCCGACGCCGGGGCGAGATCGAGCGCCGCGTCGAGGTCGAGCTCGAAGGGCTGGGCCCGGCTCCGCTCCTCGGGCAGCACCCCGTGGACCCCCATCGCCCGGAGCCCCCGGATCTCGATCCGGCCGACCGGGGTGCTCGGCGCCCGTCCCGGACTCACGGCGGCCCCCCGCTCACCCGGCAGCAGCGGCGCCCGGCGGCAGGCCCTCGACCGCCACCACCAGCTCGCGGCCGACCGAGCCCATCTGGTGGCCCACCAGGTGCTCGACCAGGGCGATGGCCTGGGGGCCCGACGGCACCCGCTTGGACCACACCAAAAAGCCCGCCACCGCCCCCATCACCCGGTCGCCCAGCCCGTCTTGGTGGACGAGCAGCCGCGCCCCGCCGGCGATGGCGTCCTCCAGCTCGCGGTAGCAGTCGGCGAGCACCGGGCGCGGGTCGGCCCCCGCCTGCAGGGGATAGTGCGACCAGGGCACGCCTTCCTCGTCGTAGGCGGCCAGGTTGTGGGCCGAGGGCAGGAGCGAGACCACCCGGGTGAAGCCCTGCACCCGCAGCCAGATGATCTCCTCCTGCCGGCGCACCCGGCGGTGGTTGGGGGCGAAGCCCCCCGGCCGCTCGGCGACCGCCAGGCGGTCCCGGATCACCCAGGTGAAGTTCCGGGGTGGGATACCCGCCGCCCACTTGCCCTTCATGCCGGCACCGCGTCGCGCATGACCCCGGCCAAGGTGGCCGCCCGCACGGTGGGCGCCACGTCGTGGACGCGCACCATGCCCACGCCGCGCGACATCGCCCACACGGCGGTGGCCAGCGACCCCTCCAACCGGTCGGCCGGCGGGGTGGCCGCGGTGGCCGGCTCCGGCGGGCGGGGCGGGCCGCCGAGCGCGGCGAGGAAGCTCTTGCGGCTGGTGCCGACCATGGTGGAGAAGCCCTCGGCGTCGGCCGCCGCCACCAGCGGCCCCAGGTGGGCCAGCAGCGCCAGGTTGTGCGCCCGGGTCTTGCCGAACCCGATCCCCGGGTCGAGCCAGATCTCGTCCACCCCGCCGGCGCGGGCGGTGCGCGCCGCGTCGAGCACGAAGGCCGACACCTCGGCCACCACGTCGCCGTAGCGCGGTTCTCGCTGCATGTCGGCCGGGCGCCCCTGCATGTGCATGGCCACCCACCCGACCCCGTGGGCGGCGGCGACCGGCCACAGCACGCCGGAGATGTCGTTGACGATGGTCGCCCCGGCGCCGACGGCCGCCTCGGCCACGGCCGGCTTGACGGTGTCGATCGACAGGCGCACCTCGCCCGCCAGTGCCTCGATCACCGGTAGGACCCGCCGCAGCTCCTCGGCCTCCTCGACCGGCGCCGCCCCCGGGCGCGACGACTCGCCGCCGACGTCGACGACGTCGGCGCCCTCGGCCACCATCTCGCGCCCGCGGGCCACCGCCGCAGCGGGCTCGAGGTAGCGGCCACCGTCGGAGAACGAGTCGGGGGTCACGTTGAGGACGCCCATCACGAGCGCTCGCCCGGGCGTACGGGTGGGCATGGCGCCAGCGTACGTGACCGGCGACGAGCCGCGTTCGGGCCGGGCGGGCTCAGGGACGCCGGCCGTGCACGAACTGCATCGCCTCGGCCCGGGTGGCCACGTCGGTGCGGAACAGCCCCCGCACCGCCGAGGTGACGGTCAGGGTGCCCGACTTCTTCACCCCCCGCATCGACATGCACAGGTGCTCGGCTTCCACGACGACCAACACCCCGCGCGGGCCGAGCACGCTCTCGATGGCGTCGGCGATCTGGGTGGTCATCCGCTCTTGGACCTGCAGCCGCCGGGCGTAGCCGTCGACCAGTCGGGCCAGCTTGGACAGGCCGGTGATCCGCCCGTCGTCGGCCGGGATGTACGCCACGTGGGCCCGGCCGATGAACGGGACCATGTGGTGCTCGCACAGCGAGGCGAACGGGATGTCGCGCACCATCACCATCTCGTCGTGGTCGGCGGCGAAGGTGACCGTCAGGTGGTGGGTGGGGTCGACGTCGTGGCCGGAAAAGAGCTCCTCGTACATCGTGGCCACCCGGCGGGGGGTGTCGAGCAGGCCGTCGCGCTCGGGGTCCTCCCCCACCGCGGCCAGCAGCTCGCTCACCGCGGCGGCGATCCGCTTCTTGTCAACGGCCACCGTGGTCCTCCTGCGCCGCCGCGGCGGCCCCGCCCGCCACCGGGCCCGGGGGCGACCCGCCGTAGACGTGGACGCCCGGCAGGTTGCGGTAGCGCTCGTCCACGTCGAGCCCGTAGCCGACCACGAAGGCCGAGGGGATGGTGAACCCGACGTAGCGCAGGTCCAGGTCGACCCGCTGCTCGCCCGCCTTGACCAGCAGAGCGCAGATCTCGACGCTGGCCGGACGGCGGGCCTGGAGGTACTTGCGCAGGTAGTTGAGGGTCAGGCCGCTGTCGATGATGTCCTCGACCACCACGACGTGGCGGCCGGTCAGCTCGGCGTCGAGGTCCTTCACGATGCGCACGACGCCCGAGGTGCGCGTGGCGCTGCCGTAGGAGGACACCGCCATGAAGTCGACGTCCACCGGCAGGGCGATCGCCCGGCACAGGTCGCTCATGAAGATCATGGCGCCCTTCAGGACCCCGACCAGCAGCGGCGGATCGCCGACGTAGTCGGCCGTGATCTGGGCGCCCAGCTCGGCCACCCGGACCGCCAGGGCCTCGGCGCCGACCAGCAGCGGACCGACGGCCGGCGTGGCCCAGGCCGGGGCGGCCTGAGCGACCTCTTCCGTCGTCACCGGGCCGAGGTTACCGGACGGCGCGTTCCTCACCGTCGGGGCCTCACCGGGCGGTTCGACCCGGAGGCGGCCGGCGGTGCGCCGGACCCGGGCGCCCCCGGGCAGCTCGGTGCCCCGGGCACGTTGGGCCGCCACGTCGAGCACCGCATCCACCGCGGCCCGGGTGGGGGCGTGGCGTCCCCCGCCCGGTCCGTCGTCGGGGGCGGTGGCCCCCTCGGCGCGCAGCCACTGGCGCACGGCCCGCCGGGCGAGGGGCTCGGGGACCCCGGTGAGCGCGGCGGCCCGGGCGGGGTCCCCGACCGCCAGGTGCGCCAGGCGGTCCAGCAGGTCGGCCTCGTCGCCGGTCAGCTCGGCGTGCCGGCACAGCAGCGGCACCGGGTCGCGCCGGGCCACCGCCGCGCACAGCGGCAGCAGCTCGTGGCGGATCCGGTTGCGCAAGAAGCGGGGGTCGTCGTTGGAAGGGTCGAGCACGTAGGGCACCCCGAGGGCGTCGCACAGGGCCCGGGCCTCGCGCCGGCGCAACCCGAGGATCGGGTGGCGCGGCCCGCGCCGCATGCCGGCCGCACCGTCGCGCCCCGAGCCCCGCAGGAGGTTGGCCAGCACCGTCTCGGCCTGGTCGTCCATGGTGTGGCCGGTCGCGGCGTCCGCCGGCAGCACCGACCACCGGGCGGCCCGGGCCCGGGCCTCGAGGTTCGGGCCGGGGGCGACCGCCACCCGGTGCGAGCGGAACCGGGCCCCGAAGCGCCGGGCCACCGCGGCCACCAGGTCGGCCTCGGTGGCCGAGCCCGGACGCAGCCCGTGATCCACGTGGACCGCGGTGACCGCCCGGCCGCTGGCGGCCGCCAGGACCAAAAGCGCCATCGAGTCCGGGCCCCCCGACACGGCGCAGGTGACCGCACCGCCGGCCGGCCCGAAGGTGCAGCGCCCGAGCAGCGGCCCCGCGAGCTCGGCGAGCGCCGAGTCCGTTCCGTCGGCGCCCGGTCCGTCGGCACCCGCGCCGTCGGCGCCCGGGCCGGGGTCGGCACCCGCGCCGTCGGCGCCCGGGCTCACCCCGCCAGGGCGGGCGGCGTCCCCACGCGCGCCACCCAGTCCTCGGGGTGGCGGATCTCGTGGAGCGACGGGAGCCACTCGGGCCCGCGCCACACCCGGTCGAACAGGTCGCGTCCGCCGGCCGCCTCGACCGCCCGGACGAAGTGCTCCCCTTCGGCGTACTGGCGCAGCTTGGCCTCGAGCCCGAGCACCTTCTGGAGCAGCTTGGCCGGCCCGCTCGCCCGCTCCCGCCGCTCGCGCAGCACCGCGGCGAAGCCCTCGGCCCCCGGCACCGCCTCGGCGCCCGCCCGGTCCATCGTCACGTCCCCGTGCCCTTCGAGCAGGCTCATGAGGGCCTGGATCCGCTGGAGGGCCTCGAGCTGCTCGGGCGAGGCCACCAGGCCGATGAGCCCGGCCTCGTCGAGCGGGTTCTGGCGGTTGCGCACCGCGTCGGCGGCCCGTCGCACCCCGTCGGCCAGCCGGCGGGGATCGGCGGTGACCGACTCGAGGCCCTGCTCGACCAGGCCCATGAAGTGGCTGCGCAGCCAGGGGACGCCGGTGAACTGGCACCGGTGGGTGACCTCGTGCAGGGCCAGCCACAGGCGGAACTCGCTGGGCGAGAAGCCGTGCTGGCGCTCCATCTCCACCACGTTGGGACCGACGTAGTAGACGATGTCCTGGTCCTCGGGCGACTCGTCGGTGAGCAGCAGGTCGTACTGGCCGAGCACCCGCGACGACATGAAGGCGAGCACCAGGCCGAGCTGGGCCCCGCTGGCCGAGCGGCTGGCCCCGGCCAACGGGCCGGGCAGGCGCTGGCTCTGGGCCGCCCACCAGCTCTGGGAGCGCCGGTCGGCCAGCTTGTCGAGCGCCGGAGCCAGCAACCGGCGCATCGACGCCACGTTGGCGCTCACCCACGCTCCCCGGTCCGCCACCCGGGCCCGGGCCGGCCCGGCCGGCGACCGCAGGCCGGTCGACGCCCCCACCAGCTCCTCCGCCCGGGCGGTCAGCCGGTCGAACTCCGCCTGCAGCTCGGCCGGCCGGTAGCCTGCGGGAGGGGGCTTGCGGGCGATCGTCCAGCGGGCCACCCGTTCGGCCACTGCCCAGTCGACGAGCGGCGCTGCGCCCCCGCCCGACCCGGCCGCCTCGGAGCTCACCGGCTCACGTCGTTCCCGAATGCCGCTGCTCTTCGTGGAGGGCGTCGGCGATGCGCTGCAACAGGGCGTCGGGCACCCGGTCCCGGCATCGGTTGGCGATCACCACCCGGAGCTCGGACTCGAAGCCGGCGGCCCCGGCGCACGGCTCGCAGGCGTCGAGATGGCGGGCGATCTCGCGCCGGCGATCTTCGGTCAGCTCCCCGTCGAGGTAGTGGTAGAGCTGGTGGACCGCCTCGTCGCAATCGATGCCCGACACGCTGCCCGGCGCGCACTCGGGCGCCTTGTGGTCCTGTGACTCTCGGGGCACCTGCAACCCTCCCTGATCACGCACCGTGCTCACGGTGCGCTGTGGGCCGGCGCCGACGCCACCAGCCCCCTCGCTTCTGCATAGGAGAGCAACGCCTTCTGCAACGCCCTTCTTCCCCGGTGGAGCCGGCTCATCACCGTGCCGATGGGCACGTCGGTGATCTCGGCGATCTCCTTGTAGGAGAAGCCCTCCACGTCGGCCAGCAGCACGGCGATGCGGAAGGCGTCGGGGAGCGACTCGATCGCCTCTTTCACCACGTCGTCGCTGAAGCGGTCGAGCGCCTCGTCCTCGGCGCTGCGGCCCAGATCGGCCGAGCCGTCGGGCGCCAGGCGCCGGTACAGGTAGAGGTCTTCGACGTCCTCGACGTCGGCGATCTCCGGCCGCCGCTTGGCCGCCCGGTACGAGTTGATGTAGGTGTTGGTGAGGATCCGGTAGAGCCAGGCCTTGAGGTTGGTGCCCTCGGTGAAGCCCCCGAAGCCCCGGTAGGCCTTCAGGTAGGTCTCCTGCACCAGGTCCTCGGCGTCGGCGGCGTTGCGGGTCATCCGGAGCGCGGCGCTGTAGAGCGCCGGCATGAACTCCATGGAGAGCTCGGTGAACCTCGCCTGGTCCGCCATGACACGCACCCTACCCACCCTGGCGCCCCGCCACCGCCCACCGCCGGTCGCCCGGCGGGCCGCTGCGCCCACAAGGGGCTCCGGGGTGCCCGGTAAGGTGCCCCGATGGGAGAGGAGACCCCGTCGAGCGCGGTGGACGAGCTGCTGGTCGCCGCCCGGCGCCAGCTGGTGCGGGTCGGGCCCGCCGAGGCGGCCGACCTCCAGCGCTCCGGGGCCCTGCTGGTCGACATCCGACCGGTGGCCCAGCGCCAGGCGCACGGGGGGATCCCCGGGGCCCTGGTCGTCGAGCGCAACGTGCTCGAGTGGCGCCTCGACCCCTCGAGCCCCGACCGGCTACCCGAGGCCGACGACCCGGACCGCCCGGTGGTGGTGGTCTGCCAGGAGGGCTACGCCTCGAGCCTCGCCGCCGCCTCGCTGCGGGCGCTGGGCCTCCGTCGGGCCACCGACCTGCGGGGCGGCTTCGCCGCCTGGGCGGCCGAGGGGCTGCCGGTCAGTCCGGTCAGTCCGGTCAGACCAGGCCCTCGGCACTGACCCACTGCTGGGCCACGGTCGCCGGCGACTCGTTCTGGTCGTTGACCTCGATATTGAGCTTGGAGAGCTGGGTAGTGGTCAGCTTGGCCGACAGCTTGTTGAGGGCGGCGGCCACCTGAGGGGTGTCGACCGACTTGCGGATCACCGGGATCACGTGGTCGGCCGGCTGGAGGTGCTTGTTGTCGGTCAGCGCCACGAAGCCGTTCTGGACCACGTTGCCGTCGCTCGAGAACAGCTCGACCACCTGCACCTGGCCCTGCTTGAGCGCGGCGACGCTGATCGGGCCGGCCTCGTCGAGCGACTTGAAGCTCAAGAAGTGCAGCCCGTAGACGTGCTCGAGGCCGAGCAGGCAGGTGGGTCGGGTCGGGCACTCGGTCGGGCCGCCCAGCACCATGTTCTTGGCGTACTTCTTCAGGCTCGAGACGGTCGTCAGGTGGTCCTTGCGGGCGGTGGCCTTGGTCACCACGAAGACGTTCGAGTCGATGGCCGGCGCCGGATTCAGCACGGTGGCCCCCGAGGGCGCCAGCTCCTTCTTCAGGTCGGCGACGGCGGTGGTCAGCTGGTCGGCCGCCTTGGTGTCCTTGGCGTTCAAGAACAGGAGCAGGGTGCCGGCGTAGTCGGGCTCGATGTCCAGCTGGCCGTGGGCGAGCGCCGGCTCGACCACCGAGCGGGTGCCCAGGTTGGCCTTCACCTGCACCGGGTAGCCGATGTGCTCGAGCACGTCGGCGTAGGCGTTGGCCACGATCGCCTGCTCGGGGAAGTTGGTGGCCCCGATGGTGATGGTCGGCTTGGTCGCGGCGGCCGAGGCCATCCCCGGCGCCATCAGGGCCGCCCCGATCGCCACCGCCGCCCCGCCGAACAGCGCCCGGGTCGCGCCCAGCCGTCCGGCCGACATCCTTCTGGTTGGCAGCCTCATGGTCGCTCTCCCTTTCCCCCCGGTGGCCCGGGCGCCGCTGGCGCTCCGGGCGTTGGTCGACCCTTGCCCATCCGCTGGACCCCCGGGTGGATGGGCCACGTCGCGCGGCGTGCATCCGATGAGGATTGTTGCGGTTCTGTAATGGTGACCGGGGCGCTCGGAGTTGTCAACGGCTGATCCGGCGCAGCGGCGGCGGGGTCACCAGCCACTGGGCCGCCCGCAGCCCCCAGGCGGCCATGGCCGCCAGCACGGCGACGAGCACCGAGCCGGCGAACGCTTCCACGTCGAGGTGGGCGTTCAAGCCGGTGATGACGTAGGTCCCCAGGTCCGAGTAGCTGACGTAGGCGGCCAGGGTGGAGGTGGCGACCACCTCGATCGAGGCGGTGCGGATGCCCGCCGCGACGAAGGGCAGGGCGAGGGGCAGCTCCACCTGGCCGAAGACCTGCCAGCCGGTCAGGCCCATCGCCTTGGCGGCGTCACGCACGTCGGCGTCCACCTCGCGCATGCCGACGAACGTGTTGGTGAGGATGGGCGGCACGGCCAGCACCACCAGGGCCAGGTACGAGGCCAAGAAGCCGCCCCAGCGGATCGAGATGCTGGGCACGATGGCCAGCAGGGTGAGCAGCGCCAGCGTCGGGATGGCCCGGGCGGCGTTGGCCGCGTTGACCGCCGCGATCGAGCCGCGGCCGGTGTGCCCGGCCAGGGCGCCCAGCGAGCCGCCCACCACCACCGCCGTCACCACCACCGCCGCCGAGAGCTTGGCCGACTGCCAGAACAGCTCGGGGATCCCGCCCGATCCGGTCCAGTTGGCCGAGGTGGTGAACCAGTGGAACACCTGGCTGAGGAACCCCACCTCAGCTCCCCGACGCGCTCAGCGCCCGGGCCGGGCGCGACGAGCGCACGCGGCGCGCCGGGGTCCGGCTCCACGGGACGAGGACCCGGCCGAGGCCCACCAGGGCCAGGTCGGCCAGCGCGGCGAGGACCACCGACAGGACCAGGCCGACGATGATGGGCGTGTAGAAGGGGCCGTCCACCGACCCCTGCAGGCCGGCCACGAAGAGCTGGCCGAGGCCGCCCAGCCCGATGAGGGCGGTCACCGACACCAGGCCGATCACCGTGACCGTGGCGATCCGCACCCCGGCGACGACGTAGGGGACGGCCAGCGGGAGCTCCACCCGCAGCAGCGACGCGGTGGGCGTGTACCCCATCGCCCGGGCTGCGTCGCGGGCGTCGCCGGGCACCGCCTCCAGGCCCGCCAGGGTGTTGCGGCACAGGATCAACAGCGTGTAGCCGACCAGCGCGATCTCGGCCGTGGTGGTGGAGAAGTACCCGGTGACCGGCCCGAGGATCACGAAGAGGGCCAGCGACGGGATGATGTAGAGCGTGCTGGAGATGGTCATGAGCGGCGCCCGCAGCACGGCGTAGCGCCAGGCGAGCACCGACAGCGGCACCGCGATCGCCAGGCCGATGCCCACCGCGACGAACGACAGCTCGAGGTGGTGGGCGAGGTCCGAGCCGATCTGACCGCGGTTCTGGTCGATCCAGCTCCAACTGATGAACGGCCGGGCGCCGGCGGTCATCGAGGGCACGCTACCGGGGAATGACATCCCGAGCTACCGGGCGCGGGGACCCGGTCCGGTCGGCCGACGCCGGGCCGGGCGGGCTCGGTAACCTTGGCTCCGCCATGATCACCCTCGACGCGGTGAGCAAGAGCTACGGCGACGGGCACGTGGCGGTGGAGTCGCTCGACCTGCACGTCGACGACGGCGAGCTCTGCGTGCTGGTGGGTCCCTCGGGGTGCGGCAAGACCACCACGCTGCGCATGATCAACCGGCTGATCGAGCCCTCCGGCGGCCGCATCCTGATCGACGGCCGGGACGTGCTCGGGATGGACCCCGTCGAGCTGCGCCGGGGCATCGGCTACGTGATCCAGCAGGGCGGCCTGTTCCCCCACCGGCGGATCGCCGACAACGTGGCGGTGGTGCCGCGGCTGCTCGGCTGGGACAGCGGCCGGATCGCCCGGAGGGTCGACGAGCTGCTCGAGCTGGTGGGGCTGGACCCGGCCCGCTACGGCCGGCGCTACCCGCACGAGCTGTCGGGCGGCGAGCGCCAGCGGGTCGGGGTGGCCCGGGCCCTGGGCGGCGACCCACCGGTGCTGCTGATGGACGAGCCGTTCGGCGCGGTGGACCCGATCACCCGGACCCGGCTGCAGACCCAGTTCCTCGACCTGCAGGCCCAGCTGCGCAAGACCATCGTGTTCGTCACCCACGACATCGACGAGGCGGCCACCTTGGGCGACCGGATCGCCGTGCTGTCGCGCGGCGGGGTGCTCGAGCAGTTCGCCCCCCCGAGCGAGATCCTCGGCCGGCCTCGCTCGTCCTTCGTGGCCGACTTCGTCGGGGCCGACCGCTCGGTCCGCCTGCTCGGGGTCACCGCGGTGGCGCACGAGGACCTCTTCTTCCCCCCGACCGTGGGCCCCGAGCTCAGCATGCTCGACGCCCGTACCCGCACCGCCGGCGCCGACGGCCGCTGGGCGGTGGTGGTGGCGGGCGGCGGCGCCCTCGAGGGGTGGATCGACCTCGACCCCGCAGCCGGCGGCCTGGTGGCCGACCACGTGCAGCCCTTCGGGGTGGCCGTGGCGCTCGGGGCGCCGCTGCGCACCGCGTTCTCCGAAATGCTCTCCCACGACGTCCAGTGGGTCCCCGTCACCTCCGAGGGGCGCTACGTGGGGGTGCTCACCCCCAACCGCCTGCACGCGGCCATGCGCCGGGCGGCCGGCGGGCAGGCCATCGAGTCGGGGCCGTGAGGTCCTCGGCGCGGTGATCGCCACCCGCTGGGAGCGCCGGCGAGGGATCGAGGTGCTCGCCTGGTCGGCGCTCGAGCCGGTGGTCGACGCGGTGGTCACCACCCGCCGCGGCGGGGTCTCCACCGGCCCCTACGGGAGCCTGAACCTGGGGCTCCACGTGGGGGACGACCCGGCGTCGGTGCTCGCGAACCGGGCCGCGGCGGCCGGCGCGCTAGGCGCCGGCTTGGGCGACCTGGTGCTCGCCCGCCAGGTGCACGGCGACCGGGTGGTGGTGGTCGGGCCGGGCGACGCCGGCCGGGGGTCGTGCACCGAGGCCTCGGCGATCGCCGACGCCGACGGGCTGGTCACCGCCGATCCCGCCCCGGTTCTCGCCGTGCTGGCCGCGGATTGTGCCCCGATCGTGCTGTGCGACCCGGGTCGGGGGGTGCTCGGCGTCGCGCACGCCGGGTGGCGGGGCACCGTGGCCGGGATCGCCGCCCGCACGCTGGAGGCCATGGTCGCCCTGGGGGCCCGGTCCGACCACGTGGTTGCCGGGATCGGTCCGGCGGTCGCCCCGGGGGATTACCAGGTGGACGAGGCGGTCGCCCGACCGGCCCTGGCCGCCCTCGGCCCCGACGGGGCCGCCCTGGTCCCCCCCGACGGGCCCGGGCACTGGACCTTCGACCTGGTCGGGGCCAACGCCCTCCTCCTCGCCCAAGCCGGGGTGCGACCCGGGCACATCCACCTCGCCCCGGTCAGCACCGGGGGTGACGGTCCCTTCTTCAGCGACCGGGCCGAGCGGCCCTGCGGGCGCTTCGGGCTCCTCGCCCGCCTGCGTGGCGCCTGAGGGGTCCGGCCGTGGCGGCCGGGGCGTCGGAGCCCGAGGAGTCCGCCCCGGGGATGATCGGCCGGGGATGATCGGCCGGGGATGATCGGACGGGCCGGGGTCCGGCCGTAGCATGGGCCACCGTGTCGTTCGCCCCCCGCTGCACCCGCGCCTCGAGGGGCCCGGCGTGAGCCCCGGCGGGGCCGCGAGCCCCGGGCGCGACGCCCCCTTCGTCTACGAGGGCTACGAGCTGGACCCCGAGCGGGCCGAGCTGCGCTGCACCTATTCGCTCGGCGCCGACCGCTTCGTCGAGCGGGTCACCTTCGACCCCGGCGGGCGCTGGGACGACCCCCGGGTCGACCCGGCCGCCCGGTGGGTGTTCCTGCTGTCGGCCGTCTCGTACTACAAGACCGCCGCCCCGACCGTGATCGAGCTGGGCGACCTGGCCCTGACCGCGTCCGAGCGGGAGTTCCTGCGCTCGTTCTACGTGGACGGGTTGGGCGAGTTCGCCTACCGCAACGACATCGACCTGGACCGCCTGGACCTGCGCGGCCCGCGGGAGCCGGCGCCGGCGGCGCTCGCCCCGGTGGAGCCCGGCCGCGCCACGGGGTCCGGCGCACCGGGGGAGCCCGGCCGCGCTACCGGGTCCGGGACACCGGTTGCCGGCCGCCCCCTGGTGCCCTTCGGCGGAGGCATCGACTCCATCGTGAGCGCGGAGCTGGTGGGCCGGCGCTTCCCCGACGCCGCCCTGTTCGTGGTCAGCGCGGCGGGGACCCGCTTCGAGGCGATCGAGCGGCCGGCCGCCCTGACCGGTCTCGGGGTGCGACGGGCCGAGCGGGCCCTCGACCGCCAGCTGCTCGATCCGGGGCGCCCTGGGTACCTCAACGGCCACGTCCCGGTGACCGGCATCATCTCGGCCCTAGCGGTGCTGGCCGCCGTGCTCTTCGACCACGACGCAGTGGTGATGTCCAACGAGTGGTCGGCGTCGATCGGCAGCCTGACCGACGGCGACCGGCGGATCAACCACCAGTACTCCAAGGGGCTCGAGTTCGAGGCCGGCTTCCGCGCCGTGCTCGGCGCCACTGTCGGCCCCCGGCCCCAGTACTTCTCGTTGCTGCGCCCCTACAGCGAGGTGTGGGTGGCCCGCCGCTTCGCCCGCCTCGACCGCTACCACGACGCCTTCCGCAGCTGTAACCGGGCCTTCCACCTCGACCCGGCGCGGCGGCTCGACCGCTGGTGCGGCGAGTGCGACAAGTGCTGCTTCATCGATCTGGTCCTCGCCCCCTACCTGACCCCGGGCGCGCTGGGCGCCATCTTCGGCGGGGTCGAGCCGCTCGAGCGGCCCGGGCTGGCCGAGCGGTTCCGCACCCTGCTCGGGACCTCTGCTGCCCCCAAGCCCTTCGAGTGCGTGGGCGACGTGGGCGAGTGCCGCACCGCCCTCCTGCTGGCCGCGGCCCGGGCGGACCGGGCCGGGTCGCGCCTCGTCCAGGCGCTGGCGGCCGAGGTGGCCGCCGCCGGCGGGGCGCCGGCCCCGGCCGACCACGAGCGGCCCCGGGGCGACCACTGGGTGCCCGATGCCTACGCCGCCCAAGATCAGCTGGTCTGACCTCGGGGGCGCCCGGGTCGGGCTGTGGGGCCTGGGCGTCGAGGGTCGGGCCAACCTGCGGCGGCTGGCGGCGATGGGGTGCGTCCCGGTGCTGGTCGACGACCACCCGGACGGGGCGGCCGAGGCGGCGGCCGAGGCCGGCCGGCCGGTGCTGGCCACGGTGCCCGAGGGCCTCGCAGCGCTCGAGCGCTGCGAGGTGGTGGTCAAGTCGCCCGGGATCAGCCGGTACCGGCCCGAGGTGCGGCGGCTCGAGGCGGCCGGGATGGCGGTGGTCGGGGGCCTGGGCCTGTGGATGGCGGGTGCCGACCGGCGCCGGGTGGCCTGCGTGACCGGCACCAAGGGCAAGAGCACCACCACGGCGATCGCCGGGCACCTGCTGCGCCGCCTCGGCTACGACGCGCTGGTGGGGGGGAACATCGGCCTGGCCCCCTGGGACCCGGCCGCGGGCGAGCACCACGACTACTGGCTGATCGAGACCTCCAGCTTTCAGGTCACCGACCTGGCCATCGGCCCCTCGGTGGTCGCGGTCACCTCGCTGCACCCCGACCACCTCGACTGGCACGGCGACCCGCCGACCTACTTCGCCGACAAGCTCGCCCTGTGCACCTTGCCCGGGGTCGGCCACGTGGTGGCCAACGGGGACGACCCGCTCCTGCGGGCCCGGCCCGAGCTGGCGGGGCCCGACGTGGAGTGGGTCGGGGGACCCCCGACCGCCGCCGATGCCTGGGTCGAGGGGCTCGGGCTGCCCGGGGCCCACAACGCCCGCAACGCCCGGCTGGGGGCGGCGGTACTGCGGGCGCTCGGGGTGCCCGAGGCGGGCGACCCGGGGGCCCTGGCCGGCGCGGCGCCGGGATTCGACCCCCTGCCGAGCCGGCTGCAGGTGATCGGCTCGCTCGACGGGGTCACCTTCGTCGACGACAGCCTGTCCACCAACGCCCTGTCGGCGGCGGTGGCGATCAGGTCATTCCCCGGGCGACCCCTGGCCGCGCTGGTGGGCGGTCAGGACCGGGGCATCGACTACGGCGACCTGGCGGTGGCCATCGCCGAGCGCGACGCCCCCACCCTGGTGCTGTGCATGGGGGCGAGCGGGGCGCGGGTGGCCGACGCGCTCCGCCACGCCGAAGCTCCGGCTGGAGCCGCCCCGACCCCACCTCGAGCCGACGGCGCACCCGGGCTCGAGGTCGTCGAGCTCCCCGAGCCCACTGACCTGCACGACGCCACGGCCCGGGCCTACCGGTGGGCCCGCCCGGGCGGGGTGGTCCTGCTCTCCCCGGCCGCCCCGAGCTTCGACGCCTTCGTCGACTACCGCCACAAGGCCGGTGTCTTCGCCCAGGCGGCCCGGGCGCTCGGCGCGGCCTAACACAGTTCCCTGCCTACTGGTCCCCGCCGCAGTGTGGCGCTGCGCTCGGCCTCACCGAGCGGGACCGGCCGGCACCCGGGACGGCGGGCACGGTCCCATCGCTCCGCCGAGTGGCGAGATCTGCCCGGGACGTGTGCTCAAGCCGGGGCGCGTGCTCAAGCCGGCGTGGTTGCCTCGAGCGGTGTCATGCCTTTGATGATCCGAGCCTCGTCGGGACTGGCCGGACGACGTCCGAACGCCCGGGCGAGCACCACCAGACGCTCGACGAGCTCCGCGTTGGAGGGCCGGCCCTCGGGGCCGTAGTGGTAGTCGCCGAGACCGGTTCGGACGTGCCCGCCCTCGGCCAGGGAGAGCTCGGCCAATGGGAACCCGTCGGCCCCTTGGACGACCGGCATCCATCGCAGCGTCTTGTCGGTGAACAGTTCGCGGCTGAGTTCGAGCATGCCCCGAAACCGGGTGGCCAGCGCGGTGGCGCCGAAGAAGAACAGCTTCAGATCGACGATCGAGCCCGGGACGAGTCCCATGTCGATCATGTTCCTGAGGTTCAGCAGACACATGGTGTCGGGCGCCGCGAACGACTCGTGCAGCCCGTAGCGGGCACAGAACCGGGCCAGCCATACGTGGTCGAAGCCGTTGTTGATCTGGTGCCCGCGGTTCAGAGCCCATCCGTCGATTCCGTCGGGACCGTCAGCCGCGCCGGGCGCCCGAACGGCATTCACGTCGTAGAACGCTCCCAGGTCGATCGGGCCTACTTCGAAGCGGACACCGTTCTCGACGCCGGCCACGAAGTGACGGAACCGCACTGGGGCGGGGGAGCACACTTGGTAGTAGCCGTCCCCAACGGGCACCAGGTCGCCATACGTCGGATAGGCGACGAGCGGGGTGGCTTCGGTGATCGCCTGTTGGCACGCCAGGTTGAGCTCGATGTCGCTGCTCATCGCTGCGGTCTCGGGATCGCGGGCGTGGTAATGCACCACTGCGGCCCCGGCGTCGAGGCAGCGGCGAGCGTCAGCCGCTAGCTCCTGCGGCGAGTACGCGATGTTCGGATTGACCGACCGCAGCTGGTTCTCGTTGAGCGCAACCTCGATGACGACCTTGTCGTCGATGCCCATGACGCACCTCCCCCACTGCGCGGTGTGTCGACGCCGATCCGAACGTACCAGCGGCCGCCGCCCGGCGCTCTACGGTTGTCACGCTCCGGCTCACCGGTCTCGGCGCGGCTCAGGAGCTGCCGGCCGGCGGCAGCAGCGCGGCGGGGTTCATGATCGAGGCCGGGTCGAGGGCGGCCTTGATGGCCCGGAACGCGTCGATCTCCGCCGGGCTGCGGTTGAGCGCCAGCCACGCCCGCTTGGCGGTCCCGATGCCGTGCTCGGCGCTGATGCTGCCGCCCAGGCCCGCCGCGTGGCGCAGCACCGCCTCGTCCACCCGCTCGTCGTCGGGCGCCACGCCGGTCACGTTGACGTGGACGTTGCCGTCCCCGGCGTGCCCGAAGAGCCACGTGCGGGCGCCGGAGGCCACCGCCCCGACCACGGCGCGTACCGAGTCGACGAACGCCCCCAGCGTCGCCGCGGGGAGGGTCACGTCGAGCTTGTGCGGGGCCCCCAGGCGGTTGATCACCTCGGTGTGCGCCTCCCGGTAGCGCCACAGGGCGGCCATCGGCCCCGGGTCGAGGGCCACCGCCACGTCGCCCACCGCACCCAGACTCTCGACCACCGCCGCCAGCTCCGGGGCCGGGTCGCTCGCTGCCCCGGCCTCGACCAATAGGTAACAGCGGTGCGGGGCGAAGGGTCGGGCCAGCCCGGCGGTGCGGCAGACCAGCTCCAGCCCGTCGTCGAAGAAGAGCTCGAGCGCGCTGAGGCTCCGCAGGTCGCGGCGGGCCGCCGCCGCCGCGGCCAGCGCCGCGTCCACGGCGTCGAAGCCGAGCAGGGCGACCGCCCGCTGCGCCAGCGGGGCGACCAGCTCGAGCCGGGCGGCGGTCACGATGCCGAGCGTGCCCTCGCTCCCGCACAGCAGCGAGGGGAGGTGGTAGCCGGTGTTGTCCTTGCGCAGCCCGCCCAGGTGCGACACCAGCGACCCGGTGCCGAGCGCCGCTTCGATGCCGGCCAGCTGGCGCCGGGTATCGCCGAAGCGCACCACCCGCAGCCCGCCGGCGTTGGTGGCCACCGTCCCCCCGACCGTCGCGCTGTCCCGGCTGGCCAGGTCGATCCCGTAGTCCCAGCCCGCCGCCCGGGCGGCTCCCTGCACCGCGGCGACGGTGGCCCCGGCCCCGGCGGTCAGCTGGCCCGCCGCCGGGTCGACCGGCCCGACCTCGTCCAGGCGGCGCAAGGTCACCACCAGCTCGCCCTCGAGGGGCACCCCGCCGCCCACCAGCCCGGTGTTGCCCCCCTGGGGCACCACCGCCACCCCGTGCTCGGCGCACAGGGCGAGCACCGCCGCCACCTCGGCCGGGGTGCCCGGCCGGACCACCGCCGGCGAGCCCCCGGCGAAGCGGCCGGTCCAGTCGACCACGTAGGAGGCCACCAGCTCGGGGTCCTCCACCAGGTGCGGCCGCCCGACCACGTCGAGCAGGCCGGCCCGCAGCGCCGGGGCGAGCCCGGGGCGGCCGGTGGGGCGGCCGCCGGTCCTCAGCGCAGCACCACCCCGTCGCCGCCCTCGGCCAGGTCGACCGTGACCGTGGCCCCCTCGGGGTACCTGCCCTCCAGCAGGGCCAGGGCGAGGGGGTCCTCGACCCGGTGCTGGATCACCCGCCGCAGGGGCCGGGCCCCGAAGTCGGGGTCGTAGCCCGCCGCGGCCAGCCAGGCCTCGGCGGCCGGGGTCACCGCCAGCGAGAGCCGGCGCTCGGCCATCCGGCTCCGCAACCGGCCCAGCGCGATGCCCACGATCACCCGCAGGTCGTCCTGGGTCAGCTGGCGGAACCGCACGATCTCGTCGATCCGGTTCACGAACTCGGGCTTGAAGTAGTCGGCCGGGTCCACCGCCAGGTTGGAGGTCATGATGAGCACCGTGTTGGTGAAGTCGACCGTGCGGCCCTGGCCGTCGGTCAGGCGCCCGTCCTCGAGCACCGCCAGCAGCACGTTGAAGACGTCGCCGTGGGCCTTCTCGATCTCGTCGAGCAGCACCACCGCGTAGGGGCGCCGGCGCACCGCCTCGGTCAGCTGCCCGCCCTCCTCGTAGCCCACGTACCCCGGGGGGGCGCCCACCAGGCGGGCCACCGTGTGCCGCTCCATGTACTCGCTCATGTCGATGCGCACCATGGCCCGGTCGTCGTCGAACAAGAAGCCGGCCAGCGCCCGCGCCAGCTCGGTCTTGCCCACCCCGGTCGGGCCGAGGAAGAGGAAGGACCCGATGGGCCGGTGGGGGTCCGACAGCCCGGCCCGGCTGCGGCGGATGGCGTTGGCCACCGCCGAGACGGCCTCGTCCTGGCCGACCACCCGGGCGTGGAGGGTGTCCTCCATGCGCACCAGCTTCTCGACCTCGCCCTCGAGCAGCCGGGTCACCGGCACCCCGGTCCAGCGGCTGACCACCTCGGCCACGTCCTCGGCGTCCACCTCCTCCTTCAAGAAGCGCTGGGTGGCCTGCAGCTTGCCCAGCTCGGCCGTCGCCTCGTCGATCCGGCGCTGGAAGTCGGGCAGCTCGCCGTAGCGGATGGCCGAGGCGCCGGCCAGGTCGCCGTCGCGCTCGAGGCGGGCCGCCTCGGCCCCCCGGTCCTCGAGCTGTTGCTTGAGCTCGCGGATCACCCCGATGGCCGCCTTTTCGGCCTGCCAGTGGGCGGTCATGGCGTCGGAGCGCTCGGTCAGCTCGGCCAGCTCCTCCTCGAGCCGGTGCAGGCGCTCGACCGACGCCTCGTCGGACTCCTTGGCCAGGGCCACCCGCTCGATCTCGAGCTGGCGGATGCGCCGGGTCACCACGTCGAGCTCGGTCGGCATGGAGTCGATCTCGATGCGCAGCCGGCTGGCCGCCTCGTCGACCAGGTCGATGGCCTTGTCGGGCAGGAAGCGCCCGGTGATGTAGCGGTCCGACAGCATGGCCGCCGCCACCAGCGCCGCGTCCTGGATCCGCACGCCGTGGTGGACCTCGTAGCGCTCCTTCAGGCCCCGCAGGATGGCGACGGTGTCGGCCACCGAGGGCTGGCCCACGAACACCTGCGCGAACCGGCGCTCGAGGGCGGCGTCCTTCTCGATGTACTTGCGGTACTCGTCGAGGGTGGTGGCCCCGATGAGCCGGAGCTCGCCCCGGGCCAGCAGCGGCTTGATCATGTTGCCGGCGTCCATGGCCCCCTCGGCCGCCCCGGCGCCCACGATGGTGTGGAGCTCGTCGATGAAGGTCACCACCTGGCCGGCGGCGTCGGTGATCTCCTTCAGCACCGCCTTCAGCCGCTCCTCGAACTCGCCCCGGAACTTGGCCCCGGCCACCATGGACCCGAGGTCCAGGGCGATCACCCGCCGGCCCCGCAGGCCCTCGGGCACGTCGCCCTCCACGATCCGGGACGCCAGCCCCTCGACGATGGCGGTCTTGCCCACCCCGGGCTCGCCGATGAGCACCGGGTTGTTTTTGGTCCGCCGCGACAGCACCTGGATGACCCGCCGGATCTCCTCGTCCCGCCCGACCACCGGGTCGAGCTTGCCCGCCCGGGCCAGCTCGGTCAGGTCCCGGCCGTAGCGCTCGAGGGCCTGGTAGGTCTCCTCGGGGGTGGCCGAGGTCACCCGGTGGCTGCCCCGGATCTCGCGCAGGGCGACGAGCAGCTGGTCGCGCGAGGCCCCCAACCGGTCGGCCATGGCCAGCAGGAGGTGCTCGACCGACACGAAGTCGTCGCCCATGTCCGCCCGGACCTTGTCGGCCGTCTCGAGCACCTCGCGCCCCTGGCGCGACAAGGTGGGCTCGGACCCGCCGACGGCCCGGGCGACGCGCGACAGCTCCTCGCGCACCCGTTGGGCGGCGGCCTGCGGGTCGGCACCGACCCGCTCGAGGAGGGGACCGGCGATGCCGTCGGGCTGGTCGAGGAGGGCGGCGAGCAGGTGGGCCGGCCCGACCTCGGCATGGTGGGCGGCGGCGGCCTCGCGGGTGGCCGCGGCGAAGGCGTCGCGGGTCTTTACCGTCCAGCGTTCGGGGTCGATGGGCATGGGATCACCTCTTTCGGGGAACCGGGCGCACCGCCCGGTACGGGACAGGGGACTGGTCGAGGGGCACGAGGTCGCGCCGGTAGCGCCGGTGGGTGCGCTCCACCTCGGCCCGGGCGGCGGCCCGGGTCTGCTCGAGCTCGGCCCGCAGGGCGGCCACCTCGGCCTCCAGCTCGAGCACCCGGCGGACCCCCTCGAGGTTGAGGCCCTCGGTGGTCAGCTGCTGGATGTACCGGAGGCGGGCCAGGTCGCCCTCAGAGAAGCGACGGCTCCCGCCGCTGGTGCGGCGGGGGTCGAGCAGGCCCTTGCGCTCGTAGATGCGCAGGGTCTGGGGGTGCACGCCGGCCA
The DNA here is from genome assembly GCA_036501425.1 of Acidimicrobiales bacterium. Lineage (GTDB taxonomy): Bacteria > Actinomycetota > Acidimicrobiia > Acidimicrobiales > RAAP-2 > DATKRB01. The sequence continues at coordinate 10,403 of DASYAI010000062.1, read as the reverse complement.
GCTCGGCTGCCACCGAAATGACGTAGACGGCCCGGGTGGCGTCGGCCCGGGGGTTGTCGGGCCGGGGGTTGTCGGCCCCGGTGCGGGGATCGGGGCCGGGGCCGGAGGTGGGGAGCACCGCCATCTCACACCCCCAGGTGCTGGCGCGGGTCGGCGCCGGCGAGGTCGGCCAGCGACTGCACCAGGGACCGCTGCTCCTCGGTCAGGTCGGTGGGCACGACCACCTCCACCCGCACCAGCAGGTCGCCGGGGCGGGTGCCGTTGCGACCGCCGGAGGGCACGCCGCGCCCGCGCACCCGCAGGGTGGTGCCCGAGGCGGTGCCCGGGGGCACCCGCAGGGTCACCGGGTCGTCGAGCGTGGGCACGGTGACCGTCGCCCCGAGCACCGCTTCGGGATAGGTCACCGGCACGGTGAGGGTCAGGTTGCGGCCGCGCCGGCCGAACACCGGATGCGACCCGACCCGCACCACCACGTAGAGGTCACCGGCGGGCGCGGCGCCCTGCCCGGGCTCGCCTCGGCCCTTCACCCGGATGCGCTGGCCGTCCTCCACCCCCGGGGGCACCCGGACCTTGACCTGCCGGGCGCGCCGCTCGGTCCCGCTGCCCCCGCACGTCGGGCACGGCTTGTCGACCACCGTCCCCCGGCCGTTGCAGCGCGGGCAGATGGTGCTGAGCGAGAACAGGCCCTGGTTGTCGTCGAGGGTCCCCTTGCCGCCGCAGCGCTCGCAGGTGTGCACGTCGGAGCCGGGCGCGGCGCCCGAGCCGTGGCAGGTGTGGCAGCGCTGGTCCTGGGCCACGTGGACGGCGGTGGTGACCCCGCGCACCGCGTCCTCGAAGGACAGGTGCAGCTCGGTCTCGATGTCGGTCCCCCGCTGGGGGCCCCGGGTCCGCCGGCGGCCGCCCCGGGCACCCCCGAAGAGCCCGCCGAACAGGTCCCCCAGGTCGCCCAGGTCCTCCACCCGGAAGGTGCCCCCCGCGGGGCCCCCGGCGGGGGCGCCGAAGCCCCCGGCCATCGGGCCGAGCCGGCGGACCTCGTCGTACTCCTTGCGCTGCTTGTCGTCGCCGAGCACGTCGTAGGCGGCGGAGATCTCCTTGAAGCGGTCCTCGCTGCCCGGGTTGGCGTCGGGGTGGAACTGCTTGGCCAGCTTGCGATAGGCGCGGGTGATCTCCTTGTCGGTGGCCGTCGCCGGCACACCGAGGACCTTGTAGTAGTCCTTCTCGAACCACTCACGCTGGGGCGCCATGTCAGCCTCGCACGCGGACCATCGCCGGCCGCAGCACCTGGCCGTGCCACCGGTAGCCGGAGCGCAGGACCGCGTCGATGCGCGTCTCGCCCGCCGATCCCTCGTCGGCCTCGGCCGGGGCGTGGGCCACCGCGTCGTGGACCGAGGGATCGAAGCTCACGTCGGTCTCGTCGACCCGCTCGAGCCCCTCGCGCGCCAGCACGTCGACCAGCTGGGCCCGGGCCTGGGCCAGGGCGGTCGCCTCGTGGGACGCGACCTCGGGCCCGTCGGACCCGAGATGCGCCTCGGCCAGGTCGAGGGTGTCGAGCACCGGCAGGAGCTTGGTCACCAGGTCCCGCGCCGCCCGGGCGGTCTGCTCCTCCTGCTGGCGGAGCACCCGCTTGCGGTAGTTGTCGAAGTCGGCCTTCACCCGCTGCAGCGCGCCCAGGTACTCGTCGCGCTCGGCGGTGAGGGCGGCCACGTCGGCCAGCGGCAGCTCGGCGTCCGCCGGCAGCTCGGCGGCCAGCGGGTCACCCGGCTCGCCGGGCGCCGGGCCGTCCAGGCCGACGAGGCCCTCGGGGTGAAGCTGCTCGCCCGGCGGCGGCCCCGGCACCCCGGCACCGGCGCCGTCACCGGCCGGGGCGGTGGAGCCCCCGGCCGGCACGCCCTCCTCGTCGGACCCCGCCCGTGCCTCGGGGGGCACCGGCTCGTCGAACCGGTCGGCCGGGGAACGTTCGTTCGACCCCGCGCCCGGGGTGGCCTGCGGCCCGCTCATTGCTCGTCGACGATCTCGGCATCCACCACGTCGTCGTCGGAGTCCTCGGCCGCTGCCTGCGTGCCGTCGGTCCCCGGGGCGCTCGACGCGGCCTGGGACGCCTGCTCGTAGAGCCGCTGGGAGAAGCCCTGGCTCGCGGTCAGCAGGGCCTCGGTGGCCGTCTTGATGGCCTCGACGTCGGAGCCCGAAAGGGCCTCCTTCACCTTGGTCAGGGCGGCGGTCACGTCCTCCTTTTCGGAGCCTTCGAACTTCTCCCCCTGGTCCTTCAGCAGCTTTTCGGTCTGGTAGACGAGGGTGTCGGCGCTGTTGCGCACCTCGGCCTCCTCGCGCCGTCGCCGGTCGTCCTCGGCGTGTGCCTCGGCGTCGCGGACCATCCGGTCGATGTCGTCCTTGGCCAGCGACGACTGCCCGGTGATGGTCATGGACTGGGTCTTGTGGGTCGCCTTGTCCTCGGCGCCCACGTGCACGATGCCGTTGGCGTCGATGTCGAAGGTCACCTCGATCTGGGGGACGCCCCGGGGGGCCGGCGGGAGGTCGACCAGCTGGAACTTGCCCAGCGTCTTGTTGTACATCGCCATCTCGCGCTCGCCCTGCAGCACGTGGATCTCCACCGAGGGCTGGTTGTCGTCGGCGGTGGTGAACACCTCGGACCGCTTGGTCGGGATGGTCGTGTTCCGCTCGATCAGCCGGTGCATGACCCCGCCCTTGGTCTCGATGCCCAGGCTGAGGGGGGTCACGTCGAGGAGCAGGACGTCCTTCACCTCGCCCTTCAGCACGCCGGCCTGCACCGCCGCGCCGATGGCCACCACCTCGTCGGGGTTGACCCCCTTGTGGGGCTCCTTGCCGGTGAGCGACTGCACCAGGTCCTGGATGGCCGGGATGCGGGTCGACCCACCGACCAGCACCACGTGGTCGATGTCGGAGGTCTTGAGGTTGGCGTCCTTGATCGCCGCCTCGAACGGGCCCCGGCAGGCCTCGACCAGGTCCGCGGTGAGCTCGTTGAACTTCGAGCGGGTGAGCTTGAGGTCGAGGTGCTTGGGCCCCTCGGAGGTGGCGGTGATGAACGGCAGGTTGATCTGGGTCTCCTGCACCGAGGACAGCTCGATCTTGGCCTTCTCCGCCGCCTCCTTCAGCCGCTGGATGGCCATCTTGTCGTTGGAGAGGTCGACCCCTTCGGTGTCCTTGAACGACTTGACCAGCCAGTCGATGACCTTCTGGTCCCAGTCGTCGCCACCGAGGTGGGTGTTGCCCGAGGTGGACTTCACCTCGAAGACCCCCTCGCCGATCTCGAGCACCGAGACGTCGAACGTCCCGCCGCCCAGGTCGAAGACCAGCACGGTGCGGTCCTTGTCCTCCTTGTCCAGCCCGTAGGCGAGCGCGGCGGAGGTCGGCTCATTGATGATGCGCAGCACCTCGAGCCCGGCGATCTGCCCCGCCTCCTTGGTCGCGGTGCGCTGGGCGTCGTCGAAGTAGGCGGGCACGGTGATGACCGCCTGGCTGACCGTGTCGCCCAGGTAGGCCTCGGCGTCCCGCTTGAGCTTGCCCAGAATCCGGGCCGAGATCTCCTGGGCGGTGTAGGGCTTCCCGTCGATGTCGATGGTCCAGCTGGTCCCCATGTGGCGCTTGACCGAGCGGATGGTGCGCTCGGGGTTGGTGATCGCCTGGCGCTTGGCCACCTCGCCCACCAGCACCTCGCCGCTCTTGGAGAAGCCCACCACCGACGGGGTGGTGCGGCCGCCCTCCGCGTTGGGGATCACCGTCGGCTCACCCGCCTCCAGCACGCTGACCACCGAGTTGGTGGTCCCGAGGTCGATTCCTACTGCCTTGGGCATGTCGTGTCCTTCCTGCCTGTTCGCTCTGACGGTCTTGTTGCTCTGATCGTTCTGACGGTCTGTTCGCTCTGACGGTTCGTGCGTCGTGTCCCACCGAGTCTGCCGGGTCCGGGTGCTCGGTAGTTGTCGACCAGGATAGCAAAGTTGAGTGGGGCGCTGTCAACTTATCTATGCTCGTAGTTGTCGTGTCAGGTCGAACATGGTCCACGGCGCTTCTGTTCCCGTTACCCGGGCACTAATCTGCGAACCGTGCCCGATCTCGTCCTCCTCCGGCACGGCCAGTCCGTGTGGAACGCCCAGAACCTCTTCACCGGGTGGGAGGACGTGGCGCTGAGCGAGGCCGGGGTGGACGAGGCCCGCCAGGCCGGCCGGCTGCTGGCGGAAGCCGAGGGCCTCGACCTGCGGATCGCCCACACCTCGGTCCTCACCCGGGCCATCGCCACCTCCGAGCTCGCCCTGGCCGAGGCCCACCGCAGCTGGCTGCCGGTCCGGCGCCACTGGCGGCTCAACGAGCGCCACTACGGCGACCTGCAGGGAAAGAACAAGAAGGAGACCACCGCCCGCTACGGCGAGGCGCAGGTCAAGGTGTGGCGGCGCAGCTACGACGTCCAGCCGCCGGCGCTGTCCGAGGGCGACACCCGGGGCCCGTGGCTCGACCCGCGCTACCGGGACCTGCCGCCCGAGGTGCTGCCGGCCACCGAGTGCCTGGCCGACGTGGTGCAGCGGGTGCTGCCCTACTGGCAGGACGTCATCGTGCCCGACCTGCTCTCGCTCGGCTCCCGGGGCGGGGCGGTGCTGGTGACCGCGCACGGCAACAGCCTGCGGGCGCTGCGCAAGCACCTCGACGGGCTGTCGGACGCTGCCGTGGTGGATCTCGAGATCCCCACCGGCTACCCCTACCGCTACCGGCTCGACGACCGCCTCGCGGTGCTCGGGGCCGAGTACCTGGGCGACCCCGCCGCCGTCGAGGCCGCGGCGGCCGCCGTGGCCCGCCAGGCCGGCTGAGCTCCGGCCGCCGGCCGAGGGGCCCGCGCCGCCGGCCCCGCAGACGGCAGGACCGGGGCGCCGTGCGCCCCGGTCCCTTGCCGCAGTGCTGCGGGTACCTGCCCCGCCTCGTGTACCTGCCCCGCCTTCCGGACCGGCCGATGTCGGCGGTGACGGCGCTCCCTACAGGGCGTCGGTGCCCCGCTCGCCGGTGCGCACCCGGACCACCGTCTCGACCGGGACCACCCACACCTTGCCGTCGCCGATCTTGCCGGTCGACGCCGAGCTGACGATGGCGTCGACCACCTCGTCGACCTGCGGGTCGTCCACCACGACCTCGATCCGGATCTTGGGGACGAAGTCGACCTCGTACTCCGCACCCCGGTAGACCTCGGTATGGCCACGCTGTCGGCCGAAGCCCTGGGCCTCGGTCAGGGTCATGCCCTGCACCCCGACGTTCTTCAGCACCTCCTTCACGTCGTCCAGCTTGAACGGCTTGAGCACAGCCACCACTAGTTTCACGCTTGCTCTCCCTTCGATGGTCGGGGTCGGCTCGAGGTCCGACGGGCTCCGGTTGGCTCTCGGTCCATCCTCCTACCGGTCCTCGTGTCCCGTCAGGGCGGACACCCGCTCGGCGAAGGTCTCCTGGGGGTAGGCCTCCTCGTCGTGGATGGCCACGTCGCCGATCTCGAGCACCTCGTCCTTTTCTCGCAGGCCCCGACACACGAACTTGGTGATGTAGGCCAGGATCGTCGTCGCGATGGCGGTGAAGATGATGATCCACACCGCAGCCAGGAACTGTTCCCACTCCTGGTGCCAGGACCCGGAGTAGAACAGCCCGACCACGCTGAACGACGAGGTCTTGCCCACCCCGATGTACTCCACCATCCCCGGGTCGGCCAGGAAGCCGACCAGCAGGCCGCCCATCAGCCCGGCGATGCCGTGGGTGTAGATGACCCCGAGGGCGTCGTCGACCAGCGAGAACGGCTTGACCTTCGAGAGGTAGTTCCACGCCACCCAGACCACGGCCGAGCAGAAGAGGCCCACGATGATGGCGCCGTAGCCGTCCACCCAGCCGGCGCTGGGGGTGATCCCGACCAACCCGCAGATCATCCCGTTGATCGCACCGAGGAAGGTCGGCTTTCGGGCCTTGCTGAAGAACATGTCGAAGAACAGCCAGGTCAACAGCGCCGCCCCGGTGGCCAGGTTGGTGTTGAGGACGGCGGAGGCGGCGTCCACCCCGGCGTAGAACGGGTCACCACCGTTGAAGCCGTTCCAGCCCAGCCACAGGATGCCGGCCCCGACGGCCACCAGCATCAAGTTGTTGGGCACGCCGTGCAACCGGTCCCGCGCCAGGCGGGGCCCGACGATGGCCGCCAGCGTGAACCCGGTGACCCCGGCGGCCAGGTGGATGACATACCCACCCGAGTAGTCGACCGCGCCCTTCAGGGCGAAGTAGCCCCCGCCCCACAGCAGCTTGGCGTTGACCGCGTAGACGAAGGTGATCCACAGGGGCACGAACAGCAGCCACGCCCGGAACTTGATCCGCCCGAGGACCGAGCCCAAGAAGAGCAGCGGGGTGATGGCGGCGAACACCACCTGGAAGTACGCCAGCGTGGCGTTGGGGAAGTGCCATGGCACGTCGGTCTGCGCCAACGACCCGGCCTGGTTCTGTTCACCGAAGTGGCTGACGATGGGCCAGGGCTTGCCGATGAAGTTGTTGAAGAACCCGGTTCCCTTGGTGCCGAACAACCCCAATGTCTGGCTGGAGAAGCCCATGTTGTACGCCCACAGCACCCAGACGATCAGCACGATGCTGAAGCCGGCGAAGGCCATCAGCATGGTGTTGACGATCCACTTCCTCTGCACCAGCCCGCCGTAGAGCACGGCGATGCCGGGGAGGCTCATGAGACCGACCAAGGTGGCCGCCACGAGCTGCCAGGTGTTGTCCCCTGAATTCAGCCAACTCGGGTACGGGATGAAACTTGCGGCTGCTAGCACGCTTCGCGCTCCTCTCGTCGGGTCACTGCACCCCGGCGCTCCGCGCCATGGGCAACGCGAAACCAAGCACCGAGCGGCCCGGGGGCCACGGCAGGTGGGTCACCTTGCCGCCCAAAGGATGCAGGTCCGGGATTTCCGCAGGATCACGCCCGTGTTACTAGCGTGTTAAACGCACGCCGCCGTGCCCGCGAACAGGGCTGGCGGGGCCAGCTTCAGCCGGGCTTGGGCTGATTGCCCGGCCGCGCCGGGCGCCGGACCTTGGCGCTCGGCGGCGTGTAGCGCTTGTTGGACGAGGACCGGCCCCCGTTGGCGCCCGGGCGTCCCGCCGGGCCGGTGCCGCCGGCGGTTCGCAGCTCCTGCTGGAGCCGGTAGGAGCGCACCAGCAGCCACGCTCCGCCGAGCAGGAAGGGGACCCCGAAGCCCCAGTAGTGGAGGTTGAAGATGGCCAGGCCGTAGAGGGCCATCACCACCCCCAGGTACACCCGTTTGCGGGTCCAGGCGAGCGCCAGCATGAGCCCGGCCATCACCAGCAGCATGATCAGCAGGTCGTGGTACAGCGACGGGCTGACGTGGGCGGTGTTGACCTTGCCGCTGGCCAGCCGGGCGGCGGGGTCGTTGTGGATCAGGGCGGCGATCACCAGCAGCCCGATGGCCGCGGCCAGCGGGGCGGCGAGCAGGCCCACCAGGCGCTCGCTGTCGTCGGCGGCCTTGTTGGCCGCCTCCACCTCCTCGACCGGTCGGGGTGCCGGCGGGGTGGCCGCCCGGGCCTGCTGGGCCGCGCTGGGCGGCTTGAGGAAGAACCGGCGCAACCGCCCGCCCATACCCGGCCGGGGAGCGCGCTCGTCGTCCGCGTGCATCGAACCACGCCGGTCGGACATCGCGGGCAGGCTAGCGCGGCCCCGCTCGCCCCAGCGAGCGCCGGGCGGCCGGCTCCTAGACTGCGCGGCCGTGGACCTCGACACCGCCCTCGCCTTCGCCCGTCCCCGGAGCCAGGGCGTGCTCACGACCCTGCGCGCCGACGGGCGGCCCCAGCTCTCCAACATCCTGTACGCCTTCGACGGGGACGAGGCCCGGATCTCGATCACCGCGTCGCGGGCCAAGACCAAGAACCTGCGGCGCGACCCCCGGGGCTCGCTCTACGTGCCGGGCGAGTCGTTCTGGGCCTTTGTGGTGCTCGACGGCCCGGTGACCCTGAGCCCGGTGGCGGCCGAGGTCGACGACGACACGGTCGAGCAGCTGGTCACCTTGTACCGGGACCTGCGGGGCGAGGACCACCCCGACTGGGACGAGTACCGCCGGTCGATGGTGGCCGACGGACGGCTGGTGGCCCGGCTGGCGGCCACGTCGGCCTACGGCCTCGTCACGAGCTGAGCGACTCCTCCACCAGCTGGGAGAGGTCGAGGACCCGCACGTCGTCCTCCTTGGCGTTGGCCCGCACCGCGTCGTCGAGCATGATCATGCAGTAGGGGCAGGCGGTCGAGACGACGTCGGCCCCGGTGCCGATGGCCTCGCCGGTCCGCTCCATGTTGACCCGGCGGCCGATGCTCTCCTCCATCCACATGCGCGCCCCGCCGGCGCCGCAGCAGAAGCCCCGCTCGCGGCAGCGCTTCATCTCGACCTGCTCGGCCCCCGGGATGGCGTCGATGACTGAGCGTGGCTCGTCGAAGACCCGGTTGTGGCGGCCGAGGTAGCACGGGTCGTGGTAGGTCACCTTGCCCTTGTAGCCCGCTCCGGGCACCAGGCGCCCGGTGGCTACCAGGTGCTCGAGCAGCTGGGCGTGGTGGATGACCTCGTAGTTGCCCCCGAGGGCCGGGTACTCGTTCTTGATCGTGTTGAAGCAGTGGGGGCAGGTGGCGATGATCTTGCGGGCCCCCACCCCGTCCAGCGTGGCGATGTTCGCCCGACCCTGTTCCTGATAGAGGTACTCGTTGCCCAGCCGGCGGGCGGGGTCCCCGGTGCAGGACTCCTTGGGCCCGAGGATGGCGAAGGTGACGCCGGCCCGGTGCAGCATCCGGGCGGTGGCCTGGACGCCCTTGCGGGCCCGCTCGTCGAGCGCGCCGGCGCAACCCACCCAGTAGAGGTACTCGACGTCGTCGGGGATGGTGTCGCCCACCACCGGGATCTCGAAGTCGAGTGGGCCGGTCCACTCGGTGCGCTTGGCCTGGCCGAGGCCCCAGGGGTCGCCCTGGTTCTCGATGTTGCGGAGCATGAGCCCGGCCTCGGAGGGGAAGCGCGACTCCATCATCACCTCGTAGCGCCGCATGTCGACGATCGCGTCGACGTGCTCGATGTCGACCGGGCACTGCTCGACGCACGAGCCACAGGTGGTGCAGGCCCACAGCACGTCGGGCTCGATGGTGAAGGGCACCAGGGTGGGCAGCTCGGCGGTGGCCACGGCGCCCTCGGCCTCGGCGCCGTCGGTCGACTTGGCGAGCAGCCGGCCCGACGAGGCGAACATGTTGTCCCGCAGGCCCATCACGAGCAGCTTGGGCGACAGGGGCTTGTCGGTGTTCCACGCCGGGCAGACCGACTGGCACCGCCCGCACTCGGTGCAGGTGGCGAAGTCCAGCATCTGCTTCCAGGTGAACTGCTCGACCAGCCCCACCCCGAAGACGGTGTCCTCGGTCAGGTTCTCCATGTCCATGTCGGGCGTCTTGTCGAGCGCGCCCAGCGCCCGGGGCCGGCGGGAGAACGCCACGTTGATCGGGGCCACGAAGATGTGGAGGTGCTTGGAGTACGAGACGAACACCAAAAAGCCCATGATCACGACCACGTTGAGGATCAAGAACACGGTCTCGAGCACCTTGTTGGTGCCCACGCCCAGGGGATGCAGCGCCCGGCCGATGCCGTGCGAGGCGAAGGCCCACCAGCCGAAGGGGAAGTCCCCGGTGTTGGTCTGGGCGGCCCGGTACATGAGCAGGGTGACGATGACCATCGCGATCATCGCCAGCACCAGCCACGCCGCGCCGGTGTGGGACCCGAAAAAGCGCGACGACCGCTGGCGGCGCTCGGGTGCGTTCAGGATCCGGATGATCGCGAAGACGACCAGGGCGACCAGCACCGCCACGGCGAAGAAGTCCTCGATGAAGCCGATGAAGGCCACGTGGCCGAAGCCGGGCCAGGCGAACGTCTTGGAGAACAGGTCGCCGAAGGCCTCCACGATGGTGAGGAGGAGGATGGTGAAGCCCCACATGGTGAAGAAGTGGGCCAGGCCGGGCACCGTCCACTTGAGCAGCTTGCGCTGGCCGGCGACCTCGACGAGCTCGGCCTCGGCCCGGGGCACCACGCTCCCCCGGATCCGGTCGGGCGCCGGACGTCCGCTGCGGATCAGGCGGGACAGCCAGAAGAACCGGCGGCTGGCGACGGCGAGGGCGATGACCGTGACGGCCATACCGATAGCGATCCTTACGGGCACACGACCTCCTCGAGCTCGGAGCAGACGATAGTGTGGTCGACGCTCGCGGGCGTAGTTCAGAGGCAGAACATCAGCTTCCCAAGCTGAGAACGCGGGTTCGATTCCCGTCGCCCGCTCTCGCTGTCCTCCCACGTCAGGGGCTCCCGAGTCTCCGACGTGGAGGTGTCAGTCCA
>DASYAI010000061.1:0-4763 GCA_036501425.1 Acidimicrobiales bacterium | reverse complement strand
CTGCAGTTCTTCACCATGGTGGTCATCGGGGGTCTCGGCTCGGTCCCAGGGGCGGTGCTCGGTGCCGTGTACGTCTACGGAGCCCAGTACCTGCTGCCGCCGGGCTGGGACTTCTTCGCCACGGGTTTGGGAATCGTGTTCTTGCTCATGTTCCTGCCCGGTGGTCTCGGCGAGCTGGTGTTCCGTGGTCGCGACTGGGCGCTGCGCTGGATCGCGGCACGTCGAGGAATGCTCGTGCCCTCGCTTCTCGCCGACGCCAGGGCCGAGGAGGAGCAGGTGGGCAGCCAGCCAACGGCTCCCGAGCACAGCACCCTCGAGAGCGGGACCCCCGAGAGCGAGATGCTCGAGGGAGCCGGCCGGTGAGGACGACCGACAGCGCCGAGCTGAGGCCGTCGACCGAGGATCCCCCGAACGGGTCACGGTTCGCCGGGACAGGGCGGCTCGGCCACTTCCTCGCCGATCTCGGTCCCACCGGGGTCGTACCCCTCGTCGTCCTCGTCTCGCTCGCCGCCGTGCAGCAGTTCGACCTCGTCGCCTTCGGAGTGCTCTCGCCGGACATCCGGCGCACGTTCCACGTCTCGAACGGGACCATCACCGTGATCGCGTCGTTGACGTTGGCGGTGCCGGTTCTCTTCGCCTTCGTGATCGGCTACCTCGGCGACCGCGTGAGCAGAGTGCGGCTGAGCGTCGCCCTCGCCGTGCTGTGGGGGATCACGGCCATCTTCACGGGCCTGGCCCCGGCGCTACTCATCCTCGTGATCGCGCGGGCGATCGGAGGCGTGGGGCTGCTCGGCGTCGAGACCCTCTACCCCGGGCTGTTGTCCGACTACCACCCGCCGAGGTCCCTCGGGACCGTCTTCGGCGCCTTCCGCGTCGGCGCACAGGGGCTCGCGCTCCTTGGCGGCCCCCTCGCCGGCCTGATCGCCGCCGTCATGGGGTGGCGGGCGGCCTTCGTGATCCTGGCCCTGCCGACATTCCTCTTCGCCGGGCTGGCCCGCCTGTTGCTGCGCGAGCCGAGCCGAGGCGTCTCGCAGGGTGTGTCGGCGGCCTCGGCGCGGGTGGGCAGCCTGCGCGAGGGCTTTCGGAGGGTGCGGGCGATCCCGACCCTCAAGCGGACGTGGTTGGCGTCGTTCCTGTTCGGCGGGGGGACTATCCCATTCCTCACCCTCCTCAACACCTTCTTCAAGGACGTCTACCACCTGGGCGACGCATCCCGAGGTCTGATCAGCGCGCTGTTCGGTGTGGGCGGCCTGCTGGGGATCGTCCTCGGCGGCGTCCTCACCCAGCGCGCCGTCAGCCGAGGCGAGAGTCGGCGCACGGCTGTCATCACCGGGGTCATGATCATCGAGTTCGCGACCGGGATGATCGTCTTGGGGGCGGTACCCGGACTCGGCGTCGCCGTCGCCGCCGCCACCCTCCTCAGCCTCGGCGCCTTCGGCTTCCTCCCCTCCTACACGACCATGGTCTCGAGGGTGGCACCGCCGGGGCTGCGTTCGCAGGCCTACGCCTGGTCGCTGTTCTTCTACTCGACCGGTGCCATCGTGGTGTCGGTCATCATCGGTGCGATCAGCAACGTCCACGGCCAGCGGGTGTCCATGCTCGTCCTGGGCGGCCTGGTCTTCGTCGGCGGCGCCATCAACGTCTCGGCGGGACGGTTCGTGGACCAGGACATCGAGCGGGCCTTGCGGGTCGAGGCCGCCCGCGAGTCCGACGCCCTCCTCTACTGTCAGGGGGTCGACGCCTCGTACGGCGGAGTGCAGGTCCTCTTCGGGGTCGACTTCGAGGTCCAGCGGGGCGAGATGGTCGCCGTGTTGGGGACTAACGGCGCGGGCAAGTCAACGTTCCTGAAGGCCGTCACCGGGCTGCTCGACCCGGTGGCCGGGATCATCCAGTTCAAGGGCGGCGACATCACTCACGCCGACCCCACGGCCTGTGCCCGCCTCGGCATCATGCAGGTGCCCGGGGGACGGAGCGTGTTCCCCGCGCTCAGCGTGGCCGAGAACCTGAAGGTTGCGGGCTGGCTGTTCCGCAAGGACAAGGCTTATCTTGATCGAGCGACGAGGAAGGTGCTGGGGCACTTTCCCTTCCTGGAGGAACGCTGGAGCACCAGCGCGGGCGACCTGTCCGGCGGTGAGCAGCAGATGCTGAGCCTGGCCCAGGCCTTCATCGCCGAGCCCGAGCTGCTTCTCGTCGACGAGCTCTCGCTGGGCCTGGCGCCGACGATCATCTCACGCCTGGTGGAGATCCTCCGGCGGATCCACGAGCGGGGAACGACGATCATCCTCGTCGAGCAGTCGGTCAACACCGCCCTCGAGCTCGCCGAGCGGGCCATCTTCATGGAAAAGGGAGAGGTCCGTTTCTCGGGGCCGACGACCGAGCTCCTGGAGCGACCCGACATCCTGCGCGCCGTGTTCCTGCAGGGGGCGACGGCCGGCGAGGAGCTGGCCGCCTCCGGTCCCGCCACGGCCGAAGGCAGCCAATCGGCGAGGAAGGCCGCTCGTACAGCCGAGCGGGCGGCCGCCCGCCTCCAGAGCGAGCCGGTGGTGCTGGAGACGAGATCCCTCACCAAGAGATACGGCGGTGTCACGGCCGTCGACGGGGTCAGCTTCGAGCTGCATGAGGGCGAGATCCTGGGCTTCATCGGGCCCAACGGGGCCGGCAAGACGAGCCTCTTCGACCTCATATCAGGGTTCTCGACGGCTGACGCCGGCCACGTCGTACTCAACGGCACGGATGTGTCCGTGTCGGCTGCCCATGAGCGGGCCCATCTCGGGTTGGGCCGCTCGTTTCAAGACGCCCGCCTGTGGCCCGAGCTCACCGTCGCCGAGTGTCTCGCCGTCGCTCTCCACCTCGAGGGTGAGACTGAGGCGGCGCTGCCCGCCCTGCTTGGCGTTCCGCGCGTCGCCGGGTCGGAACGGATGATCCACGAGCGGGTCGACGAGCTCGTCGACCTCATGGGCCTGGCGGCTTTCCGCAACAAGTTCGTCGCCGAGCTGTCGACAGGTTCCCGAAGGATCGTCGAGCTGGCGTGCATGCTCGCCCACCGCCCCAAAGTGCTCCTGCTCGACGAGCCCTCGTCTGGGATCGCGCAACGGGAGACCGAGGCGCTCGGACCGCTCATCAGGCGAATCCGGTCCCAGCTCGGCTGCAGCATCCTCATCATCGAGCACGACGTCCCGCTCATCAGCGGCCTCGCCGATCACATGGTCGGGCTCGACCTCGGTCGGGTCGTCGCCTACGGGCGACCGGCCGACGTCCTGAGCGACCCGCACGTCGTCACGTCGTACCTCGGCACCGCGGCCGACAAGATTCATGTGGGCGCGCCTACCCGAGTCGGCACCGGCGATGGGGACAGGTCGCGACGCGCGGCGACGGCGGCGACCGGGGCGGCGACGGGCGCCCTGCGCCCGTCGGGGGGCGCCACCGGTGACTCCGCTCTGGCCACCGAGGTGCGCGAGGCGATGGCCGCGGTTCGCCGGCGTCGCGGCGTCGCCCGCGACGGGAGCACCACGGACGACGGCGAGGGCTGGACATCTGCGCTGGATGGCGGGTGGGCACGTGACGCCGATGATGCGAGGTGACGACATGCGGCTGAGAAGATTGCTGCTCGGGACCTCGCTGGCGCTCGGCGCCGGGGCGGCGACGGTGATGATGCTGCCCGGACCGGCGGGCGCAAGCGGTCCTTCCAAGTACGGCTGGTGGTACGAAGCGAACGCGGGGCTTCCTGTTGCGCCGCCGCCTCCGCCCCAGGTGCCCGCTGACGGCCTGTACGTCGAGAATGGCTTTGGCGGGCCGACGGCCATCGCGGCGTTGACCTTCACCGTCCCCCCGGGCGACCAGCTCGGACCGATGACACTCAAGATCAGCGGCACGCCGACGCTCACCCAGGCGCCGCTCGCCTGCTCGATGTCGCCCGCCTCGATGGACTACAAGGCCGCGGAGGGCGGTTCCTGGACGGCACGTCCGGCCTTCGACTGCAAGAAGGCCGAGGCGATCGGGTCGGTTGACCCCGGCCGGACGACGGTCACGCTCAACGTCGACCCCTTCCTGGCCAACGGCACCGTGTCCGTGGTGATCCTGGCCGGAGGTCCCGCCGACCAGGTCGCATTCGAGAAGCCGGATGACAGCACCCTCCAGATGACCAGCGGTGACGTCGGAGCAGCACCCGGTGTCGCGTCGGCGAGCCCGGGTGCCTCCGCTGGAGCGCCCGACACCTCGAGCGGCATCTCGAATGGTGCGGCACCTTCGGCACTCCTACCAGACGTGTCGCCGCTTCCGCCGATCGACACCGCCGCCGGCGCCGCACTCGCAGGCCCCACGCCGCCGGGCGCGGCCGCCTCCGACGGGGGCGCGCCGTCCGGGTCGGAGCGCTCTGCGCTCGGCCGACCCGTGGCCGCGACCGTGCGCCAGGGTTGGCACACCGAGCTGGCGACCGGTTTGGGACTCACTGCCGTCCTGATCGCCCTCATCGGGTGGGCCCTCGGCTATGGCCCCCTCGGTGGACGCGTCCTGCCACTGTCAGTGCCGCTGCGGGCCCCGTCGGGTCAGCCGTCTGGATCACCGACGCAGCAGGGGCCGTCGTCCTAGGACCCACTACCCCCGGCGCTCGGCAGCAGGTGCATGTTGCTCGCGTACCGGGAGAGGGTCGACGCCGAACCCGTGCCACGTACCCGCATCCACCGGCCGCCGCCGAGGTCCACGCGGATCTCGGCCCCGTCGGAGCGGATGGCGGACTGGGCGGGGCCGAGACCGGTGAGCTCGAG
>DASYAI010000060.1:0-3332 GCA_036501425.1 Acidimicrobiales bacterium | reverse complement strand
CGGCCCGGAACCTCCCGCCCGACGGCGACGAGGACCTGGCGGACCTGGTCGACCTGGCCGGCGCCGGGGTCGGCCTCGGGGACCCGGCGGTCGAGCACACCACGTTGGCGGTCATCGCCGACCCCGACGCCCGCCCAGCGGCCCCGGGTGGGAAGCCCGGGGGGGCGAGCCCGGCCGGTGAGCCGGCGCCCGAGGACGGTCCGGGGATCTCGATCGGGCTGCTGCGGGCCTTCGACCCGGCGGCGGTGGCCGAGTCCGAGCGGGTCTGGGCGCCGAGCCGGGTGCGGGCGGTGTACCTGGTGGCGCTGGCGGTGGTGGGGGTGCCGCTGTACCTCGGGACCTCGGACCTGTGGCGCCACAGCCGGCCCGGCCACGGCATCGCCGACGCCGTGGTGAGCGGGTCGAGCTACGTGTGGCTGCTGCTGGCGGTGCCGGTGCTGCTCAACGTGCTCGGGATCCTCGGGTTCCGGCGGGGGAGCACGAACGCCTACGAGCACGCCCCGATCACCTCGAGCGTCAGCTTCCGCATCGTGACCCGGGGCACCAACGTCGAGGCGGTCCTCAAGACGATCGAGGCGGTGCGGGTCCAGATGGCCCGGTTCCCCCTCTTCCCCCACCTGATCGAGGTGGTTACCGACAACGACCTGCCCATCGCCCCGGCCCAGGACCTGGTCCAGATCCGGGTGCCCGACGACTACGCCACCCCGGGCGGGGCGCGTTTCAAGGCCCGGGCGCTGCACTTCGCCCTGCAGGCCTCGGCGGTCTCCGAGACCACCTGGCTGTTCCACCTCGACGAGGAGACCCACATCACCCCGTCGGTCATCCGGGGCATCCGCACCGCCATCATCGAGGAGGAGGCCACCGGCCAGTGCCGGATCGGCCAGGGGGTGGTCCTCTACCACCGCGACCTGCGCGAGCACCCGGTGCTCACCCTGGCCGACTCGGTGCGCACGGGCGACGACCTGGGCCGGTTCCGCTTCCAGCACCTGGTCGGCCAGACCATGTTCGGCATGCACGGCTCGTTCATCCTGGTGCGCAACGACGTGGAGCGACACGTCGGCTTCGACCTCGGGCCGGCCGGCTCGATCACCGAGGACGCCTGGTGGTCGCTGGTGGAGATGGGCTCGGGCCGCCGGTCGCGCTGGGTCGACGGCTACTGCCTCGAGCAGTCCACCCGCTCGTTCACCGACTTCATCCGCCAGCGGCGCCGGTGGTTCGTCGGGCTCACCCTGGTCAGCTTCCGCGCCCCCGCCCTGCGCTGGCACCGCCTGTCGCTGGTCACCTCCATCGTGCTGTGGGGGGTGAGCTGGCTCGGGTGGTGGGCGGTGAGCGTGGCCATGTTCGTCACCGGCGCCCGGATCCCCCTCGGGGTGTTCGTCGTCGGGGTGTTCTCGCTCGCCGCCTACGTCGCCGTGTACCTGGTGGGCCTCGAGCTCAACCTGTCGCACCGGGGGCTGCGGTGGTACCGCCGGCTCCCCTGGTACGTGGCCCAGATCGTCCTGATGCCGCTGTTCTCCTTCATGGAGAGCGCGGCGGTGATCTACGGGCTGGTCCGACCCGAACGTGGCTTCCACGTGGTGAAGAAGTGAGGATCCAGTGAACGACGTACGCATCGGCCTGAACGGCGACGCGCCGCTGCCCGCCGGCTCGCCCCGCCACCTGCGCGACGAGCCCGACCAGCGCGACCCGAGCGAGCTGGTCGAGTACCAGCCGGGGGCGGGGCCACCGGGCGCGCCAACCGGGGCGCCGGGCGAGCCGGACCCCACAGCGCCGGGGACAGTTCCGGGGACAGTTCCGGGGACGGCGCCGGGGGGCGAGGAAGGGCCCCGGTCGTGGGTGGGTGGCGGCCGGGACGTGCGGACCCGGGCGCTGGGGGCGCTGCGCCGGCGGCTGGGGAGGCGGGCCCGGGCGATGAGCGACCGCGCCCTGGGGGCGCTCGTCGCGCTGGGCGTGGTGGCGATCGCGGTGGTGCTGGCGGTGGGGGCGTCGGTGGCGGTCGCCGAGCTGCGGGGACCGCCCTCGGTGGTGGTGACCACGGCCGCACCGGCCACCATCGCCAGCCAGCCGGGCGGGGTCGGGCAGCTGACTGCCACCCCCTCGAGCAGCTTCACCGTCAGCATCAACCTGGCTGGGGTGCAGGACGCCATCATCACCGTCACCCAGGTGGAGGTCATCAGCGGCCAGCACGTGAACCCCGGGGACCCCCTGCTGCAGGTCAACCCGACCCTGCTCATCGAGAACCTGCCCCAGTTCCAGGCCCAGCTGGGATCGGCCCAGGCCGCCCTGGCGACGGCCACCGCGGCGCCCACCACCGGGGCGGGCTCCGACGCCCAGGCGCTACAGGTGGCCACGCTGTCGCGCCAGGTGGCCTTCGACAGCCAGCTGGTCGCCATCGCCCAGGGCAGGACCTCGGTCATCACCGCCCCGATGGCCGGATCGGTGACCGGCATCACCGTCCAGCCCGGCCAGGCGGTCGGGGCGGGCCAGTCGATCCTGCAGATCGTCGACCCGACCCTGGTGCAGGTGGCGGCCAGCATGCAGCTGACCGACCTGGCGGCGGTGGCGCCGGGCGATCCGGCGGACATCGCGCCGACCGGCCTGCCCGGGGTGCACCTGCACGGCAGCGTGGTGACGGTCAGCCCGATCACCGCCCCCGGCGGCTTGCAGGGCACGGTGGTGGTCCAGGCCGAGAACACCGCCGCCTCCCCGGTCCCCATCGGCTCCCAGGTGTTCGTCCACGTGAGCGCGGCGACCCACGCCGCGGTGAGCGTGCCGCTCGACGCGGTCATGAACAGCGACACCGCCCCGGTGGTGTTCGTGGTCGACGGCGCCGTGGTGCACGTCCAGCCGGTGACCCTCGGTGCCGCCGACGCCACGCGCGTCGCGGTCGTGTCGGGGCTGGCCAAGGGCCAGCGGGTGGCCGAGTCGGGCGTCCAGACCCTGCAGGACGGCGACCACGTGCGGATCCTCGATCCGAGCCCGTGAGCGGGGAGCGGAGCGCGGCGCCGGGCGGGGATCCGAGCGCGGCGGGCACCGGGGGGCTGAGCGCAGCGGGCACCGCGGCGCGCCGTGGCCCCGGCCCTCTCGGGCCGTTCATCGTGCCCCCCGCCATCGAGGACTCGGGGGAGCTGGCGCCGGGCCGGTTGGGCGGGCGCTCCCCGGTCCGCCTCGTCCTCGGGTTGGCGTGCGGCCTCGGCTCGCTGGTGGTGCCCTGGGTGGGGCTCAGCCTCACCCCCAGCCCGAAGGCCTGGGACCTGCACCTGTCCGTGGCCGCCGTGCCGCTGGTCGGCCACCTCACCTACGGGGTGCTGGTGCTGGCCCTGCTCGTGGTG
>DASYAI010000059.1:0-2567 GCA_036501425.1 Acidimicrobiales bacterium | reverse complement strand
AGAAGCGGGGAACCACCCCGGGGTCCGTCCCGGTCTGTCTTCATAGGGGGCGCGTCCGCGGTACCCGGCGAGCACCCCCAACGAGGACGAAGGGAGACCGCATGCCATCCCGAACCCCGGGCAGCCCAGCGCCGTCAGCCCCTGGCCGCACCAGCGATATGGGGAGCATCCACCCCCACAGTTGTCCTGTCGCGGAGCGCTATCGGCATATATGCCCGAGTCAGCCCGCCCGAATCGAAGACCTACGCGGAGCAGCATCGCAGGTCAGAGGCTGTGCGGTGGGCGCGCTCGGGATCGAACCGAGGACCTACGGCTTGTAAGCACGAACGCGGTCAGCGCTGTGCTGACCAGCATCGTCGCAGGCCGTCAATGAGCGTCGTGCCCACTGTTATCCTGTCTCGAAACGATCATTTGCGATCTTGGTCCGAGCCAAGAGCCGCTCAGGGCGACACTAAGCCCGGATCCACCGCGTTGATCGGTGGGGTTCGGCGCGTCTGAGGCGGTAGAGCCCTTCTGACCAGGAACGATGTGGCTTGTCGAAGGTCACGTCGGTCCCAGGAGAAGGGCATCTACCGGGTGCGAGCATCTCACGAGCTGGCGGGGGTCTCGGTCAGCTACGACGAAGCGAATCTGGTGTCGGCTGCGGGGCTGCTGCCGACGGCGGGGTTGGCGCAGAAGCTCGGGCTCGCCGAGCTCATCGAGGCCCGGGTGCGGCTGGCCGAGCACGGCGCCAACTGCGGCACCAAGGCGCTCTCGGTGGTGGGGTCGATGCTCGCCGGCGGCGACTCGATCGACGACATCGCGCTGCTGCGGGCCGGCGCGATGCCCGAGTTATTCGACCGGACCCGGGCGCCCTCGACGATCGGGACCTGGCTACGGGCCTTCAAGTGGTCCAACGTCCGCGAGCTCGACGCGGTCACCCGCGGGCTGCTCGCGAGGCTCTGGGCCGCCGGCGCCGGACCGGCCGACCCCGCCGGGGCGTTGACGATTGACGTGGACTCCACGATCTGCGAGGTCTACGGCCGGGACAAGCAGGGCGCCAACTACGGTTACACCAAGGTCCGCGGCTATCACCCGCAGCTGGCCACCCTCGCCGAGACCGGCCAGGTGATCTTCTCTCGGCTCCGGGGCGGATCGGCGGGCGCGGCCCGCGGCGCCAAGAGCTTCCTGACCGAAACGGTGTCCCGGCTGCGCGACGCCGGCGCTTCGGGCCCGCTCACGGTGCGCGCCGACTCGGCGTTCTACTCCCGCGCGATGCTGACCACGGCCCGCAAGTTCGATGTCCGGTTCTCGGTCACCGCCCGCCAGGACAAGCGTGTGAAGGCGGCGATCGAGGCGATCCCCGACGACGCCTGGACCCCGATCCCGTACTGGCTCTCGACCCCGGAGGTCTCCGGCGCCGACGTCGCCGAGACGCGCTACACCTGCTTCGCCGGGACCAAGGACGCGGTCGAGGTCCGGCTGGTCGTGCGCCGGGTGCGTCCCAGTCCCGGCACGCAGCTGGCGCTGTTCACCGCCTGGGACTACCACGCCATGGTCACCGACCGCGCCGGCGAGATGCTCGAGGTGGAGGCCGACCACCGACGGCACGCCGTGGTCGAGCAGTCCATCGCCGAGCTCAAGTCCGCCGGGCTCGCGCACCTGCCCTCGGGAAAGTTCTTCGCCAACGCCGCATGGCTCGCCTTCGCGGTGATCGCGCACAACCTGGCCCGCGGAGTCGGTGCGCTGGCCGGCACACCACGCACCACGGTGGCCACGCTGCGCCGGCGGCTGTTCACCGTCCCCGGTCGGCTGGTCCACTCCGCTCGGCGGCTGCACCTACGACTTCCAACCCGCTGGCCCTGGGCAGACCAATTCGCGACCGCGCTCAGCGTGATCAACGCACTCCCGAACCCCGGCTGACCAGCACCTTCCCCAGCCCGCCCGTTCCAGGAAAATCGGAGAAGCCGGCAGACCGGCAAGCTACGCACGCCCATATCTGAAATCCCCGAACTCCCGGGCGCCCGCGGCCCGCAAGATGATCACCAGAGCCGGGGCGGTGGAACCGGGCTAAATACTGCAGTCGACGAGACAGGCATGGCCAACTCCGCTCCGCACGTCGGAGGCGTCCGTGGCTGTCTAAATATCGTAGGAGCGATTCGGGTCCGAACCCGTCCCGGAGGCCGCGAACCCAGCGTGATGCCCCGCCGCCCGGGACAGCCCCGGCGTCCGGGACCATCGCGCCGGCCCTGGGTCGTCCTCGGGCCTCAGTCGTCGACGAACGTCACGAACTCGTCGATCGCCGCCCGTTCCGTCGGCACCGCACTGTCCGGATCGGCGAGGTCGGGCCACCCGAGGGCGATGCCGAGGAGGATCACGCGGTCGTCGGGCAGATTGAGGAAGTCCCGGATGAACCCCGCTCGGCCGGCGAGGGCCGCCTGGGGCACGGTCGCGATGCCGCGGGCCTGGGCCGAGAGCACGAAGCTCTCCACGAACAAGCCGCAGTCCAGCGCCCCGTACGCGCCCGCCGAGCTCGGGGCGGTGATGATCGCGACGTGGGGAGCGCCGAAGAGCTCGACATCGCTCCC
>DASYAI010000058.1:0-19761 GCA_036501425.1 Acidimicrobiales bacterium | reverse complement strand
CGCGCTCGTCTCCTACGAGCGGGCGAAGGCCGAGGCGCTCGGGCTGAGCGCCCGCGGCGGCTTGATGGAGCGGGCGGAGCGGATGATCCTCCTGGCGGTCGGCTTCCTGGCGAGCTGGCTGCTGATCCCGGTGCTGTGGGTCCTGCTGGCTCTCGTCACCCTGACCGCCGCCGACCGGTTCGTGCGGGTGTGGCGACTGGCGTCGCGTCCGCCGGCCGCCGTCGCCACGCCGTCCCCCGTCCGCTGGGGTCACCACCGAGTCGAGTCGCGGTGGCGCCGCCGGCGCGCCGGGGGCACCCTGCGGACCCGGACCGCTCGGACCGGCGAGCCGCTCGGGCGCTGGCGGGCACGCCGGCAGGAGTCCCTGGCGAGCCGGTCCGGGCGTGCCCGGCGGGCCCGGGGCTTGGAACGGAGCGGTGCGGGGGGCAGGCGGCGGGGCGCCACGGGCGAGCGCCGGCCCTGAGCGGCCCAGGGCTTCGACAAGACCTCAGCAGTGTCCGCCCGTCAAACGGCGACCTACCTGGCCTACCGGGGCCTGGGTACCGCCATCCAGCAGGTTCCCGCCTTCGTGGCCAACAGCGTGGCCGCCGTCATCGGCGAGGCGATGCTGGCCACGAAGGCCCAGAGCCGCGAGATGGCGGCGCGTAATGTCCGTCGGGTGCTGGCCAGCGACCCGAGCGAGGTGGTCGACGACCGCACGGTGCGCCGCACGGTGCGAAGGGCCTTCCATGCCTATGCCCGGTACTGGGTCGAGGGCGCCCGCCTGCCGGCCCTCGGAGCAGCCGAGATCCGGGAGAACCTCACCGTGGAGAGCGGCTTCGAGACGCTCGAGCGAGCCATCGCCGCGGGCCGCGGGGTCGTCCTCGCGCTCCCTCACGTCGGCAGCTGGGAGTGGGGCGGCGCCTACGTGCGGGCTCGCGGCTACCGGATCGCCAGTGTGGCCGAGCAGGTATCCCCCCCGCAGCTCTTCGCCTGGCTGCTCGAGCAGCGTCGGGCCATGGGCCTCGAGGTGGTGCCCCTGGACCGCGCCGCCGGAGGGACGCTCCTCAACTTCCTTCGCGACGGGCACGTGGTGGCATTGCTGTGCGACCGGGACATCGCCGGAACCGGGGTCCCGGTCCGCTTCTTCGGCGAGCTCACCACCCTGCCGGGCGGCCCGGCGACCCTGGCCCTGCGGACCGGCGCGGCGCTGATGACGGCGGTGGTCTACCGCGGGCCCGGCCACCACCACACGGCGGTGATGTCCCCCCCGATCGACACCGGTCGCACGTCCTCGCTGCGAGCTGACGTGCACCGGGTGACCCAAGCCATCGCGTGCGACTTCGAGCGGTACATCCGGCGAGCGCCCGAGCAGTGGCACCTGTTCCAGCCCAACTGGCCGAGTGACCGCCCCGACGGCGCGGCTCACGCCGACAGCCCGCAGATCGACGGCGCCGCTCCGGCTGCCGGCCGACCCTGAGCGGAGAGCCCGGACGTGCGTGAAGCGCAGTACAGCCTCCTCCGAGACCCGGTGGAGCAGGGCCCCCCGGATTCGGGCGCCCCGGAGCAGGGCGCCCCGCAGCCGGGCGCCCCGGAGCAGGGCGCCCCGGAGCGGGTCCTACCGGACTCGGGCATGGAGAGCCATCTTCGCGACGGGTCGGCCCCCCACCGCCCCCTGAAGGTGGCCATGGTCTGCCCGTACAGCCTGTCGTCGCCCGGCGGGGTACAGGGGCAGGCAATCGGCCTGGCCGAGCACCTTCGGGCCCTCGGTCACCAGGTGATCCTGATCGCGCCCGACGATGGCGGGTCGGTCGGGCGGGTCGAGGACCGCTGGACCGTCGGGCGCTCGTTGCCCCTTCCCACCAACGGCTCGGTCGCCCGCCTCGCCGTCTCCCCGGGCGCGGCGCTCCGGTCGGTCCGGTGGTTGCGGCACGAGCAGCTCGACGTCATCCATCTCCACGAGCCGCTCGCCCCGGCCGTCGGGTACGGCATCTTGCTGCGCGCCCCGTCGGGGCCGCCCATCGTCGGCACCTTCCACCGGTCTGGGTCGAGCCGGTGGTGCCGGGCCCTGCCGACCCTGGCCCGATGGGCCGCCGGCCGGCTGAGCGCCCAGGTGGCCGTGTCCGAGACGGCCCGTGCGACGGCGGCGGAGGACGTGGGCGGGCGCTTCGAGGTCCTCTTCAACGGCGTGGACCTGCGGCGGTTCACCATGGCAGCCCCGACACCCACCACCGGCCCGACGATCCTGTTCGTCGGGCGCCACGAGCAGCGAAAGGGTCTCGAGGTGCTCCTCGAGGCCTTTGCCGGGATGGGCGATCCGGCCACCCTGTGGGTGGTGGGGCACGGGCCGTGCACCGAGGCACTCCAGCGCCGGTACCCCGCCTCCGAGCGCATCAGCTGGCTCGGCACCCTCGACGACGAGGAGGTCGCCGCCCGACTGGCCGCGGCCGACGTCATGTGCGCGCCCGCGCTGGGCGGCGAGTCCTTCGGGATGGTCCTGCTCGAGGCGATGGCCTCCCGCACGGCCGTCGTGGCCTCGGACATCGCCGGCTACCGGGACGCTGCGGCCGGGCGGGCGACCCTGGTGCCACCCGGCGATGTCGCCTCGTTGCGTGAGGCGCTGTGCCAGGCGGTGCTCGATGTGGCGCACGGCACCGGCACCGCGGCCCCCGAGGCACTCGACGCCGGGGTACGGCGGGCCCACGAGCTGTCGATGGAGCGCCTCGCCGGACGCTACGTCGACCTGTACCGCCGGGTGATCGCAGCGCCGGCCGGCTCGGGCGGCCAGTAGCCTCGGGCCATGGCCGACTCGCCCCGGGATCCGAACGAGCGCGCGCACCCCGGGGCGCCCGAGCGCGACGCCGCCCGATCGGACGCCCCGCCCCGACCGGCCCAGCCGGGTCGCGCCCGGAGCAACGGGGGCCGTCCTCGGACGTCGTCGCGGCCGGCGCGCGGCGCAGGGTCTGGCGCGGGCGCGGCCCGCACGACCAACCGCCGTCCCTCCCAGCAGGCGGGGGGTCGGCGGGGGTCCGGGGCCGCAAACCACGCCCGCGGGCCCGGCGCGGGGGAGCGCGGGCGCGGGGGAGCGGGGGGGCCGGTTCGCGGGGGCGGGGGTCGGTCGTCGGCGCCCCCGGCCAGCCCGGCGCCGCGTGGCGAGACCTACGGGGCCGACCGGGTCAGGGGGACCGACGACGAGGTCCGGGTCCGGGCCGCCGATCGCCGGGCGACGCTGATCGGTGTCGTCGGGGCGCTGGTGCCCGCCGTGGTGCTGGCCGTGGTGCTCGGGGCCACCGTCGGCCCGGTCGCCGGGGTCGTCGCCCTGGTGGTGGTGGCGGTCACCGGCGCGCTGTACGTGCGCCGCCGGTGCGTGGCTCGGGCGTTGGCGATCCTCGGGGCCGCCCCGTGCCACCCCGACCGGCACCCCCGGCTCTACAACGTCACCGAGGGCCTCTGCGCGACCTTCGGGCTTCGGATGCCCGAGCTGTGGGTGGTCGACGACCCGGCGATCAACGCCTGCGCGCTGGGTCGGGCCGGCGGCGAGGCCACCTTGGTGTTCACCACCGGGGTACTGACCCGCCTCGACCTCGACCAGCTGGAGGGCCTGGTGGCGCACGAACTGGCCCACGTCAAGCGGCACGACGCCGTGGTGGGCGCGGCCGCGATCGTGGTCCTCTGGCCGCTCAGCCGGCTGACCCGGCGCGACGGGTACCTCCACGCCATGGTCGGGCAGGGTCGCGAGTACCTGGCCGACCAGCTGGCCGCCGCGACCATCCGGTACCCATCGGGCCTGCGGGACGCGCTCGTGGCGATGACCGGCGGCCCTCCGCCGGCGCCGTCCTCGGTGCTGGAGCCGCCTCGGCTCGCCACCACCCGGTGGATCTGGGCCGATCCCGACCCGGGCGCCGGGCCCGCCACCCGGGCTGACATGGGCGGCAGCCTCGACACGCTCGCGGTGCGGGCGGCCGCATTGGCCGAATGGTGAGGGCGGGGTCTGCCCCGCCGCCAGGACCGGCGACCCCCCGGCGCGCCGGTAGCATGGTTCGATGACCACCGAAGCGCCTGGATCGGCTCCCCGCACCGGCACCTTCACCGTCAAGCGCGGCCTGGCCGACATGCTCCGGGGCGGCGTGATCATGGACGTGGTGACCGCCGAGCAGGCCAAAGTGGCCGAGGACGCCGGTGCGGTGGCCGTCATGGCGCTCGAGCGGGTGCCGGCCGACATCCGCCGGGACGGCGGGGTGGCCCGGATGAGCGATCCGGCGCTCATCGAGGGCATCCAGCAAGCGGTCACCATCCCGGTGATGGCCAAGGCGCGGATCGGGCATTTCGCCGAGGCCCAGGTCCTCGCCGCGCTGGGCGTGGACTACATCGACGAGAGCGAGGTCCTGACGCCGGCCGATGCCGACCACCACATCGACAAGTGGCCCTTCACCGTGCCCTTCGTGTGCGGGGCCACCAACCTGGGCGAAGCCCTGCGCCGCATCTCCGAGGGCGCGGCCATGATCCGCTCGAAGGGCGAGGCGGGCACCGGCAACGTCGTCGAGGCCACCCGCCACCTGCGGAGCATCCGTGGCGACATCAGGAAGATCACCCAGGCCGACCCGGCCGAGCGCTACGGCTGGGCCAAGCGGCTCGTGGCCCCGATCGGGTTGATCGAGGAGATCGCCGCGACGGGCGGGCTCCCGGTGCCGCTCTTCTGCGCCGGTGGGATCGCCACCCCGGCGGACGCCTCCCTCGTGATGCAGCTGGGCGCCGAAGCGGTGTTCGTGGGATCGGGCATCTTCAAGAGCGCCCAGCCGGCGGTCATGGCCAGCGCCATCGTCGAGGCGACGACCCACTTCGACGATGCCCACCACGTCGCCAAGGTCAGCCGGGGCCTCGGGGACGCCATGCGGGGCCAGGAGCTGTCCACGCTCCCCGAGCGCCTGGCGGACCGCGGCTGGTGAGGATCGCCGACCCGACCCGGTGACCATCGGCGTCCTGGCCCTTCAGGGCGACGTCCGCGAGCACTCGGCCGCCCTGGCCGAGCTCGGCTGCGCCGCCGTCCCGGTCCGGCGCCCGGCGGATCTCGACCGGCTGTCGGGGATCGTGCTGCCCGGCGGCGAGTCCACCACGCTCGCCCTGCTGCTGGGGTCCTCGGGGCTGTTCGAGCCGCTCGGCGCCGCCCTGGCCGACGGGCTTCCGTGCCTCGCCACCTGCGCCGGCCTGGTGCTTCTCGCCGCCCGCGTCCTCGACGGACGACCGGACCAGCGCGGCTTCGGGCTGCTCGACTGCACCGTCCGTCGCAACGGCTACGGCCGCCAGCAGGACTCCTTCGAGGCGCTCCTGGCGTCCCCGCCGGCCCTCGGACCACCGGAGGAGCCGCTGCCGGCGGTCTTCATCCGGGCACCCATGATCGTGGAGGTCGGCCCGGCGCTCGAGGTGCTGGCGGTGCTGCGCCGCGAAGCCGACGGTCCCGGAGTGCCGGTCGTCTGCCGGCAGGGTGCCCTGCTCGCCACCGCGTTCCACCCCGAGCTGACCGGCGATCGGCGCATCCACCGGCTGTTCGTCGACACGTGCCGGCGCCAGCGGGCCGGAGGATGAGGCTGACCGCGACCGGCCGGGTGGCCGGTGGCAGGCGGGTGCCCTTCCGGTAGCATCGAGAGCCGCGCCTCGGCGGGCCGGCACACCCCGAGGGGGAAGGAGCTCGATGTCGGGTCACTCCAAGTGGGCCACCACCAAGTACCGGAAGGGCGCGCAGGACAAGGCACGGGCCAAGGTCTTCGCCAAGCTCATCCGCCAGGTGGAGGTGGCCGCGCGGGAGGGGGGCAGCGACCTGACCGCCAACGCGACCCTGCGGGCGATGTACCAGAAGGCGCGCGACGCGTCGGTTCCCCTCGACACCATCGAACGGGCCATCAAGCGGGGGAGCGGGGAGCTCGAAGGGGTCCGCTACGAGGCGGTCAACTACGAGGGGTACGCCCCCGGCGGCGTGGCGGTCATCGTCGAGACCCTCACCGACAACCGCAACCGCACCGGGGCCGAGGTCCGCAACCTCTTCAGCCGAAGCGGTGGCTCGATGGCCGAGCCCGGCGCCGTGAGCTGGCAATTCGAGCGCAAGGGCGTACTCACCCTGCCCGGGTCCCTCGACGAGGAGCGGATCATGGAGGTCGCGGCGGACGCCGGCGCCGAGGACCTCGACGGGGTGGGCGAGCAGTGGGTCCTCACCTGTGCCCCCGCCGACCTGCACGCGGTGCAGTCGGCGCTCGAGACCGCCGGGCTGACCGCCGAGTCGGCCGAGCTCGCCCTCGAGCCGACCACGACGGTGGCGATCGAGGACGAGGGCGACGCCAAGCGGATCCTCCGGCTCCTCGAGTCGATCGACGACCACGACGACGTCCAGGCCGTGCACGCCAACTACGACATCCCCGACGACATCCTCGCCGCGTTCGAAGGCTGAGCCCGAGACACCCGGACCTCGGCCGGTCCGTGAGCCGCTGTCGCCCGGGCGCCCGTCGCGGCCGTCGACTGTGGGCGCCCGGCCCGGGGACTACCTGCCGCCGGGGGAGCGGGGGACGTCGCGGAAGGGGATGTCCTTGTCGCCGGTGCGCTCGCGGGGCATCCCGAGCACCCGCTCACTGATCACGTTGCGGGACATCTCGGTGGTACCGCCGGCGATGGTCGCCGCCTGGCGGGTCAGGAAACCGGTGCCGTAGGTCTCCGACCGGGTGTCGTCGGCATCCCAAGCCACCCCGGCGGACCCGGCGAGCTCGGACTCGATCGACGAGGTGCGGATCCGGGTGTCGCCGCCCATCACCCGGGTGAGCGCCGCCGCCTGGTCGGTGACCTTGCCGGTGGCGATCGCCCGGCCGACCCGCGACGAGAGGGCCCGGGTGGCGAGCGAGAGGGCATGGGCCTCGCCGATCAGGTCGCGCGCCCGGGGATCGTCGAGGCGCCCGGCCGCCCGGGCGAGGCCGAGCAGGGGGTGCGACCCGCCGGTCGAGGTGCCCTCGGCGGCCGTCGGAGGACGGTAGGTGAGGGGGGACATGCTGAAGCTCTTCTCGTAGAACATCCACCGGATGCCCACCGTCCAGCCGTCATCGACCTGGCCGATGCGGTCCGAGTCGGGGATCCGCACGTCGGTGATGAACTCCTGGCAAAACTCCTTGGAGCCGTTCAGCATCTCGATCCGGTGCACCTCGATGCCGGGCTGGTGGATCTTGAGCATGAAGACGCTCAGGCCGCGGTGCTTGGGCACGTCCCAGTTGGTCCGGGCGAGGCAGAGGCCCCAGTCGGACCACCAGGCGCCGGTCGTCCAGATCTTCGAGCCGTTGAGCACCCACTCGTCCCCGTCGCGCACGGCCGTGGTCTGGGCGCTCGCAACGTCCGAGCCCCCGCTCGGCTCGGAGAGGAACTGCATCCAGATCTCCTCGCCCTTCAACATGGCGGGGATGTGGGTGCGCTTCTGCTCCTCGTTGCCGAACTCGAGGATCACAGCCGCACAAGGCGTGAAGGTTGGGACCTGGTTGCGCGACGGGTACTCGTAACCGGCCAGCTCCTGGTTGAACGCGTCGGCGTGGGCCGGGGTGAGGCCCTGGCCGCCGTAGGCCTTCGGGAAGCAGATGCCGGCGAAACCGCCGTCGAACAGCTTGCGCTGCAGGGCGCGGGTCCGCTCGACGTCGGCCAGCTCCTCCTCGTCGCTGGCCGTCCCCCTGAGCATGCCGCCGTCACCACCCCGGCGGGGGGGCATGTTGTCCTTCAGCCACGCGCGTGCCCGGAGCCGGAACTCCTCGACGCTCTCGGTGGCCTCGGCCGTCGTGTCGGCGCTCATCGGACGCCCTCCCTCTGCTCGAGAATCGTGGTGAGCCGGTTGCGGTGGTCGGCGGCGGTGCCCCACAGCTTGCTGCCGAGCACCACCCGGCGCAGGTAGAGATGCAGGTCGTGGTCGAACGTCACCCCGATGCCGCCGTGCATCTGGATGCAGTCCTGGACCAGCTCGGGCCCCTTGGCACTCACGTAGGCCTTGGCGCCGCTCACGATCTCGATCGCGCCCGGCGAGCGGTCCTGCACCGCCCGGGCCGCCTCGTCGGCGAGGGCGTGGCTCGCCTCCAGCCAGATCTTCATGTCGGCGAAGCGGTGCTTCAGCTCCTGGTAGGAAGCCAGCGGGCGGCCGAAGGAGTAGCGGTTGAAGGCCCACTCGATGGTGATCTCGAGCGCCTTGTCCATCGCGCCGACCATCTCGGCCAGCTCGAGCACGATGGCGAGCTCCAGCTGGTGCTCAACCGCCCGCTCGGCGTCGGCGGCGTCGCCCAGCACGGCGGAGGCCGGCAGCTCCACGTGGTCCAAGGTCACCGACCCGAACCGGCGCGACAGGTCGACCCCGCCCATGGCACCGACGCTCACGCCGGGCGAGTCGGTCGGGACGAGCAGTTGCACCAGCCCCTCGGGCGACCGGGCCACCACCAGCAGCAGGGCCGACTGGTCGGCGGACTCGACCGGCTGCTTGGTCCCCGACACCACGTACCGGTCGCCCTTGGGCGTGGCCTCGACCAGGACCTCGCCCAACCGGTCGTTGGGACGGGGCTCGGCGAGGGCCCATGCCGCCAGCCGCTCGCCGCCGAGCAGCCCGGGCAGCCACTCGGCCTTCTGGGCGGCCGTGCCGAGCTCGGACAGCGCCCCGGCCACGACGTTGTTGCCCACCAGCGGTCCGGGGGCGGCGTGGCGGCCGAACTCGAAGCCGACCAGCGCGAGGTCGGCGACGCCCCGACCGCTGATGCTGCCTCCGCCGTCCGGCTCGCTGACCAGCAGCGACGTCCAGCCCAGCTCGGCCCCCTGGCGCCAGTAGTCGCCGTCGAAGCCCACCGGGTCGTGCCGGCGCGCCCGCAGCTCGGTCACCGACGCCTTGTCCTCGAGGAATTTCCTCGTGGTCTCGGCGAAGAACTCCTGATCGGATGTCAGCTCGAGCTCCATCGGCCCCGTCCCTCCCTCGTGGTGCAGCCCGGCGGCCCGGTGTGCCGACGGGTCGGCCGCCGGGGCGGTCCCCGGGCGCGCGTGCCGCGGCCTGCGTCGGCGAATCTTAGATGTCCGAGTCCGCCACAAACCAGGTGCCCGGGTCGGGTCCCGATCCGCCGGCGGACGGATCCCCGACCGGCCCGCACCCACCCACTACATTCGAACGGGTGTTCGTGCTCGGCATCGACCCCGGTCTCTCCCGTTGCGGCTACGGCCTGGTGCGGCGGGCCGACGATCGGAACCGGTCGCTGGAGGCGGTGGCCGCCGGAGTGATCGAGACCGATCCGGACATGGCGCTCCCCGCCCGGCTGTGGGCGGTCCAGCGCGAGGTGCAGTCGCTGCTCGAGGAGTTCCAGCCGGCGGTCGTGGCGGTCGAGCGAGTCTTCTTTCAGGTCAACGTCAAGACCGCCATGTCGGTCGGCCAGGCGAGCGGCCTGGCGCTGGCGGCGGCGGCGGCGTCCGGCTGCGCGGTGGTCGAGTACACGTCCAACGAGGTCAAGCAGGCATTGGTCGGTTACGGGAGCGCCACCAAGGCCCAGGTCCAACGCATGGTCGCCCAGGTGCTCGGCTTGGCGGCCCCGCCCCGGCCGCCCGACGCGGCCGACGCCCTCGCCCTGGCGGCCTGCCACCTGACGACCATGCCCTTGCGAGCCGCACTGGACGCGGCAGGAGGTGGACGATGATCGGGACGCTGCGCGGCGAGCTGGTGGCACGGAGCGCGACCGGCGAGGTGATCGTGGAGGTCGGCGGGGTGGGCTACCGGGTGTCGGTGACCCCGGTCACCGCCGCCGACCTCGTCGGAGCGCCGGGACCGGCCTTCCTCCACGTCCACACCCACGTGCGCGAGGACGCCATCGTGCTCTACGGGTTCCGGCACGACGACGAGCGGCGGTGCTTCGAGGCGCTCATCGGGGCCCACGGCGTGGGGCCGTCGCTGGCCCTGAGCATCCTGTCGGTGCTCTCGCCCGCCGCCCTGTCGACGGCGGTGCTCGAAGAGGACCTCCAGAGCCTCTGCGCCGTGCCCGGCGTGGGCCGCAAGACGGCCGCCCGGCTGCTGATCGACCTCAAGAGCCGGCTGGAGCTGCCCGACCTTTCGGGGACGGCGCCCGCTGCGGGGCTCGGGACCGATGCCCGCACGGCGCGCGGCGAGGCACGGGCAGCGCTGGTCGAGCTGGGCTACGGACCCGACGAGATCAAGCGGGCGTTCGACGGGCTCTCCGACTCGCTCGAGGAGCTGGACGTGGAGGCCATCCTGCGGCTGGCGCTGCGGGACCTCGCGGGCCGATGACACCCGGCGCCCGGCGCGAGGTGCTGCAGCCCGATCCGCTCGACCGGGCTGAGCAGGGGGACGAGGCGCCGGGGTCGGCCGAGCGCGAGCGGGGCCGCCCGGCGCCGGGTGGGCGAGTGGTGGACCCGGCCCCCGGTGCACGCGAGGAGCTCGACGAGGCTGGGCTGCGACCCCGCACCCTGCGCGAGTTCGTCGGTCAGGCCCAGCTGGTGGAGCACCTCGGGATCGTCCTCCAGGCGGCGCGCCGCCGGAACCAGCCGGTCGACCACCTGCTCTTCGCCGGCCCTCCGGGCCTCGGGAAGACCTCGCTGGCCGGCATCGTGGCGACCGAGCTCGGGGTCGGGCTGCGCATCACGTCGGGTCCGGTGCTGGCGCGGCCCGGCGACCTCGCCGCGCTGCTCACCGACCTCCAAGAGGGCGACGTGCTGTTCATCGACGAGATCCACCGGCTGCACCGCACGGTCGAGGAGGTCCTGTACCCGGCGATGGAGGACGCCAAGCTGGACATCTTGATCGGGAAGGGACCGACCGCCCGGTCCATCCGCCTGGATCTGCCGAAGTTCACCCTGGTCGGAGCGACGACCCGGACCGGGCTGGTAGCGGCGCCCCTGCGGGACCGCTTCGGGTTCGTCGGCCGCCTCGACCTCTACGGCCCCGGCGACCTGAAGGAGATCGTACGGCGGTCGGCGCAGATCCTCGGCGTGGACATCGACGAGGAAGGCGCCACCCGGATCGGCGAGCGCTCGCGGGGGACGCCGCGCATCGCCAACCGCCTGCTGCGACGGGTACGGGACTACGTCGAGGTGCGGGGGGACGGCAGCATCTCGGGGGCCTCGGCCGCCCAGGGTCTCACCCTCTTCCAGATCGACGAGCTCGGCCTGGACAAGGTGGACCGGGCCATCTTGGACACCCTGTGCCGACGGTTCGCCGGCAAGCCGGTGGGCCTCACCACGCTCGCCCAGTGCGTGGGCGAGGAGACCGACACGATCGAGGACGCCTACGAGCCGTTCCTGCTCCAGCAGGGGCTGATCCAGCGCACGCCCAGGGGCCGGGTGCCCACCGCCCGGGCGTGGAGCCACCTGAACGTCGAGCCGACCGACGACCGCCCCGCGCCGGAGCCCGGCGCCTCGCTGTTCTGACCCGTTGCGGTCAGCCGCCGGCGCTCACGCCGAGGGCGGGGCCGCTGCCGACTTGGTCTGCAGGGGCAGCAGGACCCGGAACGTCGTCGACCAGCCCGGGGTGTCGACGATGTCGACCGTGCCGTTGTGGGCCTCGACCACCGACTTGGCGATGGCGAGACCGAGGCCGGTTCCCGGCACCCCCTCGTCGGCGGCCGACGCCAGGCGGTAGAAGCGCTCGAAGAGCTGGGGTCGCTCGTCGGGCGGGATACCCGGTCCGTCGTCGAGCACCTCGAGCCGGGCGAAGTGCCCGAGCGTCCCGACCCGGACCATCACCCGGCCGCCCGGTGCCGTGAACTTGACCGCATTGGACAGCAGGTTCCCGAAGAGCTGGTGCAGCCGGTCGGGGTCGCCATTGACCACGACCGGCTCGTGGGCCACGAGGGACAGCTCGATCCGCCGGCTGGCCGCCTGCGCCGCCATGGTGTCGATCGCCTCGGTGGCGATGAGGGCGAGATCGGTGTTCACGAAGTGGACCCGCAGGTTCTGCCCGCCTCCCGGATCGGCCAACAGATCTTCGGCCACCCGCAGCAGCTGCAGCGAGTTTCGGTCGATCGTGCGCAGCATGTGGACCTGCTCGGGGTCGAGCGGCGCCCCCCGCGAGTCGAGGAGCAGCTCGACGAAGCCTCTGATGGACGTGAGCGGCGTGCGGAGCTCGTGGGACACCGTGGCCACCACGTCGTCCTTCATCTGGGTGAGCTCGCGCAAGCGGTGGTTCTGCTCCACCAGGACCTCGGTCACCTCGCGCTGGACCGCCAGCAGCCGCTCCCGCTCGGCATCGAGCTCCTCGCGGACCGTCACGTCGCTGGCCACGGCGACGTAGCCGTGGCGGCCGCCTTCGGGCCCACTGGTGACGGTGATGGCGGCCCGTCGCCGGCTCCCTCCCTTGGGCCGGTAGGTCCAGATGGACCGGTCGCCCGTCGGCTCGGCGGTTCCCGAACCGAGCACCGCCATCCCCGGCTCCACCCCGACCTGGGCGGCCCGGGTGGCGACGTCCCCCTGGTCGAGGAACTCCACCAGGGAGGCCTGCCCGACCACCTCTGACGACCGGTAGCCGAACATCCGCTCGGCTCCGGCCGAGAAGAAGGAGATCACGCCGTCGACGTCGGTGCCGATCACCGCGGTCTCGGTGGCCGCCCGGAGCAACGAGTCGAGCTGCTCTCGGGCGTCGAGGGCGAAGCGGGCGTTCTGCTCGGCCCGCAGCGAATGACGGGCCAGGTTGGCCACGTAGGCCCGGTCGCGGGCGACCATGGTGAAGAACGAGAACGACACCAGGGCGGCCACCACCGAGGTGACCACCGCCATCCGCCACTGCGAAGAGGGGTACTCCGGCGGCCCGACCGCCAGCAGGGGAACGACCAGGGCGGCAACGACGGCGCCCAGGCCGACGACCAGTTGGGACCGTCGGCCGTAGAAGGCGAGCCACACGATGGGCAGGACGTAGAGGGTCACCAGGCCCGATGCGTCGCCCTGGGCGTCTCGGATCAGGGCGATGACCGCCACGAAGCCGATCGGGATCACCGGCCAGGCCCAGCCCGGCAGGCGGCGCCACGGCACGAGGAGGGCTCCGGCCACCAGCAGGAAGAACACCACCCCCGCCAGGACCACCTCGCCGGTGCGCCGGTAGGGGAAGGGGATGAGCCCCGCCAGGACCGAAAGGGCGCCGCCGAGGGCGAACAGCGGGAGCCGGCGCCGGATGGTGCCGTAATACCCAGGGGGCACCGTGCCGGCGCCCCGGTCGCGGCCGGCATCGCTCCCGACGCCCACCGCCGGCGGGTCGACCTCGGGCGCCGCCATGCTCGGGTGGGCCACCCGGGACTCGATGGTCTCGGCGTCCACTGTGGTTCGGGCCGAGCCCGCCCCCGGCGCCGGCCGGCGGCTCATCCCCGCTGGTGGCGATAGCGGTACCCGAAGCCGCGTACGGTCTCGAGCGGCGAGGCCTCGGTGTCGTCCCACCCGAGCTTCCTGCGCAGCCGCAGCACGGCGTACTTCACCCGGGCGGGCGCCAGTCCGGAGGGGTCGTCCCAGGCCAGCTCGATGAGCTGGTCGGCCGAAAGGATCTGCCCGGCGTGGCGGACCATGGCGGCGAGGAGCCGGTACTCGGTCGGGGTGAGCACGACCGCATCGCCGCCGAGCACCACCTGCTGGTGGACGAAGTCCACCCGGATCACCCCGTCGTCGAAGACGGCCCGCGGGCTCGACCCGGCGACCTGGCGCCGGCGGATGGCCTGCAGCCGGGCGAGCAGCTCGACCCGGCTGAAGGGCTTGGTCAGATAGTCGTCGGCACCGGCATTGAGCCCGCGGACCTTGTCCCGCTCGGCGGACCGGGCCGTCAGCACCAGGACCGGAGCGTCGCTCATGTCCCGGATCCGCTCGAGGACCTGCCAGCCGTCGAGGTCGGGCAGGCCCAGGTCCAAGATGACCAGGTCGGGTCGGGCCTGGTGGAAGGCGCGCAGCCCGTCCCGGCCGCTCGAGGCCTCGGTGACCGTGTACCCCTCGCGGTCGAGCAGTGCCCGCAACAGCTGACGGATGTCCGCATCGTCTTCGATCGCAAGCACAGAGGTGCTGCCTTCGCGCACGTCACCCGTCCTCGATGAGCCCAACGATTCCCCCGAGTACCTGGGGGACGGCGCGGTCGCCGCCACCCGCGGATCGTACCTGGGCTCCCGATCGGAGAAGGGGACCGTCGGGGGGGCCGGGCGGGGCGCCCACCCCACCTCGGTCCGAGCCCGGGCTAGGTCGATGGGGTTGTGCATCGGTCTCTCACGTTCGCCGGCCACGGCGGAGGGAGCGGGGCCGTGCCGGGATCTTGCCGCCCGACCGGACGAATCCGGGCCCCACTACTCCCTCCGCCGTCATGGCCTCCTCCGCTTCGGTTCCCGCAGATCAGTCTCGGCATCGGGGGACGCACCGGGCTCCTGCGCCAGACGTCAGCGCCCCGAACGACGCCGCGTCGCCAGTCTCGACGAGGGTCGGTGCGGTTGCGGTGCGTCCAGGTTGCAACTCGGTTGGAGTTGGTCGGACCCCCAACCCCCGTCGCCGGGCGAGGCCGCGCCCCGGTATGCCCCGGCGGTCCCTACCCGCCCCGGCGGTCCCGGCAGGTGGAGACCCCCCGGCCGGGGCAGCAGGCTGTAGGGTGTCCGTCTTGTGCAGAACGTGACCCGGCGCCGCCACGCCATCCGCCGATAGTTCGCTGCAGAGCCCCGTGCACGCCATCCCACTGGTTCTCCTCGCCGCGACGAAGAGCACGACGAAGAGCTCCGGCAGCTCGGTCTTCTTCGTGGTCATCATCGTGGTGATCGCGGCTGCCTACTTCCTCTACTTCCGCCCCCAGCAGCAGCGCCAGCGGGCGCAGCGCGCCCAGCGCACCGACGTAAGGGTGGGCGACGAGGTGTTGACCGTCGGCGGCATCGTCGGGCGGGTCGTCGAGGTCACGGCCGACCACATCACCATCGTGAGCGGCGAAGGGTCAGGGGACAACGCCCCGGGCACCCAGCCCACCCGGATGGTCCTGGTCAAGCAGGGCATCGCACGCAAGATCGAGCCGGCCGTCCAGCCCGACGACGAGCCCGAGGATTGGGACGACGACCACGACGAGGCGGTGGCCGAGGATCCTCCGGAGGACCCTGATCACGAGGGTGGTGCCGGGGACGAGCAGGACGTCTCAGAGCACGAGAGTGACCCGGACGACGACGGTGGCTCGGACGAAGGCGGTGGGACGCCGAAGGGGCGCCGGGGGAGGTGAGCCCCCCGTCGTCGCGCGCACAGGCTCGGCGACAGCGAGCGTTGCTGGCGAGCATCGCGATCGTCGTCCTGGTCGCCGCCGGCTCGCTGGCCGGGGTGCTGGCGGGGGGTTGGCACCCCCAGCTCGGGCTCGACCTCGACGGCGGGCTCTCGGTGCTCTACCAGCCCACCCGCCACGCGTCGCAGTCCGACCTGGACGAGACCGTCAACATCCTCTCCAACCGGGTCGACGCGCTCGGCGTCTCCGGTGCGTCGGTAGGGACCCAAGGCAACGACATCGCGGTGTCGATTCCGGGCGTCAAGGATCCCCAGACCATCCTCAACACCATCGGCAAGACCGCGCAACTCTACTTCCGGCCGGTCCTGTGCTACGCCCCGGCCCCGAACGCGACGGCCAAGGCGGCGGCGAAGAAGGCCCAGCAGAAGGGGGGCAGCCTGCCGGCACTGCCGTCCAACTGCGCCTCGTCGTACCAGCTGGTCACCAGCAACCTGTCGGGGAGCGCGAGCAGCTCGTCCGGGGTGAGCTACCAGATCCCCCCTGATCCGTCGCTGGCCGCATACCCGACCTCCACCACCGACAACCCCAAGGCCACCGTCCTGCAGGGCGGCCTCCCAGGGTCGGGGGGCGTCCGGTACCTCGAAGGGCCGGCCCAGCTCACCGGGCGGGCCGTCAAGACGGCGCTGGCCCAGCAGTCCCAGGTGGGTGCCTGGGTCGTCAACATCTCCCTCACCGGTGCCGGATCGACCGGGTGGGACAAGATGACCCAGCAGTACTTCCACGAGATCATCGGCATCGAGCTGGACGGGGTGGTCCAGTCGGCGCCGATCACCCAGCCGAGCCAGACCAGCTGGACGTCCTTCGACGGGTCGGTGGAGATCTCCGGCAACTTCACCCAGTCCAGCGCCCAGTCGCTGGCCGTGGCCCTGCAGTTCGGCTCGCTGCCGGTACCCCTCAAGCCCATCGACACCCAGACCGTCTCCCCGACGCTCGGACGCTCGGCCCTCGATGCCGGGCTGTACGCCGGGCTGGCCGGGCTGGCCCTGGTGCTCCTCTACGTGCTGGCGTACTACCGGGCGCTCGGGTTGGTGGTGATCAGCGGCCTGGCCGTGACCGCCGCGCTGCTGTGGGCGGTCGTCTCCCTGCTGGGCCATTCGAACGGGCTCACGCTGGACCTGGCCGGCGTGACCGGCCTGATCGTGTCCATCGGGATCACCGTCGACTCGTACATCGTGTACTTCGAGCGCCTGAAGGACGAGGCCCGTGCCGGTCGCACCATACGGACCAGCGTGGACCGGAGCTTTGCCAGCGCCTGGCGCACCGTGCTCGCGGCCGACCTGGTCTCGCTGCTGGGCGCACTGCTCTTGTACTTCATCGCGGTCGGCGAGGTGCGGGGGTTCGCGTTCTTCCTGGGACTCTCCACCCTGCTCGACGTCATCGTCACGTACTTCTACACGCGGCCCCTGGTCATCGTCCTCGGCCGCAACGAGCGGCTGACCAACGCCCGCCACTTCGGGATCTCGCGCGGCCTGGCCATGCCCGAGCCCGTGGGGGCCGATGCCCGGTGAGCACCAACCACGACCTGCCGCCCGGCGACGAGACTGACCGACCCGACCGATCCGACGGGGTCGAGTTCGGCAACGACCTGGCGCCGGGTGCTCGGCCGACCGGCGGCCCGGTCCACCCTCGGGCGTTCTCCCGCCTCTACCGGGGCGGCACCTCCTTCGACTTCGTCGGCCGCAAGCGGATCTGGTTCGCCTTGTCCTCCCTGGTCATCGTGGCCGGCGTGATCTCGCTCGGGGTGCGCGGGCTCGACCTGGGCATCGACTTCCGGGGCGGCACCTCGTGGACGATCCCCGCTCCCGGCGTGACCCAGTCCCAGGTCATGAGCGCGGTCGAGGCGGCCGGGCTGACCCAACCGGTGGTCGAGATCCTCGGCTCGGGGTCCCACCAACAGGCCGAGGTGCAGGCCGACCTGCTCTCGCTCTCGTCGGCCGACCAGGCGAAGACCAAGGCGGCGGTGACCGCCGCCTTGACTGAGCTGTCCCAGAAGGCGGGTGCCGGCGGCCACGTCAACACCGAGGACGTCGGCCCCACCTGGGGCGGGGTGGTGACGCAGCACGCACTTATCGCGCTGCTGGCCTTCTTCGCTGCCGTAACCGTCTACATCAGCTTCAGGTTCGAGTACAAGATGGCATTGGCGGCACTCCTGGCCATGGTGCACGACCTGCTGGTGACCATCGGGGTGTACTCGCTCGCCGGGTTTCAGGTCACCCCGGACACCGTCATCGCGATCCTCACCATCCTCGGATACTCGCTGTACGACACCGTCGTGGTCTTCGATCGGGTGCAGGAGAACACCCGGGGTATCGGCTCGACCGGCCGGATCACCTACTCGGAGATGATCAACCTCTCCATGAACCAGACCCTGGCCCGGTCGATCAACACCTCGCTCGTGGCGATCCTGCCCGTCCTGGCGGTACTGATCGTGGGCGCCGAGATCCTGGGCGCCACCACCCTGCAGGACTACGGGCTGGCCCTGGTGGTGGGCTTGCTCAGCGGTGCCTACTCGTCGATCTTCATCGCCTCTCCCGTGCTGGCGCTCCTCAAAGAGCGCGAGCCGCGCTACCAGGCCATCCGCCAGCGCGTCGCTCTGCGTACCGACCGCTCGGGCGCCCTCACCCCGGCGGTGGCCGCGGCGGGCCGCGCCGCGGCCCGCCGGCCGGCCGGAGCCGGGTCACGGGCTCGGAGCTCCACCCCCCCCGCCCTCCGGCCCGGGGGCCGCGGGCCCTCCCCGGCTCCGGCCCGCGTCGAGGCGGCATCGAGCGGCGCGTCCGGGACGCTGGCGGTCCCGGCGCCCGGAGCCCAAGAGGTCGTCCCGTCCGGAGCGCCGGCGGGCCCGGCTTCCGGGGGCTCGCGCCCGGGCACCGGGGGAGGGAGGCCGCCTGCCCGGGCCGCCGGGGCGGGCCGCAAGCCCCCGCCCCGGGCCAAGCGCGGGTCCAAGGCGCGCAAGCGACGCTGATCGGTCAGAGCTGATCGGTCAGAGCAACCCGGTGGTCGGGTAGCCTGGGACGATGGTGAGCCTGGTACGGGTGTCGCCGGACGGCGAGCAGCTCGACGACGTCGACGCGCTGCTCGACCCGGTGCTGCGGGCGTTCGCCCAGCGCCGGACGGGCGAGGACGACACCCAGATCCGGCTGGCTGCCGCGGTCGCCGCACGAGCCCACTCCGGGCAGCGGCGCCGGTCCGGGGAGCCCTACGTCACCCATCCGGTGGCGGTGGCCCTGATCGTCGCCGAGCTGGGGCTGGACGCACCAACGATCGCGGCCGCGCTGCTCCACGACGCGGTGGAGGACACCGGGGTCACCACGGCCGACATCGAGGCCGAGTTCGGCACCACGGTGGCCCGGGTGGTCGACGGGGTCACCAAGCTCGACCGCCTCCAGTTCGATTCCAAGGAGGCCCAGCAGGCGGCGACCATCCGCAAGATGCTCGTGGCGATGGCCAGCGACTGGCGGGTCCTGCTCATCAAGCTGGCGGACCGGCTCCACAACATGCGGACGCTCGGTGTCATGCCCGAGTGGAAGCAACGCCGGACGGCGCAAGAGACGTTCGACGTCTACGCACCGCTGGCCCATCGGCTGGGGGTCCAGCAGATCCGCTGGCAGCTCGAGGACCTGGCCTTCGCCACCTTGCACCCCAAGCGCTACGCCGAGATCGAGCAGATGGTGCGTGCCCGGGCACCCCAGCGCGAGGAGCACCTCGACCGGGTCCTCGTCTCGGTCCGCGAGCGCCTGGCGGCCACGGGCATCGAGGCCGAGGTGACCGGGCGGCCCAAGCACCTCTGGAGCATCTACGAGAAGATGGTGGTGCGGGGCAAGGAGTTCGACGACCTCTACGACCTGGTGGGGATCCGGGTCATCGTCGAGTCGGAGAAGGACTGCTGGGCCGCCCTGGGCTCGATCCACGCCATCTGGCCCCCGGTGCAGGGCCGGTTCAAGGACTACATCAACTCGCCCAAGTTCAACCTCTACCAGTCCCTGCACACCACGGTGATCGGTCTCGACGGCAAGCCCATCGAGGTGCAGGTGCGCACCCACGAGATGCACCGGCGGGCCGAGTACGGGATCGCCGCCCACTGGGGATACAAGGAGAACCCGGGCCGGATTGAGCGGGGACCGGCCCCGGGCGGCAAGGCGGCCAAGGAAGGTTCGAAGGACGGCACCACCAAGGTCCGCGGTGACAAGGCCGCGGCCAAGGAGGCCAAAGCCGAGGGAGGGAAGAAGGGGGCGTCGATGACCCCGGCCCAGCGGGCCGAGATGGCCGAACGGGACCGGCGGGCCGAGCGGCTGGCCCTGGCCAAAGAGACCTCATCCACCACGGCGGAGATCGAGTGGATGCAGCGGATCGTCGACTTCCAGAACGAGACCACCGACCCCATCGAGTTCCTCGAGGCTCTGAAGCTCGACCTCGAGGAGGACGAGGTCTACGTCTTCACCCCCAAGGGCAAGGTCATCGCCTTGGCCGCCAACGCCACCCCGGTCGACTTCGCCTATGCCATCCACACCGAGGTGGGGCACCGT
>DASYAI010000057.1:0-3390 GCA_036501425.1 Acidimicrobiales bacterium | reverse complement strand
CCGGCGGGACCGAGCACTCCTGGGACTACTACGAGGCCGGGGCGCCCAAAGTCACCGAGGAGGTGCTGGCCTCCGGGCTCGAGGCCGCGAAGACCTGGATCCGCGAGTCCATCGAGCTCCAGCGATCGCTGGTGGCGGCGGTGGTCGCCGAGCGGGGTCCGATCGTGCCGATCGAGTTCGCCACGTTCGTGGACTACCAGGACGACGTCTGGCAGCGGGTCGAGGAAGTCGGCACCGAGCCGCTCGCCCGGGCCAACCAGCTCACCGGCAAGGCGGAGCGCAACGCGGCGATCGACGGGGCCACCCAGCAGGTGCTGACGGCGCTGGCGGACGAGTTCCCCGAGCGCGAGCGCGAGGTCCGGGCCGCGGTGCGGTCGCTGACCAAAAAGCTGGTCCGCCAGCGCATCGTCGAGGACGGCCTCCGGGTCGACGGCCGCGGCACCACCGAGATCCGCCCCTTGTCGGCGGAGGTCGACCTGTTCCCGACGGCCCACGGCTCCGCGCTCTTCGAGCGGGGCGAGACCCAGGTGCTCAACGTGACGACGCTCGGGATGCCGCGGATGAACCAGCTCCTCGACACCATCGGGCCCGACGAGCACAAGCGCTACATGCACCACTACAACTTCCCGCCGTTCTCCACCGGCGAGACCGGCTTCATGCGCGGACCCCGGCGACGTGAGATCGGCCACGGCCTGCTGGCCGAGCGGGCCCTGCTGCCGGTGGTGCCGAGCCAGGAGGAGTTCCCCTACACGCTGCGGCTGGTGTCCGATGTGCTGGCGTCGAACGGGTCCACGTCGATGGCCTCGGTCTGCGGATCGACCTTGTCGCTGATGGCCGCCGGCGTGCCGATCAAGGCGCCGGTCGCCGGCATCGCCATGGGCCTGGTGTACGAGGGCGGCAAGTACGTCACCCTGACCGACATCCTCGGGTCCGAGGACGCGTTCGGGGACATGGACTTCAAGGTCGCCGGCACCGCCGATGCGGTCACCGCGCTCCAGCTCGACACCAAGATCGACGGGCTGCCGGCCGACGTGCTGGCCCAGGCGCTGCTGCAGGCCAAGGAGGCCCGGCTGCGCATCCTCGCCGTGATGCACGAGGCCATCGCCGAGCCGCGGCCCCAGGTCGCGGCGAGCGCCCCGAAGATCGTCTCGATGGAGATCCCGATCGACAAGATCGGCGAGGTGATCGGGCCCAAGGGCAAGGTGATCAACACCCTCCAGCAGGAGACCGGAGCCGACATCGCCGTCGACGACGACGGCATGGTCGGGACGGTGACCATCGGGGCGAAGGACGGGAACGCGGTCGAAGAGGCCCGGCGGCGCATCTCGCTGATCCTCGACCCGCCCACGGCGGACGTCGGCGCGGTCTACGCCGGCCGGGTGGTCAACGTCACCAAGTTCGGCGCCTTCGTCAACGTGCTGCCGGGGCGAGACGGCCTGCTGCACATCTCCAAG
Source organism: Acidimicrobiales bacterium (assembly GCA_036501425.1). Classification (GTDB taxonomy): domain Bacteria; phylum Actinomycetota; class Acidimicrobiia; order Acidimicrobiales; family RAAP-2; genus DATKRB01. The sequence continues at coordinate 1,936 of DASYAI010000057.1, read as the reverse complement.
CTCTCGCCCCTGGCCGGGGGCAAGCGGGTCGGCCAGGTCGAGGACGTGCTGACCCTCGGCCAGCCGATCGAGGTGCGGGTCGACGACATCGACCCCCAGGGCAAGGTCTCCCTATCGCTCGCCAACGTGCCCGACGACCTGGGCGGTGCCGAGGCCCCAGCCCCGGCACGGAGCAACGGCGAGGGAGGCTCGGCGGCGCCGGCGAGCGGCAACGGCACCACAACCGTCTCCTTCGAGGACGCGTTCGAGGCCGAGCTGGTCGCCGAGCTGGGGGACTTGGGACCCGGAGCGCCGGCGACCGGCGGCTCAGGGGGCCCCGGAGGCGACCGCAACGAGGGTGACGGCGACCGGCGTCGGCAGCGCCCCCGGTCGCGGCGTCGTTGAGCGACCGGTGACCTCGGCCATCTCGACCGAGGTGCTCCCGAGCGGCATCCGGCTCGCGGCGGAGCCGATGGCCGACGTGCGCTCGGTGGCCATCGGGTTCTGGGTCGGCACCGGCTCGCGCGACGAGGTGGCCGGCCTCGCCGGGGCGTCGCACTTCCTCGAGCACCTGCTGTTCAAGGGCACGCCGGAGCGCTCGGCGGCGGCCATCGCCGAGGAGCTCGACGCGGTCGGTGGCGACTGCAACGCCTTCACCACCAAGGAGTACACGGCCTTCTACATCCGGCTGCTGGCCGAGCACCTCACCCTGGGGCTCGACGTGCTCACCGACATCATGCGCTCGCCGGCGTTGCGGGAGAGCGAGGTGGACGCCGAACGCAGCGTGATCCTCGACGAGATCCTCATGCACGCCGACGAGCCGGCCGATCTGGCGTGGGAGCGGTGGCAGTCGGCGCTGTTCCCCGACCACCCGCTGGGGCGCGACACGCTCGGCACCGCGTCGAGCGTCGGAGCGCTCGGGGCCGAGACCATCCGGGCCTTCTTCGACGAGCACTACCGGCCCGGCAACATGGTCGTCTCGGTGGCGGGGGACTTCTCGCTGGACCCGGTCGTCGAGGCGGTCGAAGAGCGGTTCGGTGACCTGCACGGAGGAGCGGCACCGTCCCGCCGGGCGCCGACGGACCCGGTGGATCCCCTGGTGGTGGTGCGCCGCCCGACCGAGCAGGCCCACCTGGTGCTCGGCACCCGGTCGGTCTCGCGCTTCGACGAACGGCGCTGGGCGCTCGCCGTGCTCAACCACGTGCTCGGAGGCGGCCTGTCGAGCCGCCTGTTCCAGAAGATCCGTGAAGAGCGCGGCCTGGCCTACTCGGTGTGGTCGGACCGGGCCTCGTACTTCGATGCCGGATCGATCGCGGTCAGCGCCGGCACGGCGCCCGAGAACGTCCCCGAGGTGCTGCGCATCGTCACGGCCGAGCTCGACCTGCTGGCCGAGCTCGGGATCACCGAGCGCGAGCTGGTCATCGCCAAGGGCAACCTGCGGGCCGACACCCTGCTGTCCTGCGAGGACTCGGGCGCCCGGATGAGCCGGCTGGGCTCGTCGATGCTGCTCCACGGCCGGGTGCTCACCGTCGACGAGCAGCTCGAGCGCATCGAGGCGGTCCAGCGCAACGACGTGCTGGAGGTCGCCCGGGATCTCGCCACGGCGCCCCGGGTGCTCGCCGCGGTGGGGCCGTTCGACGTGGCGGACTTCGATCCCGACGCGCTGGGCCTGGCCGATCCGAGGAGCCCCGCCGTCGCGGAGCCGGCCGGCTGAACGGCGGTTCGCGGTCGGCGCCCCCGGGTTCGGCGGGACGGCGGCCGCTCGGGCGCACCCGGGGGGCGCGGCACCTGCTCCGGCGCACGGCGGCGGCGCTGCGGTCGCCTGACGGCCTGGCCGTCGCCGCCCTCGTCGGCATCCCGGTGGTGGTCTTCGTCCTGCCGGCCCTCGCCGGCCACCCGGCCATCACCGGGGACAACCTGATCCAGAACTTCCCCCTCCGGGCCCTGAGCGGCACCG
>DASYAI010000056.1:0-198321 GCA_036501425.1 Acidimicrobiales bacterium | reverse complement strand
CCACCCTCTCAAGGTGGAGACACGGGTTCGAATCCCGTTGGGGCTGCCAGTGTGATGTCTCGCGACATCGGAGACCAGGGTTCTTGTCGTCAGCCGATGCGCCGGTAGTCCTTGGTGGGATCGAGCGCCACGTGCCACAGTGGTCATCCGTCGAGGCCCACGATCTCGATGTCGAGCCCGTCGACGAGCCTCGCGATGCGATAGCCAGCGTAGGTGGTGCCGATGCCCGGGTGGAGGCGCACCGGTAGTGCAGCGTCGACCGGCCGGACTCCGGCCGCCCGGTCGAAGCGCAGTGGGCGTCGGTCCACTGGCACGAACGAGGGAGCCGACTCGGCCTCCCTGCAGTAGGTAATGCATGCCGCGTCGGCCAAGATCGGTCGCCCCCACGACGCCTGTGTCGTCTCGTCATCCCCCCTTCGTTATCGGCCGGCGCAAGGTGGCGCACTGGCGTGATTACCCAGACCCCGTTGCCGGGTAAGCGATGCCCGGGCGCATCGCCGAGGCAGGAGGCGATGAGAAGATCCTTTCGACCCACATCTCGGCGACGGGCTGCGCGCAGCCTTGGGAGGAGCCCTCCCAAGTCCTACGACCCGGACCCCGTCGCCCGCCGCGGCTCCCGATTGGCGGTTCTCCGGATTCTGCTGGCTGCTCTTGGACCGATGGAACTCTGGTTCCGCCGCCTTCACTGCACCGGAGCCGTATTGTCGCTAGTGCGGCTGGCTGGTCCGCTGTCGACAGCCGGCCCGTGCGACGGTCTCAACGCTCATGAGCACTGGTCGGCTACAGATACCGCCGCACACCTGCTTCGTGTTCAAGGCCTTTCAGCTGGGTGGTGAAATCAGCGGTGAACGATTCCCGCATCGGCCCACTTCGCAGGGTGGGCAGGATCGTTCGACCCCGAGCGTCCTCCAGTAAGAGGGCAATTGCGGCATACAGTCCGGCGAGTGCCAGAGCGAACGAAAGCACGCCTGCCGCTTCCCCCAACCCTTTCGGGCTGCCCGAGAGCAGCCACACCGCAGTCACTACCAACATCGGCAGACCGGTGATCGGAACCATAGCCAGGCCGAGCTTCCCGGTGGCGGACGAGATGAGGCCCATCGCCACCGGGCTCAGAGCGAGATACCAGATCGCCAGGACGTGTAGCCCGTCGGGTGGATTCGCGACGTAGACGAGCGCCGTGCCCAACCAGACACCTGAAAAGACGATCATCAATGAGGCCCCGATGACATCCCGGCCGAGCACTGCGCAGACGCCGCCGACAAGCTGGGCCACGGCCGTGGGGAACAACAGTACGCCGATGGCCAGCGAGGCCGTTGTGGGCAACAAGCCGAACGCCTGTGATCCGGTGATAGTCGCGGCCACCACCAGGCCGAATAGTCCGAACGGTAGCCCCGAGGCGATGGGCCGGAGCATCACGGAAACCGGCATCCGCTGGGCCCACCCAGCGGATGCGGTCGGGTTCTCGGTTTGCCCCACGCCGGGCCCAGATTCAGCCAACGGCGGTGTGGAACGAATCCCGTCGCCGGTGCCATCCGTCGGGGGCTGATCCCGGCCAGTTCGTAGCGCAGCGATGACGGCCGCACCGACCTCCTCGGCGGTCGGCCAGGCGCCGATCCCGTTACGAGGTGCCCCAGACGTGCTGGCCATGGCGGGGGGTGTACCCACCGACCCTCTCGCGAAACCGTTCCGGTCACGCCGAGGGGTGTCCATGCGAGGCGGGGTGTAGGGATTTCGATCACGGGTACGGGAGGCCGAACCGAAGCTCGGTGGAGGCGGTCGTGAACCCTTTGGACGAGCCGACGGCTCCGGAGACGGAAAGCGTTTCCGGGGCCTCTATGAGCTCCTCCTACCGCCTCGCACCCACGGCACGGCGAACGATCATGGGTGGCGCAGATGCCGGCTGACGCCGCCGATGAGCGGTGACCTTCGTTGGGGACGGCGACCGTCTTGATCCAGGGTCACGGCTGCACCATCTGACTCACCACGGGTAGCCGGTCTTAGGTGATCAGGGGAACCCGTTGTCCGGCGCAGCCGTTTCTCTGCCGATCTCGGGGGAATGGATTAGTAGTTCCAAGTGGGCATTGAGCGGCGGCCTTGGGAGGAAGACATGTTCAGTCGCCATACGATCCACGGGCGGAGCCGAGCCAGTGGAGGCAGCGAGGAAGGTCCACGGCATGTCGACCAGGATGAATCGGTCCGGCTGTTGTCGGTGTGGGACGACCTTGGAGCGGCTGTGGAGCGGGCTAAGGCGTTCGAAGTCCGAGCAATTCACGAGTGCCTGCGCCGCCTCGACCACTACGATCGCCTTCTACAGGCTGACCGTGGCCAACCGGTCGACGCGGCCCCCGTCGAATCGGTTGGAAGAGCCGCTCATCGGTCTACGGAGCTCGCCCGCTTGCCGGAGCTTCCAGGATCATCGTTGCTTCTTTCGTCTGCCACCTCCCATTGGCGCCCATCGGTCGAAGCAGAGCCACCCGAGATCGTGGCTATTTCCAGGCCGCGACTCGAACCTGTGGTGTCGGCGACGACCACCACGCCCGGCGCGAAAGATGAGGCCGGGGGCGTGAGCCGACGCATCCGTGGAGAGATGCGATCGACCGAGACTCGACAGGTGATGTGTCGCCCCGAGGAATGGGATTGGAAGACCCAGGAGTTGTTCAGGAAGACTGGGGATGGACGGAAGCGCCGACTTATGACGCTTTTCGGTCGGCTGTTTCCCGGGCGAAGAGGCTCTGGTGCCGGAAATCGTGTTGAGGACCATGGTCCCCGCCCATGAGCGATGCCCGGCTCGCCCTCTCCGGCGTTGAGGATCCTTCGTCGTCGATTCGCCCGGGCTCCATCGGGTGCCGCTCTTCTGGTTCCTGGGCGACCCGCGTCCTGCCTGTGGGGGGCGACCAGTCCACTCCATAATCGAGCATGACCGACGTCCCAGAGCTGGATGCCTGGCCGATTACTACGCCGAGGGACGAGAAGCCGCCCGTCTCACCGGCGCTGCTCGGCTGGAGTTCCTCCGGACCAAAGAGCTGCTGGGGCGCTTCTTGCTCGCTCCTCCGGCGACGGTGCTGCGGAGGCGCTGGAGTGTATGCCCGGATCCTCCAGGACCAGGACTACGTCGTCCATCTGGTGGACCCGGTTGCCCTCCACGTCGACCATGCCCGGGCAGCCGGAATGCTGGTGGGAGACGCCCGGCCTCGCCCTTTGACGACCATTTTCCCGATGCCGGTTGTCCTCCTCGGGCCGATCTACCACCTTCCGGATCCTGCCGACCGGACCCAGGCATGGCTCGTCCGGTCCCGGTGTATTCGAGCAATGGGCGGCATCTCGAGTGTGAGGCGGTCGCCTCACGGACCTTCCCATGGCTCGCCCGTTGTGGGGTTGAGGTAGAGCGGCGGGTCGATCGGCGCTTGGAAGTTGAACAGCGAGTCGAGCGAGCCGGCCGCTTGGTCAGCCGCCCCGTTGCCGAGCGTCGGCAGACCCCAGTTCGTCTCGATGAACTTCACGATCGAGCTCTGATCGATGAGCGTGTTGCTCACCGAGTTGCGTTGGGCGTAGGGGGAGATCACCAAGAAGGGCAGACGTGGCCCGACCCCGCATTTGCCTTCTTCGGGAGCGCCGGCCGAGGTGGTGGGAACGATGGACGTCGACCCGCAGGCGCCGGGGTTGGTCAACGCGTCGAGGCTCGTCGCCGACCCGGTGATCGTCGGCCCGAGCACATGGTCGTACCAACCGTCCGAGTCGTCCCACGTGAGCACCACCGCGGTCGAGGACCAGCTCGGGAGGGACTCGAGGTGGTTGATCGTGTCGACGAGCCAGGTCTGCTCGTCGAGCGGGTCCGAATACCCGGCGTGACCATCCTGGTAGGCCGGGGCCTTGAGGTACGAGACGTCCGGCAGGTTCCCACTGTCGGCCGCCGCCCAGAAGTCGGCGGTGTCGTACTGGTGGTTGGCCTGGTCGCTGTGACCAACCATCGCCACCGAGGTCGGAGGAACGTGCATCGGGTTGGCGGTCGAGGCGTAGTACTCGAAGGGCTCGTGGTGGGGGATGTAGTCCACGACCTTCGCGCCACCGGGGTTGGCGTGCTCCTCCGCACAGATCTGGGCGGTTGTGGGTGGCGTGCCGTGACCCGGCACGTAGCCGTCGTCGAAGCCTCCCTCGAACCAGCCCCAGGTCAGACCGGCGGTCGTCAGCTCGTCACCGACATTGGCGCCGCCCATGGTGAGGGTCTGGGCCGGCGTGTCCCCGTCCCCACCGTCCGCCGAGGGAAGGTACGAGCACACGTCGAAGGAGGGATCGGCGTCCGAATAGGTCGTCCCGAGGCCTGCGGTCGGCTGGTCGGTGACGCTCGTGGCGCCACTCGGGTCCGATGGGCTCGGCGCTGACGTCGTCAGTGCCGAGGCGACGACGTCGGTCGGGTCATAGCCCGGTGGAGAGGTGCACGGCGAGTCGTTGATGGTCGCCGAGGTCGGACCGCAAAGCGCCCCGTAGGTTTGGGCCGAGGTGACGTTCAACGCTCCTGGCGTGGAAGGTCCGTAGGTGGTCCCAAAGGCGTTGTCGCTCATCGAGAAGTTCTGGGCGTAGTTCCACAGCGAGGTGACCGTGTTGCCGTCGTAGTAATCCATGACGGCGTAGTTGGTGCTGGCACCGCTCGGAGTAGGCGACGGCTTGCTCAGGCCGGCATTCTCCGAGGCGAGGCACTGGGTCAGGGTCAGATTGTTGCCGGTGTTCTGGGCGTAGAGGTCCTCGGCCCCGTGATCTGCCGCCTTCTGCTCGTCGGTATAGCCGTGGTCCTGATCGCAGGTCATCGCATCACTGCGGTCGAGCCGGAGCGGATTGGACTCGTTGGGGTTCGAGGTGAGGAGCGGGCCGGTCGGGCCGCTCGGCCCGATCTGGTTGGCCAGGCCGATCACGGAGGGCGTTCCCGGCTTGGCGGTGAAGGAGGGCTCGCCGGGAGGATTGGCCGCGACCGGATAGGTGCCGAAATAGTGGTCGAAGGACACGTTCTCGTCGAAGATCACCACCAGGTGCTTGATGGGCGTGGTGGTATGCGTCCCCGACGAGGAGCCGCCTTGTCCCCAGAACTCACCGGCAGACGCGCCGGTGGTGAGGCTCAATGCCCACCCCCCGGTCACCAGGGTGGTGACGACAAAGAGCGAAGTCCACGCCTTGCGCGAGATCATGCGCACGATGCCCCCTTCGTGTGTCGATGTACCCAGCGCCGCGGTGACCGGGGACGCTGCCTGCCTTGCTACCTGAGTCAAGTAACCCGCCGGTGAATCGACGGTGAAGGTGCAATGAAATCTTCTTCGCTTGGTCGTGCGGACCGTCGGCAAAGTGATCGGAAATTGGCGCATCCCCCGTGGAGAGGTCAGCTGTTGGTGCCGTTCTGGGCCCGAGGTGCGGATCCGAAAGGGCTCTCTGTGGCTCGTCGACCGGGTTCCGGCGGCCGGCCGGAAGTGGCCACCGCCCGCTCTACCGGCCCGTGCCACCGCCTCGGTGGGCCACGAGCCCGTTTCGGGCCCGCTCTTGGATGTCCGGGCGCGCCATCGCAAGGTACCCCACGAGGACGACGACGACCACGACGAACACGACGGCGGTCTGCCCGTCACCGAAGCCGATACCGCTGAGGTCGCGGGCCTTGCTGATGTAATCGGCGAAGGAGGCCCCGAGTGGTCGGGTCACCACGTAGGACATCCAGAACGCCGCCACGGCGTTCAGTCGGAGCCACCGCCAGGCGAGCAACGGAAGGAAGATGAGTACCCCGAACAAGATGCCCGAGGCCAGATACCCGAGATTGAGCGAGGTGGCGGTGAAGTCCCCGAGCGCCGTTCCAAGGGCGAACGTGGCGAACACCGTCGCCCAATAGAACGCCTCTCGACGTTGCGTCGTGATGCTGTGGATGGAGAGTGTGCCCTCGCTGCGCTGCCAGGTCCAGAAGATGGCCGCGAGGATTGCTGCCCACAGCAGGGTGGTACCCCCATAGGGAATGCCGACGTCGAGATGGAGGAAATCCGAGACCCCGGTGCCGAAGATGGCGATGGCATAGGCCAAGGACCAGTACGAGAAGGCCCGATAGCGACGGGTCCCGAACTGGAGGACCAAGGCACCGAGGAAGAGGACCACCTCCAGTCCGCCACCCTTGATGTTCCCCAACGTCTTGAAGTAGTCCGAGGCGGCTTCCCCACCGGCGGTCGTCAGGATCTTCACCACCCAGAAGACGACGATGACTTCGGGGACCTTGGCGGCCATCGGCGCCGGAAGGATGCGACCGACCACCGGTATCCGACCGAAGGCCGCCGTTTCTGTGGCTCCTTGCGCCGGCCCGGCCAAGGCCGACGAGTACGGCGGCTCCGACCCGTCTCGTGCGGTCACCCCGTCACCTCCTGACCCTCGGAGCATTGCACCGGCGAGCCGTCCGAACCCCGGGCCGTCGCCCGGCGAAGGGATGCCGCCAGCAGTGACAGCACGATGACCGGCATCAGCCAGAACCAGTTCTCGCCGTGGTCGGCTGCCAACCAGGTGAGCGAGATTCCCAGCACCACGCCCACAGCGACCACCCAATCGTCGCCGACGATGAAGTCCCACCAGAAGTGCCCGAAACGACGTGCTCGGGTCATGGCGCCGTCCTGGTGGCCGCCAGACGCGCCCGCTGATGCCGCAGCGCTCCCGCAAGGAGCAGGCTCGTTGCGGCGACGACGAGCAGGAGCACCGGGATGGCGCCGTCGCTCCCGGGCCACCGGATACCGGCACCCTCCGACGACCAGAAGACGCCGAACGTGGTGAGCAGGATCCCGACGACGAACTTCAACGAGTTCTCGGGGATCCGGCTGAGGGGGCGCCGGATGACCAACCCGATCGTGCTGACGACCAGTGCGGTCACCGTGGCGGTGACCGCACTCAGGGCGACGCGGTTCTGCGACGCGCCGAAGGTGAGCACGATGAAGACGACTTCGAGCCCCTCGAGGAACACTCCTTTCAGCGACACGGTGAAGGAGTACCAGTCCACCGTTGCCGCGCCCCCGCCCGGTGCTGCGACCGCCGCCGCCCGTTCGCTGGCATAGGTGGCGTCCTCGTCGTGCAAAGCCTTGTACCCGCTGGCACGAAGGACGGCCTTGCGCAGCCATTGGACGCCGAACACGAGGAGCAACCCTCCGATGGCAATGCGTAGCCCGGTGAGGGGTATGTGCACCACGGCCGGGCCGAAGGCGACGACCACGCCGCCCAGCAGCAGAAGCGAACACCCAGCGCCCATCAGGGCGGAGCGCCACCCCCGGGTCACCCCGACGGCGAGGACGATCGTGAGCGCCTCGACCATCTCCACCGTGGTCGCCAGCGCCACCGCAGCCAGCAGAAGGATCTCGCTCTTCAGGGCGGGCATCTCCTTTCGGGCGTCGGGTCCGTCGGGTCGTCGTGTAGCATTTACAACGCATGAGGCCGAGCGATGACGAGAATACTACACAGCTCCCCTGGATCAGCGGGCTGGCCGCTCTGAAGAGCCCTGCCGAAAGGTCGGTGGCGGACTTCCTCACCTCGGCGGGGCCACGGGCGGGCGTGATGTCGGCCCGCGAGATTGCGAAGTCCACCGGCACGAGTGATGCGACCGTGATCCGGACCGCCCGCTCGCTCGGCTTCGCCGGGATCCGCGAGCTGAAGCGATTCGTGGCGGGCCAGACGGACGACGTACCCCTCGGCGAGCGCCTCCGAGTTGCGCTCGACGCCGCCCCGGACCCCGACACCGAGCTGCGGGTGAGCATCGAGCGCCAGCACATGGCTCTCGACACGATGGGCCAGGCCATCCCCGACCCCGAGTTCCACAAGGCCAATCGCGTCGTCGCCGACGCTCCGTACGTGTGGTGGAGCGGGGTCGGCCCCTCGGCTCACCTGGCCGGGTACGCCGCCTTCCTCTTCCGGCGCCTCGGCAAGGACTCCGGTGCCCTTACCCATGCCGGCTTTGACGGCGCCGACGAGCTCCTCGATCTGCGGGCGCGCCACGCGGTCGTCGTCCTCGCCTACGGCAGGCTCCACCGGCACGTGCGCGTCCTCGTGGACCGCGCCGCAGCGGTGGGGGCTCGGGTGGTGCTGGTCACCGACTCGGTCTCCCTGTCCGAGGAGTTGCCGATCGCTGCGCGTCTCGTCAGTGGCCGCGGTGACCGCCGCATGTTCGCCTCCCACGCGACGACCATCGTCGTCATCGAGGCCCTCGCTCTGGCGATGGCGGCGGCGGAACCTGCCCGTGCCAAGGCGTCGGTGGAGCAACTCAACGCCCTTCGGAGTGCGATCGCCGGTCGGCCGCTGGGTGTCGACCCCTGATTCGCCGATGAGCCGAGGGCAGCGCGTCGGGTCACGATGCTCCGAACCAGGTCGTCAGGGCCTCGTGAAGTCCGGTGGGGACACGGTCGGTGCGGTCGGTGCCGTCGGTGTCACTGCGGTCGTCCACCCAGGCGACGTATCCGTCGGGCCGGATCAAGACGGCTGCCGGAGCGGTCACCGGGCCGAGGACCGGAAGCTCCCACGAGCCGTGGTACCCGGCGTCGATCTGTCGGACCCGGGGGGCCCACGGGGCGATGTCGAAGCGGTCGGGCTCACCGAAATTGAGCAGCACCGCCCTGGCGTCGTGCAGCAGAGTGAAGACCCGCAGGGGGCCGCCCTCGGTTGCGAGGTCCAGATCGGGCATGCGCCGACCGAGGAGGGGATGGCCCTCGCCCAGGTCGTAGTGAACGTCCAGCCCGGAGATGACCCCGGCCAGCCTCTTGCGAGGGCCGTCCATGGTCGCCAGGTCCGACACCACGTCGGTCAGCGCCTTGATGCGCTCGTCCGGCCGCTGGAGCACGGAGAGAGCCATCGTGTGGCGGAGCGCGCGGGCGGCAACCGGGTGGCGCTCGTCGTGATAGGTGTCGAGGAGGTGGTCGGGGGAGCTCTCGTTGGCCACCTGGGCCAGCTTCCATCCCAGGTTCACCGCATCTTGCACACCGAGGCTGATGCCCTGCCCGCCGACCGGGGAGTGCACGTGGGCCGAATCGCCGGCGAGCAGCACCCGGCCGGCGCGGTAGGACGCCGCCTGCCGTGTCATGTCGGTGAACCTCGAGATCCATGTCGGGCTGTGGATCCCGAAATCGGTGCCGTAGACGGCCACGAGCGCCTCGCTCAGATCACGCAGCGTGGGCTCGCTGCTCGGTCCCAGCTCCCGCTCGGTCACGACGACGCGCACGGTTCGCCCGTCCTCCAGCCGGTGGAGGCCGTGGACGCCCGTGGCATCGATACGGACACCCTGCGGTGGCTCCCCGGTCATCTCCACCTCGCCGATCAGGTTGCTCTTCGTCGGACCCCACCCCGGAAACCCGATCCCCGCTGCCTTGCGGATGAGGCTGCGTCCCCCGTCGCACCCGACGAGATACTGCGCCCGCAGTGACTCGCCGTTGGCCATCTTGACGTCGACACCCGTGCCGTCCTGCGCGAGGCCCGTGACCTCGCATCCGTAGGTGATCCGCACCGGGAGCTCGGTGATCCAGGTCGCCATGATCCGCTCGATCTGGTTCTGCCAGATCCCGAGGGCATAGGGATGACGGGTCGGGAAGTCGCTCATGTCCAGGACGGTCGTGGCGATCATCGCCGCTTGGGCCACCTGACCCTCGGCGAGGAACCGGTCGGCGATGCCACGCTGGTCCAGCACCTCGATCGTGCGGGCGTGAAGGCCGCCGGCCCGTGAGCCCACCAGCACGTGACTGGGTCGCTGCTCGACGATCGCGACATCCACGTCCGCCAAGGCCAATTCGGCGGCCAGCATCATCCCCGTCGGACCGCCCCCGGCGATCACCACCGCATGCTCGGCCATACCACGCCCCCCTCCATAGGTTTCCTGCTCGAGCGGAGAGTGTGCGCACCTGCCAGGGCCTTGCCGCAAGCGCCTGCTGCGCGCTACTTTTGGGAACGGCAAGGGGGACTCAGGCGCTCCTCGACCGCTCCCTCCAGGATGCCCAGCGTGGCGCGCAGGGCCGTGGTGAGGAGAGAGTTGGCTGCTCTCGGAGTTCAGGACCCGAGGTTCGACCCGAAGAGGCTCTCGAGGGCCTGCCAGTGGCGCTCGGCGGCGGCCTCGTCGAAGCTGGCGTTGTCGGGGACGGCGAAGCCGTGGTGCGCCGGGTAGGTCTCGATGGTGTGGGGCACCTTCGCCCCGGTCAAGGATTCCTCCAGGAGCTCCTTGTCCTCGTCGGTGAACGACTGGTCCTCGATGGCGCCGGCCACGTAGACGGTCGCCCGAATGGCGTCGGCCTTGTGGTGGGGGCTGTTCGGGTCGTCCGCCTTGGCGATGCCCCCGCCGTGGAACGAGGCGGACGCGGCGATCCGGTCGCCAAGGTTTGCCGCGGTGAGGAGTGACAGCCGGCCGCCCATGCAGTATCCGGTGGTACCGACGCCGCCGGGCTTCTTCTCAGGTTGCGAGCTCAGGTAGTCGACGAAGGCGACGGCGTCGCTCACCGCCATGTCGGTGGTGTACCCCTGCATCATGGCCATGATCCTGCTCATGGATTCCTTGCTGGACGACAAGGTCCTCATGTCGACCGGGTCGTAGGGACCGTTGCGGTAGTAGAAGTCGGGCACCAGCACCACGTACCCCAGGGCCGACAGCTGCTCTCCCATCTGACGGACCGTGTCCCGCATCCCGCCGGCGTCGGGGAACAGCAGCACCCCTGGCCAGGGGCCCTCCCCTTCGGGGACGCTCAGTGCTGCCGGGCAGCTGCCGTCCGCGGTCTCGATCTCCACGGTGCGTTGCGTCATCTGCGCCTCCCTCGCTCGACCTGCTGCGACGCTAGCGCCCCCTGGTGATCGGCTTCGGCCGGCCGTGGTTTGCTCCGCCCTCGCAAGGCCGCCCTCGGCCGGCTCCGGCGGATTCAGATCTTGAGCTGGGAGAGAGCCGACGGCGGGAGCGGCTGGACCGATGACGCCGGCGGCGGGGCGACCGAAACCGGTGTGCCGTACCCGGAGAACGAGTACGTGACGTCCACCGCGACCGGGCCGGCGCTGTTGCCAGCACCGAGGGCCTTGGGGGAGAGGGACATCGAGCTGCTCAAGGTGCGGACCCGTCCCTGGGCGTCGACGGCGACGTCGAAGGCCAGCGTGTGGCTCCCGAGGGCGGTCTCGAGCTGCTTGAGCTGGGCCGGGTCGATGGTCAGCGGGCGGTGGGCCTGGTTGGCGGCGTCGAGGTCGCTCACGACGTGGTAGTCGGTCACCGGCGTGCCGTCGGGCAGCGTGGCCGACCCTGTCCTGGCGACCTGGCCCCCCTGCTGGGCGATCAACGAGAGGAACTGGGTCGGATTCGACTCGCCCTCGAGCGACCCGGAGACCCCGATCTTCTGCTCGATGCTGGTCAGCGGGACGGAGTACCACGGTCCGTTGGGAACGTCGATGTAGAGCGTGCCGCCGTCGAGCACTTCTTGAATGGGCAGGATGCTCGCCCCGTTCGCGCCTGACCCGCTCACCGTCAGGGCCGCGGCCCGTTTCGTGAGGTCGACGCCGCCCTGGACTCCAATCGTCACCGGGCCGGTCGAATCCTCGTCGACCTGGATAGAGGCGTTCAACTGGACGGTGTCCTGGCCGAGCGTGGTCCGGAGATCGGTCACCAGGGCATGCCTGCTGGCCTTGGACCAGCTGAAGTGGGTCGTCTGCGCAGAGCCGGCCGCGGCAACGGCCCCGGCGCCCCCCAGCCATACCCCGGCCACGATGGCCGCCGCCCCTGCGCTCCGTGCTGCCAGTCTGCCCGGACGTTCCATTCGGCCTCCCGTGCGCGGCTGCCCGTCACCTGCCCGCGCCCAGGATCTATGTACCCCGTCGCGGGCCGCGTCCCACACGACACGGCTTCGACCTCGGGTGGGGGTGCGCCGCCTTGCCCCGCAGTGGTTCTCGAGTGATGGGCCGGCCTGGGCTGCCGGGGCGATCCAGCAGGCCCTTCGACAACGGCCCGGCCCTTGGTCGCGGCTAAGCGGTCCGGGGTGACCCGGGGTCCTCCGCTTGGGGATGGGAGATGCGGTCCGCCACCACCCGCAGCTTGATGTTGAGTCGCTGGGACGCCCGTCGAAGGACGTCGAACGCTTCCGACTCGGAAATGCCTTCGCGGGCCATGAGGAGGCCGGTCGCGACACCGATCGCCTGACGGGTATCGATCGCCGCTTGGAGGTTCTCGACCCGCCGTGCGGTCGACAGGGCAACCGCGGCATGGGTCGCGAAGATGGTCGCCACCGCGCGGTCGTGCTCGTCGAACGCGTCCTCGCTCGTCGCGTAGAGATTGAGCGCTCCCATCGTGTCCCCGTCGACGAAGAGGCGGACCGCCAGGATGCTCTCGATGCCCGATTCCTCCGAGGCGCGAGCGACGAAGTTCGGCCACCGGCGCTCGCGGGAGAGATGGCCGGTCTCGAACATCCCGTGGTCCCTGATGGCGTCGAGACACGGGCCTTCGCCGGTCTCGGACTGGAGCCGGTCTATCGTCGCCGGTACCTCGTCGCTCGACGCCGGCGACTGAACCCTCCGTCCTTCGATGGACGAGATGCCGGCGTGCTCGCACGAGTCGATCGTGGCAACGGCCAGGTCGACGATGCGCTGCAACGTGGCCTGGGCGTCGCCCGCACCGAGGAGGCTACGAGCTACCTGGCTGAAGATGGTCGATTGCGCTTCCTCTGCCTCGCCTGCAGCCACCTGGGCAGCGTACGAGAACGCCAATTGGTTCGCCAACGGTTCACCCTAACGACCGTCGAGCGATGGATCGAGGCTCTCGAGCAGGTAGTCCAGCTGCTCGGTCGTCATGAGGCCCGGATGGCGCACGAGCACCGTGCTTCGCGGACCGAGGATCACGGTGTAGGGGAGGGCGGTGACCCGGAACGAGCCGGCCACTGCGCCGGTGGGATCGGTGGCGAGCGGAAAGGTGATCCCGTTGCTCCGGGCGAGGCCCAGCGCCCCGGCGCCGTGAGAGGACCGGTCGCCGGCCGCGACGTCGATCCCCGCCATGGCCACGTCCGGACCAAGGTGCCGATGGGCCTCCTCCAGATGGCCCAGCTCCGACCGGCAGGCGGTGCAGGTGGTGGACCAGAAGGCGATCACCGCGTACCTCCCCCCTAGCATGGCGAGGGAGACCGGGCCCCGCCCGGGTCCGAGTCGGTCCAGGGAGAACGCCGGTGCCCGTCCGCCGATAGGGGCGCCCGGAGCCGAGGAGGGCGGGGCCACCGGCCCGGCCACCGGCACCCTCTGCGACGGCGGGAGCAGATCGTCGGCCATCTGGGCGAGGCCGTGGGCGAAGAGCGACGTGTCCGCCGAGTCTGGTCCGAACGACCCGGCGGCTCGTTCACGCCCCGAAGGGCCGACAAAGTACAGGGCCGTGCTGTGGACCACGGTCCGGTTGGTGCGGTCGAGGTGGACGAAGGCGTAGTAGTCCTTCCACACCGCGCGCAAACGGGCGGGGGAACCCGTCACGAACCGCCAGTTCCCTTCGGAGCCCAGGCCATGTTGGTCGCTCCACGCTCGAACTGCTGAAACCTGCGGATAGAACGGATTGGCGTTCACCGCCAGGAACACCACCCGGGACGCTGCCGCGCCAAGGTCCTGGTCGGCCGCTCGCACGTCCTGGGCGAAGAGCGTGCACAGGTCGGTGCAGCGGTCGTCTTGCACCGAGACCACCACCACCTTTCCCCGGAAGCCGGACAGCGCGGTCGGCCGTCCCCACTGGTTGGTCAGGGTGAAGTCCGGCGCGACGGTCGAGTGGCCGCCCAGCAGGTTCAGATCCAGCAGAGAGGCGTCCGGCCGGTTGATCCCCGCTGCCACCTCGGGGCCCGATCCGTTGCCGGCGGGCAGGAGCAGGACCACCGCCAGGCAGACGACGACGGCCGCCCCACCGACCGCCGCAGCAGCGCTCCGGCGTCGGCCCCGGCGCCGGGGCGCCGCGGTCTCCGGCGAGCTTGCCGGCCCCGACGGCTCGGGATCAGAAGCCAGGGCAAGGCCGTGACCGTCCTCCCCGGTTGTGCTCACCAGGGGGGACCCGGCGCCGTCCCCGGCGCGGTCCGGGCTCGGGTCGTCGGCGCGGGCCGCCGGCCGGCCGCTGGCGCCCGACCGATCCGCCCCGCGGGCCCGCGGCGCGGCTCGCCCCGAGCGCCACGGATGACCACGCCGCAGGCGATCAGCACCACCGCGCCCAGGGCGACGCCGGCCAGACCGGGTGAGGCCGCCAGCCAGCCGCTGATCGCCGCCTGCACGGCGTCGATAGCGGCGATCGGCGCCGGGGTCGTCCCCGAGCCGACGAGCGTGATGACCCAGTAGAAGGTCAGGTAGGCCCCGGTCACCACCAGCGCGGCGCTCCCGATGGCGGGCACGCAGCGGCCGAAGGAGCCGAGCCGACGTAGGGCCGGGGCACCGGCGTGGATGGCGAGTAGCGCCGTCACCACCAGCAGGAGTCCCACGCCGAGCGAGTACGCCAGAAGGGTGCCGACCGCGTCGAGCGCTCCTCCCTGTTCGAACGAGCCGGCGATGCCGGCGACGAAGAGCGGGAGCGCGCAGCCGACCGAGGCCGCGGCGTACGAGACCCCGAACCCGATTGCGGCCACCACCCCCCGGCGGCCCCGGGTTCGCAGGGCGCCGATGCCGATCCGAGGAGACCGGCCGGCGAGCCCGCTGATGCCCCCTGCGACGAGGGCGACGCCCACGAGCACCATGAGCCAGGGGGCCCAGCGACGCACCAGCTGCGCGCCCCCGTCCGCCAGCAGCCCGACCGCGCCGAAGGCCACCACGAACCCCACCGTCACGGAGGTACCGGTCGTCAGGCCGCGGCCCGTCCTCGCGGCCCACCCTTCGTCGGCCCGGCTGGGCACCAGGGCGGCCATCCAGGCGGGCAGCAGAGGGAAGGCGCACGGGTTGACCGGGGTGACCAGCCCGAGGGTGAAGGCGTACCCCAGCAGCCCGGGACTGATCCCGGGGGTGCCGAGCACCGCCGCCGGCGGACTCACCGGTCGGGATCCGCCGTCTCGCCGACGAGCGGGGTTGCCCCGGGCTCGCCGGCCCGCCGGTGAAGGCCGTCGATCCGAGGTCCGTCGCCGGACCCCGGGGCGGCGCAGGGCTCCGGGGCGAAGGTGGCGGGCACCGACCGGCCTCCGGGCGGCATGAAGACGTCGGCGGCATCGAGGACCCATGCCTCGACGCCCGCACCGGCCGGCGACCCCGGCCCATCGGGGAGGATCACGAGCGAGTTGGCGGGGGTCAGCGAGGTGAGCAGGTGGGAGCCCTGGCGCGGGCACGGCCAGACCTGCGCTCGCCCGTTGGGCCCCACCCGGAGCACCGAGGGCACCAGGTGCGTCTTGCCGTCGGATCGGCGGGCGAAGTCGGTGCCCGCAGAAGCCACGGTGGCGGGCCGCCACCAACTCCGGTAGCCGGCCATGCGCCGGAGGCCCGGCCGAGCGAACAGCTCGTAGCTCACCAGGGCGGAGACCGGGTTACCCGGCAGCCCGAAGACGGGCACCGGGGCGCGGGGGCCCTCGAGGACGGCGAACACCAGCGGCTTGGCTGGCTTCACGGCGATCTGCAGCCAGTGGTAGACGAGCGTTTCGGTCCGGGCCAGGACCGCGCGGACGACGTCCCGGTCACCCACGCTCACGCCACCGGTGGTGATGACGGCATCACACGACTGCGCCGCCCGGTCGAGCGCGCCGGCGACCACGTGGGGTTCGTCGGGCAGCACCCCGAGATCTACGGCCGGCATGCCGTCGCTTCGCAGCGCGCCGAGCAACGCGGCCCGATTGCTGTCGTGGATGCCGCCGTCGGCTCCGGGCAGCAGCTCGTCGCCGGTGGACAGGACGCCGACCCGGGGAGCGGGGTGGCACCGGACGGTCCGGCAGCCGACGGCTTCGAGCAGTCCTATCGTCGCCGCGCCGAGGACCTCGCCGGCCCGGGCCACCGTGTCGCCGGCCTCCACGTCCTCACCGGCCCGACGAACGTGGTCGCCCGCCCGCACCGGAATGGTGAGGGTGACGGTCCGGCCGCGCACGATGGTCTGTTCGACCGGGCAGACGGCGTCGGCGCCCGAGGGAACGGGGGCGCCGGTCATGATGCGGACCGCCTCGCCAGCCCGCAGCGACGACGCTGCGCGCTGGCCGGCCATCACGGAGCCCACGAGCTCGAGGATGGTCGGTGAGCTGCTGGCGTCGACCGCTCGGACGGCGAAGCCGTCCATCGCCGAGTTGTCGAAGCCCGGCACCGCCACGGTGGCGGTCACGTCCTGCGCCACGGTGCGACCCAGGCCCTCGACCGGGGAGCGGTCGACCGGCGCCAGTGGGGAACAGTGCTCCAGCACCAACCGCCAGGCCGTCGGGAGTGGGAGAAGGTCGCCCACCGGTGTCAGGCGGTGATGTCGTCGAGCTGGTGGGCGCAAGTACCCCAGCCCTGCCCGCCGCGCCAGCACTCGTGCTTCCAGATCGGGACGGACGCCTTCAGCGCGTCGATGCAGAACCGGGCCGCCTCGAACGCCTCGGTTCGGTGCGCGGAGGAAACGGCGACGACGACCGCGTCCTCGGACACCGCGAGGAGCCCCGTCCGGTGCACCATCGCGACCCGACCGAGCGACCATCGTGCGCGAGCCGAGATCACGATCTCCTCCATCCGACGGACAGCCGGCCCCTCGTACGCCTCGTACTCGAGGGAGCTCACCTCTGGACGTCCCGGGCTGTGGTCCCGCACGCAGCCACAGAAGGTCACGATCGCCCCGCAGCTCGGCACCTTGACCCAGCGGGTCACGGCCTCGACCGGCAAGGCACCGTCGCACAGCCCGAGCCAGCTCTCGGCTCCTGCCCGCTCATGGTGACCTGCGCCGTCAGCCAGCCGATCGCTCACCGGTCCCTCGTACCCGCGATGCGCAGGAGGAAACGGACCGTTGCACGCCGTCGGCCCCGCCCTCCGCCAGCAGCCGGAGCAACGCTGGGGGATCGTCGGCGTCGGCGAAGGCCGATCCCGAGGCGACAGCACCCCACTCCTCGGGGGTGAGGAGGGAGGTGGGACCGGCACCGGGTAGGTCCCCGAGCGACCGCCGGCCGGCGGCGGCCCGTTGCCGGGCGGCGAGCAGGTCCTCCGGGGCCCACCGGGCGCACAACGGCTGTCGACGACCCCCGACCAGGGGGACCGCCGCGCCCTCACCGGGCCAGGTGGCAACCAGCCGGAGGGCCGGGTCGGTGAGGAGGGGAAGGTCGCAGGCGATCACGACCACCGGGCCCCACCACCCGGCGGCGCGCAGTGCCGCCGCCCCGGCCACGATGGCGGTCAGAGGTCCCTGCCCGGGCGTCGGTTCGACCACCGCCGGCAGCTCGGAGTGGCCGGGGCCCACCTCGACCGCCGGACCACAGACCCCCGCCAGCAGCCGGCCGAGCCGTGTCGCCATGGGAACGCCCCGCACGGGAAGGCTCGCCTTGTCGGTACCCATGCGCGTGCTGGCGCCGCCGGTCAACAGCATGCCGGCCGTGCGGGGACTAGCCGGCACGGCGGTCCGGGGGCATGCCGACCACGCGCTCGGCCCCCGCGTAGAGGTTGGCCCGGTCGCCTCGCACGAACCCGGCGAGCGTCATGTTGAGGTCGCGGGCGGTGTCGACGGCCAGGCTGGAGGGCGCGGAGACGGCCACCAGAGCCGGGATACCGGCGATCGCGGCCTTCTGGACGATCTCGAAGCTGACCCGGCCCGAGACCACCAGGACGGCCGAGGACAGGGGAAGCCGCCGCTGCATGGCGGCCCAGCCGACCAGCTTGTCGACGGCGTTGTGACGACCCACGTCCTCGCGGACCGCCAGCAATCGGCCCGTGTGCTCGAAGAGGCCGGCCGCGTGCAGGCCCCCGGTCCGCTCGAACACCCGCTGGAGCTTCCGGAGCCGCTCTGGGAGCTCGACGAGCAGCTCGGCCTCGATCGGCGGCCCGGTGCCCAGGGGACCGCACCGCTGGTGGAGCTGGTCGAGGCTCGCGGTGCCACAGATACCGCAGCTCGAAGAGATGGTCGAGGCCCGTCGACGCTCCTCCACGTCGAACGGGCCGGTGCTCGAAACGGTCACGACGTTGTAGCGCTGCACGTCGTCCGGGGGGAGGTCGCAGTACCGGACCGTTCGGAGGTCGCCCTGGTCGGTGAGCAAACCCTCGGAGAGGAGGAACCCGACGGCCAGTTCGAAGTCGTGGCCCGGCGTCCGCATGGTGACCGCCACTGGCCGGGGAGGCCGCCCGGGTCCGCTCAGCCGGACTTCGAGCGGCTCCTCTCCGACCACCTGGTCCGGTCGCTCGCGCCGAGACCCAACGGCCAGGGCGGTGACGATGACGGATGCCACCGGACCGGCTCGGCTGCCGAGCGCGACGTCATCGCTGAGCATCGTGACCCCGCCCGGACTGCTCCGCCGCCCCGGTCTCCTCGTCCGTCGCGGCTGCAGCGGCCTGCGCGAGGCGCTCGGCGATGGCCCGTGCCTCGGGCAGAGCCACCCCGGCGCGTCCCGCGACCCAGGCGCTGATCGGTGCAGCGGTACGTTCGGACGCATGGGCGGCGATACCGGCCAACGCCAGGATCGCCTCCACCTCCTCCTCGGTGGGCGCGGGACAGCCCAGGGCGGCCGCGAAGCGCTGGACCCATTCGGTACCCGAGATCGTCACGTGCTACCGGTACCCCGACGGTCGCCTGCCCGAACCCCGACGATGTGCCACGGCGCTCGATGGGTGGCCTCCGCAAGGTGGTCGTCCACCGGATCCCCGACCGGTTAGCCGACGGCTGGAGCGGGTACCTGCCCCGGCGGGGCGACCACGCCGCGGGGGCAATGGCGGGGCGACCACGCCGAGGAGCCCAGTGAGCCGAGGAGGCCGGTGACCGGCATGCTGGTGGGGCTGTGGCACGCCGGGGGGATGTTCGTGGGAGCCGCCGACGCCCCGTCGCCGCATGTGGAGCCGGGGGTTCTCCTCACGTATTTTCAGACGAGCGACGCCACCTTGGTGGTGGACGGGCTGTTGACGGTCGTCGCCGTGACCTACTTCGTCGGCGTCGGTGCCGTCGGGCGTCACCGCCGTCCCCTCCGGCTGGAAGGCCCGACGGGGCCGGGGGACCGAGGGGGGTGGCCGGCCGGTCAGACGGCCTGCTTCGTGGCCGGGCTGCTGTGCATTTTCGTCGCCGTCGGCTCGGGACTGGCCGCCTACGACGACCTGAACCCCTCGGCCCACATGGTGCAGCACGCCCTCTTGATGATGGTGGGGGCGCCCTTGCTGGTCGCCGGCCAGCCCCTCGTCCTGCTGGCGCAGGCGGGCCCCCGCTCGGTCCAGCGAGCGGTCGTCCGAACGACCGGGAGCCGGTGGGCGGCGGTCCTGACCGGTCCGGTCGCATGGATCCTCTACTTCGGTTCCATGGCTGGCTACCTTCTGACCCCCCTCTACGCCGACAGCGTCCGGGACCAGGCGGTTCACGACGCCGTCCACGCCTGGTTCCTGATGGTGGGGTGCCTCTACTGGACCGGCGTGCTCGGCCCCGACGGCTACGCCCACCGGCGGAGCCTCGTCCGGCGGGCGGTGGCAGTGATGGCAGGCATGCCGGTGGAGGCGGCCTTGGGCCTGGCCCTGGTGATCTGGCCCTGGCCGCTCGCTCCGGGCTACACCCTGGCCGCCACCCACGCCGCGGGTCAGGTCTTCTGGATGACCGCGATGGTCACCGGGGGGGTGGCCGTGGCCGCGCTCGTGCATCGCTGGATTGTGACCGACGAGCGACGGGTGCGGCGATTGGACGAGCGGGCCGAGCGGGCCGAGCGGGCCGAGCGGGCGGTCATCGAGCCGGGGGTCGGTGGCGGTCCCTGACGTCCATCGCCGCCAGCGATACGGCGAACGCCAGCAGGACGGCGGCCATGGGATAGAACCACGCGCCGAACACCACCCCGAGACCGGCGAATGCGACGCCGAGGGCGCCGAGCAGGCTGGCCTCGCCATGCCGGGCCAGCAGGTGGCGGCGAGGCTCGAGTGGATGGCGCCAGCCCGAGATCACCACGGCGCCAGCGAAGAGCTCGGCGATGGCAGTGGCGCCGCCGTAGAGCCAGAGCACCGTGGCGTTGCCGCCGAGCCCGGCGAGCAGGGCCAGCCACAGGCCGTTGTAGGCGGCCCAGCCGGCCGGGACGAGGGCTCCGCTGCGGCGGCTCACGGTTCGTTCGGCCACGCCGTCGCCCCGACGGCCGCTTCCTCGGCGGCCCCGGGGCGTCGTGGGGCGGGACCGCGGGCCAGCTCCAGCAGCGGCGCATAGCTCCTGATGGGAGGGATCGGGTGATCGCCGTCGAAGTTGAAGCGCGGCGGCGGGGAGGAGGTGGTCCACTCGAGGGTCTGGCCCGCCCCCCAGGGGTCGGCGCCGGCCGACCGGGCCAGGATCAAGGAGCGCAGCGCGTTGTACACGAAGACCCCGACGCCCAGTGCGAGGATCCCCGCCCCGATGCTCGAGACCAGGTTGAGGGTGCCGAAGCCCGACGCGTCCGAGTAGGTGACCACCCGCCGGGGCATGCCCTCGAATCCGCTGAAGAACATGGGCAGGAACGCCATGTTGGTGCCGATCACCATCAGCCAGAAGTTGATCCTGCCCAGTCGCTCGCTCAGTAGCACGCCGGTGGCTTTGGGGAACCAGAAGTACAGTCCCGCGAACGCTCCGAAGACGCTGCCGGCGAAGAGCGTGTAGTGGAAGTGGGCCACGATGAAGTAGGTCCCGTGGACCTGGTTGTCGATGACCGGGGTGGCCACCATGATCCCGGTCAGGCCTCCGACGAGGAACTGCGGGATGAAGGCCAGGGCGAACAGCATCGGGGTGCGGTAGCGGATGCGTCCGCCGACCAGAGTGCCGATGAGCCCGAAGTACTCCACGCCGGCCGGCACGCTGAGCATGATCGAGCTGAGCGAGAAGTAGTCGTTGACCGACTGGTGAGTCGTGAACATGTGGTGGCCGAACACGGCCATCGATCCGGCGGCGAAGGCCAACAGGGAGTAGACGGTGAACGTGTACCCGAAGTACTTCCTGCCCGAAAAGGTGGCGATGACCTCCGCCACCGCGCCGACGAAGGGGAAGAACATGACGTAGACCACCGGATGGCCGTAGAACCAGAACAAGAACTGGTACGCGACGTTCCAGGTGTTGTGGCTGAACAGCGACGGATCGACCCGCCCGACCGCCAGCAGCCCCATGGCGCCCAGCAGTGAGGGGAAGGACGCCACCGACATGAGGCACGTCGCCACCTCGGACCAGGTGAACACCGGCATTCGCAGGAGCGACATCCCCGGCGCCCGCATTCGCAGCGCGGTCCACAAGACGGCGCCGGACATCACCATCATGGCTCCCACCGCCAGCATGACCCCGAGGATCCACAGGTCCATGCCGTAGCCGGGGGAGTTCTGACTGTCCGACAGCGGCGTGTAGGCGTACCAGCCGGCGTCCGGTCCACCGGTCGAGGCCGCCGACAGCAGGATGATCAGGCCGCCGAAGATATAGGTCCAGTACGACCACAGGCAGGCCTTGGGCGCTGCCACCATCGGCGCCCCGATCTGCAGGGGCACCAGGTAGAGGCCCATACCGATGGCCAGGGGCGTGAGGACCAGGTAGATCATTCCCGAGCCGTGCAGGGTGAACAGCTCGTCGTAGGCCTGGTTGGAAACCAGGTGCTGTTCGGGCTGGGCCAGCTGGGCCCGCATGGTGAGCGCCATCAGCCCGAAGGTCAAAAGGAAGACCAGCGAGCTGGCCATGGTCAAGATCGCGATGCGCTTGTGGTCGGTTGTCGTCAGCCAGCTCGGCAACCCCCGCCTGGCTATTGAGAGATCGACGAGGGCGACCGGGTTCGGATCGATCCCCGCCGTCCCGACGACGTCGGTCACCGATCCCTCCCTACAGCCCGACTGCCGACCTCGCCCCGATGGGCCACCGTCACGAGAGCACTGGCTGGTGATGGCTCTCGAGCCACCGCCGATAGTCCGCCGGCGAGACCGCCTTCACGTAGAAGTCCATGTCGGCGTGCAACACGCCGCAGAACTCCGAGCACCGTCCGAGCCACCGGCCGGTACGGGTCAGCGTGACCCGGAAGGTGTTGGTGTGGTCCGGCATGGCCTCGGTCCGGTAGCGGAGGTAGGGAACCGAAAACTCGTGGACCACGTCCGCCGAGGTGACCTCGATGGCCACCGACCGTCCGGTGGGGAGGACCAAGGTCGGCAGGTTCTCGCCCGACGCGCCGCCCTCGCAGGTACCGGTGACCGAGAAGTGGGAGGCCGGGTAGTCGAACCGCCAGCACCACTGGAAGCCGATCACCCGGACGGTGACCGACGGGCGTCCGGAGGCGGAGTTCTCCTGAGCATTGGCGGTCAGGCTGGTCCACACGAGGAAGCCGGCCACGGCCAAAAGGAGCACGACGTAGGCACTCTCCACGACGGTGTGTTCGGACTTGTTGGACGGCTCCTCGCCCCGGCGGCGCCGGAGCCGGCTGCGCAGAAAGGCGAAGCCGACCGCGCCGAGGACCAACACGAAGACCGCGGCCGCGATGCCGACCTCCAGGGTGAACACACGGGAGAACGTGCTGCGGAACGGCACCGACTGGGGCTACCCCCGGTCGTCTGGACGAAACCCCCGTATTCACCGGCTCATGCAGGGCTTTTCGCCGCTCGGGCTGCGCGCTCGGCCGGCCGGCCGGTGGGAGAACCGCTGGTTGGCGCGACGGGCGTGCGGGTATCGGGGCGCCGATGAACGATCTGTGGCGGGTGGTCGATGCCGATCACGACTTGATTTGGGGCCTTCTCAACCGGCTGACCGGAGGCCCCGCAGCGCGGGAGGGAACCCCGAGGGAGCATCGTCGGACAGCCAAGCTGCTGGTAGCCGTCGAATCCGCCCACGAGGCAGCGGAGGAGCTCATCCTCTGGCCGAGGGTCCGGCGCTGCCCCGGCGGCGACCAACTGGTCGAGCAAGCCCGACATCAGGAGGGGGAGGCCAAGCGGGCGCTCAACGAGTTGGAGCACATCTCCGCTGGCAATCAGGAGTTCGACGAGTGCGTCCAGTCCCTCGCCGGGATGGCTCGTGAGCACATCGCCTACGAGCAGAACCAGATCTGGGTCCGGCTCGACGAACAGCTACGTGGTGACGAGCCAGGATTGCTGGCGGCCGAGTGGCTGGCCGCTCGACGAACGGGCCCCACTCGGCCACACCCGCACGTGCCGGCGCTGCCCGGGATCCTCGGCTCCGTCGGGCTGCTGGTTGCCAAGGCGGATCGGACCAGGGACCGGCTGACCGGGCGGCGAGTGCCCGAGCCAGAGAAGTGGGGTCGGACTTCCGGGTCCTCGGCCCCGACGAGTGCCCGGCCGCATGTGGCCGGGGAGGGGGAGTGAGCGGTGCCTCCCCGCGGTCTCCCCACGACTCGGCGAATCGGCCCGCCGAGGCCTGCCGAGCAACGCGAGCGAGCCCTGGTGAGCAACGCGAGCGGGCCCTGCTGAGGATGCGGCATCAGCGTCGGGCGTCGATTAGGGGCGGGCGGAATGGGTACCGCTGCGACTGGTGCCGACCAGCTGTGCTGGCTGTGATCTCGGGACGAGCCGAAGGAGAGGGACTGGGCCATGCCGACCAAGAGGACGGTGCTCGAGCTCGTCGCAGAGGGCCGCGATTATGGGGCGATCGGACGAGAGCTCGGCATCCCTGCGGGTCAGGCCTACCTCATCGCCACCGGGCTGCCGGCCGACGGTAGCGACGTACCGGCACCCGAAGATCTGGACCGTGCCGGTTACATGGCCGGTAGCACCCAGCATCTCGCCAATCCGACGCTGTCGATACGAAAATCCGAGCACCAGGTAGGGAGTTGGCTGGAGCGGCGGGCGACCGCCGACTCGCAAATGGCCGAGGCGGGGGCCCTGCGGGCACCCGGTCAGTCCTCCTCCGAGGCCGAGAGCAGCAAGCCAGCGGATCGAGATTCCGACGGCGCGGACCACGAGTCTGAGCCCGACGACGGCTCGCAGGACGAGGGATCGCAGGACGAGGGATCGCAGGAGGAGGGCGCGGACGAACGTGTCGACGTCCTCGCCCTGCTGCGGAGCCAGCACAACGAGGTCCACGACCTCCTCAAGGAACTGGATGCCTTGCCCGATGCGAACGATGCCACTCCTCGGGACAGGCGCCGCAAGGAGTGGGCCGTCGCTCTGCTTGTCCCTCGGATGGCAGCCCACGAGGCGGCAGAGCAGGAGATGTTCTGGCCGGCGGTCCGCGACACCATCGACGACGGGGTCGATCTCGCCGACCGGGCCGAGACCCAGGAACGGCGGGTGGCGGCGGTCCTCGGTGACCTCGACGGGACGGGCGCCGACGACGAGCGCTTCGACGAGCTGGTCGACGAGCTGGTCGGCGCCGTCCGGCGACACGTCGCGACCGAGGACATCGTCTTCCGGGGCGTCGAGGAGGAGCTTTCCGAAGAGCAGCGCCGCGAGCTGGGGGACACGGTCCGGGCCATCCAAGAGCGCGGTCCGACCAGGGTCCACCGCCTGCTGTCGACCGATCCTGCGGTACTGCGGGTGGCCCGGCCCACCATCGCGGCCGTCGACCGGGCTCGGGACCGGGCCGGAGGCCGTCGCCGGCAGGCGAACACCGGGAACGCCGAAAGTCGGGGAAAGAAGGGCGGGTCATGAACCTCGGGATCATGGACTGGGCCGTGCTGCGGCAGCTGCGATCGGGAGACCGCTTCGGGCGCGGCGCCGGGGTCAAGTCGCCCGCCTCGGGCCGCCTTGGGCCCCGGACCGCCGGTGCCGACAAGGTGGTCAAGTCCGTGTGTCCCTACTGCGGGGTCGGCTGCGCTCAGAACGTGTACGTCAAGGACGGCAAGGTCGTCCAGATCGAGGGTGATCCCGACTCTCCGGTCAGCCGGGGCCGGCTCTGCCCCAAGGGCTCGGCGTCGTTGCAGCTCACGACCGGGTCGGCCCGGCGCCACCAGTGCCTGTACCGGCCCCCCCACGCCACCGACTGGGAGCCCATCGAGCTCGAGCGGGCGCTCGACATGGTGGCCGACCGGGTGATCGCCACCCGGCGGGACAACTGGCAATGGTCGGACGAGGAGGGCACCGACGTCCGACGGACCCTCGGCATCGCCAGTCTGGGCGGAGCAACCCTGGACAACGAGGAGAACTACCTCATCAAGAAGTTGTGGACCAGCCTGGGAGTCATCCAGGTGGAGAACCAGGCCCGGGTCTGCCACAGCTCGACGGTTGCCGGGCTCGGCACCTCTTTCGGCCGGGGCGGGGCCACCACGTGCATGCAGGACCTGCAGAACTCGGACTGCATCGTCATCGAGGGGTCCAGCTTCGCCGAGGCCCACCCGGTCGGCTTCCAGTGGGTCATGGAGGCCAAGGCCCGCGGTGCCACCGTCATCCACGTCGATCCCCGATTCACCCGAACCAGCGCCCTCGCCGACATGTACGTCCCCCTTCGGGCCGGGGCCGACATCGCCTTCCTCGGTGGGATCATCAATTACGTCCTGGCCAACGACAAGTGGTTCCACGACTACGTGCTCGCCTACACCAACGCCCCCGCCATCATCAACGAGGACTTCTTGGACACCGAGGACCTCGGCGGTATCTTTTCCGGTCTCGACGAGGAGAACCGCCACTACGATCCCAAAAGCTGGCAGTACGAGGCCGCCGACGTCCAATCGGCGTCAGGCGAGCGGGACGAGCAGTTCGACGAGCGGACCAAGGGCGGCTCCACCGTCAGCCAAGCGGGAGGGTCGGAGTCCCACGGGTCCGGTGGCCCCTCCCTCAACGTCGAAGCCGAGCGCGACGAGACCCTCCAGCACCCCCGCTGCGTCTTCCAGATCCTGAAGCGTCACTATGCGCGGTACACCCCGCAGCTGGTCCAGGAGGTGTGCGGCGTGCCGCCCGAGCTCTTCGACCGGGTCTGCCGTACGATCACCGCCGCATCGGGACCCGACCGGACGACCGCCTTCGTCTACGCCGTGGGCTGGACCCAGCACACCGTCGGCGCGCAGTTCATCCGGGCGGCCTCAGTGCTCCAGCTCCTGCTGGGCAACATCGGACGGCCCGGCGGCGGGATCCAGGCCCTACGGGGCCATGCCAGCATCCAAGGCTCGACCGACGTGCCCACGCTCTTCAACCTGCTTCCCGGCTACCTGCCCATGCCCCACGCCCACGCCCACGAGGACCTGGACGCGTATGTCGCCGGCGAGGCCGCCGGCACCGGCTACTGGGGACTGATGAAGTCCTACATGGTCAGCCTGCTCAAGGCGTGGTGGGGGCCAGCAGCAACGCCTGACAACGACTTCTGCTTCGACTACATCCCCCGCCTCACCGGGAGCCACAGCACCTACGAGACGACCCTGGCCCAGCTGGACGGGATCTGCAAAGGCTATTTCCTGATGGGCCAGAACCCGGCCGTCGGCTCGGCCAACTCGCGAGCCCAGCGATTCGGGATGGCCAACCTCGAATGGTTGGTGGTCCGGGACTTCTCCCTCATCGAGAGCGCCACCTGGTGGAAGGACGGACCCGAGATCGAGAGCGGGGAGATGCGGACCGAGGACATCGGGACCGAGGTGTTCTTCTTCCCCGCGGCCAGTCACACCGAGAAGAACGGCGCCTTCACCAACACCAACCGGATGCTCCAGTGGCACTTCCAGGCGGTCGAGCCCGAAGGCGACGCCCGAAGCGACCTGTGGTTCATGTACCACCTCGGCCGCAAGATCCGCGAGAAGCTGGCGGGCTCGACCGACGAGATGGACCGCCCGATCCTCGACCTCACGTGGGACTACCCCGTCGAGGGGAGTCTCGACGAGCCCGTCGCCGAGGCGGTGCTGGCCGAGATCAACGGATGGGACGACCAGGGCCGGCCCCTCGCCTCCTACGAGCAGCTGAACGAGGACGGCTCCACCGCCTGCGGCTGCTGGATCTACTGCGGGGTCTTCGCGGACGGTATCAACCAGGCCGCCCGCAAGAAGCCGGCCAGCCAGCAGAACTGGCTCGGTCCCGAGTGGGCCTGGGCGTGGCCGGCCAATCGGCGGATCCTGTACAACCGGGCCGCTGCCCGGCCCGACGGGAGCCCGTGGAGCGAGAGCAAGGCCCTGGTGTGGTGGGACCCCGATGAGGCGAAGTGGACCGGCCACGACATTCCCGACTTCGCCGCCGACAAGTCCCCCGACTACCGGCCTCCCCCCGGCGCCGAGGGACCCGACGCGCTGTCGGGAACCGATCCGTTCATCATGCAGGCAGACGGCAAGGGCTGGTTGTTCGTCCCGGCCGGCCTGACCGACGGGCCGCTACCGACCCACTACGAGCCCCAGGAGTCACCCTTCGACAACGCCTTCTATCCCCAGCAACGCAACCCGGTGCGCCAGGTCTTCTCGCGCGAGCTCAACCGTTACCACCCGAGTGGCAGCGAGCCCGGCGCCGACGTGTACCCGTACGTGATCACCACGTGCCGGCTGACCGAGCATTTCACTGCCGGCGGGATGACTCGGTGGCAGCCGTACCTCGCCGAGCTGCAGCCCGAGATGTTCGTGGAGGTCTCGCCCGAGCTGGCCGCCGAGCGGAAGCTGGAGCACGGCGGCTGGGCCACCCTGGTGACTGCCCGCAACGCCATCGAAGCCCGGGTCCTCGTTACCGACCGCATGGCGCCGCTGGTCGTCGCGGACCGGGTCGTCCACCAGATCGGGGTGCCGTTCCACTGGGGCCCCAACGGCTACACCAGGGGCGACGCGGCCAACGAGCTCACCTCGATCTCCCTGGACCCCAACGTCCACATCCAGGAGGACAAGGCCCTGACCGCCGACATCCGCCCGGGTCGGCGCCCCCGCGGGCCCGGGCGCACGGAGCTGGTCCAGGCCTACCAGCGCCGGGCCGGGATCACACCCGAGACCGGCATGGGGGTGACGGCATGACCCCGGTGCCGGCCCAGCGGGCCGACCGGCGAGGGTGGGGATTGTTCGACGCCGGAGCCTTCGCCAACGGCCAGCAGGCGGCCGAGTCCAGCGGGCATCGGGAAGCGCCACCGCGGATGGGGTTCTTCACCGACACCTCCGTCTGCATTGGTTGCAAGGCCTGCGAGGTGGCCTGCAAGGAGTGGAACCACGTGCCGGAGGACGGCCTGGTGTTCACCGGCATGTCCTACGACAACACGCGGGGGCTCGGCTCGGACACCTGGCGCCACGTCGCGTTCATCGAGCAACGAAAGTCCCTCGGGTCGCAGACCACCGGGGCGGCCGCCCGGCCAGTCGGCGACCCGGGCGAACCGGTGCGCCTGCGCGATCTTCCTGCATCGAGTGGCCGGGCCACGCCCGATCGGTTGGGCGGCGGGGACGACGAGCGGGGCTTCCGGTGGCTCATGTCCTCGGACGTCTGCAAGCACTGCACCGAGGCCGCTTGCCTGGACGTCTGCCCGACCGGCGCGTTGTTCCGGACCGAGTTCGGGACGGTGGTGGTGCAAGAGGACATCTGCAACGGCTGCGGCTACTGCGTGCCCGCCTGCCCGTACGGGGTCATCGGCCAACGGCCCGGGGACGGGCGGATGTGGAAGTGCACCCTGTGCTACGACCGGCTGGGCGTCGGTCAGGAGCCGGCCTGCGCCAAGGCCTGCCCGACCGACTCGATCCAGTTCGGCCCGCTGGAGGAGCTGCACGAGCGAGCAGCCGGGCGGGTCTCGCAGCTCCACCAGGCGGGTGTCGGCGAGGCCCGGCTCTACGGCCACGATCCAAACGACGGCGTCGGGGGAAACGGAGCGTTCTTCCTGCTGTTGGACGAGCCGGAGGTCTACGGGCTTCCGCCCGACCCCGTGGTCACCACCCGTGACCTCCCCTCGATGTACGCCCGGGCGGCGCTGGCCGCGGTGGCTCTGGGGGCGGCCGTGATGGCCGCCTTTTCGGGGGGACAAGGACGGCGGTGCGCATGAACCGGAGCCAGGTGACGACTCGAGGTCAAGAAGGCGTGCGGCCGGGGCGCGAAGCGATCACCGGCTCGGGCTCGGGCTCGGGCTCGGGCTCGGGCTCCGGTCCGGAGCCGGGCCGGCGGCGGCGGCGCAAGCGGCGGGACGAACCGGAGTTCGGCTCGTACTACGGGCTTCCGGTCCTGAACAAGCCGACTTGGGAGGGACGCGACATTGCCGGCTACTTCTTCCTGGGTGGTCTGGCGGGAGCCTCGTCCGTGGTGGCTGCCGGGGCCCAGGTCACCGGACGGTCCGGCCTCCGGCGGACGGCCAAGCTGGGTGCGGCCGGGTCCATCGGCCTGTCACTGGTGGCATTGATCCATGATCTCGGACGACCGGCCCGGTTCGTGAACATGTTGCGGGTGGTCAAGGTGACCTCCCCGATGAACATGGGTTCGTGGTTGCTCACCATCTACGGCCCGGCGGCAGCAGTGGCGGCAGCCAGTGAGCTGACCGGTGTCGCCCCCGCAGCGGGGACGGCGGCGACGGTGGGTGCGGCGGTGGTGGGTCCGGCCATCGCCGCCTACACCGCCGCTCTGGTCTGCAACACGGCGGTGCCTGCCTGGCACGACGGCTACCGTCACATGCCCTTCGTCTTCGTCAGCTCCGGCGCCTCGGCGGCGGCCGGCCTGGGCTTGCTGGGAGCGCCGCTGCGAGAGAACGCGCCGGTCCGCCGGCTGGCCGCGGTCGCCGGGCCGGCCGAGCTGGTGATCTCCCAGCTGATGGAGCACCGCATGGGGATGGTCGCCGAGCCGTACCACGAGGGCCGGGCCAAGATCTACCTGCGCGTGTCACAGGTGCTGACGCTCGCCGGGGTGTTCGGGGCGGTGGCAGCGGGCCGTCGCAATCGACTGATCGCCGCCCTTTCGGGTGGCGCCCTGATTGCCGGTTCGGCGGCGACGCGCTTGGGCATCTTCAACGCCGGGGTGCAGTCGTCCGAGGACCCCCGCTACACCGTGGTTCCCCAGCGTCAGCGGTTGGAGGAGCGCCGGGCGGCCGACGAGTGGACCGGGCCCTCCGGGGGCAATGGAGCCGCGGCTCCCGGTGCATCGGGCACGAATTTGCCTTCTGACGCCGGCTGATCGGCGGCGTCGTGGGCCCGGTCAGCCGCTGGGTGTGGCGGTACGTCGATCGGCACCGGCCGAAGCCGATCGAGCGCGCCAAGGCGGAGGTGCGCGCTCGGGTGCCCAGCGCGGGCAAAGCGACCAGGCGAGCAGTTCGTGAGCTGGACGACCGGACCGGCGCGGCCCAGTTCGGTCACAGCCTGCTGGACAAGATCTTCCCCGACCACTGGTCCTTCTTCCTCGGCGAGATCGCCCTCTACTGTTTCGTCGTGCTGGTGGCCACCGGCGTCTTCCTGACCTTGTACTACGTGCCCTCGTCGGTGAAGGTGATCTACCACGGACCTTACCGGCCCCTGGACGGCCAGCGCGTCTCGGAAGCGTTCGCGTCGTCGATGAACCTGTCGTTCGGCGTCCGGGCCGGACTGCTCGTCCGCCAGATGCACCACTGGGCCGCCGACATCTTCATCGGGGCCATCGTGGTGCATATGTCCCGGGTCTTCTTCACCTCGGCGTACCGAAAGCCGAGGGGGATGAACTGGGCCATCGGCGTCACGTTGCTCATGGTGGCCATCGTGAACGGCTACCTCGGCTACTCGCTCCCTGACGACCTGCTGTCGGGCACGGGCGTGCGCATCGGCTACGGCATCGTGGAGTCGATCCCCTTCGTCGGCTCGTACTTGGCCTTCTGGATCTATGGGGGCAACCCACCCGGACCCGACACCCTGCACCGGTTCTTCGTCGCCCACATCTTCATCGTCCCCTTGCTCCTTTTCGGGTTGCTGGGCGCTCATCTCGCCTTGATCTTCCGCCAGGAGCACACCCAATGGCCCGGGGAAGGGCGGACGGAGAAGAACGTCGTGGGATTGCCCATGTGGCCGACCTTCGTGGCAAAGACCACCGGCCTCCTCCTGATGGTGGCCGGCGTGCTCGGGATCATGGCAGGGCTCGCCCAGATCGACCCGATCTGGCAGTACGGCGCCTACGACCCGTCCAAGGCCAGCTCCGCTGCCCAGCCGGACTGGTACACCGGCTGGCTTGAAGGAGCGCTCCGGCTGATGCCGAGCTGGGAGTGGACCGGCTGGGGCCACACGGTGGTCTGGGTCGTCTTCGTGCCCGCAGTGGTACTGCCGGTCGCCACCTTCCTCTTCCTCTACGCCTGGCCCCTGGTCGACCGGGTCTGGACCGGCGATCGGGAGATCCATCACCTATTGGTGGCGCCGCGGCGACGGCCCCTGCACACGGCACTGGGGGCGACGGTGTTCGCCTTCTACTTCATGCTGCTGTTCGCCGGGGGAGACGACGTCCTGGCTGGGTTCCTCGGCGTCTCAGTGGGCGTCATGGTCTGGGTGCTCCGGGTGGCGGTGCTGGTCGTGCCGGCGGTGGTCGGGATCACGACCTTGAAGATCTGCCGTGGCCTTCTTCCCGAGGCGATGCCCCGGGCCCGGAGCATGGTGGCTCTCACCGCAGATCACCACTTCGAGTTGCGGAGGGAGGTAACTGGTTCTCGAGGGCCTGACCGCGAGCCCGCCCCCGTCCCCGACGTCATCCTCGGCGCTCCCGGACCCCGCGAAGAGGCACCCCAGCCGTAGCGAGGCGCGAGCTGGACGTGCCGGATCGGGCGGCTTCGGGCGTGCGGCCTAGTGGGTCCGGGCGGCAACCCTTCCCCAGGCGATCCGAGCGCCGACCGCCAACGCCGCCACGCCGATCGCGGTGCCGACCAGCCGCATGAAACAGCCCGGATTGGCCTCGAACCAGCCGGGCCGCCGCTGATGGGACGGACCGCGGTCCTGCCCGAGATCGACGAGATCGACGAGATCGGCGAACGGCTCGGCGCGAGGCGGTGCGGGAGCCGCCGGCAGCTGGCCGTGGTTGACAGAGGGCGCAATGATCGTCATCTGGAGCCACTACCCGAACTCCAGCTCGGCAATCGTCGGAGGAGCCCGCCCGGACGCGCCCCGGAGGGGGTCCGCCTCGCCCTGACGGCGCGCTGGAGGCTGCCTCGCCGGGAGCAGTCCGCCTCGTACGCTCGGACGCAGATACCGCTGTCTCCCTCCTCTTCATGGGGATCGTCCGTCAGTTTGCGGTTGAAACGCCGTATCTGCGGTACACCGGTGACGTGATTCCGCCCTCGAAAGCCCATGCAGCACGACGGTCGAACGCTCGCGCCCTCGGCCTGGTCGGCGCGCTCTGCGCCCTTGTCGGCTCGGTGTTCGTCGGAGCCGCCGTCGGCCCGGCGGCCGCAGCGAAAGAGGGGACCGGGCCGGTCGACGTCCTGTACGCCGGTTCGTTGGTCGGGCTCATGGAGCAGGGCATCGGTCCCGCCTTCGATGCCGAGACCGGCGACACCTTCAGCGGGTTCTCGGGCGGCTCCGACGCGCTGGCCAGCGAGATCAAGGGCAAGACCCAGCTGGCCGACGTCTTCGTGAGCGCCAGTCCGGCGGTGAACGCCACATTGGAGGGGGACGCCAACGGAGACTGGGTTTCGTGGTACGCCACGTTCGCCAGCTCGCCGCTGGTCATCGGCTACAACCCCACGAGCCCGTTCGCCGCCGCCCTCCGGTCGAAGCCCTGGTACCAGGTGGTCACCGAGCCCGGGTTCGTCCTGGGTCGGACCGACCCGGCGACCGATCCGAAGGGCGAGCTGGCGGTCGAGGCCCTCACCCGGGCGGCCTCCGAGTATCACCAGCCCTCGCTCGCCCAGCTCACCACCGGTACGTCGGGGGTCTATCCCGAGCAGTCCCTGGTGGGACTCCTTCAGGCCGGCCAGGTCGGCGCCGGGTTCTTCTACGCCAGCGAGGCCAAGGCCGCAGGCATACCCACCATCTCGCTCGGCAGCATCCACTATCAAGGCGAGTACACCGTGACGGTGGTCAACCGGGCGCCGCACGCCAAGGCGGCGCAGGCCTTCGTGGCGTTCTTGTTCGGCCGTCTGGGGAGGTCGATCCTCGACCACGACGGGCTGCGCCTGATGACCCCGCCGAAGGTGACCGGAGCCGGCAAGGTTCCGCGAGCGCTGCGGGCCAGCTTGCGCTCGAAGTGAGCACCGGCGACGGCGCCGCCGGGCGCGTGCGGAGGTGGCCCCCCAACCCGACCAGGCGGGGGTTCTCGACCACGCCGCTGCCGTGGCTGGGCGGCCTGCTCGTGCTGTACCTGGTCGTCCCCATCGTCGTCTTCCTCTTCCACCTGGGGGCATCCCATGACCGGGGCTTCGGGACGCCCGGCCTCCTCGGTGCGCTCTACGTGTCGGTGGTGACCGCCACTATCAGCACCGGTCTCGTCGCCGCCTTGGGCATACCACTCGCCTACGTGCTGGCGCGCTCCCGCGGGCGGCTGGCCGCCCTGGTCGGCGTGGTCGTGCTGCTTCCGCTGGCCCTGCCACCGCTGATGAGCGGCATCCTGCTGGTCGAGCTGGTCGGGCCCTACAGCACCGTCGGCCAGGCCTTCGGCCGACATCTCACCGACTCGTTGGCCGGGATCGTCCTCGCCCAGACCTTCGTGGCCTCGCCCTTTCTCGTCATCAGCGCCCGCTCGGCGTTCGCCGCCGTGGACCCGGTGATCGCCGAGCACGCGGCGGCCCTGGGGCACCGGGAGCTGTCCCGCTTCTGGCGGGTCCAGCTGCCGCTGGCCTGGCCGGGGATCCGTGCCGGACTGGTGCTGTCGTGGCTGCGGGCGTTCGGCGAGTACGGCGCGACGGTCGTCCTCTCGTACCATCCCTACACGCTGCCCGTGCTCACCTACATCCAGTTCTCGAGCACCGGCATCCCGGCCACGCAGGCCCCCACCGCGCTCGGGCTCGGTGTCGCCGCGCTGGTGGCCTTCGGCGGACGTCTCCGCCACCGGCGCCGTCCCGCCCGTGCCGTCGTGCCGGCGCCCAGGCGTCCCCGCCCGGCCCGGCCGGCTCCGGTCGCCTGGGACCTCGACGCCTGGCTCGGCACGTTCCGACTACAGGTCGCCTATCGGGCCAGCGGCGCGAGCCTGGCGGTCCTCGGACCGTCGGGATCGGGTAAGTCGGCGACCTTGCGAGGGCTGGCCGGTTTCCTCGGACCGGCCGGCGGGACCGTGCGCTACGGCGACCGGTGCATGGACGGCGTCGCCGTGGAGGATCGCCGGATCGGCTACGTCCCCCAGGGCTACGCCCTCTTCCCGCACCTGACCGTCTGGCAGCAGGCCACCTTCGGTGTAGACGCCGACGAGGGACTGGCCGCCTACTGGCTGGGGCGGCTCGGCCTCTCGGGCCTCGAGAATCGGTTCCCCGACGAGCTGTCGGGTGGCCAACGCCAGCGGGTCTCCCTGGCCCAAGCCCTGTCACGGTCTCCCGCCCTGCTGCTGCTCGACGAGCCCTTTTCCGCTCTCGACAGCCCCGTCCGCCACGAACTACGGACCGAGCTCCGGCGGCTCCGGCGTGAGAGCACGATCTCCACCGTCCTGGTGACCCACGATCCGCAGGAAGCCGCGTATCTCGCCGACGAGGTCGTCGTCCTCGATCACGGCCGGATCCTTCAGGCCGGGACCACGGAGGAAGTCTTCGAACGGCCGGCCTCCCCCGAGGTGGCTCGCCTGATCGGGATCCGCAACATCTTGACCGGTCGGGTGGCGAGCCGGGGATCGGTCGACGTCGGCGGGGTGTCGATCGCCATGGACACGTGCGGGTTGCCGAACGGCGCTCGCGTGCGCTGGTGCGTCCGCTCCGAAGAGGTCGCGTTGGCCACCGCCGGCCCGTATCGGGCGATGGTCGTCGACGTGGCGGATCTCGGGACCAGCACCGAGCTCCTGGTGTCCTTGGCCCCGGGATTCGAGCTGGAGGTCGTCGTGCCGGGCCGGCTGGACCTGCCGATCGGTTCCCCTTGCTCGGTCGGGCTGCCGCCCGCTCGGATCCGGCTCTGGCCGGCCCCGACCGAGCCGGCACCGCGAGTCGCCGGGGAGCTCAGCGACGGTCGAGCTGGATCGACACGTTGGTCGCCTTGACCACGGCCTGAGCGATGAGGCCGGGGGCCAGTTCCATGTCGTCGACGGCCTCGCGGCTGATCAGCGCGACCACCCGGAACGGCCCGGCTTGCAGCTCCACGTGGGCCATGACCTTGTCGGTGACCACGTTGGTCACGATGCCCGAAAAGTGGTTGCGGATCGACTCCCGGGCCGCGCCCGGCCCGGCGGCCCCCTGATAGAGCGACTGGGCGAAGCGGGCCAGGACCACGCCGTCCACCCGGAGGCGGCCCCCGGTGGTCCTGGTGGCCTCCAGCTGGCCGTCGTTGATCCACCGCCGTACCGTGTCCGAGCTGACCCGCAAGACCCCGGCCGCCTCGACCACGCCGTAGTCCGGCATCAGCGACCACCTCGAACGTCGCCCGACGCGCCACCGCAGCGGGCCCCGCGCCCGTCCCCCTGCATCTCCCCGGCCGCCGACCGGTGCCAGGCTCCCGATCGGCCGCCGGACTTGTGCCACAGTGTCAACTCCCCGATGGTGACCCGGGGATCGACGTCGACGAAGCCCTGAGCCAGGGTCAGTGCGGCTCCGGCGCAGGCGGTCAGTGCCTCCATCTCGACACCGGTGCGTTGGGTGATCTCGGCCGTCGCCGCGACGCCGAACCCGTCCGGGACCACCGTGATCTCAACCGTCACCCGCTCGATCGGGATGGGATGGCACAGCGGGATGAGCGACGACGTCTGCTTGGCCGCCAGCACCCCGGAGAACCGGGCCATCTCGATCAGGTCGGTCCCGTCGGGCTGGGCCGCCAGCGCCGCCGCCACGTCCGCCCCCGTGCGGACCACACATCGGGCCTCGGCCGTTCGCCTGGTCGGCGGTTTGCCGGTGACGTCCACCATCTGCGCTCTGCCGTGCTCGTCGATGTGCGTCAGGCCCTCGGACATGTCATCCCCCCGACACCGGTGGGAGGACGGCGATCTCGTCGCGTTCCTCCACCTCTTCGTCGCCGGTCGCCGGCTCCTCGTTGATCCAGATCCGCGAGATGCCCAGCACCGCCGCGAAGGCGGCACCATAGCGATCCTCCGCCCGGCCGAGCACCTCGGCCACGTCGTCGCCGGCCAGGTGGGCCTCGGCCTCCCCGGCCGCTTCCCGAGCGGGGCCGAACAGCCGTAGCCGAGCCGTCTCAGCCCCCGATCATCGACATCGAGCGGGTTGGGCGAAGGAACCCGGGATCGTTGATCCCGTGGCCCGGCTGCTTGTCCCACACGGCCCGCCGCAGGAGCAGCGCCACGTCGGCCTCGACCCCGGCTCCTCCTCGGCGCAGCACGTCGCGCACGTTGCGCTCGCGGTCGGAGAAGAGGCAGTTGCGGACCGCCCCCTCCGCCGTCAGCCGGAGCCGGTTGCACGTACCGCAGAACGGTTGGGTCACGCTCGAGATGAGGCCGATCTCCCCCCGGCCGTCGGCGAACCGGTACCGCTGGGCCGGCGCGGGATCGCCGGGGGCGAGCACCGGCTCGAGGGCCCAACGAGCCGAGATCCGCTCGAAGATCTCCCGACCGGGGACCAGCTGCGCTCGGTCCCACCGGCCCTCGGCGTCGAGGGGCATGAACTCGATGAACCGCACCAGCCGCCCGGTCCGGCGGGCCAGGGCGGCAAACTCGAGGATCTCGTCGTCGTTGCGACCCCGCAGGACGACGACGTTGACCTTCACGGGCGAGAGCCCCGCACGTTCGGCCGCGTCCATGGCCTCGAGCACCCGATCGAGGTTCCCGCGACGCCGGATGGACCCGAACCGTTCGGGCTGCAGCGAGTCGCAGCTCACGTTCACCCGCCGCAGCCCGGCCGCCGACAGGGCCCCGGCCATCTCGGCCAGCAGCATCCCGTTGGTGGTCATGGCCAGGTCCTCGAAGCCGATCGATGCCAGCCGGGACACCAGGTCGGGTAGGCCTCGGCGGACCAGCGGCTCGCCGCCGGTCAGCCGGACCGAGGTGATGCCCAGATCCCGGGCGACGCGGGCGACCCGGACGATCTCCTCGAAGGAAAGAAGCTCACTCCGGGGCAGGAACTCCATGCCCCGTTCGGGCATGCAGTAGACGCAACGGAGATTGCAGCGATCGGTCACCGAGACACGAAGGTCGTCGTGTACCCGGCCGAACCGGTCGACCAGAGGGCCCTCGACCGGCATGTCGTCGAGGGCCGGTACGTCCGCGGGCGTCGTCCGGCGCTCCCGTCGCCTGACCGCCAAGAGCGCGACCGGAGCCGAGGTCACCACGGCCCGGCACCCTCGCTCGCTCCGGAGCTCCCCGGGCCCGGCTCCCCAGCCATCATCTGGCGCCACCCAGCACGGTTCATCGTCAGCCACGATGCCCAGATGGTGACGCTTCCATGCCTCGCGCCGCTCAGTGCGGACGCTCGCCGGCCACCAAGGCCAGCGCATGGGGCACGACATCGACAATGGCAGCCATGGACTCCACCGCGCCGGCCGGCGAGCCGGGAAGATTGACCACCAGGCAGCTCCCGATCGTTCCGGCCAGGCCGCGAGACAACCGACCCAGCGGGCTGGCGGCCCGCATGGCCTCGCCCAGCCCCGGCGCCTCTCGCTCGAGCACCGAGCGGGTCGCCTCGGGCGTCAGGTCACTGGGCGCGAACCCGGTTCCCCCGGTCGTGGCGAGCAGACCACAGAATCCCTCCGCCAGATCCAGCAGCGCCTGCGCCACGGGGACCACACCGTCTGGTACCGCCCGCCGCCCGATCACCGAGAAGCCCCGTTGGACCAACAGTTCGGTCAGGGCCGTCCCCGATCGATCCTCCCGCGCGCCGGCGCTCACCGACTCCGAGACGGTCAGCACCTTGGCGCTCCACGTCACCGTGGAGGTCGAGCTCACGCCGTGCAGCCACGATGGTCGGCCACGAGCGAGACGCTACCGCTTCTGAGGGTGGTTCCCTCACTCGGAGCTGCAGGGGAAGCTCGCGGGGTCCTGGGTGCGGTTCCCCTTCCGGTTCGCTGGCGGACCGTGCTCGTCGCGCCGGCCGCTCCCGCCGTGGGCCGGCGAGCGAGCTGCGAGCGCCCGGATCACAGGCCCTTTCGGACCGTTCGCTCCAGGATGCCCAGCGTGGCGCGCAGGGCCGACTCGGGCACGATCGGGAAGCGTCCCTTCAGATCGCCGGTCACCTTGGACCAGTCGTAGTACGACGTCACGTTGGTGACCCCGTCCTCGACGGGCTCCAGTCGGTACCCGTAGAAGTGC
This sequence comes from Acidimicrobiales bacterium, assembly GCA_036501425.1. Classification (GTDB taxonomy): domain Bacteria; phylum Actinomycetota; class Acidimicrobiia; order Acidimicrobiales; family RAAP-2; genus DATKRB01. The sequence continues at coordinate 160,158 of DASYAI010000056.1, read as the reverse complement.
GGGACGCGGGCATCGGGCCCGAGGTCCCACGCGATCTCGCGGTCGCGCTCGAACACGATGAAGTGGACGGTCACGTCGTACTTGCCCAGCGGGACGTCATTGAGCGACTCGCGGTCCATGTGGACCACGAACGTGTCGCCTTCCTTGTCCGCCGGCGATCCGGTGAAGTCCTGCAGCATCCCGGAGGCGTCGATGGCCACATGGCCCGCCGGGTTGCGCAGGATGTCGAAGATAGCGGAGGGGGATGCCGGGATCGGCCGGGTCACTTCGATGCGGTCCGGAGGGAAGACGGTGTCGGGCATCTGGGACTCCTCGTGAACGTGGGTGGGCTGCCGGCTCGCCCGAGGTGCTCGGGGCGACCAGCATCGCGCGCCGGATTCCTCCTCCGGTCAGGTGAACGGGTAGAGATGGCCGTCCTGACCGATCAAGGTGTAGCCGTTCCCGTTCGGGATCATGCCGGCAATGGGTGCCGACAAGGCCTGCGCACCGGTCGAGCCGGGGTCGCCGAGGCGATAGCTGCCGCGAACGGGCCGGAGCCGACGAGGCCCATCGCCGCGCCCGCCAGCACCACCGTCATGACGACTTGGACCCGTACCCGACCGATCACCGGCGATAACCGCGGCAGAGGACGGCGGCATGCGGACTTGCCGCCGCCGGCATCCGAAGGGACCATCGTCCGGATGAGCGGTCGAATCTACAGCGTCGGCTACGAGGGCCTCCGGGTGCCCGGCCTCGTCGACGCGCTGGTCGCCGCCGGAGTGTCCCTGTTGGTCGATGTGCGGCTCAATCCGGTCAGCCGGAAGCCGGGGTGGTCCAAGAATCCCCTCCGGGCCAGCCTCGAGGCGGCGGGCATCGACTATCGGCACGAGGCGACGCTCGGGAACCCGCCGGACAATCGTGACGGGTTCCGGCAGGGGGACGGCCAGGCGGCTCGCCGACGTCTGGGTGCGATCCTTGTCGATCGCTCGGGGGACGCCCTGCAGCGGCTGGTCGATGACGCCCGCGAGCGGCGGATCGCCGTCTTGTGCGTCGAGCGGAGCGCCCGCCACTGCCATCGTCAGCTGGTCACGGACATGGCCCAACAGATCGATCCGGGCATCGAAGTCGTCGATATCCTCTGACCGGATCCTCTGACCCTCTGACCGGATCCTCGAGGAGGCGCCGGGCTTCTTCGCCGCGTATGGCCGATGGCTGCAGACCCTGCCGCCGACCGGGGACGGCATCGCCTGGTTGCGCCGGCAGTGGCCGAGCCCCTTTTGCGGTCAAGGGCGTGATGCGGCCCGACGACGCCCGGCGGGCGGTGGACGCCGGGGCCAGCTCGGTCGCGGTTTCGAACCACGGGGGCAACAACCTCGACGGGACCCCCGCCTCGATCCGGGCGCTGCCGGCGGTGGTGGCGGCCGTCGGCGACCAGGCCGAGGTGCTTTTCGACGGCGGGATCCGCCGGGGAGGCGACGTGGTCAAGGCCGGCGTTCGGGGCCCGGGCCGTCATGATCGGCCGGGCGTCGTTGTGGGGCTGGCGGCAGGAGGGGAGACCGGGGTCAAGAAGGTCCTCGACATCCTCGGTCGGGCACCGACGAGGCGCTGCTCGGCCTGGGACGGGCCGCCGTGGGTGAGCTGGTGGCGTCCGACGTCCTGGTGCCGCCTGGCTTCGCGGTGCCGGCCGAGCGATATGGCGGCCTGCGACCCACGCGGGACCGCGCCAGGTCCCATATGACGAGGGGATGTCCACGGAGTAGGTTCTTGGCGACCCAAACGTGGGGAGGACGATTCGTGGAATTGGAGCTCACGTCCGACCAGGAATTCTTCGCGGAGACGACCCGCAAATTCCTCGAGGACAAGACGCCCGTTTCGGAGCTGCGGGCCAAGCGCAACGATCCGGCCGGCTTCGACCGGGACTTCTGGGTGCAGGGCGCCGAGCTGGGTTGGACGTCGCTGCTGGTCAGCGAGGAGGACGGCGGGGGCAGCATCTCGGGTCGGCCGGTGGCCGACCTGGCGCTGGTCGGGTTCGAGTTCGGCAATCACGCCGCTCCGGGCCCGCTCGTGCCGGCCGCGATCGTGGCCGGCGCCCTCTCGAGGGCCGGCTCCGACGAGCAGAAGGGCGAGGCGCTGGGCGCGCTCCTCAGTGGCGCGGCAATCGGCACGTGGGCGTTCAGCGAGCCCCGCCCGCACGACGCGCTGGGCGACGTCACCCTGAGCGCCGAGGTCACCGGGGACACGGTCCGCCTGTCGGGGGTCAAGGCACCGGTCGAGTCGGCCGGGCAGGCCGAGTACTTCTTCGTGACCGCTCGCACCGGGGACGGTCTGACCCAGGTGCTGGTGCCGGCGTCGACGCCGGGGGTGGCGGTCAAGCCGATGCACAGCATCGACCTCACCCGGCGCTTCGGCCGGCTCACGTTCGACGGGGTCGAGCTGCCGGCGTCGGCCGTCGTGGGCGAGGTTGGTCGGGCGGGCGCCGACGTCGACTGGCAGACCCAGGTGGCGGTGGCGGTCGAGCTCTCCGAGATGGTCGGCGCGATGGACCGGGCCTTCAAGATGACCCTCGAATGGGCGTTCGACCGGTACTCGTTCGGTCGCCCGCTGGCCAGCTACCAGGAGCTCAAGCATCGCTTCGCCGACATGAAGCTGTGGCTCGAGGCGAGCCACGCCATCGCCGACGGAGCGACCGATGCGGTCGGCGAGGCTCGCCCCGAGGCCTGGGACCTGCTGTCGGCGGGCAAGGCCTACGTCGGGCACTACGGGGTCGAGCTCATGCACGACTGCGTTCAGATGCACGGCGGCATCGGCGTCACATTCGAACACGACATGCACCTGTACTTACGCCGGGTGGTCCTCGGCTCCCGCCTCTACGGGAGCGTTGCCGAGCATCGCGGGCGCCTGACCTCGTCGTTGGAGCAGAAGGAGGACGCGGCGTGACCGACACCGCGACAGTCGACACCGATGTGGAGAGCGTCGAGGAGTTCCGCCAGCGCGCCCGGACGTGGATCCGGGCCAACCTGGCCCCGGCCGACGCCTCGTCGCGTCCGGGTCCCCGGGCCGACCGGACCGACGAGGAGGAGCTGGCCGAGTTCGCCCGCCAGCGGGGCCTCCAGCGCCAGCTCTTCGACGCCGGCTTCGCCGGCATCGTCGTTCCCGAGGAGTACGGCGGTCAGGGTCTGACCCCGGCCCACGCCCAGGCCTTCAACGAGGAGATCACCGGCTTCGACTATCCCTCGATGCTCCAGATCCCCAACTTCACCCCCTGCATGGCGGTGATCCTCGCGTTCGGCTCGCACGAGCAGAAGCTCCGCCACGTCCCACCGATCCTGAAGGGCGAGCACTACTGGGTGCAGTATCTCTCCGAGCCGGGCGGGGGCTCCGATGCCGCCGGCGCGCAGACGGTCGCCACCCGCGACGGTGACGAGTGGCTGCTCAACGGGTCGAAGATCTGGTCGTCGGGCGCCTGGCGGGCCGACTACGGGCTCACCCTGGCCCGCACGAACGTCAACGTGCCCAAGCACCGGGGACTGGGCGTCTTTCTGGTGCCGGCCCATGCCCCCGGCATCGAGATGCACCGGATCGAGATGCTCGGCGGCGGCAGCGAATTCTGCCAGGAGTTCTTCGTCGACGTCCGGATCCCCGAGTCCGAGCGCCTGGGCGACGTCGACGACGGGTGGACCATCGGCATCCGGTGGCTGTTCTTCGAGCGCAGCTTCGCCCTCTCCCCTTACATCATCCGCCCGGGCGGCGGCGGTGACGCGTTCGCCCCTTCGGAGGCGAGCCTGGTGCGCCTGGCTCGCAAGTCGGGCCAGATCGACGATCCGGTGGCGCGTGACCAGATCGGCGAGGTGCGGGCCGACTCGCTCGTCGCCGGCTTCGCCCAGCGCCGGATCGCCCAGGGCATGCGGACCGGCTACCTCAACGACCAGGGCGCGGCGCTGTCTCGGCTCCTCGCCGGGGTGAACGGCACCCGGTCGGCGACGGTCGCCTTCGAGCTGGCCGGGCAGGCCGGGGTGGCATGGGACGACGAGGACGACGACATCGGCCAGCGGGGCGTCAGCTTCCTCTCCCGCCAGGCCGGTCAGATCGGCGGCGGCACGACCGAGATGGCGCGCAACGTGATCAGCGAGCGGGTGCTCGGGATGCCTCGCGAGCGCGACAACTCACGCGACATGCCCTGGCGCGAGGTGCCCAAGGGTCCGAGCAGCCGCTGACCGGGCTGGGCCCCTCGGGGCCGACGACCTGGGAGCAGATGGACCCACCCGGTCCGCGAACCGCCCGGGCCGCCGGTCCGTCCCGACCCGGGTAAGGTCACCGTGTCGCCGCGAGGGCGACACGGTGAGCCGGGAAGACTGGTCGGCGCGGCATCTCGGGGAGCACCGTGCACGATCGCGAGCGGGGTCCGAGGATCGACGACCTGAGGGCGGGGCTCCGGATCTCCGCCCTCTCGATCGCCTGGACGCTGAGTGCCAACGGGGTCACCCTGGCGCTCGCGCTGAGTTCGCACAGCCTGGTCCTGCTGGCGTTCGGAGTGACCGGGCTGCTCGACGCCGCCGGCTCGGCCGCCCTGGTGGTCCAGTTCGCCCGGGCGCTCGCCGCTCGTCGCCCGGCCCTCCGGGCGGATGGTGACGATCCAGTGGCCACCCTGCCCCCGGGCGAGCGGGTGGCGTCCACCGTGGTGCTCACCGGGCTGCTGGCCGTCGCCGTGGTGGCGGTCGTCGGGGGGGCCCAGCGCCTCGACCGCCCCTCGTCGGTGCACGAACCGGTGGCCGGCCTGGTGATCGCCGCCCTCTCGACCGCCGTGCTGGCGGTCCTGTCCGTCCGCAAGCGGCGGATCGCCCGCGCCCTGTCGAGCCGGGCCCTGCTCGCCGACAGTCATTTGTCGGCGGTGGGGAGCCTGCTGGCGGCGGCTACGGTCGTCGGCGCCGGGCTCGCGGCGGCCTGCGGGTGGTGGTGGCTCGATCCGGTCTCGGCCATGGTGGTCGGGGTGGGCGCGGCCGCGGTGGTGCTGTCGCCCCCGGTGATCGGGCGCGTCCGGCGGCTCGGTCGGCCGTAGTGGCCGCACCCGGCCGCCGCGTCGTCGCCTCGGCGACGGGGTGGGGCCCGTGGCTGTTCGCCGGCTTCGGGGTCGCGGCGCTGGTGGCGGGGGCTGCCGCCGGCCCCTCCGACGCCCGGGCCGCCGCTGCCCAGGACTGGCCCCCGTTCGCGCTCGTGGCCGGCCTGCTGCTGATCGGCGTCGTGGCCGACGGCGACGGGGTGTTCGCCGCCGTGGGTCGCCGACTGGCCGGGCTGGCCCGCCACGGATACGTGCTGTTCGCCGGCGCCACGCTGGCGGTGGGGATCGTGACCGCGGTGCTGAACCTCGACACCTCGGTGGCCTTCCTCACCCCCGTGCTCGTCTTCACGGCGCGGTCGCTCGGGGTCGACGAGTCGCCGTTCCTCTACGGCGTCCTTCTGCTGTCCAACGCCGGCTCGCTGTTCCTGCCCGGTTCGAACCTCACCAACCTGATCGTGCTCGGGCACCATCCGTCGACCGGGGGCGAGTTCCTCGGGCGCATGTGGGGCCCGGCACTGGCCGCACTGCTCCTGACCGCCGCCGTCGTCGTCGCATTCGAGCACCGCGCCCTGCGCGCCGCGCGACGTCCGGCTCCCGACGACCCGGCCCCGCCGCGCCGGCACCGCCCGTGGCTGGGCCTCGTCACGATTGCCGCCGCGGTGGTCGTGGTGGTGGTCCTGCGGTCGCCGGTGCTGCCGGTGCTCGGGCTCGGGGTGGCGGCGGCGGGGTGCCGGGTGGTCACCGGGCGTCTGGGCCCCGGGCGGGTGGTGGGTGCCCTCAGCGCGCCCGTGCTGGTCGGCCTGTTCGGGGTGGCGGTCGCCCTGGGGACGGTCGGGCGCGGCTGGTCGGGACCGGCGGAGCTGTCGTCGCACCTCGACGCCTGGGGCACGGCCGCGGTTGGGGCGGCGGCGTCCGTCGTGGTCAACAACCTGCCCGCCGCGTCGCTGCTGGCGGCCCGCCCGCCGCAGCATCCCCTCTCGCTCCTGGTCGGGTTGGACGTCGGTCCCAACCTGGCGGTGACCGGCTCGCTGGCCTGGTTCTTGTGGTTGAAGGTCGCCCGTGCGGCGGGTGCCGCCCCCTCCGTGCGGCGGGCGAGCCGCCTGGGAGTGGTCGCGGTGCCCATCGCCATGGTCGCCAGCGTCGGCCTGCTGGTCGCGACCGGCCACGGGTGACCGCCGGCGGGTGACCGGGCTCGGCCGGATCGCCGGGCGTGGGCGGAATGGACGCCCCGCCCCAACGGTTGCCTTCGGTGAGCCCACGAGAGGGAGGGATCGATGCCCAAGGCGGTCCGGTTCGACGAGTACGGCGGGATCGACGTCCTGCAGGTGGTCGAGGTCGACCGCCCGGTCCCCGGTCCGGGCGAGGTCCTGGTGCGGGTCGTCGCGGCGGGGATCAACCCCGGTGAGGCCGGCATCCGCCGGGGAGCGCTCCACGAGCGTTGGCCGGCCCACTTCCCCTCGGGCGAGGGGAGCGACCTGGCCGGCCGGGTGGAGGAGCTCGGCCCCGACGTCGGGGGGTTCGAGGTGGGCGACGAGGTGCTCGGCCATGTCGACACCCGGGCCAGCCACGCCGAGCTGGTGGTGGCCCGGGCGGACGACCTGGTGGCCCGGCCGCCCGGGGTGCCGTGGGAAGCGGCCGGATCGCTCTTCGTGGCCGGCACCACCGCGTACGCCGCGGTCCGGGCGGTGGGGGCGGGCTCCGGCGACACGGTGGTGGTGTCCGGGGCGGCCGGTGGTGTGGGATCGCTGGCGGTCCAGCTGGCCCGGCACGCCGGAGCGACGGTGCTCGCCCTGGCCAGCGAACACCACCATCCGTGGCTGGCAGCCCACGGTGCGGTGCCGATCACCTACGGCGACGGGGTGGCCGAGCGCATCAGGGCCCACGCCGAGCGGGGCGTCGACGCCTTCATCGACGCGTTCGGGGGCGGCTACGTCGCCCTGGCGGTCGAGCAGCTCGGGGTGGCGCCCGAGCGGGTCAACACGATCATCGACTTCGAGGGCGCCCAGCGCTTCGGCGCCAAGCTGGAGGGCTCGGCCACCGCCGCCACTCCCGAGGTGCTGCGCGAGCTGGCCGACCTGATCGCCCGGCGCGAGCTGGAGGTCCCCATCGCCCGGGTGTACCCCTTGGACGAGGTCCGAGACGCCTACCGCGAGCTCGAGCAGCGCCACACCCTGGGCAAGATCGTGCTGGCGGTCTCGCCCGGCGACTGACCCGCACCCCCGGGCGCGCCAGCCGGGGTGGGCGACGTGGGCGCGCCGGTGGCGGAGGGCGGGGGTGGAGGACTCACGGGCCCCCGACCGAGGCGCCGACCGGCGGCGCCGGGGCGAGCAGCCACGCCTCGAGCTCTGCCAACGGCATGGCGGGGGCGAGCACGTAGCCCTGCACGACGTCACAGCCGACGGCGCGCAGGAGGGCGAGGGCCTCGGAGGTCTCGACCCCTTCGGCCACCACCCGCAGCGAGAGGTTGTGGCCGAGATCGACGATGGCCCGGACGATGGCGCGGTGGGCCGGGTTTTGGGCCATGTCGGTCACGAAGCTGCGGTCGATCTTGAGCTCGTGGACCGGCAGGGTGGAGAGGTAGCCGAGCGACGTGTAGCCGCAGCCGAAGTCGTCGAGGCTCACCCGGACCCCGGCCCGGTGGAGGTCGCCCAGCACCAGCGCCGCCCGGGCCGGGTCGGCCAGCAGGGCGGTCTCGGTGATCTCGATCACCAGCCGCTCGGGGGCCACCTGCGCCGCGCTCAGGGCGTCGACGACCTGCGCGGAGAAGTCCCGCTGGGCCAGGTTCCGGGCCGACACGTTGACGGCCACGGCGACGTTGGCGAAGGCGGCGCCGTCCAGCCGGCGCAGGTCGGCCAGGGCCCGGTCGAGGACCCACGCCGTCAGCTTGTGGATGAGATCGGTCTGCTCGGCCAGCGGCATGAACCGGTCGGGGAAGACGAGGCCGTGCTGCGGGTGCTGCCAGCGCACGAGCGCCTCGACCGACTCGATGTGCCCGTTGGCGAGCGTTGCCTTGGGCTGGAAGTGCACCACCAGCTGGCCGTCGTCGATGGCGTGGCGCAGCTCGGAGACCAGCGTGAGGTCGGCCGGGTTGTAGTGGTTCTGCGACGGTTGGTAGCGGACGACCCCGGCGTGCTCGGCCTTGGCCACGTACATCGCCACGTCGGCCCGCTGGAGCAGCTGGTCGACGTCCTCGCCGTCCTGGGGGACGAGGACGTAGCCGACGCTCGAGTCCACCGACACCGGCAGCGCGCTGACCTCGATCTCGCCCTCGATCACCGACCGCAGCTGCCACAGCACCGTTTCGGGGTCCGGCGAGCCCCGGATGATCACCCCGAACTCGTCGCCGCCCATGCGGGCCACCGAGGACTCGGGCCCCAGCTGGGCGGTGATCCGCTCGGCCAGGACGCTCAGCAGCCGGTCGCCGTTGTGATGCCCGAGGGTGTCGTTGACCTCCTTGAACCGGTCGAGGTCGATGATCGCCAGCGCGGTCGAGCCCCCGCGTCCCCGGCCCTCCACCGCGCTGCGGGCCTGGCGGAGGAACCACGCCCGGTTCGGCAGGGCGGTGAGGTGATCGTGCTCGGCCAGGTAGGCGTTGACGTGCAGCTGGCGTCGGAGCCGCCGGGACACCGACGCCGAAATCACGAAGATGGCGAGGTAGAGGGCGCCGAGCCCCAGCGCGAGGTCCCGGTACAGGGTGTGCAGGCCGGCGGTGACGTCGGCGTCGATCGGGGCGTAGGGGAGGTAGATCTCGAGCACGCCCACCCGGCGCGCCGGGGTGCCGGCCTCCAAGGGGAGGTAGACCTCCACCGAGGCCGGGCCCTGGGCCGCCTGGTCGTCGTCGTCGGCGTTCAGGTGGGTGAGGCGCACGACGGTCTCTCCCCGCGCCGCCTCGAGCGCCTCGTCGTCGGGCTCGTGGTGCGACCCCGACCCGTCGTCGGCGAAGACGATCCGTCCGGCCAGGGTCCGCAGACGGAGGCGGAGCACCTCGCGCGAGTCGACGGCGGGGGTGACCAGTCGGCGCAGGTCGTTGGTCTGGTCGGTCGACAGCCCGTCGGCCAGGGGACGGTTGCCGAGCAAGGGTTCGACGGCGGTCTGCGCGACCAGGGTGGCTTCGGATCGACCCTGGGCAGCGCCGCGCGCCGCCGCCTCGGATCGGTAGCTGAGGCCGAGCACGGCCCCCAGGATCAGGACCGGCACCAGGCAGATCGCCCCGTAGGTGACGAAGAGCCGGCGAGTCCCGGTGCGCCCCGGCACCGGATGGTGGGGGGCGACGGCGACCGCGGGCGCGCCGGCGGTCGCCGCCCGGCTCGACTCGGTCTCGTTGCGCTCGTCCATGAGGGCCTTCCGGTCACCGGTCCGGTGCGCAGGGTAGGCAAGGTCCGTCACGATCGGGGTTGCCCGTCCGTTGCGAAGCGGTTGGCGGGCCTGACGCCCCGGCGCCCCGGCGCGGGCGGCCGGGCGGGGTGCGATGGGCTGTGCAAGGATCCCGCCATGGACCCGAGCACCTTCGAAGCGGCCGCCAGCACGCTGATCGCGGCGACCCCCGAGCAGCTCTACGCCTTCATCGCCGACATGCCCCGGATGGGCGAGGTCAGCCCCGAGTGCACGGGTGGCACCTGGGACGGCGACGCCCGGGGGGTGGGTGCGCTGTTCATCGGCACCAACAAGGCGGGCGATCGGACCTGGCAACGACGGATCCGGGTCACGGTGGCCGATCCGCCGCGGGAGTTCGCCTGGGAGAACCTGGGCGACGCCGCGGCGCCCCTCGATCCTGACGCCGTGGGGGCGGCGCGCTGGGGATACACCTTCAGGGCGGTCGACGGGGGCACGGTGGTCGACGAGAGCTGGCGGCTGCTCGACCATCCCCGGCTCCGCGAGCTGGGCGAGGAGCGGCTCCACCAGCTGCGCGACCGGAACCGGGCCGGCATGGAGCAGACCTTGGCTCGCCTGAAGGAGCTCGTCGAGGCCTGACCCGGGCGACCGGGTCCGAGGGCCGGCACCCCGGGGCGGGCTTGACGGGGCGGCCGGCGCCGCTACGCTTGGTCGGGCGTCATCGCCGGGCCGGTCGGGTCCCGGCGGTGCACGCCACAGGCGGCGGCCCGGTTCCCAGTCACCCAGAGCGTCGTCGGCGCGGCCGATCGGCGCGATGCCCAGGGAAGTCGCACGTGAAGAGCGGATCGGACATCGACCGGCGGATCTTTCCCCTCCTCGGGATGTCGATCGTCCTGATGCTGGTTGCCCTCGGCATCACGGCCTGGTCGGCCGGGGGGCCCTCGGGCGGCCCGGCCACCGGTGGGTCCTCGTCGTCGGGCGACCAGTCGGCGACCACCGCACCGACGGGCAGCGGGTCCTCCACCACCCCCGGGCCACCGGCGGCCGACTGCGGACCGGCCATGGCGGCCCCGGCCGGGTGGAGCGTCGCCCAGCGGACCTTCGACGACACCTTCAGCGAGCCGTTGCTGGACCACTGGAACTACGGCCTGACCGACTTCAACACCAACAACGGCGACACCCAGCGCGATGTGTGGGCCCAGACCGGGGCCGCGCCCTACTTCGGCTCCTCGACCGCCAAGGCCGGGGGGACGGCGGGCGGGGACTTCGCCGACGACTACGACACCCCCGGGGACGTCTTCCAGACCACCACCGGGGTCGACGAGGCCCTCGTCAACGGGTACACGCCCCAGACCTTCCGCGCCTCGGGATGCGGGGTGAGCTTCGTCAACCAGTACACCGGCCCGGTGACCCGGGTGACCCAGGGGGCCCAGGGGACGTTCACCACCGACTGGACCGGTGGGGCGATCAACAGCTACGGCAAGGTCGCCTTCCCCACCGGGGCGAACACCAGCTTCTACGTCCAGATCCGGGCGCAGATGGCCGGGCTGCCGGGCAACGACAACGGCGCGTGGTCGGCCCTGTGGCTGCTCGGTCAAGGCAACGAGCAACGGGAGATCGACGGTCAGGAGTCCGGCGTCGACGGCGGGACGAGCCCCGACCTGCTCAACTCCCATCTGCAGACCCCGGCGGTGTCCATCCAGAGCGACGACACCGGGATCGATCTCTCGCAGAGCTACAACACCTACGGCATCGAGCTGTCGGGCGGCGTCGTCACCATCTACTTCAACGGTGCGCCCGTCGGGCAGGCGGCCAGCGGGACGACGGGCCCGTACTTCCTCCTCATGAACTCGGCCGTCTTCGCCCCGGGAGGGAGCTTCGGGCAGCCGCCCACCTCGCAGTCGAACATGCAGATGAACGTGGCCGAGGTCCAGGTCTACCAGCGATGATCGCGGCCCGGGTCGGCGAGGGCCGCCGGCTCGCTCGGCCCCGCCCGGTACGTTGAGGGTCACCGGCGTCGGAGGGCCCCAGTGGACGTCGCTGGGGGGCGCCCGGGGACCGAGGAGGTTGCCGATGCGCCAGCTGCTGAGCGGGATCCGGGTGGTCGAGCTGGCCGAGGGGGTTGCCGGCAGCTACTGCGGCAAGCTCTTCGCCGACCTGGGCGCCGAGGTGGTGAAGGCGGAGGGGCCTGGTGGCGACCCGCTCCGCCGGCTCGGGGACGCGGGCGGCGGGCCCGGGCAGGGCCGGGGCGGAGCCTTCCTCCACCTCAACTCCAACAAGCGCAGCACGGTGGTCGACGGCGCGACCGAGGACGGTCGGCGCCGGCTCCGCCAGCTGGTGGAGCGCAGTCACCTGGTGATCGAGGCCACGGGCCGGGGCCGCCTCCAGACCTTCGGCCTCACCTGGCAGGACCTCCACGCCCGGGTCCCGGGGCTGAGCGTCGTGCACGTCAGCGGGTTCGGGAGCACCGGCCCGTATGCCGACTACCGGTGGGACGACCTGATCGTCCAGGCGGTCGCCGGCGCCCTGTTGCGCGTCCGGGGCCCCGGGGGGCCGGTCCGCCTGCCGGGGAGCTTGGCGCTGTGCTTCGTCGGCAACGTCGCCGCGCTGGGGGCGCTGGCGGCGGTCGTGCACGCCGAGGCCACGGGTGTCGGGTCCCTGGTCGACTGCGCCGCCAGCGAGGCGCTCGCCACCCTGCCGTCGCGGGTGGCGAGCATCCTGGCCCACCAGTACGCCGGCGGCGAGCCGGTCGCCAGCCGGACGCCGCAGGCCGCCGACACCCTCATCCCGACCGGGGTGTATCCCTGCGCCGACGGCTACATGGCGATGATGTCGACGCCCCAGCAGCTGGGCGAGATGCTCGAGGTGCTCGACGACGACGACCTGCGGGAGGCCTTCGCCCGCCCCGATGCCTTCGAACGGGGGGAGACCAAGGAGGCGGTCGACGCGGCGCTCTATCCCTGGCTCCTGTCTCGGACCCGAGCGGAGGCGACCGCGGCGGCCCAGCGGGCGGGCTGGCCGCTGGCGGGGGTCAACCTGCCGGCCGAGGTGCTCGAGGCGGACCACCTCCGGCAGCGGAACTTCTGGGTGCACTGCGACGACCCACGGGTCGGCGCGCTCGACCTGCCGGGTGCGCCGTGGCGGTTCGACGAAGGCGGATGGTCCCTGCGCCGGTTGGCGCCCGGTCTCGGGGCGGACGACGCCGAGATCGAGGCGACCCTGAAGGATGCCCGAGCCGACGCGCCGCTTGTCGGTACCGACGCGCCGCTCGTCGGCACCGACGCGCCGGCGCCCTCGGAGTCGGTGCCGGGCGTCGGGTCGCCCCGGGACGTGGGCGGGCCACCACTCAGCGGGATCCGGGTGGTGGACCTGACCGCGGTGTGGTCGGGCCCCTACGCCACCATGTTGCTGGCCGACCTCGGGGCCGAGGTCATCCGGGTCGAGAACCCGTGGGTGCTCCCCCCGACCACCAAGGGCTACCAGGCCCGGCCGACCCACCAGAACCTCGGGTACCTGGGCTCGCTCTACGGTCCCCCGGCCCCGGGTCGACCCGACCGTCCCTTCAACCGCCACGCGCTGAACAACTCCCTGGCCCGCAACAAGCGGTCGTGCACCATCGACACCCGGCGCGCCGAGGGCCGCGAGCTCGTGCTGCGCCTGGCGGAGCGCTCCGACGTGTTCATCGACAACTTCAAGGCCAACGGTCTCGCCCGGATCGGCATCGAGCTCAGCGAGCTGCGCGAGCGCAACCCGCGCCTGATCGTCGTCCGCATGCCCCCTACCGGGCTCGCCGGCGACTGGTCCACCTACACCGGGTTCGGGGCCCAGTTCGACGGACTGACCGGCCTGCTGTCGCTATGCGGGCACCGTGACTCGGATCTCACGACGAGCCCGGCCACGACCTACATGGACGGCGCGTCCGGGCCGGCGGCGGCGTTCGCGACCGTGGCCGCCCTGCGGTACCGCGCCGGCACCGGGCGCGGCCAGCTGGTGGAGTTCGCCCAGAGCGAGAACATCTTGAACCATCTGGGCGACGTCTTCGTCGACCTCCAGCTGGGAGTCGATCCCCGTCGGTGGGGCAACCGCGACCCCGAGCGAGCTCCACAGGGGCTGTACCCGTGCGCGGGGGAGGACCAGTGGCTGGCGGTGTCGGTGGGCGACGACGAGACGTGGCGTCGCCTGGCCGAAGCGATCGGGCGTCCCGATCTCCTCACCGACGCCCGGTTCGCCGACGCCGCCGGCCGGCACCGGCATCACGACGAGCTCGACCAGCTGATCGGATCATGGACGGCCGACCAGCCCCCGCAGGAGGCCTTCCACACGCTTCAGCGTGCCGGCGTGCCGGCCGGCCCCCTCCTCGACGACACCCGGTTCGCCGCCGACCCCCAGATCGTCGAGCGCCAGTGGCTCCGCCCGCTGGAGAGCCTCGACGTCGGCACACACCTCCACCCCGGCACGCCCTACCGGGGTGTCCCCCAGGTGTGGGACCGTGGCTCGCCCGTCCTCGGGGAGGACAACGACTACGTGTACAAGGAGATCCTCGGGGTCTCGGAGACCGAGTTCGAGCAGTACCGAGCGGACAAGATCCTCGCCGACGACTACCTCGACCCCTCGGGCCAGCCGTACTGACCTTCGGGCCAGCCCAAACCGGGCCGCCGCCCGACTGACCCACCGGTCAACCCGAGCTGCCGGCGCCGCCGGTTCAGGTCGGCCGCTCGGCGGCTCGGGGATCGAGGATCACCACGGTGGGGTGCACGACGACGGGGGTTCGCAGCGAGTTGGCCACGAAGCACTCCCGGTGGGCCACCTCGACGAGGTGCTCGACCCGAGCCGCCGTGGTCGGGGGAAGCACACCGATGGTTGGGTGCAGCACGATGCTCTCCAGCCGCGTGAGCCGGCCGTCGGGCATTGTCGCCTCGCCCCGGTCCTCGTAGTGCCGCACGTCCACCCGGGCGCGCGCGGCGACGGCCAGAAAGCTCAGCAGCTGGCAGGAGGCTGCAGCCAGCACCACCATCTGCTCGGGGTTGAGCAGTCGAGCGTCGCCGGAGAAGGCGGGGTCGGCCGAAAGGGTGAGCGTCGGGCCGCCCGGGTCCACCGACGCCCGGTGGGTCCGGTCATAGGCTTCGTAGCCGCCGCCGGTCGATCCGGACCAGGCGCAGCGGACCCGGTAGTGATGGATCTCGGGCCCGCGGCGGTCAGGGTCCTCGGCCACCTCCGAAGCGTACCGACGTGGAGCCGATCGGGCAGTGCCCGACCGAGCGGACCGCGATCGGGACCTCCGAGGCGGGTCCGCCGGTCACGAGGGCCGAGGCGGTCCGACGATGGTGGGCCGAGGCGGTCCGACGATGGTGGGCCGAGGGGTCAGGGCGCAGCCGGCGTGGGGCACACCGTGCGGGGCGACGCGTCGAGGTCGAGGTCCTTCAACATCACGGTGATGCCCGGGACCAGACCTACCGTCGGGCAGCGGCCGTCGTACTCCACGTCGAGCACCGCCTTGTGCGCAGTCACGTACGGCTCGAGGTCCGAGCAGTCGGTGTACTGGTAGCACTGCTCCTCGATCACGAAGTCGAAGAAGGGCTCGAGCGTGCTCGACTGGTCCTCGAAGTTCTTCTGGGCCACCGACATGCCGAGGCTGTGCACCTCGGCCGCGATCCACTCGGCGTACTGGTCGCCCTCGGTCACGGTGAGGTTGAACCCGGTGCTGTTCTCCGAGCCGTCGAGGTTGTCCGGCTCCACCGCGTCGAAGCCCTTGTCGGCGCACATCTGAAACCGCGCCGTCATGATGGCCTGCAGGGTGCTGTACTCCGGTCCGTCGGGACTCGTGTCCAGCCAGTACTCACCCGGCCAGCCGTTGGACAGCCCGAGGAGGGAGGAGGGGAACGAGCTGAAGTCGGACCGGTAATTCTCCGCCGTCCCGACGTCCACGTAGCACACCACCTTCATCCCCTCGCTGTGGAGCTGGGCGACCGTGGCCGCGCTGTTGTCGAAGCCGTCGATGTCGATGAACTGGACCGGACCGTCGGGCACCGGGCCGGGCGGCGAGTCGCTGAGGTCCCACTGCCAGGTGGCGTTCACCGCCGGGGCCCAACGACCGCCGGTCGTGCCTTCCACGACCGAGGGAGAAGCCTGGGTGGTCGTGGTGGTGGTCGGCGGCGCAGTGGTCGGCGGCGCAGTGGTCGGCGGCGCGGCGTCGGTCGGCGTGGTGGTCGACGTGGTGCTCGGCGAGGGGTCGCCGTAGGTCGACCGGCGGCTCGCCGCGTCGCGCCCCCCGACACAGGTGAGGGAGTACTGCACCGGGCTCAACTTCGAGGCGCGCAGGTGTTGGCCGGCGCAACTGACGGTCCCGTTCTGACCGCTCCCCAGGCTGAGGAGGCCGGTCGTCGCCGCGCCGGCGATCACCCCGATCGCCACCACCGCGGTCACCAGGCTCGCGGCGACGAACAACTTGACCCGGCGGGGCATCGGCTCTCTCCTCTCCGATCAGGGATCGGGCCGCGGCGACGGCTGACGCTGGGCACCGGGACCGCGTGGCATGCGCCGAAACGCCCTCGCGGATGGTTGCTCGACGACCGTGCGTCGTTTGCTAGGCCGAGACCGTAGCCAGCGGGTCCGGTGACGGGGGGGATGCCCGCTGGGGCGGGGCTCCGAAGCGACGGAGCCGGGTGGTCGCGGTCCGCGATGCCGGGCGACTCCGGTTGTCAGGCCAGAGCGTCGAAGCGGCCGCCGCCCCCGGGCGGAGGGAGGTACTCGGTGGTCGAGCGAGGATGGCGGTAGAGCAGGCCCTCCAGCGCCACCAGATGCCCGACCGCTACCGAGCGGCCGGCCGGGTCGAGGGTGGTTGCCTGGGCCCGGGTCACCCGGACCGAGCGCGGATCGACGTACAGCTCGTCGCGGGCGCCGGGATCGACGGTCGCCACCAGCACGGCCATGCGCTGGGCGATCAGGTCCTCGGTGCTGGGCCGAGCTGCCGGAGCCGGCGCCACGCCGCCCGTCCGCTCCGGAAGGGCGGCGCCGACGAGCAGTGCCCCGGCAACCACGACAACGACCACCACGATGGCATCGAGCACCCGCCGCCTCCTCGAACGACCCGCCGGTCCGGCGCCGCCAGTTCGGGCGCCGTGCTCGAGGACGTTACGGAAGCCGCGTCCCGACGCCGTCCGCGGTCGCGTCCCACCACGGGCGAGCATCGGCGGGGCGTCCCGGCGCGGGCGCGGGGACTGCGGGGTGAGCCGGGTTCAGCTGGCGGGGCGTTGGGCCGACGGCCCGGGCCACAGGCGGTCGGTCATCTTCGTGACCGCACGCGAGCGGATCTGCGACACGCGGCCCTCGGTGACCCCGAGCACCGCGGCGATCTGGGCGAGCGTGTACTCCTCGAAGTAGTAGAGCTCGATCACCTGGCGCTCCCGGTCCCGCAGGTTGACCATGGCGTGGCGGACCGCCTGGCGCTCCTCTTGCTGCTCGAGGATCACCGCCGGGTCGGCCGCCGGGTCGGGCGCCTGGTCGCGGATGTGGTCGTCGATGACCCCGATCGAGCCGCGCTGGATGAGCAGGGTGACCCGCTCGACCTCGTCGGTGCTCCACTCGAGCTGCGAGGCCACCTCGGCGTCGGTGGGCGGCCGGTGGAGTGTCCACTGGAGCTCTTCGTGGGCCGCCGCCAGGGCGCGTGCCTTGGTCCGGACCGAGCGGGGGGTCCAGTCGACCGAGCGGATCTCGTCGAGGATCGAACCCCTGATGCGCGGCACCGCGAACGTCTCGAAGCGGATCCCGCGGTCGGGCTCGAAGCGGATGAGGGCCTCGGTGAGCCCGATGACCCCGTGCTCGACCAGGGCGTCGTGGTGGACGTGCTGGCGGACCATGGGGAGCAGTCGGGCCGCCACAAAGCGGACGAGCGGCATGTGGGTGGTCACCAGGTCGGCCAGCGCGTGCTCGCATCCGGTGGCGTTGAACCGGCGCCAGAGCTCTTCGACGTCGTGCTGGGACGCCGAGCTGCGACCGTTGCCCCCACAGGCGCGCCCGTGGCCGCCGGCGCAGCGCGCCGATCGCCCGGTGCGACCGAAGCGGCCCCCCTCGGCCGGGTCGGTGCCGGCTCCGTCAGCCGGGCTGGCGGCCACGGCGGCCGCGTCGACTCCCACCTCGCCGGTGACGACGGCAGCGTCGCCGACGATCTCGCCCGCATCGCCCGCATCGGCGACGATCTCGGCCGTATCGACCGGCCGGCCCGTCTCGACCGCATCCACCGTCCGGTCCGTCCCGCCCGTGCGGTCCGTCTCGCCCATCCGGGAGCTTGCTGCAGACCTTGCTTGCGGCGCCAGCACGAGGGCCAACGGTAACCAAGGCGCTGCTCGGAGCGGTGGACCCCCGGCTAGGTCGGTTCCCGAGGGTCCACCAGGTGATCCCCGGCCTCGGAACACGCCGCCGCCCACGCCCAACGAGCGACCTCGCGGGGCGCCGTTCAAGCTCCGGTCCGGTCGTGCCGATCTTCTCCTCAGGCGCCGGCGCGCCCTGGCGGGAGATGTGAGCCGATGATCGTTGTCCACAATGTGCGGGGTGAGCCGTTCGCTCTCAACGCGCTCTTGATCGAGCGGGTCGAGGGCGGGGCCGAGACGCATGTGCTGCTCGTCGACGGCAGTCGCTACGTCGTCATCGAGAGCATCGACGACGTCGTCGGGCTCGTCCGCAACGACCGCGCCGAGGTCGAGGCGGCGGCCCGCCGGCTGGCCGCGCGCGCTTCGGTCGCGCAGCACTCGGCGTCGGACCCCGACTCGGGGCTGCGGCTCATCCGCGACGACGGCCTGGCCGACGGAGACCTGCGGTGAAGGACAAGTGGACCCTGATCGCCATCGCGGGCGGCCTGGGCGTGGTGGTCATGTCGATGGTCATGGACGGGGGGAGCCCGGTCGCCCTCTTCAAGCCGTCGCCGATGCTGCTCGTCTTCGGCGGGACCTTCTTCGCCGCCACCGGCGGCTACATGAAGAGCGACATGAAGTCGTTCACCCAGATCCTCAAGCGGGCGACCAAGGCCGACGCGTCGGACCTGCCGGCAGCGATCGAGGAGATGGTACGGCTGGCCTCGTTGGCCAAGGGCAGCGGCATCCTGGCCCTCGACAAGGAGTCCAAGACGATCGCCGACCCTTTCCTGCGCCGCGGCGTGCAGCTGGCCGTGGACGGGAACCACTCCGAGGAGATCCGCGAGATCCTCGAGAGCGACATCAACGCGGTCGAGGACCGTCATCGCATGGGCGCCAAGCTCTTCGCCGACATGGGCGGGTTCGCCCCGACCCTCGGGATCATCGGCACGGTGCTCGGCCTCATCAACGTGCTGGGCCACCTGAACAGCCCCGGCATGCTCGGCCCGGCGATCGGCTCGGCGTTCACCGCCACCCTGTGGGGCGTGCTGAGCGCGAACCTCATCTGGCTGCCCGTGTCCAACAAGCTGAAGCGGGCGAGCGAGCTCGAGGTCCGGGTCAAGATGATGGAGCTCGAGGGGCTGCTGGCCATCCAGGCCGGCGCCACGTCGCGGGTCGTCCGCATGCGGATGGAGGCCTTCCTGCCGGCGTCGACCCGCCGCGAGGCCGAGGAGAAGGGCCTGGCGGCGTGAGCGCCCGCCGCCATCGGATGGCCCACGGCGGCGGCCACGAGGAGGGCAACTCCGAGCGCTGGCTCCTCACCTACGCCGACATGATCACGCTGTTGCTGGCCCTCTTCGTGGTCCTCTTCGCCCTCAGCACGATCAGCGCCAAGAAGTTCCTCGAGCTGAAGATGGGGCTGACCAAGACGTTCAGCCAGTCGGCGGTCACCCAGCAGGGCGGCAACGGTCTCCTGCACCAGACCAGCCTCCAGAGCCACGCCGGGATCACCCAGTCCAGCTCGATCGTGCCGGCGCCGAGCCCGTCGCAGATCGAGCGCCAGGTGCAGGCGGCGCTCGACCGCGCCGGCCTGGGCGGGACCGCCTCGGTGACGACCGAGACCCAGGGCGTCGTCGTGCGGGTGCTCGCCGACAAGGCGTTCTTCGCCACCGGCTCGGCCGACCTCGGCTCGGTGGGCGACGCGGTGGTCGACACCATCGCCTCGGTGGTGCGGCCCGACCCCAATCACCTGGTCGTCGAGGGCTACACCGACGACCAGCCGATCACCGCCGGGCTCTTCGCCTCCAACTGGC
Organism: Acidimicrobiales bacterium; assembly: GCA_036501425.1. GTDB lineage: Bacteria > Actinomycetota > Acidimicrobiia > Acidimicrobiales > RAAP-2 > DATKRB01. The sequence goes on along the minus strand of DASYAI010000056.1, from coordinate 140,632 downwards.
AACTGTCCGGGGTGCGGGCGGCCAACGTCGTCCAGCGGTTGAGCACGGTCGACGGTGTGGCCGAGGACCGCCTGCAGGCCGACGGCTTCGGCGACACCCGGCCGGTGGCCCCGAACACGACCCCGGCCGGTCGCTCCCAGAACCGCCGGGTGGACGTGGTCATCCTGGCGGCGGGGCAGGTGGGACCGTGAGCACCGCGCCCACCCAGCTGAGCGCCGTGCCGCCGCCCGGCCAGGGTCCGGGCGGGACCCCGGCGCCCGCCGCCCCCGAATCCAAGGGGGGCAAGAAGCGGCTCGTGCTCATCGGGGCCGTGGTGGTGCTGCTGCTGGCCGCGGTGGTGCTCAAGGGCAAGCTGCTGGCGCCCCACTACCGGCCCGGCCAGGTGCCGCCGCCCGGGGCGGTGGTGTCCCTGGGTACGCTCACCACCAGCCTGGCCGACGGGCACCTGGTGCAGACCACGGTGCAGCTCCGGCTGACGGCTGCCGAAACCACCAAGGGCGAGGGCAAGGACCAGCCGCAGCTGCTCAACTCGGCCATCGCCACCCTCGGGCAGCAGACCTACGCGACCCTGCTCACCCCGGCGGGCCGCGACGCCCTCAAGGCGCAGCTGCTGGTGGACTTCAAGTCGGTGCTCGACCAGCCCAAGGGTCCGGTGCTCGTCGACGCGGTGTACCTGACCAGCTTCGTGGTGCAGTGACCACGGTCCGGCGCGAATTCCCCTTCACCCCGGGCGCCCACGTGCCGATACTCCACCTGTGGACGCATTGACCCAGAGCGCGCTCGAGACCCTCGTCGGCTGCACCGAGGCGCAGCTGGCCGCCCTGCGTCGCCTGGCGTTCAAGTTCGAGGTCCAGCAGATGATGCTGTCGGGGGGCCGCAGCGCCTGGCTGAACGAGACGCTGGGCGAGATGGAGGCGGCGATCGCCGCGGTGAACCAGGCCGACGCCTCGTTCCGCCACGCCTTGCGCGAGGGCGCGCTGGCGCTCGGCGCGTCGCCCGAGTCCACCCTGCGCGAGCTCGCCGCGGAGGCACCCGAGCCGTGGGGCTACATCTTCGAGCAGGGCCGGGACGACCTGGTGGCGGCCGTCGCCGAGGTCGGGCGGCTGTGCGCGGACAACCGCAAGCTGCTGGCCCGGGGCTTCCTGGCCACCGGAGCCGCGCTGAGCCTCCTCGGGGTGGACGTGCCCACCGCCTACGACGCCTCCGGCTCGCCCCAGACGGCGCAGGGAAGCGTCAACCTCCTCAACGCCCGGGCCTGACCGTGGACGAGTCGCTCAGCATCGCCTCCTCCAGCCTGGACGCGATGCGTGCCGCCATGGCGGCGACCTCGGAGAACCTGGCCAACGCCCAGACCCCGGGCTACGTGGACGAGTCGGCCCAGCTGGCGGCCCTGCCCGGCGGCGACACCCTGGGCGCGGGCGACGGGGTCCAGGTCACCACGGTGGCGCAGGCCACCAACGTCATGCTCGCCACCAACAACTGGCAGGCCCAGGCCTCGCTGTCGGACCTCAGCTCGCTCCAGCAGGTGCTGACCGGAGTGGAGAACCTCTTCCCCCTGGGGAACTCCTCCTCGTCCACGTCGGGGACCTCGGCCAACGGCAGCCTGGCGGGCGACCTGGCGAGCTTCTGGTCCCAGTGGGACCAGGTGGCCGCCGACCCGACGGCGGCTGCCCCCCGGGCCGAGCTGGTCACCATGGCCCAGGGCATCACCCAGAGCCTGAACGAGACCGCCGCCTCCTTGTCGTCGATGGCCTCGAGCACCCAGGGCCAGCTCAGCCAGCAGGTGGGCCAGGTCAACGGCCTGCTCTCCCAGGCGGCGCAGCTGAACCAGTCGATCCTGACCGTCGAGGGATCCGGCGCCGACGCCAACCAGCTGGTCGACCAGCTCCACGCCGTCGTGGGCCAGCTCGCCCAGCTGGCCGGGGTGAGCGTGGCCACCCAGCAGAACGGCACCGCCACCATCTCGATCGGCGGCATCGCCCTGGTCCAACAGGACCAGGCGACCTCGCTCGCGCTGTCCAGCTCCGGGGGGACCACGTCGGTGACCACCGGGCCGGGCGGCGTGGCGGTGCCCGTCGCCAGCGGGTCGATCGCCGGCTTGCTGTCGGGGCTGAACCAGTACCTGCCCCAGTTCACCTCGGCCCTCGACTCGGTGGCCGCCGCGCTGGCGAGCACCGTCAACACCCAGCTGGCGGCCGGCTACACGTCGACCGGCGCCTCGGGTGCCACCGAGCCGCTGTTCACCGGGTCGACGGCCGCCACCATCGCGCTCAACCCGGCGGTGGTCAGCGACCCGATGCAGCTCGCGGCGGCCGCCAGCAGCGGTGCCGCAGGAGCCAACGACGGCACCAACGCCCAGGCGATGGCCGAGCTCGGGTCCTCGACCGCTGCGCCCGACGGGCTCTACCAGCAGCTGATCGGCAACCTCGGGGCCGTCACCCAGAACGTGAACTCCCAGGTCGGCGTCCAGACGTCGGTGGCCGATCAGGCCGAGCAGTCCCTGCAGGCGGTGACCGGGGTCGACCAGGACCACGAGCTGACCAACCTGATGCAGTTCCAGCAGATCTACCAGGCGTCGGCCAAGCTCATCAGCGTGGTCGACACGGCGATCCAGTCACTGCTGAGCGCAGTGTGAGCGGGGACCGGCCATGACGTCCGTCGGCGGCACCGGTCCGGTGGTGGTCACCCCGGCGTCGCTGGGCACGAGCCTGGTCGCCGACCTCACCTCGGACCAGGCGGCGATGGCCTCGCTGCAGGACGAGATCTCCTCGGGCCAGGCGGTGATCGTCCCCTCCGACGACCCCGCGGCGGCGGCCCAGTCGCTCCAGCTGCAGGCCACCCTCACCCGGGCCAACCAGTACTCGACCAACGCCCAGACCGGGCTCGGGTGGCTGACCCAGGCCGGCAGCACCGTCAGCTCGGTCCTCTCGACCCTCCAGTCGGTCCGCAGCGCCGTGCTCGGGCTGAGCGGGACCGCCCTGTCGGGCGGCACGGCGGGGGTGACCGCGGTCACCCAGCAGGTCAGCGCCGCCCTGTCCCAGCTGCTCGACCTGGCCAATACCCAGTACGCCGGCCAGGCCATCTTTTCGGGGACCGGCAACGTGCAGCAGGCCTACGCCTCCGACGGGACCTACGTCGGCGCCGGCGCGGCGCCCACGGTCACCGTGGCGCCGGGCACGCAGGTGGCCATGTCGGTGACCGGTCCCGAGGTCTTCGGCTCGGGGACCTCGGGGTTGCTCTCGAGCACCCCGGGCAGTCTCGGGGTGCTGGCCCAGATCGTCTCGGACCTCCAGACGGGCACGAGCGCCTCGCTGAACGCGGCGCAGACCACCGACCTGGGCTCGCTGGACACCGCCATCGCCCAGGTCGAGACCCAGGCGGGCGTGCTCGGGGCCAACCAGCAGCTGATGCAGTCCTACTCGGACCAGGCGACCAGCACCACGACCACCCTCGAGCAGCAGCTCGGCTCGCTCACCAACGTGAACATGGCGCAGGCCATCACTAACCTGCAGCTCCAGCAGACCGCGTACCAGGCGGCCCTCTACGCGACGGCGCAGCTCAACACCACGTCGCTGGTCAGCTACCTCTAGCGGCTCGCCATGACCCCGACCCCGCCCCTCGCGCCCTTCGGGCACATCGCCGTCGCCGCCCGACCGTCCCCCGGTCGGAGCGGACCGGTCCGCCCCGCCGCCGGGCCGGAGCCCGGGGTGCTGCGGTTCGTGTCGCCGCTCATCGGCTGGCCCGGCGCCGCCCGGTTCGCGGTGCACGAGCTCGGCTCGCCCGCCGCGCCGGAGCCGGATCCCCCGCCGGAGCCGTTCTGCCGGTTGGTCAGCCTCGACCAGCCCGGGCTCGAATTCGTAGCCGCCCGGCCCGGACAGCTCTACCGCGACTACGTGGTGACCGTGCCCGGCGCCGAGGCGGCCCGGCTCGGGCTCCGCCGGGCTGAGGACGTCGTCGTGCTCGCTCTGGTCAGCCGGCGGGTGGCCGGGCCGCCGACGGTGAACCTGCTCGGCCCCCTCGTCGCCAACCGCCACGATGGGCGGTGCCTGCAGCTGGTGCTGGCCGATTCGGGCTACGGCCCGGCGGTGCCCGCCGACGCCGGCTCGTCGGTCCCCGGTCCGTCGGGGTCGGGGTCGGTGGCCAGCGCCGCCAGCTCCGCCGCCGACCAGCCGGCGGCGGACACGTTCGCCTCGCGGACCGCCGACCACAGCTCCTTGCGGTAGACGCGCACCGACTCGGGCGCTTCGACCCCGAGGCGCGCCTCGGCCCCCGAGGCCGACAGGACGCCCAGCGTCACCGAGGCCCGGGGGTCGGCTCCCAGATGGAGCCGGCCGACGCGTTCGGCGCCGCGGCCCGACACCGAGGTGGAGAGGGCCAGGCCGTTCACCTCGACCACCTCGTCGGTCCGCCGGTGCAGCAGGAGCACCGACCCGGGTCGACCCGGGACCCCCTGCCCGCCGGTCCGCACGGTGGTGACCGCTCCCTCGCTCCCGATGCTGGAGGGGGACCCGATGCCCAGGCAGACCCCCTCGTCGTCGGTCTCCAGCACGGCGAGGACGACCCCGGGCTCGATCCCCGGTCCCTCGAGGAGCAGCCACACCCGCCGGTCGACCAGGCCGGTCACGGTCACCGACAGCCCGCCGTCGAAGACGATGGCCTCGCCGGCCCGGCGGCGCAGCACCAACATCGCCGGCGCTCAGGACCCGTCGGGGCGGGGCTCGTGCTCGGGGTCGCCCGAGCGCAGCGAGCGGATCCGCTGCTCGAGCTCCCGCTGGCGGGCCTGGCGGGAGTAGGTGTCGAAGAGGGTCTCGAGGATGGCCCCCCCGGCCCAGCAGAAGGCCACGGCGATGGTGAACCGGATGAGGGCCGCCGCCAGCCCCAGGCTGCCGTTGAGCAGCAGGTCGATGGAAGGCAGCGAGACCACGATGGCGGCCAGGACGACCAGCTCGGGCCGCCGCACCCCGCGCATCAGCGCGCCCCCCGCGGCGCCGGGCACCTTCCCGCCGGGCACCGCTCCGCCAGTCGGATCATCGGGCGCTGGGGGTCATCGGGCGCTGGGGGTCATCGGGCGCGGACGAGGTCGGCGGTGAGCTGTGCCCACCGCTTGGGCGTCGCGAGCGCGCCGTCGATGCGGGCCACCGGGATGCCGGCGGCCAGCGCCGCCGCCGGGGAGCTGGTGCTCTCGATCTGCTCGACCAGCAGCGCGTCGATGCCCCCCAGCCGCCGGGCCCAGCGGGCCACGTCTTCGGGTTTGGCGGTGGCCGGCTGCTGGCCGAGGGTGAGGGAGGGTCGCAACGCGGCCAGCATCGCGCGGGCCCACCCGTGGTCGCCGGGAACGAGCGGGGCGCCGACGGCCACGAGACCGATCCGGTCCCGCCGCCACCCCGGGGAGAGGGCCGCCGCCTCCTCGGGCGTCCGCACGAAGAGGTCGGGGGGGATCGATCGGGCGGCGCGCCACGGTGCGGCGACGGCCACGTGGTCGGGGTCGGCGCCGAGCTCGACCGCGAGGGCCTGGGCCGCCGCCCGGGCCTCGGCGCCCTCGCCGACCACCGCGATGAGGCTGCCCGGCACGTGGGGCAGCCCAGGGGCTGCCGGAAGCGACGCGAAGGCCTCCTCGAGGCTGAGGTCGGGCGCCGCGAGGCGCCGGATACCGGCGAGGAGGTGCTCGGGGAAGCCGGCGCCGTACAGGAGCTCGAGCACGGTGGAGGTGCGGCGGGCGGCCATGCCGGCGGGGGGGAGCGTCCGGGGGCCCGACGGCGCCCCGGGCGGTCGGGGGCCTGGGGACCGGGCACCTGCGGGGGGCGGGGGTGCTGGCCCCGTCGGCGGCGACGGGGCCCCGGGCGGCTGGGCCGGCCCGGGCGGCTCCCAGAGCGCTCCCGGCGGCGGGGTGGACTGGGTCATCAGGTCGTCGAGGGTGGTGCGGGGCACCACCGAGCCGGGGTGGAAGGAGCCGGGCGGCTCGCCCAGCGAGCTGGCCACCCCGTCGAGGACCGCCTCGAAGGAGACCGGCAGCCCCGGGTTGCTTCCCAGCTCGAGCACGTCGACGGTGTCGTCGGCCAGCCGTCCCAGGGTCGCCGCGGCCAGCCGGTCGGCGGTCGACGGCTCGGAAATGCCGGGCGTGCCGGGCATGCCCGCCGGGGGCGGGGGCCCGGGGACGACCCGGGGCTCGCCCGTCCACGGCCCGGCACTCGGGGGGCGCCGAGGACCGATGCCCCGAGTCCCCTGGGCGGGCGGCGCCGGTGCTGGCGCGGTGCCGGGCCGGCCCGCGGGACGGGATCGTCCGGCCGGCCCGGCGGGTGCTGGAGCATCGGGGCCGAGCGGCTCCACCTCGATCCGGTAGACGACCTTGGCGAAGAAGCCGAAGAGCCCGCCGCGGCGGATCTCTACCGGCTCGCTGAGGCGTACCGCGGTGCCGTGCTTGCTCCACACGTCGCGCAACAGCTGCTCGGGATCGTTCCCCTCATACACCAATCGCTGCATCGGCCTTGCTCACCACCCCGACCCGGTGCAGCTGCACCTGGCGCCCAACCTCGTTGATGGACATGACCGCCATCCGCGGCAGCGCGGCGGCGAAGAGCGGGACGAGCGCCGGACGCAACGTCGAGGCGACCACGAGGACCGGGAACTGCCCCGCCCGCCCGGCGTCGTCGTAGAGGCGGCGCACGTCGGCGACCAGGTGCTCGGTCAACCGCGGCTCGACGGCGAGGACCGGGCCCGCCTCGGTGGGGTGCACTCCGTTGACCAGCTGCTGCTCGAAGGAGGCGTCGACGGTGATCACCGACAGCACGCCGTCGGTCGCGTGGGTGGCGGTGATCATGGGCCCGAGCGCCACCCGGGCCGCTTCGACCAGTGCCAACGGCGTCCTGTTGGGCTGGCGGCTCCGCTCGGTCACCGCCTCGACGATGCGGACGAAGTCGACCACCGGGACGCCCTCGCGCAGCAGCGAGCACAGCACCCGGTGCAGCTCGGTGAGGGTGAGCTGGGCCACCTTCATCTCCTCGACCACCGCCGGGTCCGAACTACGGACCGAGTCGAGCAGGATCTGGACCTGCTGGGCGCTGAGCAGCTCCGCCGCGTGGGCGGCGACCACCTCGGCGAGGTGGGTGATGACGGCGGCCGAGCGGTCGATCGGCGTGATGCCGAGGAGGATCGCCCGCTCGCGGGCCTCGGCGGGGATCCATTTCGCCGGCAGGCCGAAGACCGGCTCGATGGTCGGCTCGCCGGGCAGTGCCTCGAGCCCGCTACCGATGGCCAGGAGCCGTCCCGGCGGCGCCTGGCCACGGGCCACCTCCACCCCGTTGACCTTTATGGCGTACGTGCTCGCCGGCAGGTTGAGGCTGTCGCGGGTCCGCACGGTCGGGATCGCGAAGCCGCGCTCGGCTGCCACCTTGCGTCGCAGGCCCCGCACCCGGTCGAGGAGGTCGCCCCCCCGGTCCGGATCGGCCAGCGGGGTCAGGTCGGCCGCCAGCTCGAGCTCGAGCCGCTCGAGGCGCATCTCGTTCGCCAGCGCCTGGGGCGTGTCGGGGGCCGGCGGCGCCGGTTGGGTCTCCTCCGGTGCGGCCGGGCGGGCGGCGGCCATCCCGCTGATCCGCCCGGCCGCCGCGTAGAGGACCACCCCGATGATCATGAAGGGGATGTGGGGGAGCCCCGGCACCAGCCCGAGGATCACCATGGCCACGCCGGCGATCTGCAGGGCCCGGGGTTGACCGGCGAGCTGGCGGACGACGTCGGTGCCAAAGTCCTCGTCGTCGGTCGCCCCGCGGGTCACGATGATGCCCGAGGAGATCGACAGCAGCAGCGCCGGGATCTGCGAGACCAGCCCGTCGCCGATGGACAGGATGCTGTAGGTGTGGATGGCGCTGCCCACCGACAGGTGCATCTGGACCACGCCGATGGCGAAGCCGCCGATCAGGTTGATGAAGGTGATGATGAGCGCGGCCACGGCGTCGCCCCGGACGAACTTGCTGGCGCCGTCCATGTTCCCGTAGAACTCGGAGGTCTCGTCGATCTCCTTGCGGCGCCGGCGGGCCTCCTTCTCGTCGATGAGGCCGGTGTTGAGCTCGCCGTCGATCGCCACCAGCTTGGGCGCCATGGCGTCGAGGGAGAAGCGGGCGGCGACCTCCGACACCCGTCCCGCCCCGCTCGTGACCACCACGAACTGGATGATGATGAGGATCAGGAAGACCACGATCCCCACGACGATCTGGCCGCCGACCACGAAGCTGCCGAAGCTCTGGACCACCGTCCCGGCGTTGGCGTGCAGCAGGACCAGGCGGGTGACGCTGACGTTGATCGCCAACCGGAACATGGTGGCGACGAGCAGGAGGGAGGGGAAGGCCGAAAAGTCCCGCGCCTTCTTCACGTGCATGGTGGTCAGCAGCACGACGAGCGCCGCCGAGATGTTCACGGTGATGAGCAGGTCGAGGACGAACGTGGGCAGCGGCACCACGAGCATCGCCACGATGACGATGACCCCGACGGGCACCCCGAACAGCCCCATCCTCTGTTGGCCGGTCATCGAAGCGTCCCTCTGACCTGTGGTTCTGTGTCGGCGGCGGGACCGGGCGGCGTTCGAGGCAGACCGATCCAAAGCGGGTCGCCTGTCTTTCGGCAGGCCGGCGACAAACCTTTACAGCGCTGATCCCCCCGACGGCGGAACGCGCCGGTGCTGGTGCTCTGCCCGCCAGGCCCGGGCGGCGAGCAGGCGCAACCGGTCAGCGCCGCCCGGGCGGACGAGGGGGAGGTGGGAGAGCGCCCCCGTGGGGCGTGCCGGAGCGATGACGGCCCGGACCTGGTCGGCCAGCTCGCGGTCGGCGGCTTCGTCGTGGGGAGGCAGCAGGGCGAGCAGCTTGGGCCCTCCCGCCAGGTCGAAGTCGGCCAGGTGGGCCACCTCGGCCAGGGCCGCCTCGAAGGCGGTGGGGTCGAGACCCGGCCCCCACACCACCAGCGCGGCCGGGTCCTGGTGCGTGAACGCGCCCCCGAACGTGGCCAGGATGCCCGGATCGCCGAGGACGTGCTCGGCGAGGGCGGCGACGAGGAACGGCCCACCCGCGGCGTCCTCCGGTGGCGCGGCGCGTGGGGACCGCATGCCGGCGGCGGGTGGCGTGGCACCGGCCCGAACGGGGTCGCGGTGGTTCAGGACCCGCTCCGTGCGCACCGCCACGGATCGCTCGCCCAGCCGCGCCGCCCGAGCGCGGTAGTCGGCGTCGGGGCGAGCGGCGGCCGCGTCGAACCGACCGACCAGCTCGGTCACCCGCCCTCGGAGCACGGCGCACGGCCCCGGCGCTTCGAGCTCGCCCGGCCAGGCCAGCCCGGCCTCGCGGTCCGCCTCGAGCGCTGCGACGAAGGCGTCCCACCAGCCCGAGGTCATTTCGGCCCCGCCGTCGACCAGCACGATCCAGTCCTCGTCGCCGCGCAGATGGTCCAGGCCGAGGTTGAAGGCCTCCGCCGCGGTGAGCGGCCCGGGCGGCGTCACCAGCTCCAACCCCCCGCCCGGCACCCCCAAGGGCGACGGTGCCGGCTGCCGGCTCACGGCCACCAGCTGCAGGGCGATCTCGGTGTGCGCCAGCAGGCTGCGGACGCAGCGCTGCGCCGCCGACGGGTCGTCGTAGGCGACGACCACCCCCACGGTGGGCCCGCCCCGCCCGCTCGGCGTCGTCGCCGTTTCGGGGCGCGGGGCTTGGGGCGCCGCGGCGCGGCCCGAGTGGTGGCGGGCGAGGGCGGCCAGCACCGGGCCGGGCCCGGCGACCACCTCGACCGGCGGGGCGTCGTCCCCGAGGGTCGACGCCAGTCGTCGCGCCGCCGCCCCCGAGGCGACGAGCACGACGTCCGAGCGGCACGTGCCGAGCCGTCGCAGCATCCCCGCGACGGCCCGACCCGGCTCGCCCCGCCGATCGGGGTCGGCGCCCGCCGACGTGTCAAGCGCCGGGTCCAGCCAGGTGGCCAGCAGCGTCCGCTCGGCGAGATCGAGGGTGGCGACGATTGCCGGGTCGGCGAGGGCCACCACGACGTCGAAATCGACGGCGGCGTCCAGTGCTCGGTAGAGCTCGGCCGCCGCGGCGGCCCGGAGGGTGGCGCGGACCTCGGCCCGGCCGTCGAGCGGGTGGACGGCCGGCACCAGCCGGTGGATCGTGGCATCGGGCCGAACGGTGCGCTGGTACGCCGGCGCCGAGTCCGAATCCGAGGCCGGCCCCCAGCCGAGCACATGGACGGCGATGCCCCCGGCGGCCATCGTGCGGCACAGCTCGTCGATGCCGGGCGGGTCGACCACGCGGGCGTCGTCGACGACGAGGCACACGCTCCGGATGGTCGTGCCTTCGGCGGCGCTCATCGCCGGGCGGGCTCGGTCCTCGGCCGGCCCGGACGGCGCGCCGCGCCGCGGGGGCGGTCGTCCACCGGGGGCCGGCGCCCGAGAGCGCGGTCGATCTCCTCCAGCCGGTCCGCCATCGCCCGGCCCGCCGCCTCCGGGCTGTGGGTGCGGCGGATGTCGTCCCGGCCTCGAGCGCCCCGGGCCCGCGCCTCGCTGCGGTCGTCCCAGATCGAGCGCAGGGCCTCGCCCGCCGCGTCGATCCGGGGCTCGGCCCACCGCGAGCCGGAGGGATAGGACCCGGCGACCGTCGGCGGCACGTCGACCAGATCGAAGGGCACCAGGTAGCTGTTGGCGTCGGTCATGAAGTCGAGGGTTCCCGAGTAGGCGGTCGCCACCACGGGGCGTCCCCACGCCATGGCCTCGGCCGGGGCGAGACCGAAGCCTTCGGAGCGGTGGAGCGAGACATAGCAGTCGGCATGGGCGATCATGGCGCCGAGCTGCGCGTCGGTGACGTGCTGCTCGAGGAACACCACGTCGCGCCGCCCGCCCGCCGCCGCCCGGAGCCGCCGGGGGCCGTCCGGGTCGAAGTGCGGGTTGGTCGTCTTCACGACGAGGACCGGGCCCTCGCCCGGTGCGAATGCGGTGCGGAACGCCTCGATCGTCCCCAGCGCGTTCTTGCGCGCCTCGAGCGACCCGTAGTCGAAGGCGGTGAGGAAGGTGAAGGCGTCGGGCAGGCCCAGCGCCCGCCGATCACCGGGCGGCGAGCCGGGGCGGGCGGGGACCGGAAGCGGGATGTGGACCACCGGCTTGTCGGTGTGGCGTACGAAGGTGGTGCGCAGGAACTCGCTCGACACCCACAGCTCGCTGACGAACCCCAGCCCCGCCTGGTGGTGGGAAGCGATGCGGTCGACCTCCCAGAACCACATGCCGACGGTGTAGCGGCCCGCCCAGAGCTCGGCCCCGCCCAGGGTCGTGTAGCTGGGCAGCAGCTCGGGGTTGAGCACGACCAGCGTGGTGTCGTGGGCGAACGTCCCGTCGCCGCGTCGGTGGTGGGGGAGCCAGGGCGACCCGTGGAGGTGGAACGCGAAGGTGGCCACCGGCACCGAGGCCGTCTCGGCCGCCTCGACGTAGCGCCGACCGGCATCGCCGATGCCGCACGCGGCCTCCAGCAGCCCGACCACGTTGAGGCCCCGGGCGCTCGACTCGGGCAGCCGGGGCGGGTCCCAGTACGTTGTCCCCGACACGGCCGCCGGGTCGCCGCCCCACCCCGGCGTGGCGCGCGTCGCGCCCGGACCGGGGACCTGGGCGGTGCGCCAGCGCCCGGCTGCCAGCTCCGCCGTCACGCTCGGCGCCAGCAGCGGGTTGACCACCGGTCCTGCGCCCGCCGGTCCTGCGCCCCCCGGGACCGGGTCCCCCGGCGCGGTGCTCACGAGCTCGGCGCCGCCCACCGACTCGAGCGCGGTCGCCCGGATGGCGACGGCGACCGCCACCCCCGGCTGGAGGCCCGCACCCGCCTCCGCTGGCTCAACCGCACCCGCCTGCGCTGGCCAAATCGCCTCGACCATCCCGACGCCCGGGTCCGACGTGAACGGCCGGCACAGTGCGTCGATCCAGCCCGCGCCGAGCGGCTGGAGCGGGTCGGCGAGCAGTAGCACGTCGCCGGACGCCAACCCGAGCCCGTCGGCCTGGGCCCGCCGCGTGCCCAGGGATCGGGGCTCGTGCACCACCCGGACCCGTCCCCGGAGGGCACCGGCGGCGGCGCGCACCGCCGGGCCCCCACCGTCATCGACGACGACCAGCTCGGCCGACGGGTGCGCCGACACCTCCGCCCTGACGCGTGCCAACCCCTCGGCCAGTCCGGGGTGCTCGGCGTCGGGCGGTCCGACGACGACCACGACGGTGACCCGAAGCGATGCCGGGTGTGCTCGGGCGATCGGCGCGGGTTGCGTCACCCCCCGACCCCGGCCGCCAGGGGCACCGGCGGACCGGACGACGGCTCGTGTCCGAGCCCCGCCAGCACGGCGATCCGCCCGGCGACCACCTCCACTGCCGCCTCCCACGTGAAGCGGGCGACGATCCGGTCCCGTGCCGCCTGCCCCCGACGCCGCCATGAGGCCGGCTCGGCCATCACCGAGCGCATGGCGCCCGCCAGGGACCGGCGGTCGGGCTCGAGCCACCAGGTCCCCGCGGCGGTCGGGGTCCAGTCCCCGGGCCGGATGTCGGTACGCCGGGAGGGCAGGATCCAGCCGGTCTCCCCGTCGCAGAAGTCGTCGGTCGCCCCGCCGCCGGTGACGACCACCGGAAGCCCGCACGCCATGGCCTCGGCCACCGGCAGCGCGAACCCCTCGCCGCGGTACGGGTGGACCAGCGCATCACAGCTGCGGTAGAGGGCGGTCATCTGCTCGTCGCTGAGATCGCCGTCGACGACCTCGATCGCCGCCCCACCGCCGGCCGCGGCACGGCGGATCTCTCCCTCGATGCTCGTGTCCCGGTAGACGCCGTCGGACCCGAACGGCTTGACGACCAGGCACACGTCGTCGTCCTCGTCGAAGGTGGCCAGGTACGTCTCGACCAGCGCGTCGATCCCCTTGCGCGCGATGCAGCCGCCCACGAACAGCAGCCGGGTGCCCTTGGTCGTCTGCAGGGGGAGGCGGGGGCCCCGGGGGGTGAACGTCGCGGTGTCCACGCCGTTGGGCACGACCACCACCTTGGCTTCGGGGATCCCGCTCGCCACCGCCTGGGTGCGCACCCAGGCGGTGGGCACCCACAGCTCGTCGACGACGTCGCGCACCGGCCCGACCCACTCGGCCGGGAACCCGCCGAACTCCCAGGGCTGCATGAGCACCAGGCGGCCCGAGCGGGCCGGGGCGAAGTCGGGCGGCCACTGGTGGCGCACCTCTAGGGCGACGGGCGTCCGGGCGTCGGCGGCCGATTCGAGGGTGATCGCCGCCAGCTTGGCCGCCGAGTCCCCGGGCCTGGCACCGCCCTCCGCCGTCGTGACCCGCAGCCGGGGCAGTCGGGTGCCGAGCCGCGCCACCAGCTCGCGGTTCACCCGGGCGAGGCTGTGATGAGCGAAGACGTCCCCGACCCACCGCAGCCCGGGGGCCGGTGGCACCGGGGCCGGTGCCTCGGTGGACCCGAGCGGTCGCGCCGGGGCCCGGGACGGGCCCGTCAGGGTCGCCAGGGGGTCGGGTGCGTTCGGGGCCTCCTCGGTGGCCGCGGGTGCCAACGGCGCGAACCGCCGCCAGAGCTCGTCGTTGGCGGCCAGTGCGGCCACTGCCTCGACGAACGCCGCCGTGCCCGTGCCATCGGGGACCACCAGCGCCGGGGTGCCGCACAACGCCGCTGCGCCGAGCCAGTGCTCGGCCCGGTCGAGGAACGGTACGACGACCACCCGGGCGCTGCGGAGCCAAGGGGTGGGATCGGCCAGTGGGCCGGCGTCGAGCGCCGCAGGGAACGGGGCGGCGACGTCGCCGCCGGGATCGTCACCGACGACGACGACCGGGACCGCACCCAGCCGGTCGGCCAGCACCGGGGCGACCTCGTCGGTCCAGCGGCTTCGGCTGGCCGGATCGGCGCTCCTGAAGTTGCCCACGATGCAGATCCCGTGACGTGCCCCGAGCGGAGTGGGAGGACGCGGGCCGAGGGCGGTGGCGGCCGACGCGCGCAGCAGGGCCACGGGGGCCCGCGGCCCGGAGCCGGTCCCCGCACCACGATCTCCTCCCGGCGCCGCATCGGGTGGCGCCGGAGGCAGCGACGAGAACAGAAGGTCGGGCCGAGCGTGGTCGCCGGCGCCTCCGCCGACGTCGGCGGCCGGGGCAGAACCGGGCCCCGCGTCGTCGAGGTCGAGCACGACGGCCGCCGCCGGCAGGAGCCGGCGGATCGTCGGCACCAGCTCGGCTGCCGAGGCGGAGAGGACGACCGTGTCGTAGGTCGCCTCGGCGTAGAGGCGGGCGAGCACCCGGGCCGCGGCTTTCGTCCACGGCTCCTCGCTCGCCGACCACCCGTGGACGGTGACACCGGCCGGCTCGAGCAGCGCCGCCAGGGGGGCGGCGGGCTGGGGCTGGACCACGGTGACGCTGTGGCCGGCGCGGGCCAGCACCACGGCCACCGCCGCCGAGCGCAACGCCGACAGGTCGGCATCGACGACGAGCACCCGCCGCATGCTCGGACCCGGCCGGGCCAACACGGGCCGAGCCGGTCCGTGAGGCGGCTCGGTGAACCCCGACCCCGACCCGGGCCCGGGGCGGGGCCCGGCGGACGTCGCCGGTTCCGCCGGGGCCCCCAGGTCCTGCATCAGCGCGGCCAGGCCGCCATCGAGGGCCGCGACCGCCTGGGTGGTCGCGGCCCACTCGCCGGGGGGCACGGCGAGGACGCTGGCGGTGAAGGCCGGGCGCGCCCGGGGGTCGCCGAAGGCGGCCGCGGCGGCGGCGGCGATGGCCCGGGTGGCGGCGGCGATGGTGAGGTCGGTGGCCGAGCGCACCAGCGGGCAGGCCGCGGGGACCCCGTGCCGGCGCAGGCGGTGGGACCAGACCAGCTGGCGGCTCACCTCCAGCCGGGGAGCCAGCACCGCAGCGGTGGCGAGGACCGGCTCGGACGAGGGATCGTGGACGTACCACGCCTCGAGCGCCGGGTCGGCCGCCTCGGGCTGGAGCTGGAGGAGCTGCGGGACGAACGCCTTCGCCCGGTGGGCGGGGACGGCCTGGGCGATCTCGCCCAGGCCCCGCCCTGCCGCCACCAGGTTCTCCACCAGCAGCCCGACGTGGGTGTCGAGCCCGCCGTCGCGCCGCAGCGAGTCGAGCAGGGTGTCCGCCGCCTCGCCGTGGCGTCCGAGCGCCGCGAGCGCCTCGGCCCGCCCCGCCGCGACGTCGCGGGGCCCGTACTCGAACCCGTCGTCGTCGAGCCCGTCGCGCACCGCGTCGAAGCAGGCGAGGGCGGCAGCGGGTTGGTCGAGGTCGAGCCGGGCCCGCCCTTCGAGCACGTTGGCCAGGCTGGGCACGGCGCTGATCCGGCGCAGGCGATCGATCTCCACCAGGGCCTCGTCGGGCTTCTCGAGCGCCAGCAGGCCTTCGGCCAGGCCCCGGAGCGCCAGGCGAACGGTGCCCGGGTACGACGCGATGGCCGCAGCCTGCCGGCATAGGTCGAGGCCCTCGACATGGTGCCCGGCCAGCAGGTGCGACCGCCCGAGGCTCAACAGGCGCGCCCCCCGATCGAGCTCGGACCCGCCGGCCAGGTCGCCGAACGCCGAGCGGAGGTTGCGATCGGCCTTGGCGCGCCCGGTCATCGCCGCCTGCAGGTAGCCCCAGTGGGTGATCCGGAGGGCGTCGGTCAGCTGCAGAGTCAGGTCCACCGAGCCCGAGCGGGCCACGACCTGCTCGTGCACGCCGCCCTCCCAGCGGCCACAGGCGCGCCGGAAGAGGCGGCACGCGGGGTGGGTCATCACGGTCGCCGCCTCGTTGCCCCGGATGTTGTCGATCATCACCAGAAAGCCCTCGGCGTCGCTCGACGCCGCGGCGAGCTCGCCCCGGAGCCCGCGGGGGTCGTCGCACACGAGCGCCTCGTCGGCGTCGAGCCACAGGACCCACCGGCCGCTGCAGGCGTCGAGGGCGGCGTTGCGGGCCCGGGCGAAGTCGCCGTCCCAGTGCCCTTCCACCACGGTGGCGCCCAGCCGGCGGGCCAGGGGGACCGAGCCGTCCGTCGACCCGGTGTCGTAGACGACCACCTCGTCCGCCACCTCGGTCACCGAACCCAGGCAGCGGCCCAGGTTGGCCTCCTCGTCCTTCACGATCAGGCAGGCGCTCACCAACGGGGCCAGGTCGCGGCGAGGCTCGCTCGGGTAGCGGGGGACGCCCCCCGGGTGGTGGGCGTGGGCCCCCGGCACGACCACCGCTCCCAGCCCGAGCCGCCCGGCCCGCCCCACCCACGCCCCGACGTCGGGATGGGCGCGCCACCGGGCCGGTCCGTCGGGGCCGAGCACGGCGCGCCGGACGGCGACGCAGGGGCCGCCGAGCCGCCCGGCGCGCACCGCCCGTGCCCGCTCGGCCGCCCCCACCTGGCGCAAGAACCGGGCCCGGGCGCTGCGCTCGCCCGGCCGGTACGGCACGCCCACCAGCAGCTCGTCGCCGTCGGCCACGTTGCTCGTGGGCGCCGCCACGCCGATCTCGGGGACCTCGAAGGCGGCGACCAGCCGGTCGAGCCACCCCTCGCTCAAGGTGGCCCGGTCGTCGACCACCACGATCACCGGGTGGGGCGCCGGCGGTGGCCGGTCCCCGGCCAGGCGCCGCAGCGAGCGTCCCGGGCCCACCACCCGCCATGCCGCTGAGTCGTCGGGGTCCCGCCCCGACCCGAGCAGCACGACCTGGTCGCCGGGGGAGGTCTGGGGCTCCAGCTCGGCCACGAAGCGCCGGCTGGTCTGCCGGTTCCCGTCGCCCCAGACGACCACCGTGGCCGGCCGGTGCCCGCTCACCGGGCGCCCGGTGAGCGGGTCGGGACGCTCACCCCCCTCCGCGCGGCCACACCTGTTGTATCGGCTGGGTCCACCTTCGACTCAAGCCCCAATGGCATCGGGCCGATAGGAATCTCGACCCGCCCCGGCGGTGGGTTGTCCCGCCGGCGGTCGAACGCCGCCCCCGGGGCTCGACCAGCGAGCGTGGTCCACACGGACGTGGGCCGCTCAGCACGAGAACCGAGGATACGGATGTCTTCTCTCGTCGTTAACACCAACCTGTCCGCCCTGGCGGCGTACAACAACCTGAATGCCACCGACCAAGGGGTGTCCAAGGCCATCGACGAGCTGTCGTCGGGCCTGGCGATCCAGACCGCCGCCGACGGCCCCGCCGCCTACGTGACGAGCCAGGCGCTCGAATCGCAGGCCAACGGGTACCAGACGGCGATCTCCAACGCCCAGGACGGCGTGTCGCTGATCCAGACCGCGTCGGGAGCGCTCAACCAGATCTCGAGCATCCTCCAGACCATGGACCAGCTGGCCCTGTCGTCGGCCAACGGCGCCACCAACGACTCCACGTCGCTCGGTGCCAACCAGTCGGAGTTCGCGGCCCTGCAGTCCGAGATCACCCAGATCGCCAGCACCACCAGCTACGGGAAGACCACCCTGCTCGACGGGACCTTCACCAACCAGGTGCTGCAGGTGGGGGCCTTCGACCTGACGAACCAGCAGATCACCCTGTCGCTGTCCGGCGCCGACGCCACCTCGCTCGGGCTCTCCAGCTCGATCAGCGTGGGCAGCGCCTCCGCCGCCGCCGCCGCGGCCTCGGTCGTCCAGGCGGCCATCGCCACCGTCGACACCATCGAGGCGAGCGCTGGCGCGGTGCAGGTCGAGCTGCAGAGCATCGTGGCCAACCTGACCGTGGGCCAGCAGAACCTCACCGCGGCCGACAGCCAGCTCACCGACGTGAACATGGCGCAGGAGATGACCACGTACTCGACGGACCAGGTGCTGTTGCAGACCGGCACCGCCATGCTGGCCCAGGCGCAGCAGCAACCGTCCCTGGTGCTCAAGCTCATCTGATGAGCAGGGCCGGTCGGCTCACGGTCCGGGGGGCGCCATCGCCTGGCGCGTCCCGGACCGGGGTCGCCCGCCCCGTCGCGGGTCCCGGGCCCCGCCGGGCGGCATCACCGACGGGCCGGGGCTCGGAGGGAAGGATGGCACCATGACCGTCAGCAGCACCGGCTCCAGCGTCACCAGCACCGGCTCCTCGGTCTCGGTCAACGGGCTCGTCTCGGGCATCAACACCCAGCAGGTGATCACCGCCCTGTTGCAGGGCTATCAGATCCCGATCACCGACCTGCAGAACCGCCAGAGCGCGGCCACGGCCCAGGCGTCCGACTACCAGACCATCGCGTCGGACCTCCAGTCGCTGTCGAGTGCCGCCCAGCAGCTCGACACCCCCTCGTCGTGGGACCTCATGGCGGCCACGACCTCCAGCCCCACCGTTGCCACGGCGAGCCCGGCCGACGGCGCCACCCCCGGGTCGCTGACCTTCACGGTGAACGCGCTGGCCCAGGGCAACGTGCTCGTCTCCCAAGGCTCGGTGTCGTCGCCGGGGACCATCGTCACGACGGCGCCCTCGTTGCTGGTGGCGACCGGCGCCGGTGCGCTCGGGTTCGCCTCGCTGGGTGCGGCCGGCGGGGTCGCCCTCGGCTCGCACATCCTGGCGGTGACCCAGTCCTCCCAGGCGGCGACCGTGGCCGGCGCCAGTCCCCTGCCCGGCATCACCACGGTGGTCGCCGGCTCGAACGACACCCTCGACGTGTCGGTGAACGGGACCTCCTACTCGCTGACCCTGGCCGCCGGAACCTTCACCCCGGCCGAGCTGGCGACCGCGATCGATCAGGCCGCCGCTGCCGCCGGTGCGCCGCTGACCGCCTCGGTCTCGGGCGCCGGCGCCCTCCAGCTCGCCTCCCTGCGCCAGGGGAGCGCCGCCACCATCGAGGTCACCGGAGGCGACGCCGCCAGTGGGCTCGGCCTCGGCGCCGGGCCGTCCGGAGTCGGGGTCGACGCCGTCGTGTCGGTCGACGGGACCCAGAGCACCCTCGACTCGATCGACCCGGGCCAGCAGGTCACCCTCGCTGCCCCCTCGGGCTCCCTGAGCGCCACCGTGGCCTCGAGCGTCAACGCCTACGGATCGCTGCTCGGGGTGGGCACCGCCGACGCGGCCCTGGTGTCGACCGGCAACGGCAGCCTCTCCCAGGTGATCGCCAACGTCAACGCCGCCGGCCTCGGCGCCACCGCGTCGTCGGTGACGCTGCCCTCGGGCGGGCTGCTCTTGCAGGTCGGGGCCGGCCGCACCGGGTTGGCCGGATCGGTGAGCGTCGACCCGGCGGCCTTTGCCGGCTCGGGGCTGGGGTCGCTCCAGAGCGTGACTGCCGCCCAGGACGCCTCGGTGTCGGTCGGGGGCGCCAGCGGCTACACGCTGACCTCGGCCACCAACGTGTTCTCGAACCTGCTGCCCGGCACCGCAGTGACCGTCGGCGCCGTGGGCCAGGCCACGGTGAGCGTGCAGCCCGACGCCTCGGGCGAGGCGACCAAGGTGGCCTCGCTGGTGAGCGCGGCCAACCAGGCGCTGTCGGACATCGCCTCGCTCGGGGGCTACGACGCCACCACCAAGACGGCCGGGCCGCTCATGGGTTCGGCGGTGCTGTCGGGCCTCCAGCAGGCGATCCTGTCCGTGTTCGGCTCGGCCCGGGGTACCTCGAGCCTGGCCAACGCCGCCGGAGCGGGGATCACCCTCGGCTCGGACGGGACGCTCTCGTTCGACCAGGCGGCCTTCGAGAGCGCCTACGCCGCCAACCCGTCGACGGTGCAGGCGCTGTTCACCCAGGGGGTCAGCTTCGCGCCCGCCCAGCCGGCCTACGCCGGGGAGGTCTCGCTCCTCTACGCGGGCGACCAGACCCCCGCCGGCAGCTACGACGTGGCGGTCACCCAGTCGGCGACCCAGGCGACCGACCTCGGGACGGCGCTCGCGGGCTCGGTGTCGGTGGCCGAGGCGCTCACCTTCACCCAGGGCGGGTCGAGCGCGACCTACCAGACCGCGGCCGGCGAGGGGACCGCCGCCATCGCCAGCGGGCTGAACCGCGCCTTCGCCCAGCAGGGCCTGTCGCTGGAGGCGAGCGTGGACTCGAGCGGCGCGCTGGAGGTGGCGAGCAGCGGGTACGGCAGCATCCAGAGCTTCGAGGTGACCTCGAGCGCCTCGGGCCCGGGCGCCTCGGGCCTGGGCGGCGACCCCGGCGCGCCGGTCACCTTCGCCGGGACCGACGTCGAGGGGACCATCAACGGCGAAGCGGCGACCGGTGCCGGCCAGGTCCTGGCGGCCTCGGCCACCGGCGACCTCGCTGGGCTGTCGGTCCTCGTCCAGGCCGAGGGGATCAGCGGGGCGACCGATCTCGGCTCGGTGACCTACTCGCCCGGGGTCGCCCAGCAGTTGGCCACCCTCGCCGATGGCGCCACCAATTCGGTGTCCGGCTCGCTGACGGTGACCATGAAGGGCCTGGCTGACGAGGCCGCCGGGTACGACAGCGGCATCGCCCAGTACCAGCAGCTCGAAGCCAGCCAGCAGACCGTGCTCGAGAACGAGTTCGCCACCATGGAGGCGACGCTCGGCACCCTGAAGAACGAGAGCTCGTTGCTGTCCAGCCAGATCAACCAGCTGCCGGGGTTCTGAGATGCCCGGCGACGACGACGCGCTGGCGGCGGCCCGGCGGCGGTACCTGGTCGACCAGGTCGTCACCGCCAGCCCCACGCAGCGCCTCTTGATGCTCTTCGACGTCGCGTTGCGGGACCTCCACGGGGCCACCGAAGCGTTGGCCGGTCGAGACCTCAAGGAGGTCAACGACCGGCTGGTGCACGCCCAGCAAGTGGTGCTGGCGCTCCGTGACCCGCTCGACGTCACCACCCCGGTCGGCCGCAGCCTGTGGGCGGTGTACTCCTTCTGCCTCCGCCAGCTGGTCGAGGCCAACCTGACCAAGGACCCGGCGCTCATCGAGCCCTGCACCGACATGATCGAGCGCATCGCCCGGACCAACCGTCAGGTGGCGGCCGAGCTGGCCGGCGAGCCGCGCGCCGCGGCGGCCACCGCCAGGGCCGCCACGGCAACGGCGTGACCGACGATCGCCGCCCCGGCGCGGAGCCGGGCGAGCGCCGGTGGAGCGCGGTGCTCGACGAGTTGAGCGCCCGTCTCGTCGCCTACCGGCAGGCCTTCGCCGGTGCCGGACCGTTCCCCGGTCCCTACGCCGCACCCGAGGGGTTGGGCCCCTTGCCGGCGGCGCTGGCCGGGCGGGCCGAGATGATCCACGCCGCCCAGGGCGACGTCGAGCAACAGCTGCGGGCCCGCCTGGGCGCCCTGGGCTCGCTCATGCGCCGCTCCGAGCAGCGCGGCCCGGCGCTGTTGGACCGCCGAGCCTGACGCACACCCACACCCGCAAACCGGCACACCCGCAAACCCAAAAAAGGCCCTAAAGGCGCGGTCCCGACGCGCCGATCACTGGGCAGCGATGCCAGGTCGGTCGCGCGCTCAGTGCTCAGCAAGGGCGCGATCCACCGGGATCGGGCCGAGCGGCAGGGAACGGGAGCATGGGATGAGCGGTGACATCGTCGGGGTCCTGCAATTCGCGGTCGACGGCCTGACCCAGCGCCAGGACGCCATCGCCAACAACCTCGCCAACTCCGAGACCCCGGGGTTCACCGACACCGAGGTCTCCTTCGAGCAGAGCCTCCAGCAAGCCGTCGGGTCGTCGGGCACCGCCACGGCGACGGTCAGCTCCGGCCCGTCGGGCAACCCGCCGGCGAGCGACGGGAACAACGTCTCGCTGAGCGACCAGCTGGTGGAGGCCCAGCAGGCGACCCTCCAGTACCAGGCGACCAGCGAGATGCTCAACGCCCAGTTCCGGCTGGTCCAAGGGGCGGCCGGCGGGAGCTTCCAGTGAGCCTCTTCGGCGCGCTGCCGATCGCCGGCTCGGGCATCGACGCCATGCAGACCTGGATCGACACCACCGGCGGCAACCTGGCCAACATCGACGACGTCGCGCCCACCGGCTCGGCGACCTACGCCGCCCAGACCCCCATCCTCAGCGCGGTCGACCCCGGGATCCCGGGTGCCGTGGCCCCCGGCCAGGGGGTCGCCGTGTCGGCGATCGAGCTGGGCAGCACGGCCGGCGTGGTCGAGTCGGACCCCCAGAGCCCGCTCGCCGATGCCCAGGGCGACGTCCGGGTGCCGGACATCTCGATGTCCGACCAGCTGGTGACCCTCATCGAGGCCCAGCAGGGCTACCAGGCCGACACCGACGTGATCTCGCAGGCCAAGTCGGCCTACCAGGCCGGGCTGACCATCGGGTCCTGACCAGGTGATCCCCCCCATTCCCCCGCTGCCGCCGTTGCCCTCGGCGGCCGCCCCGACCGCCTCCGCCTCTCCCGCCGCCGGGTCGGGCGACTCGTTCTCCCAGCTGGTGGGCAACGCCGTGGACTCGTTGCAGAACGCCCAGAGCACGGCGTCGGCCGACGAGGCCCAGGCGGCGGCGGGGCAGGGCAACCTGGCCGACACGATGATCGCCGCGACCCAGGCGTCGCTGGACACCCAGGTCTCCGACGCCCTCATCGACAAGGCGGTCACGTCCTACAACAGCATCATGGGCATGTCGTTCTGACGCCGTGGCCCTCGTCCCCGCCACCGAGCTCGCCCGGCTCCGTCAGGGTGCCCGCCGGTTCGCCAGCGGCTTCACCCCCGGCCAGCGGGTGCTCACCGCGCTGGTCGCCGTCGGGATCGTGGGCGGCGCCGTGGTCTTCATGTCCCTGGCCGGCAAGCCCACCTACGCCCCGCTGTTCACCAACCTCCAGCCCACCGACGCCGCCGCCATCACCCAGACGCTGGCCACCGACCACGTCCCTTACCAGTTGCAGGACGGGGGTGGCACCATCCTGGTGCCCCAGAACGACGTCGACCAGGAGCGCCTGGCGGCCGCCCAGGCCGGCCTGCCGTCGTCGAGCACGGTCGGGCTCTCCATCCTCGACAAGGAGGGCCTCACCACCTCCCAGCTCACCCAGCAGGCCGACTACCTGCGTGCCATCCAGGGCGAGCTCGAGCAGACGATCGACTCGATCAACGGGGTGACCGCCTCGCAGGTGAACGTGGCGATGGCGGCCGACCAGACCTTCGCCCTCCAGCAGACCAGCCCGAGCGGCGCCTCGGTGCTGGTGGACCTGCGTCCGGGCACCACCCTCACCGGGGACCAGGTCTCGGCCGTGGTCCACCTGGTCTCCTCCAGCGTGCCCGGGCTGGCGGCGGCCGACGTCACGGTGGCCGACTCGAGTGGGGACCTGCTGGCCGGCCCGGGGGTGACCTCGGGCGGGGCGAGCGGCAGCGGGGAGACGGCGGCCTACAACGAGGCCGAGCAGTCCAAGGTGCTGGCGTACCTGACCTCGGTCCTCGGCCCGAGCAACGCCGACGTCCAGGTGAACGCCCAGCTGAACTACGACCAGGTCAAGACCACCACCAACTCGATCGTCCCGGGGCCCAAGGGCCAGCCGGTGCTGGCCTGCACCAACACCCAGACCTCCAGCCAGACCTATTCGGGTACCGGCTCGCCGCCCAGCGGGGCCGCCGGCTCCACCACGACGCCCACCATCAGCTCGACCGGCTCGGGCAATTACTCGTCGTCGTCCTCCAACCAGACCTGCGAGCCGAGCACCCAGAGCCAGTCGGTGACCCAGGCCCCGGGCACCGTCACCGACCAGTCGGTGGCCGTCCTCGTGAACTCCAAGGCGTTGCCCAAGGGGGTGTCGCTGGCCAGCCTCACCCAAGGGGTGTCGGCCGCCGCCAACATCCGGACGTCGCGTGGCGACGTGCTGAGCGTGCACGAGGCCCCGTTCGTGAAGTCGGCCGCCGTGGGCGGTTCGGCGGCGAAGTCCGGCGGCTCGAGCCCGCTCACCGCCGACGCCAAGCCGCTCGGCGCCTTCCTGCTCGCGGCGGCGGTGCTGTTCCTGCTCTGGCGCAACTCCAAGCGGGCCCGCCGCCAGTCGGTGCCCACCGACACCATGATCAGCTCGTTGGCGCTCCAGCAGGCCCTGACCGAGTCGGCGAGCGATACCGCCCCGCTGGCGCTCAACGCCCCACGCCGGGCGCTCGAGATCGAGAACATCATCGACGACCAACCCGAGGAGGTCGCCGACGTCCTCCGGGGTTGGCTGGCGCTCAAGGCGCCCTCCGACCGGGCGTCATGACCGAGCTCGCCATGGCCCAGCGCGCCGCAGTGGTGCTCGCCCAGCTCGACGACGAGCGGGCGCAGAAGCTCCTCAACAACATGAGCGAGACCGACGTGATCTCGATCATGGCGGAGATGGCCCGCCTGCCGATCCTGTCCGCCGACGAGGTCCGCCAGGTGGTGGCCGAGTTCGCCCGCGAGGCCGATGCCTTGTTGCAGGTCCGCCAGGGGGGTGCCGAGCTGGCCCGCCGCTGGCTGCGCGACCGGCTGGGGATGAGCCGGGCCAGCGAGGTGATGTCCGAGCTCGAGACGTTCCGCCAGAACCATCCGCTGGACTTCTTGAACCGGATCGACCCCCACCAGATCGTCGGGTTCATCCGCGAGGAGCACCCCCAGACGGTGGCGCTCGTGCTGGCCAACGTCCAGCACGAGCACGCGGCCCGGGTGATCGAGCGGCTCGACGAGGACCTGCGCGTCGCCGTGGCGCGCCGCATGGCAAAGATGGCGCCGGTCCCGCCCGAAGTGGTGGCCTCCATCGCCACCGAGCTCGAGACCCGGCTTTCGGCGTTCGTGCGCGCCGGGGGGATCTCGACCGACGTGGACGGGGTGGCGCGCATCGTGGCGGTGCTCAACAGCGCCGACCGGGGCGCCGAGCGCCAGATCCTGTCGGGCCTCGAGTCGGCCGACCCCGAGCTGGCCGAGCGGATCCGCAGCGAGATGTTCGTGTTCGACGACGTGGCGGCGCTCGAGGACCAGACGATGCAGATCGCGCTGCGCTCGGTGGTGATCAAGGACCTTGCGCTGGCCCTGAAGGGCAAGCCGCCCCATGTCGTCGAGCGCTTCACGGCCAACATCTCCGAACGGGCGGCGGAGGACCTGGTCGAGACTATGGCGTCGCTCGGGCCCCAACGGCTCTCCGCGGTCGAGGCGGCGGAGGCCACGATCGTCAAGGCGGTGCGCGACCTGGCCGACAGCGGCGAGATCGTCCTCGGACGGGGGACCGATGAGCTCGTCGGCTAGGCCCGGCCGGGTGCTCAGCGGGCGCCCGTCCGGCTCGTACGCGCCGGCCTCGGTGGTGCTCGACGCCGACGCCCTGGCGTCGTCGGGCCTGACCGACGACCTGGTGTCGGACCTGTTCACCTCGGCGCCCGAGGTGGCCGAGCGCGTCCGGCGGCTCGGCTACGAGGAGGGGTACCGCGCCGCGCAGGCCGACGGGGTACGCGACGCCGCGGCTGAGCGCGACCTCGCGGTGAGCGCCGTCGCCCGGCGGCTGTCCGAGGTGGCCGCCGCTGCGCTCGCCGAGCGCCAGAGCGTGGTGGACGAGGTGGTGGGCGACGCGGTGGACCTGGCGCTCGAGCTTTTGGGGGCGCTGGTCGACCACGAGCTGGCCTGCGGCACCCCGATGACCCGCGACGCCCTGGTGCGGGCCCTGGCGGTCGCCCCGGTCGGCGAGGACCTGGTGGTCCGCCTGCCGCCCGGCAGCGGGCTCACCGAGGACGACGTGGCGTCCCTGGCGAGCCGGGCCGTGGCGGTGCGCGTCGACCCGGGCGTCGAGTCCGGCGGGTGCGTGGTGGAGGCGGGTCCCAGCCGGATCGACGCCCAGATCGGGGCGGCGATCGACCGGGTGCGCGAGCAGCTCGACCGGGTGCGGCCCGCGCCGGGTCCGGGGCGGTCCCGATGAGCGTCCTGCGTTCGGCCTCCCTGCGGGCCTCGGTGCGCGACGCGGTGGCGCCCCGGCCCAGCGGCCGGGTCACCCGGCTGGTCGGCCTGCGGCTGGAGGTCGACGGGGTAGACGCCGCGGTCAACGAGGCGGTGCACATCCGGCGCTCCGACGGCTCGGTGCTGCCGGCCGAGGTGGTGGCGGTGCAGGACGGGACGCTGGCCTGCATGCCGCTCGGGGCGCCGACCGGGGTTCGCTACGGGGACCGGGTGGAGGCGCTGGGCCGGCCGCTGAGCGTCGGGGTGGGCCACCAGCTCCTCGGGCGGGTCCTCGACGGCCTGGGCCACCCGCTCGACGACGGCCCGCCGTTGCTCGACTGCGACCAGGTCTCCCTGGACGTGGAACCGCCGCACCCCCTGACCCGGGCGATGGTCGACCTCCCGTTGTCGCTGGGGGTGCGGGCCATCGACACCCTGGTGCCCTGCGGGCGCGGGCAACGGCTGGGCATCTTCGCCGGATCGGGCGTCGGCAAGTCCAGCCTGCTGTCGATGATCGCCCGGGGGACCGACGCGCAGGTCTCGGTGCTCGCCCTGATCGGCGAGCGCGGGCGCGAGGTCAACGAGTTCATCCGCCGCGACCTCGGACCGGCCGGGCTCGCCCGCTCGGTGGTGGTGGTCGCCACCTCGGACCAGCCGGCGCTGGTGCGGATCCGGGCCGCGTTCACCGCCACCCGGATCGCCGAGTGGTTCCGCGACGAGGGCCTGGACGTCGTGCTGATGATGGACAGCCTCACCCGCTTCGCCATGGCCCAGCGGGAGGTCGGCCTGTCGGCGGGGGAGCCGCCGGCCACCCGCGGCTACCCGCCCTCGGTCTTCTCGTTGCTGCCCCGGCTGCTCGAACGGGCCGGCGCGGGGGAGCGCGGGAGCATCACCGGCCTCTACACGGTGCTGGTCGAGGGGGACGACCTCAACGAGCCGGTGGCCGACACCACCCGCTCGATCCTCGACGGGCACATCGTGCTGTCGCGCCGGCTAGCCACCTCGGGGCATTTCCCGAGCATCGAGATCCTCGACTCGGTGTCGCGGGTCGAGCCCGCCATCGTGTCGCCCGAGCACCGGGCCCTGGCGCGCGAGCTCCGCCGCCTGATGGCCACCTACCGCGACGCCAAGGACCTGGTCGAGATCGGCGCCTACGCCCGCGGCGCCGACCCGGTGCTCGACCGGGCGATCGAGCTGAAGGACCTCATCGACGGCTTCTTGCGCCAGGACGTGTCCACCACCGTGGCGCCGGCCGAGGCCTGGCGGTGGCTGGCGTCGCTGTTGGCACCGCCGGTACCCGGGCCGGTGACCGGGGCCGAGGCACCGCCGACCGACGATCCGGCCACCGCCTCGCCCCAGATCGTCCCGGCCGGCGAGCTTCCGGAAGGGCCCGGTGCCGCGGTCCTGCCCGGGCCCGTCGACCCCGTTCCGGCCGGGCCCGTCGACGCCGTCCCGGCGGTCCGGTGAAGCGGTACCGGTTCCGGCTCGAGGCGATCCTCCACCTTCGGGTCGCCGAGGAGGAGCTGGCCCGTGCCGCGCTCGTCCGGGCCGAGCAGGAGCTTCGGACGGCGCTCATCGGTCGCGACGCCGAGCTGGCTCGGTACCGGGCGCTCCAACCGTCGCCCGGCGTGGTGGCCGAGGCGGTGTTCCAGGGCGAGGAACTCGCCTCCTCGCTGGCCGCGGGGAGCTTGCGGGTGGCCGAGCACCAGGTCGGCCTGGTGGCCGAGGCGGCCGCTCGGGCCCGGGTGGCGTGGTCCGAGGCGGCCCGGCGGGTGGCGGTGCTCGAGCGCCTCGACCAGCGACGGCGGGCCGAGCACGAGGACGACGAGCGCCGGGCGGACGTGCGGACGGTGGACGACATCGTCACCGCGCGCTGGGTCAGCGACCGGCTCGAGCGCCAGCGCCAGGGCGTGGAGGGCGCGAGATGACCGACACGTTGTCGGCGCTGGAGGGAACGGCGGCGCAGATCGGCGCCACCTTGCAGGGGCTGCCCGCCGCGCTGGCCCAGGCCGCCCCGAGCGGCGACTTCGCCGCCGTGCTGTCGTCGGTGCAGAGCATCCTCGGCGGACCGGCCACGGCCACCGGCTCGGTCACCGGCTCGGTCGCCGGCGTTGCCGCCGACCCGACGACCGGCGGCACCGCCGCAGCCGGGTCGCCCTCGGGCGCCGACGTCGTCGACGAGGCGGAGCAGTTCCTGGGCGTCCCGTACCAGTGGGGCGGGACGACGCCGGCGGGGTTCGACTGCTCGGGGTTCGTGCAGTACGTCTACGGGCAGCTTGGGGTCACCCTGCCCCGGACGAGCGAGGAGCAGGCCACCGCCGGCACCCCCGTAGCCAGCCTGGCCGACGCCCAACCGGGTGACCTCGTGTTCTTCGCCGGCAGCGACGGCACCGCGACGTCGCCCGGCCACGTGGGCATCTACATCGGCAACGGCGAGATGATCGACGCGCCGCACACCGGGGCGGCGGTGCGGGTCGAAGCGGTGGGAGATCCGGTCGCCATCCGCAGGGTCCTGCCCGGCCCAACTGGGACCACCGTCGCCACCTCGGCCACCGGGGCCACCCCGGCCACCGGCGCCGCGGTGACCGCCGCCGGCTCGGGCGCCGCCTCGAGCGGGGCCGGCGTGCCGGCCGGAGTGCCCGCCGCCCTGGCCCCCCTCTTCGTCTCGGCGGCCGCCACCTACGGGGTGCCGGCGACGGTGCTGGTGGCGGTGGCGCGCCAGGAGTCGGGCTTCTCGACCACGGCGGTCAGCAGCGCCGGTGCCCAGGGCCTCATGCAACTGATGCCCCAGACCGCAGCCGGGCTGGGCGTCGACCCGATGGATCCCGCCCAGGCGATCGACGGGGCGGCACAGCTCCTGTCGGGCTATCTCACCCGGTTCGGGTCGCTGCCGCTGGCGCTGGCGGCCTACAACGCGGGCCCCGGCGCGGTGTCCCAGTACGGCGGCATCCCGCCCTACCCGGAGACCGAACGCTACGTGTCGTCGATCATGGGCGCGCTGGGGGTGGCGGCGTGACGCCCGCACCGGCCCTCGGCGCGGTGACCGACCCGGCGCCACCCGGTTCCGCTACCGGCGGCGAGCTGGGCGACGGCGGACCGGTCGGCGCGCCGGGCGACAACGGCAGCTTCCACCAGACGCTGCTCGACACCTTGGGGTCGACCGGTCCCCCTCCGGCGGCGGGCGACGCCCTGCCTGCCGCCGACCCCGGGGCGTCCCCGCCGGTAGGGGGCGGCTCGGGACCGAGCGGCCCTACGTCGCCGGGGGACCCGGTGCCACCGGCCGCCGCGCCGGCGGGGAGCGCCCAGGACCCGGGTGCCCGCCGTGGTCGCACCCCGGGCGCGGGCCCCGAGCGGTCGTCCACCCGATCGAGCGCCAAGGACGGGGCGGGCGGCCCGGCGGCCCCCTCCACCGCCACCGCCCCGCCGGCGGTTCCTGTAGCCGAGGCGGCTGGTGGTCCTCTCGCAGCAGTGGCCGGCAGCGCCGGCAGCGCCGGCCCAGCGCCCGGGGCGTCGAACGGGACCGTGCCCCGAGGCGTGGGCGACGTCGCCGGGTCGGTTTCGGGCGGGTCGGGATCCGCCAGCGGCGCGCGGGGCGACGCCGCGCCGAGCGATCCCGCCTCGGCAGCCTCGGTGCAGGCGACCGACAGTCCGGCCACCGGTTCGTCGGCACCGGCGGGAGGCGCCGGGGACCGCGTAGCCAGCGGGGCACACCTCGACCGGGGAGCGGGAATGGCTTCGACGAGCCCCGACGCGCCGCCCACCGACGGCGCGACGCCCACGGGAACAGGCACCGACGGCGCCAGGGCAAACGGCGCCGGTACCCAAGGTCCGCCGTCCACGGTGACCCCGGCCTCGACCGTCGCCGGCCCGGTGGCGACGTGGGCGCCCGGCGCGTCGGCGTCGACGACCGAGCAGCGACCGCTGACGTCGCCGGCGGCTCCGGGTGCTCCCGCTCCCACCGCCGGCACCCCCGGGGGCACGGCTGCGTCGAACCTGCCCGGCGTCGCGTCGCAACTGGTGAGCGTGGTGTCGCCGCTGCGCGCCGGAGCCGACGGGACGCGCTCGATCAGCGTGGCGCTGCACCCGGCCGAGCTGGGCGACGTCCGGGTCGCCGTGACCACCACCGACGAGACCGTCGTGGTGCGCCTGGCCGCGGCGACCGAGGCGGGCCACGACGCGTTGCGCCAGAGCCTCCCCGATCTCCAGCAGCACCTGTCGGGCGACGCGGCGCGCACCACCGTCGTGCTCGCCGACGCCGGCGGGGGGGACCCCGACCGCGGCTCGTCGTCCCCGGGCCCGCCCGCCTTTTCGGACGGATCGGGCGGTTCGCTGCCCTCGTCGGCCCGCCCGGCCGGCTCCGGGGTCCCGGCGACCGTCGCCGCCCCCGGCACCGGCTCGGGGGCGCACCTGCTGGATGTCCGGCTGTGACCACCGAACAGAGGGGAGGAGCACGATGACCATCGGCGTGAACGGGGTGGGGTCCTCGGACCCGACCAGTGCCACGTCGTCGAGCACGGCGGCGAGCCAGCTGAGCAACCCCCAGCTCTTCTTGCAGCTGCTCATCGCCGAGCTGCAGAACCAGGACCCGACCAACCCCACCGACCCCAGCCAGATCATGCAGCAGACCTCCGAGCTGTCCCAGATGGAGGCCGTCAACTCGATGAGCGCGGCGATCACCCAGGAGGAGTCGGCCGCCCAGGCCAACGAGGCCACCGGCCTCATCGGCAAGTCGGTCAGCGCCACCGTCGGCGGCGCCACCGTCACCGGGGCGGTGACCGGCGTGGCCTTCGACTCGAGCGGCAACCCCACGCTCGACGTGGCGGGGACCGCCGTCCCGCTGGCCGCCGTCTCCGAGGTCTCTGCGGCGACCTCGGGTGCGGTGACCTCGTGATCGGTGACCTCGTGAGCACCACCCGCAGACCCGTCGTGACCCACCGAGGCAACCAGCGAACCAGCAGTGACCGGACGGCGATGGCCCCCCGGACCGAGCACCGAAACATGGGAGAACCAGCACGATGACCGAACGTTCACTCCTCGCCGCCGTGTCGGGCATCGAGGCCAACCAGTCACTGCTCGACGACATCGGCAACAACATCGCCAACTCCGACACGGTCGGGTACAAGAGCCAGGACCTCGAGTTCCAGGACCTGCTGGCCGAGCAGCTCGCCGGCGCGGCGGCCCCTCCCGCCGGGGGCGGGGGAGCCGGCGTGAACCCGGTGGCCATCGGTTCGGGGGTGAGCGTCGGGGCGGTGGCCACCAACCTGTCGGAAGGTTCGCTGGAGGAGACCGGCGTGAACACCGACGTGGCCATCCAGGGCAACGGGTACCTGGTCGTCGAGCAGGGCGGCGTGCAGTACTACACGCGCGACGGCAGCCTCACCGTCGACGCCAACGGCGACCTGTCGACCCAGAACGGCGGCCTGGTGCTCGGGTGGCAGGCCAGCGGGACCGGGGTGCTCGACACCAACGCACCCCTGACGGGGATCCAGATCCCCACCGGCGAGACCATCCCGGCCTCGGCGACCACGCAGCTGACCCTCGGGGGCAACCTGCCGGCGTGGAACGGGGTGGGCACCGCCCCGACCGTGGTGACCACCACCCTCGACGCCTACGACGCGCTGGGCGACGTCGTCCCGGTGACCCTCACGTTCACCGGCGTGGCCGGCACGGCCAACACCTGGACGATGCAGGGGACGGTGCCCAACCCCGCCGGGGGCACCGACGACCTCTGGACGACGCCGCCGACCATCGCCTTCGACCCGTCGACCGGCCAGGTGTCCACGGTGACCGGCTCGACCACCAACGCCGACGGCTCGCTGGCCGTCGCGGTGAGTGCCATGCCGGCCGGCTACACGTTCTCGTCCGGGGACACATGGGACTTCGAGTTCCCCGCCCCCTCGTCGGGCGCCGCGCTGACCCAGTTCGCCGTGCAGCAGACGGCGGCCCTGCAGAGCCAGAACGGCTACGCCTCGGGCGCCCTGCAGAGCTACAACGTCGGGGACAACGGGGTGATCACCGGGACGTTCTCCAACGGCAACACCCAGGCCCTCGCGCAGATCTCGTTGGCCACCTTCGCCAACCCCGGCGGGCTCTCGTTGCAGGGCAACGGGCTCTACGCGGTCACCGGCAACTCCGGCCAGGCCGAGGTCGGGCCGCCGGCGGCCGGGGGCCGGGGATCGCTGCTCGGGGGCGAGCTCGAGCAGTCCAACGTCGACCTCGGCAACGAGCTGACCAACCTCATCACCGCGCAGGAGGCCTACGAGGCCAACACCAAGGTGATCAGCACCACCCAGCAGTCGATCGCCTCGCTCGAGGCCATCCAGTGACTCCGGGCGACCCGGCAGGCCCGAGCCGGCGGAGCGCTCGCCGGCGCGCCACGAGGGCGGCGTGAGCTCGGGACCGGTCCACGCGCCCGGCGACACCAGGGTGGGCCGCTACGACTTCGGACGGGCCGAGGTCCTCGACCGGGCCCGGGTCCGCCGGCTCCAGCCGGTGTTCGAGACGATGGCGCACCGGATCGGGGGGTCCCTCACCTCCAACCTCCGCCAGGCGGTCCAGCTCGAGGTGGCCGGGCTCGAGCAGATGGCCTGGGAGACCTACGCCGGCACGCTGCCCGACCCGACGTTCCTCGCCAGCGCGGTCGTGCTGCCCCTCGAGGGCCGTCTGGTGCTGCACCTCGGGGTGGACCTCGTCCTCCAGCTCATCGACGTCTACCTCGGGGGCGACGGGGTGGAGGTCCTCGACCGGCCCGGCCTCACCGAAATCGAGAGCCACCTGATCGGACCGATCGTCGACGAGCTGTTCCTGGCCGTGCCGGCCGCCTTCGCCGCCTTCCTCGAGTCGGGGATCGGCGCCGTGCAGAAGCTCAGCAGCCCGATCTACGTGCAGGCGAGCCGGCCCGAGGAGACCTGCCTGATCGTCGAGCTCTCGATCGTCGTGGCCGACAACCCGGCCCGGTCGTTCCACCTGAGCATCCCCATGTCGGCCCTGCTGCCGGTGGTCGAGGCGTTCGAACGGCTCCAGCGGATCGGCGGCCCCGACGAGCCCGGGGGGTCCGATGCCGGCCGGGCCCGGCTGCACGACGTGCCGGTCGAGGTGCAGGTGGCGTACCCGCCGGTCCCGCTCACCACGACCGAGCTGCTCGGGCTGCGGGTGGGGGACGTGATCCCGCTCGGGTTCGAGGCCGGCTCCGACACGCCGTTCGAGGTGCTGGCCGAGGGGATCCCCTTCGCCCGGGGCCTGCTGGTGGAGAAGGGCAGGCGACTGGCCTGCACGGTGACGAGCCACAAGGTGGACGAGCGATGAGCCGACGAGCCACGGGCCGATCCACGACGAGCCGACCCACGACGAGCCGACCCACGACGAGCCGAGGTGCGCCATGACCCAGCTGCCCCCATCGAGCCCCGATCCGGCCGGACCCGGAGCCCCGCCGGGCGCCCGACCGGGCCCGGCGACGACCGGGCTTCCCATCGAGGCACTCCAAGACGTCGAGCTGAAGGTCGAGGTGGTCCTGGGCCGGGCCCGCCTCGCCCTGCGTGAGTTGCTCGAGGTGCACCCGGGCTCCACCATCGAGCTCGACCGGTCCCGCAACAGCCCGGTGGACGTGCTGGTGAACGGCACCCTGTTCGCCCGGGGGGACATCGTGGTGATCGACGACGCCGAGCTCGGGGTCCAGATCGAAGAGGTGGTCGCGCACGACGGGGTGGGGCGGTGAGCCCGCCGCTCGGCGAGGGCCGGGCCACCTTGCTCCTCGCCGCGGCGGTGCACCGGGCCGCCGGGCACGGGTCGGGAACCGCCCCGGTGACCGGGGGGGACATCTCGGTGGGCCACGTGCTGCTCCAGATGATCGTCGCCCTCGTCGTGGTGGTGGGCGGGGTCTGGGGGGTGGGCAAGGTGATGGGCCGAGCGCGCCGCTCGGGCGCCGGGGCCAAACGGGGGGCCCGGAGCTCGACCCCCCTCACCGTGCTCAGCCGCCAGTCGTTGGGCAAGGGGCTCTCCATCGCCGCCGTGCAGTGGGGCGAGCGCGAGGTGCTGGTCGGGATCGCAGGCTCGACGATCACCTTCCTCGACGAGACCCGGACCGACGCCGATCCCGAAGCTCGGCCGGTCGCCCCGCTGGCCGGGATGGCCGCCGTGCGGTCGGTCGCCGGCCGCCCCGGCGCCACTGCCCCGGGCACTGCCGCCCCGACCGCCACCGCCGCGAGCGCCACCGGCCACACCGCGTCGACCATGTCGCTGGTGCCCCCGCAGCTGGCGGCCGAGGGCGCCGGGCCGGCCGGCCGCCCGTCGTTCCTCGACTCGCTGCGCGCCGCCACCGTCCGCCGGTGACGCCGACGCGCCATGTGCCGCTGCACCCGATCACGCCGACCCGCCCGATGCCCACGACGTGACCCACCTGCTGTTGGCCTCGAGCCAGGTCACGCTCAACTTCGGGGACAGCCTGAAGAAGCCGACCTCGAGCATCCTCATCATCCTGGCGGTCACCGTGCTCGCGGTGGCGCCGTCGCTGCTGATCCTGCTCACCGGATTCACCCGCATCGTCATCGTCCTCGGGCTGACCCGCCAGGCCCTCGGCCTCCAGACGACCCCCCCGAACCAGGTGCTGGTGGGGATCGCGTTGTTCATCTCCCTGTTCATCATGGCGCCGACCCTCGGCGCGATGAACCACGTCGGGCTCCAGCCCTACCTGCACGGGAAGATCTCGGCCACCCAGGCCTACGACCGCGCCGAGGTGCCGCTCAAGACCTGGATGCTCAAGCAGACGGGATCCGAGGAGCTGGCGCTCACCACCAAGGCGGCCCACGAGTCAGCGTCCAAGCCGATGAAGGACTCGCTGGCGACCATCATCCCGGCGTTCTTGCTCACCCAGCTGAAGAGCGCGTTCGTGATCGGCTTCGTGATCTTCGTGCCGTTCTTGATCATCGACCTGGTGGTGGCGGCGACGATCATGTCGCTCGGGATGGTGATGCTGCCGCCCACCCTCGTGTCCTTGCCGTTCAAGCTGCTGCTGTTCGTCCTGGTGGACGGCTGGGTGCTGGTCACCCAGTCGCTCGTGACGAGCTTCCGGTGAACGAGCAGCTGGCGCTGCACCTGGCCTCGGGTGCCATGCTGACCGCGGCGAAGATCGCCGCGCCGATCCTGCTGTCGGCGATGCTCGTCGGGCTGCTCATCTCGCTGTTCCAGTCGGTGACCATGATCCAAGAGGTCACCTTGACCTTCGTGCCCAAGCTGCTGGTGGTCGGCCTGGTCATCGGGGTCAGCGGGCACTGGATGCTGGGCCAGTTCGAGGGGTACGTGCACCAGCTCTTCTCCAGCCTGCCCCAGCTGCTCGGGTCGGGGTGATGGGTGGAGGTCGCCGTCGACGCCTCGTGGCTGATCGCCGTGCTGGTGGCCTTCGCCCGGGCACTGGCGTGGCTCATGGTGGTCCCGCCGTTCAACAACCGCACCGTGATCCCGTCGGTCGCCACCATCGGGATCGCCGCCGGCCTGGCCCTGCTGGTCGGTCCCACCATCCCGGCGGCCTCCCTACCGACCGACACCGCCGGCCTGGTCGGGTCGCTGGTGGTCCAGATCGTGACCGGGGTGGCGCTCGGCTTCGTGGTGAACCTGCTGCTGGCCACCGTGACCGCGGCCGGCAGCCTGCTCGACCTGGCCGGCGGCCTGACCCTGCCGCCCTCCGTCGACCCGTTGGGGCTCGACCAGACCCCGCTGCTGGGGCAGTTCTACGAGCAGGTGGCCGTCGTGCTGCTCTTCGTGTCCGGGGGCTACCTGCTGATGGTGCAGGGGTTCATCACCTCGTTCCGGGCCCCGCCCTTCACCCTCGGCTCCAGCGGCCGCATGGCGTCGATCGTCGCGACCGACCTGGCCACGTTCTTCACCTCGGCGCTGGAGATCGCCGCGCCGGTCCTGGCGGTGCTGTTCGTCGCCCAGGTGGTGCTGGGCCTGCTCGCCAAGTCGGCCCCGCAGGTCAACGTGTGGGTCCTCGGGTTCCCCCTCCAGATCTTCCTCGCCCTCGTCCTGGCCGGGGTCGGCATCTCGGTGCTGCCGGGCTACGTGACGCACCTGCTGACGCGGGCGGTCGGCGACGGCGCCGGGTTGTTCGGGCGGTGAGCCGGTGCCGGTAGGGGACAAGCACTCCAAGACCGAAAAGCCCACCCCCAAGCGCCGGCGCGAGGCGCGCCGCCGGGGCCAGGTGGCCCGTTCGGCCGACATCGGGGGCTGGGCGGCGGTGCTGGTGGGCTCGCTGCTGTTGCCGTGGTACTTCGGCACGGCCGAGCGCAAGGTGGTCGGGTCCATGACGGCCGCGGCGAACGTCATGGCCCACCCGACCACCTCGGCCGCCGTCGGGGTCCTCGGGTCCGGACTGCTCGACGCGCTCGAGATCGTGCTCCCGCTGGGTGCGGTGATGATGGCGCTCGGCGTGGCGCTGAACGTGGCCCAGGTGGGGCCCGGCTTCTCCTTCGAGGCGGCCCGGCCCCGCTGGTCCCGGGTGAACCCGGTGGAGGGGATCAAACGGCTGTTCTCGCCCAACACCCTGTGGGAGCTGGTCAAGCAACTCTTGAAGCTGGCCGTGCTCGCCGCGGTGGCCTACCGCACGCTCGACGGGGCGCTGCGCACCCTGACCGGCACCGCCCCGGTCGGCCTGGGCCCGATCGTCGGCTACCTCGCCTCGTCGGTCCTGGGCTTCGTGCGCGTCGTCGCGCTGCTCGGGCTGGGGCTCGGGGCGGCGGACTACGCGGTGCAGCGTCACCGGCTGACCGCCGGGCTCAAGATGACCAAGGCCGAGGTGAAGGACGAGCGCCGCCAGCAGGAGGGCGACCCGGCCACCAAGGGCGAGCTGCGGAAGCGCTCCTACGCCATCGCGCGGTCCAAGATGATGGCGGCGGTCAAGACGGCCGACGTGGTGGTGGCCAACCCCACCCATTACTCGGTGGCCCTGCAGTACCGGCCGCAGGCCGGCAGCGCTCCCCGGGTGCTGGCCAAGGGTGTCGGTCCGGTGGCGCTGCGCATCCGTGACGAGGCGGCCCGGCACCGGATCCCGGTGGTCGAGGACGCCCCCCTGGCCCGGTACCTGTACGCGGTGTGCGGGCTCGACGAGCAGATCCCCCCCGAGCTCTACCTGGTGGTGGCCAAGCTGCTGGCATTCGTGTTCTCCCTGCCGGCCAACCTGCGCACCGTGGTCCAGCACCCGGTGCCCTCGGTGCTGCCCACCCACCCGACGGCCATCGAGCACCTCTCCGAGGTCCAGCGGGCCCGGGTCGAGCGCGTCACCGAGGGGGCGGCGTGAACGTCGCCGACGCCCTCAGCCCGATCGAGCTCGCCGCGGCGGGCGCCCTGCGCGCCCTGCTGGCCGACGTCGGCTACGCCGCCCTTTACCACCAGTTCGTCAGCCCCACCCTGTTCGCGCCCGGGCGCGCCGCGGCCACCCGGTCGCTGGGGGCGCTCGAGCGGCCCGAGCGGCCGTTGCTCGAGCTGCTCGCCCTGGGGGGACCGGTCGACGAGGCGGAGTTGCGGGACGCGACGCCCGGCGACGGCCCATCGGCGACGCTGGCGCCGGCCCTCGCCGCGCTGCTCGACGCCGGGCTACTGGTGGCCCGGGGGCGGGCCCTGCGCACCGAGGGCTGGGTGGTGGTCCCCGCGCTGGGCGGCTTGTTGATGACCGGGGTGCCCCCCACCTACGAGGCGGCCGAGGCGGTCGGCGCGGCGGCCTACGTCGGCTTCGACTCGCTGCGCCTCGCCGCGGTCCTGCCGCGCACCGCCGGGCGACGGGTGCTCGACCTCGGGGCGGGGTGCGGGGTCCAGGGGCTGCTGGCGGCGGGCGGGGCGACCGAGGCGGTGCTGAGCGACGTGGACGCCCGCTCGCTGCGGGTGGCCGCCTTCAACGCCGAGCTCAACGAGGTGGCCCACCGGGTGACCCTGCGCTGCGGCGACCTCTACCAGGCGGTGGTCGGCGAGCGGTTCGACCTGATCGTCATCCTGCCCCCCTACGTGCCCACGGTGCAGGGATCGGGGACCTCGGGCACCGTGGCGGGCGGACCCGACGGGTTGGGGATGATCCGCCGGGTGGTCTCCGGAGCAGCCGAGGCCCTGTACCCGGGCGGCGAGCTGGTGGCGCTGTGCCAGCTGCTGTGCGACGACCGGGGGCCCCTGCTCGCGGGCGAGCTGGGGGAGCTCGCACCCGGGCTCGATGTGCGCCTCGCCGTGGACGACTGGCACCCGCTGCAGCCGTACCTGGTGGAGCTGGCCACCTCGCTCGCCGGGCACCGGGCCGGGGCGCCGCCCACCGAGCGCGCCGCGCTGATCGAGCGTTACGGGCGCTCGCTGCGCCCCCTGGGGGTCACCGGGGTGTGCACGGCGGTGCTGCGGCTGCGCCGCCCGCTGGCCGGTCGCGCAGCGCGCCCGGCGCGCGTCGTCGGCCGGGCGCCGGCGGTTCGGGCCACCGACCGCCCGGTGCCGGTGGAGGGG
This sequence comes from Acidimicrobiales bacterium, assembly GCA_036501425.1. Classification (GTDB taxonomy): domain Bacteria; phylum Actinomycetota; class Acidimicrobiia; order Acidimicrobiales; family RAAP-2; genus DATKRB01. Next base: position 102,447 of record DASYAI010000056.1, on the reverse strand, counting down.
CTCTCCTTCGAGCCGCCGAGCGGCGTGTCGCTGGCCCGGGTGGGCGAGGCGCCGGCGGGCCTGCTCGAGGACCCGACGGTGGCACTGGTCCGGGCGGCGACCGGCGGAGGTGACGTGCGGGCGGTGGCGGCCGCCGGCTGGGGCCATATGGCGGGGGCGTCCGAGGAGGACCTGGTGGACCAGGCGGTGCACCGGCTCATGGGGCTCGAGGCCCAGGGCCTGATCGGCTGGAGCCCGGTCACCGATGCGTAGGGAGGCGGGGGAGCGCCGGGTGGGCGACGCCGAGCGCGGGCGGGCCCTGGCCACCCTGCGCCGGGCGGCGTCGGAGGGCCGGTTCGCCGGCTCCGCCCGCTACGAGGAGCTCGTCCAGCGAGCGGACGGGGCCAAGACGGCGGCCGACCTCGGGGCGGTCGAGCTCGAGGCGCGCCGCCTGGTCCCCGAGCGTGCGCGCATCCGGCTCCTGCGCGTGATCGCCCGGGCCCACGCCGCCGGCCGGCTCGACTTCGAAGAGTTCCTCCACCGCAGCGACCGGGTCCAGGCGCCGCTCTCCTACGAGCAGGCGGCGACCCTGCTGGCCGACCTCGGGGTGGTGGTGCGCCCATCCCGGGCCCTGCGCCCGACGCGGGGTCGGGCGAGGAGGTTGCTGCGCCCGGCAGCGTTCGGCGGCGCCGCCGGCAGCGTGCTGGTGGCCGTGCCGGTGCTGGCCGCGTTCCCCGACCAGTTCGTCTCGTGGCTCCCCGTCGTGCTCGGCACCGGCGCCTTCAGCGCCGCCGGCACCGCCGCGGTGGCGGTCGCCCTGCCGCTGCGCCGGCAATTCCTGATGGCGGACCGTCCGGAGCGCCCCGAATCCCGCTGAGCCAACTTGAAGGCCGTCGCACCGACGCCAGGGCACTTCACGCGGTCGAGGCATCCTCGGCTCTCGCCCGTGCCACTATCTCCAGGACCGTCGACCCTGACGGCTCCGGATCGCTCAGCCGGGCGCCATCCCGTGGGCGTAGATGTAGTCCCGCAGGCGCTTGACCGCCTGGCCGCGGATCTGGCACACCCGACTTTCGGTCACCCCGAGGACCCGACCGACCTCGGCCAGGGTCATGCCCTTCTCGAAGCTGAGCGACACCACCGTGCGCTCGCGGTCGTCGAGCTTGGAGAGGGCGGTGGCCAGGGTCCGGGTGACCTCCTCGGCCACCACCGCGGCGAGGGGCTCGCCCCGGTCGTCGACGATCGCCTCCAGCGGGTCGAGGTCGTCGCCACCCGGCAGGCCGTCGAGCGAGTCAACGTAGGCGTTGGACACCTGCACCTTGTGGGCCCGCAGCGTGGCCACGTCGAGCCCCAGCCCGCCCGCTTCCTCCTGCTCGGTCGGCGGGCGGCCGTGCTCGGCCAGCAGGTGCGACTCGTTCTCGTGCAGCGCCCGCTCCTTGCGGCGCACGCTGCGCGGCGCCCAGTCGGCGCCCCGGATCCCGTCGTAGATGGCGCCCCGGATCCGGTGGGCGGCGAAGGTGGTGAACTGCACGCCCCGGGCCGGGTCGAAGCGCTCGATGGCGTCGAGCAGCCCCTCGGCCCCGTAGCCCTGCAGGTCGTCCACCTCGGCCCGCTTGGAGAGGCCGCGGGCGGTCGAGCGGGTCACATGCTGGACCAGGGGGTAGTACAGGTTGGCCAGCTCGGCGATGGCGGTGCGGTCGCCGTCGTGCCGCAGGCGCGTCCAGAGCTGCTCGATCTCGCGGGCGCGCTCCTCCGCGTCGACGTGCGCCGTGGCGGCGTGAGTCAGCATCGAGCGCGGTCGGCGTTGCCCATGGGTCCCACTGCGTTATCGGCAGCATCGACTCCACCCTTTACCGCCCGTTGGCCCCCTGGCCGGGCCGACCGGCGCCCCGAGGGGGTGCGCCAGGGTTAGCTGCTGGCCGCCGGGGCGGCACCCAGCTCGGGCGGGGCACCACCGCCGACCTGGGCCTTGAGCGCCGCCAGCTCGCGGTCGACGTCACCGGCGCTGCTGACCTGGTCGAGCTCGCGCTGGATGTCGTCGGTCCCGCCGCCCACGTCCTCCAGCACGCCCGACTCGAGCAGCTCGTCGAGCGCCCCGGCATGGGCCTGCATGGTGGCGATCTTGTCCTGGGCCCGCTGCAGCGCCGCCCCCGAGTCACCGATCGACTTGGAGATCCCCGAGACGCTCTCGTTCACCGACGACACGGCCACCGCCGCCGTGTACTGCGCCTTCATGGTCTCCTTCTGGGTCCGGAAGGAGTTCACCCGGTCCTGCAGCGCGCTCAGGGTATGGGTGAGCTTCTCCTCCTGCTCGGCGAGCTGCTCGTGCTGGGGAGCGAGGGCGTCGACCTGGCCCTGGGCGACCGATTTGCGGGACAGGGCCTCCTTGGCCAGGTCCTCCCGCCCGGCGGCGAGCGCCGCCCGGGCCTGGTCCTGCAGGTGGTCGATCGAGTGCTGGAGCTGGGTCTGCTGGAGCTCGATGCGCTTGCGCGAGGCGGCGATGTCCACCAGGGCCCGTCGGACCTGGGTCAGCTGCTCGAGCATCTTCTCGTAGGAGAGGTCGAGCATCTCGTCGGGCTTTTCGGCCGCGTCGAGAGCCCGGCTGGCCTTGGCCTCGATGATGTCGTGTGCTCGCTGGAACAGCCCCATCCGTGGTCCTCCCTCGTGCCGCTCCGTGCCGTCGACCAGGAAGCCTACGGCCCCGCCCGGCACCGGGCGCGTCGTGGCCGACCCCGTTCGCTGCTCACATGGCGCGGCGGGGGTCCAGCTCGCCCTCGATGCCCCGGGCCATCGAATCCTGGGTGAAGGTGGCGACCAGCTGCCCGTCGCGGGTGAAGACCAGTCCCCGGCCGTGGACCCGGCCCCGCCCGGCGTAGGTGGCCTCCTGGGCCACCAGCAGCCAGCCGCTCACGTCGATCCGCTCGTGGAAGTTGATGGTGTGGGCGATCACCCCGGTCGAGATGGTCCGGTGGGCCTGGGAGATGTCCACCAGGTCGCGATGGGGCCGCATGGCCAGGCCGATGAGGAACCCGTTGGTGCCCCAGGCGAGCACGGCGCAGTTGGCGGCCACCGAGTCGAGCTTCTGTCCGTAGCGGTGCCAGAACAGCTGGGTGGGCACCCCGCCGGGGGCGTCGGGCGGATCGGGTATGTCGCGCAGCTCGGTCCCCGGAAAGCCCAGCCCCGCCCCGGGCGGGGTGTCCTCGGGCGAGGGGACCTCGGGCATCGCCGGGCCGTGGCGCATCAGGTCCGGCTCGTCGGCGTGGGCCAGCACCAGGCCCCGCGACAGCAGCCGCTCGCCCTGTCGGGCGGTGACGGTGTCGCTCGCCCAGGTCCGCCCGGCTTGGAGGGACTCCACCTCCAGCTCGATCGGCTGGGCGTAGGTGCCGGCGCGGGCAAAAATCGCGTGCAGCGACTTGGGGTCCTTGGTGCCGCCCCCGGCCCGATCCGACGCCATGATCATCTGGGCCAGCAGCTGGCCCCCGAACACCACGTCGCGACCCTCGGGCGACTCCGTCGGGTGGTGCACCCGGTACCGGCCGTCGCCGAGGTCGTCGAGCTCCAGCAGATCCGGCAGTGCCCCCATCGTCCCGGCTCCTTTCCCTGAGCAGGCGCCCAAGCTAGCCCAGGCGCCCGGGGCCCCTCCCGAGCGCACCGAGCGCCGCCGGGCCGGGCCGGGCGCCCTCGATCACCGTCAGGATTTCGTCGCCCACCAGCTCGTTGCGGTCCAGCAGCGCGTCGCGCAACGCGACCACGGTGCCCCGGTGGGCCTCGATCATGGTGCGCACCGAGTCCTTGGCGTCGCGCAGCACCGACTCCACCTCCTCGCGCCCCGAGTCGGTGGCGAGGACCTTGGCCGCCAGGTTGCCCGCCCCGGGCACCTCGAGGGAGGCTGAGGAGACCAGCGTCGATCCCATGCCCAGGGCGCCGATCATCTGGCAGGCCCAGTCGGTGGCCGCCTTCAGGTCGCCCGCCACCCCCGAGCTGCTCTCCCCGAAGAACACCTCCTCGGCCACCATGCCGCCGAAGGCGATCTCGATCAGCGCCCGCAGCTCGCTGCGGGTCTTGGTGAAGCGCTCCTCGGTCTCCGAATGGGCCAGCAGCCCGAGCGCGCCCTTGCGCCGGACGATGGACAGCACGTCGAGCTTGCGCCCCTTGCCCACCAGCCACGCCACCGTGGCGTGGCCCGACTCGTGGGTGGCGATCATGGTGCGCTCGCCCTCGGCGTACATGGTCTCGGCGGCCAGCCCGATCTCGTCGGTCATCTTGGCCTTGGTCAGGTCGGCCCAGTCGAGCCGGTCCGCCCCCCGGCGCAGGGCCCACACCAGTGCCTCGTCGAAGAGGTGCTCGATCATCACCGGCGAGTAGCCGGCGGTCATGGCGGCCAGCGAGTCGCGGCGCTCGGGCTCGTCGAGCTGGTCGTCGTGGGCCTTTTTGGTCAGGTAGTAGTCGATGATGTCGCGCCGGCCGGCCCGGGTCGGCAGGTCGAAGAAGATCGAGCGGTCGAAGCGCCCCGGGCGCAGCAGGGCCGGGTCGAGGTCGGCCGCCCGGTTGGTGGCGCCGATCACCAGGATGTTGGCCGCCGGGGCGGTCGGCTTGTGCAGCTGGCGGTGGGCGGGCAGGAACCGGTTGGCGAAATCGACCACCACGCCGGTCGCCTGGATCCAGCGGGGCGGGGTCTCGAACGACTGGAGCTGGATGAGCAGCTCGTTGACCACGCCGGCGATCCCCTCCCGATGGCCCCCGCCCGTGCCGCCTCGCGATGCGCCGATGGCGTCGATCTCCTCGATGAAGCCGATCGCCCCGCCCTCGCGCCGGGCGTGGACCCGAAGGGCCCGGAAGTACGAGCGGATCTTGCGGTTGGTCTGGCCGTAGAACATCGACTGGAACGCCGAGGACGAGACGAAGAGGAAGGGCACCCCGGCCTCGGCCGCCATCGCCCGGGCGAGGAAGGTCTTGCCGGTCCCCGGGGGCCCCTCGAACAGGATGGCCCGCCGGGGGGTGCCGCCCATCTCCTCGCCGAAGGTGCGGTGGGCGAGGAACAGGTTGAGGGTCTTGACCACCTCCTCGACCACCACGTCGGCCCCCCGGACATCCGCGAAGCGCACCGGGATCTCCCCGGGCCGGTACAGGACGTGGGGCGAGCGCCCGGCCCCGAGCAGCGGCCCGACCATCACACCCCCCAGCACGACGATGAGGGCGATGGCCGGCAGGTACGGCCGGATCCCGGGCGGGAGGTGGGGCAGGCCGAACGCCCCCCCGTGCCAGAGCAGGTCCCGGACGACCAGCCAGGCGGCGATCGGGGCCAGGACCAGGGACAGCCGCAGCAGCCGGTGGCGCCGGACCCGCTCGCGGGTGGCCCCCACGTCGGCCGTACGGGCCCCGATCAGCTCTCGCTGGCCCAGGCGGCCGATGCGGGCCGGGTCGGGGGTCGGCCCGCCCCCGGTCTCCGGGCCGAGGTCCGCGTCGGGTGGCGTGGGCGGCGCGGTGTCGGTCTCGGGCGTCGGCATGACGGTCCTTCGGTGGCGGGCGGCGGATTGGAGCGGCGTGGGCCAGTGTGTGCACGCCCCCGTACCGCCCCCGTACCGTCGCCGTCCCTCGCGCACCGGGGCGAGCTGCCGCCGGAAGACGTCAGCGGGACCGCGAGCCGCCGCCGGGCGACGTCAGCGGGACCGCGAGCCGCGTCAGCGGGAGAACAGCGCGGTGAGCGTGGCGCGCCCGAGCGTGTGGAAGCTCAGGTTGAAGCCGACCAGCGCGGGCGAGGCGTCGGCGTCCACTCCGAGGGTCGGGATGTCGAGCGCGTGCACGGCGAAGATGTAGCGGTGCGGGGCCGAGCCGGGCGGCGGCGCCGCCCCGCCGTAGGCCCGCTGCCCGAAGTCGTTGCGGACGTGGAACGCACCCGGCGCCAGGAGTGAGCCGTCGGCGCTGCCGGCGCCGGCGGGTAGCTCGGTGACCGAGCCGGGCACGTCGACCAGCACCCAGTGCCAGAAGCCGCTGGCGGTGGGGGCGTCGGGGTCGAAGCAGGTCACCGTGAAGCCCTGGGTCTCGGGCGGGTGCCCGTGCCAGGCCAGCTGGGGCGAGCGGTTCGCCCCGCCCACGCCAAGGTCGTCGAAGGCCTGCTCGAGCGGGAGCCGTTCACCGTCGACGAGATCGGTGCTGGTCAGGGTGAACGGGGCGACCGGCGGGAGCAGGTCGTAGGGGTTCGGCGCCGCCGGGCTGCTCACGCTGGTTCCTCCGTGTCGCTGGGTCGCCGTGTCGCTGTGGTGCCGGGTCGGGCTCAGCGGGGCGGGAGCCGGACGCCGCCGTCGGTCCGGATGACCGTGGCGTTCGTGTAGTCGCTCCGCAGGACGTCCAAGACGCTGTCCGCCAGCTCGGGCGCCCGGCCGAGCCGCTTCGGGAAGAGCACGTCCTGCTCGAGCCGGGCCTTCATCTCGTCGGCCTCGGGGCCCTCCCCGTAGATCGGCGTGTCGAAGAGACCCGGGGCGATGCAGTTCACCCGGATGCCCACCACCGCCAGGTCCCGGGCCACCGGCAGGGTCATTCCGACGATCCCGCCTTTGGAGGCCGAGTACGCCACCTGGCCGATCTGCCCCTCCCAAGCGGCCACCGAGGCGATGGTCACGATGGCGCCCCGCTGGCCGTCCTCGTCCAGTGGTTCGTTGGTGGACATGGCGGTGGCCGCCAGGCGCACGCAGTTGAACGTCCCGACCAGGTTCACCCGCAGCACCCGCTGGTAGAGGTCGAGCGGGTGGGCGGAGGCGAAGCTCCCGTCCCGGCCGATCGTCCGGCGGGGCGAGCTGATCCCCGCCGCGGTCACGAGCGTCCGGATCGTCCCCCGGCCCCGTGCCAGCTCCACCGCCGCCTCGACGTCGTCCTCGTCGGCCACGTCGGCCCGGGCGAAGGTCCCGCCGACCCGGTCGGCCACCGCCTTGCCCCGCCCCTCGTCGACGTCGATCACCACCACGTGGGCCCCCGCCGCCGCGAGGCGGTCGGTCACCGCCTCGCCGAGACCTGACGCCGCCCCTGTCACCATCGCCACCGAACCGTCCAGCTCCACGGACGGCACGCTAACGAGTCGCCCGCCGGGCTGCCACACCGGTCCCTCATCGGGCCGGCTCACCGCCGGGCCACCGGGTCACCGGGCTGCCACACCGATCGCCCACCGGGCCGCCCCACCACCGGGCCACCGGGCCGGCGGCGAGCCGCCACCTGGGATCCCGGGCCGGGTGCCGGTAAGCTCGCCGATCGACATGGAGGAGACCGACCCGTCCCCGACGCCGAGCCTGCCGTTTCCCCCCGTCGAGCGGGTGCGGCCCGGCCTCTGGAGCGTTCCGGTCCCGTTGCCGAACACCTCGCTGCGCTACGTCTTCGTCTACGTGTTCGAGACCGACGCCGGGCCCTACCTGGTGGACACCGGCTGGAACACCGACGAGGCCTACGGAGCCCTTTCGGCTGGCCTGGCCCGTATCGGCACCTCGGTCGAGGCGGTCAAGGGCGTGCTCATCACCCACATCCATCCCGACCACTTCGGCCTGGCCGGGCGGGTGCGCGAGACGTCGGGCGCCTGGGTGGCGCTCCACCCGGCCGATGCGGTGCTCATCCGGGGCCGCTACGAGGAGCCGACGTCGCTGCTCGACGGCATGGGGGACATGCTGCGCCGGATGGGCGCCCCGGCCGACCAGGTCTCGCTGCTCCAGAACGCGTCGATGCCGGTGCGCGAGCTGGTGGACGAGATCCTCCCCGACGTCCTGCTCGAGGACGGCGACCGCCCGGAGATCCCGGGCTGGGACCTGCGGGCCATCTGGACCCCCGGGCACTCGCCGGGTCACCTGTGCTTCTGGGAGCCGGCCAACGCCCTGATGCTGTCGGGCGACCACGTGCTGCCCCGCATCACGCCCAACGTCTCGCTGCACCCCCAGGCCGGCGACGACCCGCTCGGCGACTACCTCCGGTCGTTGCACAAGCTGGAGCCCTACCGGCCCGACGAGGTCCTGCCGGCCCACGAGCACCGCTTCGCCGACCTCGGCGCCCGGCTGGCCGAGCTGTTGGCCCACCACGAGCAGCGCTTCGAGGAGATCCTGGGAGCCGTCGCCTCGGGGTCCACCACCGCCTGGGACATCGCCGGTCACATGCACTGGTCCCGGCCCTGGGAGCAGATCGAGGGCTTCATGCGGCGGGCTGCGGTGACCGAGGCGATGGCCCACCTGCGGGTGCTCGAGCTGCGGGGGCAGGTCAAGGAGCTGCCGGGCGAGCCGGCCCGCTGGGAGCTGACCGTGCCCCCCGACCCCCCGGATCCCCCGACCCCCCTCGACGGGTGAACCGGGTCCACCTCCTCGACGGCACCTACGAGCTGTTCCGGCAGTTCTTCGGCCAGCCCTCCCGGGGAGGTCCGGACGGCGAGGAGGTGGCGGCGGTGCGGGGCGTCGTCCTGTCGGTCCTGTCGATGCTGGGGGACGGGGTGACCCACCTCGGCGTGGCCACCGATCACGTGATCGAGTCCTTCCGCAACGCCCTGTGGCCGGGGTACAAGACGGGCGAGGGCGTCGACCCGGTGCTGCTGGGCCAGTTCCCGCTCCTCGAGGCGGCGCTGGGCGCGCTCGGGGTCACGGTCTGGCCGATGGTCGAGCTCGAGGCGGACGACGCGTTGGCGTCGGCCGCCGCGGTGACCGGCGACGACCCGACGGTGGACCAGGTGGTGATCTGCACCCCGGACAAGGATCTCGCGCAGTGCGTGGTGGCCGACAGGGTGGTCCAGCTCGACCGGCGCACCGGAGCGCTCTACGACGAGGACGCAGTGCGGGCCAAGTTCGGCGTCTCGCCCGCCTCGATCCCCGACTGGCTGGCCCTGGTGGGCGACAGCGCCGACGGGTTCCCTGGGCTCGCCGGCTGGGGGAAGCGCTCGGCGGCCACGGTGCTGGCCCACTACGAGCACCTCGACGCCGTGCCCGACGACGTGGCGGCGTGGGCGCCGGCCGTGCGCCAGAGCCTGCGGGGCGCGCCCAAGCTGGCCGCCCGGCTGGCGGAGGAGCGCCAGCTCGCCCGGCGGTTCTTGGACCTGGCCACGTTGCGGGTGGACCGCTCGCTCGTGGGGTCGGTGGAGGGGCTGCGGTGGCGGGGGCCGCAGGCGACCTTCGACGAGGTGAGCCGGCGCCTCGGGGATCCGGGGCTCTTCGACCGGGCCGCCGCGCTCGCCCGGGGCCGGACCGCGCCCGCCGCCCCCTAGTCGCCGGCCGCGAACACCTCGGCCAGCTCGAGGGGCACCGGCGCCTCCAGCTGGGCGTAGGTGCACGAGGGAGCGTCGCGGTCGGGCCGCCAGCGCCGGAAGCTGGTGGCGTGCCGGAACCGGTCGCCCTGCAGGTGGTCGTAGGCGACCTCGCAGACGAGCTCGGGCCGCAGGGGGGTCCAGCTCAGGTCCTTGCCCCCGGTCCACCGGCTCTGGCCCCCCGGCACCCGGGCCGCCGGGCCGCCGCCCCCGGCGGGGTCGCCGCCGCCCGGGCCGCCCGCCGGCCCGGCGCCCCCGGGGGTCGAGGCGAAGCGCAGCAGCCAGGGGTGGGCCTCGGTCCCCGTGCGGTACGGCTCGACCTCGCCCACCAACTCGAGCCGGCGGGCCACGCTGAACCCCGAGGCCACCCCGACGTGGTGCAGGACGCCGGCGGCGTCGTGGAGCCCGAGGAGCAGCGAGCCGACGCCCCGACCGTCCTTGTGGGTCCGGAACCCGCCCACCACGCAGTCGGCCGTCCGCTCGTGCTTCACCTTGACCATGACCCGCTTGCCGGGCTGGTAGGTCAGGGCCTGGTCCTTGGCGACCACGCCGTCGAGCCCGGCGCCTTCGAAGCGGGCGAACCAGCCGGCGGCCACCTCGAGGTCCTCGGTCGCCGGCGTGAGGTGGATCGGCGGCCCCACGCCGGCCAGCAGGGTCACCAGCTGCCGGCGCCGCTCGGCGAGCGGCTCGCCCCGCAGGTCCCGGCCGCCGGATGCCAGCAGGTCGAAGGCGACGAACGACGCCGGCGTGGCGGCCGCCAACTCGTCGATCCGTCGCTGGGCCGGATGGATGCGCTGGCTGAGGGCGTCGAAGTCCAGGCCGGAGGGCCCGGGCACCACGATCTCCCCGTCGATCACGCAGCCCGGCGGCAGGGCGGCCCCCATGGCCGCCACGAGCTCGGGGAAGTAGCGGGTGAGGGGCCGTTCGTTGCGGCTCCCCAGCTCGACCCCGCCGGCGGTGCGGAACACGATGCAGCGGAAGCCGTCCCACTTCGGCTCGTAGAGGAAGCCCGGGCCCCGCGGCAGCTCGCGGGCCGGCTTGGCCAGCATCGGCGCCACCGGTGGCGCCACCGGATCCCCGCCGGCCGCCGGCGCCACCGGATCGCCCCCCGACCCGTTGGTCCCCGGCTCGGGGGTCACCGACCACCCCGGCCGGTCCAGGCCAGCAGCTCGTCGACCGGCCAGGTGTTGACCACCCGCTCGGGCGGGACCCCCGCGTCCACCGCCTTCTGGCACCCGGTCACCAGCCACTCGAGCTGCCCCGGGGCGTGGGCGTCGGTGTCGATGGCGAACAGGCAGCCGTGACCGACCGCCAGTTCGAGCAGGTCCTGGGGCGGGTCCTGGCGCTCGGGGCGGGAGTTGATCTCCACCGCGGTGCCCGTGCGGGCGCACGCCGCGAACACCTCGTCGGCGTCGAAGGTCGACGGTGGGCGGCCCCGACCGACGATGATCCGCCCCGTGCAGTGGCCCAGGACGTCGGTGTGGGGGCTCTCGACCGCGGCCACCAGCCGCCGTGTCATCGCCTCGGCGTCCATGCGCAGCTTGGAGTGGGCGCTCGCCACCACCAGGTCCAGCTCGCCCAGCAGGTCGTCGGTCTGGTCGAGGCGGCCGTCCTCCAGCACGTCGACCTCGATGCCGGTCAGGAGCCGGAACGGCGCCAGGTCGTCGTTCAGCGCCCGCACCACCCCGAGCTGCTCGGTCAGCCGGGCCGCGTCCAGCCCGTGGGCCACCGTCAGCCGGGGGCTGTGGTCGGTCAGGACCAGGTACCGTCGTCCGAGCGACCGGGCCGTTTCGGCCATCTCGCGGATGGTGTTGGCGCCGTCGGACCAGTCCGAGTGGCTGTGGCAGTCGCCCATCACCGCGTCGAGCAGGTCGAGCACGGCGCCGTCGGCCCGGGGCCGGTCCGCCCCCTCCAAGGCCTGCAGGTAGCCCGGCACGGCGCCGGCCAGCGCCTCGGCGACGACCGCCGCGGTGGACGCCCCGACCCCCGCGATGCTGGTCAGGCGCCCGGCCGCTGCCAGCTCGGCCAGCCGGCCCGGAGCGAGATCACCGATCGCCTCGGCCGCCCGGCGAAAGGCCCGCACCTTGTAGCCCTCGGCGCGGTCGCGCTCGAGCAGGTAGGCGATACGTCGCAGGGCGTCGGCGGGGTCCATCGGCACCTAGGGCTCGTGACGGGCCCGGCTCGGCGCCACCCGGGGGGGCTCGTCGGGTTGCTTGGGGTACTCGGGTGGCCACGGCGCGTCGGGAAGCCCGGCGGCCCGATCGCGCGCTGCCAGCTCGAGGAGGGGATCGAGCGACTGGGGGTCCCCGGGCATCGCCGCCCACGGATCGCCCTGGGCCCGCAGCCGGTCGGGCACGCTGCGGATGGTCAGCTGCTCGGGATCGACCGCGTCCAGCTCGTCCCAGGCGAAGGGGGTGGAGACCTGCCCGCCCGGGCGGGGCCGGGCGAACCAGGCACCGAACACCGTCCGGTGGGGCGCGTTCTGGTTGAAGTCGACGAACACCTTGGCGCCCCGCTCCTCCTTCCACCAGTTGGCGGTGACCAGCGACGGGTGACGGCGCTCGAGCTCTCGAGCGAGGGCCACCGCCGCCGCCCGGACGGCGAAGCTGTCCCAGCGGGGCTCGAGGCGGACGTAGACGTGGATGCCCCGATTGCCGGTGGTCTTGGGGTACGCCGTCAGGCCCAGTTCCTCGAGCAGCCGGCGGGTCACCGCCGCCGCCCGGCGGACGTCGTCGAAGTCGGTCCCGGGCTGGGGGTCGAGGTCGACCCGCAGCTCGTCGGCGTGGGAGGGGTCGGCGGCGAGGTGGGCCCACAGGTGCAGGCCGAGGCACCCGAGGTTCACCGCCCACAGGAGGTGGGCGGCGTCGGCGAGCACCAGGGCGTTGGAGGTGGTGCCGTTGGGCGTCGCCACCACGGTCGTCTGGAGCCAGTCCGGCGCCCCCCTGGGCACCCGCTTCTGGAAGAACGACTTGCCCCCGGCGCCGTCGGGGTAGCGCTCGAGCAGCGCCGGGCGGCCCCGGGTCGACGCCAACAGAGTCGCCTCTACGGCGAGGTAGTAGTCCACAAGTTCGCCCTTGGTGGCGCCCAGGTCGGCGAAGTACACCTTGCCCGGGTTCGAGACCGGGACCGAACGGCCGGCGATCTCCACGACGCGCTCTCCGACCGGCACACCGTCGACCCTACTTTCGCTGGTGCCGCCCGGCATCGGCCGCCGGGAGCTGTGCTAAACCGACCCGATGGACACTCGGAAGATCGGCTCGCTCGAGGTCTCGCTGGTGGGCCTGGGCACCAACAACTTCGGCTTCGGCATGGCCGCCGACGCGGTCGGCCCGGTGGTCGACGCGGCGATCGACGCCGGTATCAACTTCTTCGACACCGCCGACTCCTATGGGGAGAGCGAGGAGCGGCTGGGTCGGGCATTGGGCGCCCGTCGGGACCAGGTGGTCGTGGCCACCAAGTTCGGTAGCCCGGTGGGCCCCGACGGCAAGGGCGGGGCCGCGCCCGACTACGTGCGCCAGGCGGCCGAGCGAAGCCTGACCCGTCTCGGCACCGACCGGATCGACCTCTACCAGCTCCACCGGCCGGACCCCTCCACCCCGATCGGGGACACCCTCGCCGCCCTCGACGAGCTGGTCCGTGCGGGCAAGGTGCTCGAGATCGGCTGCTCGAACTTCTCGGCGGCCCAGCTGGCCGAGGCCGAGGCGGCGGTGGCGGGCGGCGCGGCGCGCTTCGTCAGCGTCCAGAACCAGTACAACCTGCTCCAACGGGACGACGAGGCCGAGGCGATCCCGGCGTGCGAGCGCTCGGGCCTCGCCTACCTCCCGTTCTTCCCCCTCGCGAGCGGGCTGCTCACCGGCAAGTACACCCGGGGCGAGGCACCACCCGAGGGCACCCGCCTCCAGCGGTGGGGCGACCGGGCCTCGGGCCTGTTGAGCGACGCCAATTTCGACCTGGTGGACCGCTTGTCGGCCTGGGCGGCCGAGCGCGACCACACGATCCTCGACCTGGCGATCGCCTGGCTGGCGGCCAAGCCGGTCGTGGCGTCGGTGATCGCCGGCGCCACCCGGCCCGAGCAGGTCCGGGCGAACGTGGCCGCCGTCGCCTGGCAGCTGAGCGCCGACGAGGTCAGCGAGGTCGACGCACTGGCGGCGGGTCGCTCCTGAGCGGTCGGCCCCCGACCCCCTAGGCGCCGGGGGCCGACCCGGTGGTCCCTCCCGGCGGGAGTGGACCGTTGCCGACGCCGGGCAGCTCGCGCACCGCGTCGACCAGGCCCCACTCGAGGGCTGTGGTGGTATCGACCGGCGTCGCCGCCAGGGCCATGAACGCGGTGCGGTGGCGCCCCACCCGCCGCACGATGCTGGCCGTGCCGCCCGCTCCGGGCACCAGCCCCATCGGCACTTCGGGCAGCCGGAACGTGGTCCCCGGCGCCGCCACCACCAGCGGGCAGAAGGCGGGCAGCTCGATGCCCGCACCCACACAGCTGCCGTGCACCCACGCCGTGGCCCCGACCGCCCGGAGCAGCAGCCCGGGCAGCCGGCTGCTTCGCACCGCGTGGGCGGTGACCGGGTCCGCGGTGGTCCCGAACTGGCTGAGGTCGCCCCCGCTGCAGAAGGTCGGCCCCCGGCCCGCCAGGCGGACCGGGGGGCACGAGGGCAGGGCGGCCAGGGCACGAAGGACATCGACCAGCCGGTCGCGGGTGGCCGAGTCGTAGGCGTTGCGCACCTCGGGACGGTTGAAGGTCAGCGTGACGACGTCGCCGTCGCTGCCCACCTCGACCGGCTCGGGCACCGGCCGGTAGGTCATCGGGCGCCGAGCCGCCAGCCAGGCGGCGAACTCGGGGCCCGACAACAGCATCGAGTAGGCCAGTGACTCGCTCAGGGTGGCCTCGGCCGTGGGTAGCTGCTCGTTCAGTCGCAGGAGCTGGGTCAGGGTGCACGCGGCCCGGGGCGCGGTGGCGCACGTCCGGGCGAACGAGTCGAGCGCGGCCGCCACGTCCTCGACCTGGGTCCACCCCGGCCGGGCCGGGCCGCTGCACAAGAGCGCGTCGAAGATCCCGATCGGGACGTCGGGCCGCGCCTCGTCGGCCACCCCGACCACGATCCGCCAGGGGACCGCCCCTCCGGGCAGCGGCGCCGGGGCGCCCCCCGGCAGCTGGTTGGCGTCCGGAGCCGACATGTCCACCACCACCAGCGGGGACTCGTCCCCGGTGACCGCCGCCTCCAGCCATTCGGGCCGGCCCAGCTGGTGGCGCAGCTCGAGCGGGGTCAGCCACCGGGCACCCCGTGGCACGGCGTCGGCCTCCGGCACGGCGTCGGCCTTTGGCGCCGTCTCGGCCTGGTCGGGCATGGCCGCATGGTAGGTCCGCGCTGGTCCGGGCACACGACCCGCTGGGCCGTCCGGACCTCTTCGCCGCCGGGGGGCCGGGTCATTCGGTGGCGACCGCCGCCCGCCGCCGGCGACCCGTGGGACCGGTGGGACCCGTGCCGGGATCGAGCCGTGGCGCCGCCGCGCGGGCTGTTCGAGCAGGTCGAGCGCGCTGACACCCCGCCGGCGGGTTCCACACTCCGGGTCGCGAGTCGTTAAGGTTGTCGGACGCCACGTCGCGGCCGGGTTGCGCTGGGAGAGCCCTCAACACGAAGGTGGAGCTGTTCGAAGGGGCAGGGGTGCCGGAAGTGCCGTCAGACGGACGGCCCGGTGTCACGCCGAAGAGGGTCCTGGGCCGCCGGCCCCGGACAGCATCGAAGGAGCCTGGTCGAAGTGAGGATCTCGCTGTTGGTGGAGATGGCCGGCGACGCGCTGGGGGATCGGCCCGTCGTCGGCTCCAAGCACGGGGGGCTGAGCGTCGAAGAGCTGCTGCGCAAGGCCCGGCTCGCCGCATCGTGGGTCCACCGTCGTGACGGGGAGCGGTTCGGGCTGATCGCCGGCAACTCGGAGGTCGTGCCGCTGACCTTGCTCGCGAGCTCCATCGCCGGGCTGCCGTTCGTCCCGCTGAACTTCCGGTTGGCCGACGACCGCCTGCAGGCCATCCTCCGGCGCATCGCCCCGGCGGTGGTGGTCGTCGACCCCGGCGTCGCCGAACGGGTCGGGTCGATCGACGGGATCGAGCTGGTGGAGCGGGACGACTTTCTCGCCGCGCTCGACGATCCCGGGCTCAGCCCCTACGAGGAGGAGGCCACCGAGGACGTCGCCGTGCTGCTCTTCACGAGCGGTACCACCGGCGAGCCCAAGGGCGCGGTGCTCCGGCACACAAACCTGTGCTCCTACGTCCTCGGCACGGTGGAGTTCGTCGGCGCGGACGAGGACGAGGCCACCCTCGTCAGCGTGCCGCCGTACCACATCGCCGGTCTCATGGTGATCCTGACCTCCATCTACGGCGGCCGCCGGCTGTTCTACCTGACCGCGTTCGATCCCGAGTCCTGGGTCAAGACCGTGCGCGAGGAGGGCATCACCCAGGCCATGGTGGTTCCGACGATGCTCGGCCGGATCCTCGACGTGCTCGAGCAGAGCGGCGAGCGGCTGCCGTCCCTGCGGTCGATCTCCTACGGCGGGGGCCGGATGCCGGTGCCGGTCATCGAGCGGGCCCTCGAGCTGCTCCCCGACACCAACTTCGTGAACGCGTACGGCCTCACCGAGACGAGCTCGACCGTGGCCGTGCTGACCCCCGAGGACCACCGGGTGGCGATCGCCTCGGAGGACCCGTCGGTCCGCCGCCGGCTGGGGTCGGTGGGACAGCCGATCCACACGCTCGAGCTCGAGATCCGCGACGCGCTGACCGGCGAGGTGCTGTCGGCCGGCGAGCCGGGGGAGATCTGGGTGCGCGGCGAGCAGGTGAGCGGCGAGTACCTCGACCGCGACGACAAGGCCGAGGGCGGGTGGTTCCGGACCCGCGACGCCGGATGGCTCGACGAGCACGGCTATCTCTACGTGGACGGCCGGCTCGACGACGTCATCGTGCGGGGCGCCGAGAACCTCTCGCCGGGCGAGATCGAGGAGGTGCTCCTCAGCCACCCGGCGGTCGAGGAGGCGGCGGTCGTCGGCGTTCCCGACCAGGAGTGGGGGGAGCACGTGGCGGCGGCGATCGTCCTCGCCCCGGGCCAGGACGTGTCGGCCGACGAGCTGCGGACCTGGGTCAAGGACCGGCTGCGCTCCTCGCGCACCCCGCACGAGATCGAGTTCCGCGACGAGCTGCCCTACAACGAGACCGGCAAGCTGCTCCGCCGGGTGCTGCGCGACGAGCTGAGCGCCCTGGCCGAGGCCGGCGAGCGGTCGTGACCGCCGCGCCCGCCGGACCGACGGCCGATCCGGGCCGCATCGCCGATCGCGCCGCTCGTTCGGGGGCCGGGACCGAGCCGTCCGGGGGTCTGGCGGGCCCGGACGTCGATGCCGACTCGCTGGTACTGGTCGACGAGCTGATCGAAGAGGTGTCCATCGACGGGATGTGCGGGGTCTACTGAGGGATCGGGCCGTTGCGGTCGTCCGGTCGATCGTGCCGACCTGCCCCCCCGTGGCCCCTGGACCCGTGCCGACCATCCGGGACCCTCGCCGGGCATCGACCCGGCCGAGCGCCGCCCGGGCGCGGGCGTGACCGGCCCGCCGGCGTTCGACCCCGGGCGCCCCTGGCGCCTGCACCCCCGGGTGGCGTTGCGCGAGGAGCCGTTCGGCGCGCTCGCCTACCACTACGACAACCGCCGGCTGGTGTTCTTGAAGGCGCCCCGGCTGGTCGAGCTGCTGCGCGCCCTCGAGCGCTTCGAGACCGCCGGCGAGGCGGTCGCCGCGGTGGTCGACCCCGGCGCCCGGAGCGGGTACGAGCAGGCGCTCAGCCGCCTGGCGGCGGCGCAGGTGATCGATGTCCGCTGACGCCCTCGGGCCGGCACCCCTCGGGCCGGCTGCGCCGGTGGGTCCGGCGTCGACGGTGGGCCCCGGGCCGTCCGGCGAGTCCGCGGGGGCCGGGCGCGGCGGTGCGCTGCGCGACCGCCTGGCCCTCGGGCTGCAGGCGCCGATCTGCCTCACCTGGGAGCTGACGTACGCCTGTAACCTGGCCTGCGTCCATTGCCTGAGCTCGTCGGGCCGCCGTGACCCGGGCGAGCTCTCGCCGGCCGAGGCGCGGTCGGTGGTCGACCAGCTGGCCGCCATGCAGGTCTTCTACGTGAACGTCGGTGGCGGCGAGCCCATGCTCCGGCCCGACTTCTTCGACCTGGTCGACTACGCGGTGGGCCACGGGGTGGGGGTCAAGTTCTCTACCAACGGCACCCGCCTGACGGGCGCCGCCGCGCGACGGCTGGCAGCCATGGACTACGTCGACGCGCAGGTCAGCATCGACGGCGCCACCGCCGCCACCAACGACGCGGTGCGGGGGCCAGGATCGTGGCGGGCCGCCCGCCGGGCGATGGACCTGCTGGCGGGCTCGGGGTTCGGCACCTTCAAGATCAGCGTGGTGGTGACCCGGCACAACGTGGCGGAGCTCGACGCGCTGGCCGAGATGGCCGGCCAGTACGGGGCCCAGCTGCGGGTCACCCGGCTCCGCCCCTCGGGCCGGGGAGCCGACGTGTGGGGCGACCTGCACCCCACCGCCGAGCAGCAGCGCATCGTCTACCAGTGGCTGCGGGACCACCCCGAGGTGCTGACAGGGGACTCGTTCTTCCACCTCTCCGCGCTCGGGGAGCCCCTCGAAGGCCTGAACCTGTGCGGGGCGGGGCGCGTGGTGTGCCTGGTCGACCCGGTGGGCGACGTCTACGCCTGCCCGTTCGTCATCGACGAGCGGTTCCGGGCCGGCAATGTCCGCCAGCCCGGAGGGTTCCGGGCCGTCTGGCTCGAGTCGGAGCGGTTCGCCGAGCTGCGCCGGCCCCAGAGCGCCGGGGCGTGCGCGTCGTGCGGCTCCTACGACGCCTGCCGGGGCGGGTGCCTGGCCGCCAAGTTCTTCACCGGGGCGCCGCTGGACGGTCCCGACCCCGAGTGCGTGCTCGGCCACGGGGCGCTCGGCCACGGGGCGCTTCCGTTACCTTCGGGCGTCGGGTCGGCGATCGGGCACAGCCGGGTCGATCGGCAGGGCCGGCGGTTGCCCGGGCCGATCCCCGTCCGCTGGCGGGAGGCGGCCGGGTCGTGACCCCGACGAGCGGCCCCGCTAGCCTCGCCGATCGGTTCTGGCCCGAGGTGGACGCGACGGGCGCCCGGACGATGCTGGTCGTGCCGGTGGGATCGCTCGAGCAGCACGGTCCCCATCTGCCGCTCGACACCGACACCCGCATCGCGGCCGCGCTGGCCCGGCTCCTGGCCGAATCGCTCGGCGACGAGCCGCTCGGGGTCCCGGTCATGGTGGCGCCCCCGGTGGCCTACGGCGCCAGTGGGGAGCACCAGGATTTCGCCGGCACCGTCTCGATCGGGACCGCGGCGCTCGAGACCCTGCTCATCGAGCTGGTCCGCTCGGCCCGCCGGTCGTTCGGCGCCGTGCTGCTCGTCTCGACCCACGGGGGGAACGCCGAGGCGGTCGGCGGGGCCCTCCGTCGGGCCCGGGCCGAGGGTGACCTGGTGGCCGCCGGGCCTTCGAGCCCCGGCGATCCTTCCCGCACCGGCTCTCCCCGTCCCTCCCGTCCCGGCTCTTTTGGCACCGGACGTCGGGACGCCCACGCCGGCCGGACCGAGACGTCCATCATGCTGGCCCTCGATCCCGGGGCGGTCGGGAGAGAGCTCGTCCCCGGCCGGCGTGAGCCGATCGCCCGTCTCCTGCCCGGCTTGCGCGCCCGGGGCGTGCGGGCCCTCTCGCCCAACGGGGTGCTGGGCGATCCACGGGGAGCAAGCGCCGAGGAGGGCCACCGGCTCCTCGCCGAGGCGGTGCTCGCGCTGCGCGCCGTGGCGGTGGCGCTGGGTGCGCGCATCGGGGGCGGCCCCGAGCGCCGGCGTGGGGTCGCGCCGCCGAACGCCCGATGAGCGGCGCAGGCGAGGTCGCGATGGTCCGAGACGTGGTCGACGGGGAGGCCCCCCCGGTCGCCCTCGTCACCGGGGCCGCCCGGGGGATCGGCGCGGCCACCGTGGGGCTCCTCGTCGGGGCCGGTTGGCGCGTGGTGGCCTTCGACCGGTGCGCCGACGACCCGGCGCTCGGGTACCCGCTCGCCCGTCCCGACGACCTGGCCCGGCTGGGGCGCGAGCACGGCGATCGGGTGGCGACGGTGGAGGGCGACGTGCGGCGACAGGCTGACCTGACGGCCGCCGTGGAGCTGGCCCGGCAGGCGTTCGGCCGGCTCGACGCCGCGGTGGCGGTCGCCGGGGTGGTCAGCGGCGGTCCACCGCTGTGGGAGACGGCCGACGAACAGTGGGACGCCCTGTTCGACGTGAACGTGCTGGGTGTCCGCCGCCTCGCCGCTGCGACCATCCCGGTGCTGCTCGGGGCGCCCCAGCCCCGCCACGGTCGCTTCGTGGCGGTGGCCTCGGCGGCTGGGATGCTGGGCTTGCGGCGATTGGCCGCCTACGGCGCCTCCAAGCACGCGGTGCTGGGGCTGGTTCGGGGGCTGGCCGCCGACCTGGCCGGCACCGGCGTGACCGCCAACGCGGTCTGCCCGGGCTCGACCCGAACCGAGGTCCTGCGCGAATCGGCCCGGATCTACGGGCTGGCCTCGCCGGAGGAGTTCGCCCGCCAAGCCCTCCTCGAGCGGCTGCTCGACCCCGAGGAGCCCGCGGCCCTGGTGGCCTGGCTGTGCGGGCGGTCGTCGAGCGCGGTGACCGGTGCCGCACTAGCGGCCGACGGGGGCCTCAGCACTTCGTGAGACGGTGAGTCAGCCACCTCGTGGGACGGTGAGAGGGAGCGAGCCGGGGCAGCCTTTCTCATAGTTTGGTACCCTAAAAATGTGCACCTCGAACCAGATGCCTGTTCGGGACGAGCGGAGCCCGCCTCCTTCGCCTCGGGTCACGGTCGGACGATCGCCTGGCTGTCGCGCGAGTTCGTCCGGTCGCTCCACGCGGTGGAGCTCTCGCCGCCCCAGTACCGGATCCTCGTTCTGCTCTCGGACGGGTCCGCGATGTCGTCCTCGCTGGCGACCCGGCTGGCGGTCAGCCCACCCAGCGTCACCTCGGTGGTCGACGGGCTGGTCAACCGGGGTCTGGTCGAGCGCCGGCACGGCGAGGACGACCGGCGCCGGGTGGCGCTGGCCCTGACCGAGGCGGGCGTCGGGGTGCTCGCCCGAGCCGACGAGCAGCTCGATGCCATGGCCGCCGAGCTGGCCGCGAACCTCCCCGTGCCCGAGCAGCGGGCCGACGCGCTCGGGGCGCTCGACCTCTGGAGCGAGGCGCTGGTCGTGCTGCACCGGGCGAAGGCGGCTGCCAAGGCGAGCTCGGCGGCCAAGTCGGCCGCCGCCGCTGCACCTCCGGAAGGCTCCGAAGCCCCGGCCCGCTCCGACTCGTCGTCGGCCGCCCGATGACCGCGCCGCCGACGGTGGGCAACCGCACCAGTCCGCGGGGTGACGATCCGAGCAGCCGGCCCTTCGTTCCGGTGGCGGTCGAGCCCCGCCACGAAGCGCCCCGGGCGAGGGTGGATCCCGACCGCGACAAGACGTGGCTCCGCCGGGCCATGCCCCTGGTGCTGGCCCACAAGGGCATCTTCATCACCTCGCTGGTGCTGTCCTTCGTCGGGCTGGTGCTGCAGGTCCAGATCCCCCGCCTGCTGGCCGACGGCATCACCAACTCGATCCAGGACCACTCGGTCCCGCTGGCTCACTACGTGTGGTGGATCCTCGGGCTGGCCGTGCTGGCCGGGGTCTCGGGCTACGTGGCCCGCCTGTTCTTGATGCAGACCGCCTACAACATCGAGTACGACCTGCGGAACATCATCTATGAGCACCTCACCCGGATGTCGTTCCCGTTCTACGACCGGGTGCAGTCGGGCCAGCTGATCTCGCGGGCCAACTCCGACATCCGCTCGGTGCAGATGTACCTGACGTTCGGGCCCCAGATCATGGTGCAGTGCTCCATCGCGGTGGTGGCCTTCGTCATCATGCTGACCATCAACGTGCCGCTGGCCCTGGTGGCCATGGCCACCATGCCCCTGGTCCTGTGGACCGGCATCAAGATGCGCAAGTCGATGTTCCCGGTGTCCTGGCTGATCCAGTCCCGCCTGGCCGACGTGGCCACGATCGTCGACGAGAACATCAACGGGGTGCGGGTGGTCAAGTCCTTCGCCGCCGAGCAGGCCCAGCTCTCGACCCTCGCCCGGGCGGCGGACAAGCTCCGCTGGAGCTACGTGAAGGACGCCGACCTGCGGGCCAAGTGGACGCCCACGATCCAGAACCTGCCCCAGCTGGGACTGGCCCTGGTGCTGCTGGTCGGTGGGTACATGACCATCCACGGCGGGTTCACGGTGGGCGACATCGTGGCCTTCAACTCGTACCTGTTCATGCTGCAGGCGCCGTTCATGATGCTCGGCATGATCATCATGATGGGCCAGCGGGCGGCGGCCTCGGCCGGCCGGATCTACGAGGTCCTCGACGAGCAGCCTACGATCGTCGACCGCCCCGGGGCGGTGGACCTGGTCCACTGCGAGGGCGACGTCCAGTTCGACCACGTGGACTTCGCCTACGAGCCGGGCACACCGGTGCTGGAGGACTTCGACCTGCGCCTGCGACCCGGTGAGACGGTCGCGCTGGTCGGCCGCACCGGGTCGGGCAAGTCGACCGTCTCGCGGCTGCTGACCCGCTTCTACGACGTCGACGGGGGAGTGATCCGGGTGGACGGGCACGACGTGCGCGACCTCACCCTCACCAGCCTGCGGGCCCAGGTCGGCATGGTGCTCGACGAGCCGTTCTTGTTTTCGGTGTCGGTCCGGGACAACATCGCCTACGGGCATCCCACGGCGGACTTCGCCGACATCGAGGCGGCGGCGGTGGCGGCCGGGGCCGACGGCTTCATCCGCCAGCTCGCCGACGGCTACGACACGGTGGTGGGCGAGCGCGGCTACACGCTGTCGGGGGGCCAGCGCCAGCGGATCGCCATCGCCCGGACGCTGCTGGTGAACCCGCCGGTCCTCGTGCTCGACGACGCCACCAGCGCCATCGACGTCCAGGTCGAGCAGCAGATCCACGGCGCCCTGCGCCAGCTCATGGAGGGCCGGACCACCTTGATCATCGCCCACCGGCTCTCCACGATCAGCCTGGCCGACCGGGTGGTGCTCATCGACGCCGGGCACGTCGTGGCCGACGGCACCCACACCGAGCTGCTGGTGACCACCCCCCTCTACGCCGAGGTGCTGGCCCAGGCCGAGCGCGAGGAGGCCGAGCGGGCGAAGGCCGAGCAGTCCGAGGCCGAGCTCGAGCGGGTGCCGAAGCGCCGCGTGGCCGACGGCCCCCCGGCGGACGGCGGCCCCGTCGCCGGCGTGGCCGATCCCTTCCTCAGCGGGGGGGCGCGCTGATGGCCTGGGGCGGCGGTGGTGGTGCCGGCGGCGGCGGGATGTTCGGCGGTGGTGCCGGCGGCGGCGGGATGTTCGGGCCGCCCGGGGGACGCCCGGGGGCGCCCCAGGGGGGCCTGCCCTTCGCCGGCATCCCCTCGGAGCTGCAGGAGGGCGTGGACAAGCTGCTCGTGGCCGAGCCGGACCACGGCGAGCCCAAGGCACGGTTCAGCCACCGCTCCACCGCGGCCGACAACGAGAAGCTCACCTTGTGGAGCCTGATTACCCGGCACAAGCAGCTGCTCTTTCTGGCGCTGTTCTTCGTGGTGATCGTGAGCGTGGTCCAGCAGGCCGGTCCCTATCTGACCGACCTGGCCATCAACGACGGGATCGGCCACCACCACTTCAGCGTGGTGGTGTGGATGGCGGCGGCCTACATGGTCTGCCTGGTGGTGACCGGGCTCGCTCAGCGCTACCAGGTGAAGGTGACCGGCCGCCTGGCCGCCTGGGTGATGAACGACCTCCGGGTCAAGGTGTTCACCCACCTCCAGCGGCTCTCGCTCGACTTCTTCACCGAGGAGAAGGCGGGGGTGCTGATGTCGCGCATGACGAGCGACATCGAGAACCTCCAACAGCTGCTGCAAGACGGGCTGGCCCAGTTCGCCGTGCAGGGGCTGACCATGATCGTCATCACGGTCCTGCTGTTCACCTTGAACGTGGAGCTGGCGCTGATCACCGTGCTGCTGATCGTGCCCGCGCTCACCCTGGCGTCGTTGTGGTTCCGCCACGCGTCCGAGCGCGGCTACGACCGGGTGCGCGACGGGATCGCCAACGTGCTGGCCGACCTCTCCGAGAGCCTGCACGGGGTCCGGATCGTCACCGCCCACAACCGCCAGCGCCACAACGTGCTGCACCACCGCAACGTGGTGGGCGAGTACCGCGCTGCCAACATGTACACCGCCCAGATCAACGCGATCTATGGGCCGGGGACCCAGATGCTCGGCTACCTGGGCCAGGGGGCGCTGCTGGCCATCGGCGGGACGATGGTGGTGCACCACTCGCTCACCCTGGGCGCGCTGGCCGCGTTCTTCTTGTACCTGAACCGCTTCTTCCAGCCGATCCAGCTCCTGGTCCAGCAGTACAACACCTTCCAGCAGGGGCAGGCCTCGGTGTTCAAGCTGCGGACCCTGCTCGACACCGAGCCGACAGTGCTCGAGCGGGCGGAGGCCACCGACCTGCCGGCGATCGCCGGGAACATCGATTTCGAAGGGGTGACGTTCGGCTACGACGCCGACTCGCCGGTTATCCGTGACGTCGACCTGCACATCGCGGCGGGCGAGACGGTGGCCTTCGTCGGCCCGACCGGGGCGGGCAAGTCCACCCTGGCCAAGCTCGTCACCCGCTTCTACGATCCGACCGCGGGCCGGGTGCTCATCGACGGGCACGACCTGCGCTCGGTCACCCTGTCCTCGTTGCGGCGCCAGCTCGGCGTCGTGCCCCAGGAGCCCTTCCTCTTCGCCGGCACCATCCGCGAGAACCTCGCCTTCGCCCGCCCCGGGGCGACCGACGACGAGATCTGGGAGGCGGTCCGCCAGGTGGGCCTGGTGGAGGTGGTCGAGCGGATGTCCGACGGGCTCGACACCGTGGTCCACGAGCGGGGCCAGTCCCTCTCGTCGGGCGAGCGCCAGCTGCTCGCGCTGGCCCGTGCCTTTCTGGCCCATCCCCGGGTCCTGGTGCTCGACGAGGCGACGTCCAACCTCGACCTGCACTCGGAGACCAAGATCGAGGCGGCCCTCGACGTCCTGCTCGAGGAGCGCACGGCGGTGCTGATCGCCCACCGGTTGTCGACCGCCATGAAGGCCGACCGGATCGTGGTGGTCGACGACGGGCGCATCGCCGAGGCCGGCTCGCACGACGAGCTGGTCGCCCTGGGCGGGCGCTACGCCGAGATGTACGAGACCTGGATCCGCCACTCGCGCGGCGTGCACGCCGACGAGGGCCACCCGGATCCGGTCGAGCGCTAGGCATCGAGCGGGTCACGGTCGAGCACGAGGCGTCGAGCGGGACCCCCTCGGGCCGCTCGACCCGACGGGCGGTCAGCGGTCGAGCTCGGCCAGCAGGTCGCGGGCCCGGGCGGAGTCGGCGGCGAGCTTGGCCCGGAACGCCGCCATTCGGGCCATCTTGCGGTCCAGCTGCTCAGTGATCGTGGCGCGCCGCTCGAGCGCCTCCACCAGGATGGCCCGCCGCTCCGCCCGGGCCCCGGCCGTCGAGACGCCGGCGTTCTCGCGGTACGCCCGCCGGAGCTCCTCGATCCGGGCTTCGGTGTCGAGGACCTCTTTGATCTCGTCGAGGCCGAGGCCGAGGATGTCCTTCAGCTCCTGGACGCGCTCGATGCGGGCGAGGTCCTCGTTGGAGTACCGGCGGGCGCCCCCGGCGGTGTGGCCCGACGGGGTCACCAGCTGGAGCTCCTCGTAGAACCGCAGGGTGCGGGCCGAGACGCCCAGCCGCTCGGCGGCGTCGCTGATGCGCATGGTGGCCGCGGTGCCCGACGAGGTGACCGTGGCGTCGCGCCCGGTCGACGATGCGTCGCGCCCGGACGACGGTGCGTCGTGCCCGGTCGAGGACGCCTCGGGCACGGGAACGACGGCGGCCCGGGTCGACCCGCGGTGGCGGGCGGGGGTGGGGGAAGGTCGGTCGGGGATCAGGGCCACGGCTTGGCTCCAGGTTGGCGGGGCGGGTCGAGATGTCCGGCGGCCCTCGGTCCGCCGTCGGGCGGGCGCCGGGGTCATGGTATCGCCGGCCTGCCCATCGAGCGCAGGCTGCCGCCCGGGGCCCGCGCTACGGTCATGGCGCCATGCCCATCCGAGTGGTGCTCGCCGAGGACAACGCGCTGTTGCGCGAGGGGGTGTCGCGCCTGGTGGCGGCCCAGACCGAGATGGAGCTCGTCGGCGTGGCGGCGGACCTGCCCGGGCTGCTGGCCCAGGTCGAGGCGCACGAGCCCGACGTGGTGGTCACCGACATCCGGATGCCGCCCACCGGCACCGACGAGGGGATCGAGGCCGCCGCTTGGCTCCGCACCCATCGGCCGGCGATCGGCGTGGTCGTCTTGAGCCAGTTCACCGCCCCCTCCTACGCGCTCTCCCTGCTGGCCGAAGGGTCCTCGGGCCGGGCGTACCTGCTGAAGGAGCGGGTGGCCGGCGCCGAGGAGCTGGCCCGCGCGATCCGTACCGTGGCCGAGGGCGGCTCGGTGATCGACCCGCTGGTCGTCGAAGAGCTCGTCCGGGCCCGCGGCCGCCGCAAGACCGACCTGACCTGGCTCACGCCGCGCGAGAGCGAGATCCTGGCCGAGATGGCCCAGGGCAAGAGCAACGCCGCCATCGCCGACGCCCTCGAGGTGTCCGAGCGGGCGGTGGAGAAGCACAGCAACTCCATCTTCTCCAAGCTCGGCCTGTCCGAGGAGAAGGACGTCAACCGGCGGGTCAAGGCGGTGCTCGTCTACCTGAGCGAGCAGACCGGAGGCTGACCACCCCGCCGCCGGGAGAGGGCACCACCATCTTCGTGGCGCCGACGGCGTGAAACGATGAGGAGATGGGAGAGCCGCTCGCCGTCCTCGTGGTGGACGACCAGGCGCCCTTCCGGGCCGCCGCCCGGGCGGTGCTGCGCCGGACCGAGGACTTCGAGCTGGTCGGCGAGGCGGCAAGCGGGGCCGAGGCGATCTCGATGGCCGACGAGCTGCGGCCCGCCCTCGTGCTGATGGACATCAACATGCCCGAGATGAGCGGGATCGAGGCCACCCGCCGGATCGTGGCCGCCCACCCGGGCACGGTGGTGTTCTTGTGCTCCACCTACGACGTGGGCGACCTGCCCCCCGAAGCGACCTCCAGCGGCGCCCGGGCCTACGTGCACAAGGAGCGGCTGGGTCCCGAGACGCTGCGCCGGCTCTGGGCCGACCAGGACGCCGAGCCCTTTCAGGTCGCCGGGGGCTGATCGGGCCCGGGCGGGCTCAGGGGAGCGGCATGGACCCCCGGATGATGCTGCCGGCACCGACCTCGGACTCCCAGCGGACGGTCCCGCCGAAGGCCCCCAGGCGGTCGGCCATGTTGACGAAGCCGTGACCCCGGCGGGCCGCCTCGGGCTCGAAGCCGGGCCCGTCGTCGCGCACCGAAAACAAGATGCCCCCGGCGTCCTCCCAGACCCGGACCTCCACCGTGGCCCCCGGCGCGTGCTTGGCCGCGTTCTGCAGTGCCTCGAGGCAGCAGAAGTAGACCGCCGCCTCCATCTCGGCCGGGTAGCGACCGATGCCCTCGCAGGTGAGGCCGACGTCGAGCGGGCTGCGGTTGCACGCCGCCCGCAGGGCCTCGCCCAGCCCGCTGTCGACCAGCAGGGGCGGGTAGATGCCGTGGGCGAGCTCGCGCAGCTCCTGGATCGTCTGTTGGACCGACTCGGCCAGCAGGTCGAGCATCTCGAGCGCCCCGGTGGGGTCCTCGACCACGACGTCGCGGGTGAGGCGGAGGTTGACCGCCAGGGCGACGAGGTGCTGCTGGGCGCCGTCGTGGAGGTTGCGCTCGACCCGGCGACGCTCGGCGTCGCCGCTGGCCACGATCCGGGCCCGCGACGCCCGCAGCTCGTCGGCCTGCTTGCGCACCTCGTCGAGGGTGGTCTGCAGGGCGGCGTCCAGCTGCACGTTGTGGAAGGCCAGGCCCACCTGGCGGGCCAGCTCGGTGAGGACCCGGTCGTCCTCCTCGGTGAAGGTGTCGCTGTCCACCGGGCGCTCCACGACGATCAGCCCGAGCAGCTCCCCGCCGTGGCTGATGGGGGCGATCCGGACCTGGTGGCCGGCCCGGTCGTCGAGCAGGGTGGGCAGCCAGACCGCCGCCCAGGCGTTGCCCGACACTCCGGCGCGGGCGAGCACCGGTCGCTCCCGCTCGGTCATCACGAGGGAGCCCGGCCCGCGGTCGGGCACCGACACCGTCCGCTCGAGGACGTCGCCGGCGCCCGAGTACACCTCGGCGCTGGTCAGCGCCATGGTCTTGCGGAGCGACTCGACCAGCTGCAGCAGCAGCTCGTCCATGGTGATGGCCCGGGTCAGCCGGCTCCCGAAGGTGCGCAGCACCTCGTCGGGGGCCTCCTTGGCCCCGTAGACCAGGTTGGTCGACGCCCGGATCAACCGGTCGCGGGCCGGGACGTAGCCGATCGCGGCGATGGCCGCCGCGACCATGGACAGGCCGAGCACCTGGCGGTCGGCCTGTCCGCTCGGCCGCCCGCCCAGTCCGAGCACCACCACCAGGTAGATGACCGACACCACCACGGCGAAGCCCCCGACCGACAGGACGTGGACGAGCAGCCGGTCCGCCCGCTGGGCCAGCGCGGGGACCTGGGACACCAGCACCGCGGCCGGGATGAGCAGGGTGCTGGCCACCGCCACCACGTCGGCCCGGCCCGGCCAGCGCACCAGCACCTCGAGGACGCAGGCGGCCAGCGAGATGGTGCCCGACCCGATCACGCCGACCGCCAGCCACTGCATCCGCTCCCGGGCGTGGCCGCCTGACGCGGTATAGCGGCGCAGGACGGCCGGCAGCACGCTTCCCACCCCGAAGGCCCAGACCACGACGGCCGCCCAGACGGCGGGGGTGACGCCGCCGGCGGCCAGCGACCCGGCGACGACCACGGCGGCGCCGTACGCGCCGGCGGCGGTGACCTGGCGGCCCCGCCCGGCCAGCTGGCCGTCGGGCAACGCCAGCAGGACGTGGACGGTGAGCGCCACCAGCAGCGGCACCGCCGAGGCCAGGACCACCCGCGCCGCGCTGTGCTCGGCCCCGGCACTGGACCGGGCCAGCCGGTCCGCCCACAGGGCCGCCGCACCGAGCAGCGCCCCGACGCCGACCAGCCGACCGAGCAGCGGCGCGTCGCACCGCAGCCGAGCCGTGACCGCCGTCAGCGACCAGGCGACGAGGACGGCGAAGACCGCCACGTCGAGCCCCGGCAGGCCGGCCCGGTCGGGCCGCCCCAGGGCGACGATTCCGAGCGCCACCGTGGCGGGGAGGAGCAGCCCGTCGGGGAGCCAGGGCCGGCGGCGAGCCGACCCCGCGCCGAGCGGCCCGCCCGGCCCACCGGGGTCGGGAGCTTCGGGCGGACCGGCGCGCTCGGGCGCCGTCGGGTCCGGACCCGGGTGCTCTGGAGTGGCGGCGACCAGGCCGGTGCGGTCGGTCACCGCGAGCCGACCGTCGTGCCCCCGCTGACCGCCGTCTCGTCGGGCGGGTGGTCCTCGACGATCCGGCCGTCGCGCATCTTCACCAGCCGTTGGGCCGCCTCGGCCACGTTGGCGTCGTGGGTCACGAGCATGATGGTCTGGCCGCCGTGGTGCAGCCGGCTCAGCAGCTCGATGACCTCCTGGCCCCCCTCCGAGTCGAGCGCCCCGGTGGGCTCGTCGGCCAGCAGCAGGGTGGGCTCGTTGGCCAGGGCCCGGGCGATGGCCAGCCGCTGGCGCTGGCCGCCCGACAGGACCCCGGGCATGGCGGAGGACTTGTCCCCGATCCCGAGCAGGTCGAGGAGGTCGCGCGCCCGGGTCTCGGCCGGTCGGCGCTTGCGCCCGGCGATGATCGCGGGCAGCGCCACGTTCTCGAGCACGGTCATGCTCTCGAGCAGGTTGAAGAACTGGAACACGATCCCGATGTGGGTGCGGCGCAGGCGGGCCAGGTCGTCCTCGCTGCGCCCGGTCACCTGCTCGCCCGCCACCGCGATGGTGCCCTCGTCGGCGGTGTCCAGGCCGGCCACCAGGTTCAAGAACGTCGACTTGCCGCAGCCCGAGGGACCCATCAGCGCCACGAAGTCGCCCCGCTCGACCGTCAGGTCGACGCCCCGCAGGGCGCGTACCGGCGCGTTCTCCGCCTCGAAGGTCTTGCGGACCCGGTGCGCGTCGAGCGCGGCCACGCCGCTCATGCCCCGGCTCCCACGTCCATCTCGACGTCGGTTCGGACCCCCGCTGCCGGCGGGACGCCGGCCTCCGGCGGTGTTACGGGCAGCGCGGCCGAGGCCGGCGGAGCCGGTGCCTCGGCGGCGATCTTGTAGGCCTGCACGGGAGCCTCCCTTCCCTTCACCAACTGTGCCGGCAGCGCGACGAAGGCCACCGGACGGGACAGCGCCAGCCGGGTGCCCTCCGACAGCACGGTCTCGCCGGCCGCGGCCAGCTGTTGCAAGCGTTGGGCCATGTTCACCGTGTCGCCCACCACCGTATATTCGAGGCGCTCCTCGGACCCGAGGAGCGCTGCCGCGGCCTCGCCGGTCGACAGCCCGAGCCCCAGGCCGAAGGCCGGTCGCCCCTCGAGCGCCCACTGCTCGTTGATGACCCGCTGCTCGGCGTGCATCCCCTTGGCCGCCTCGACCGACCGGTCGGCGTGGTCCGGCTGGGAGAACGGCGCACCGAAGACCGCCATGACGGCGTCGCCCACGAACTGCATGACGGTGCCGCCGTTGGCCAGGATGGCCCGGTTCATCGCCGCCCGGTGGGTGTTGAGCTGCCCGGCCAGCTGGCTCGGATCGGCGTGCTCGGCGATCGACGAGTAGGACCGGATGTCGCTCATGAGGACGGTCACCTCCACCCGCTCGGTCTCGCCGATCCGCCGGCCGTCGCGGCGCAGCTTTTCGGCCAGCCCGCCGGGCAACAGGCGCGAGAGCGTCTCGCCCTGCTCCTCGCGGTCGACGATGGCCTGATGCAGGAGGCGCAGCCGCTTGAGCGCGCCCTCCGTTCCCGCCGAGACGCCCTCGGCGAGCTTGACGAAGACCGCCTCCACCTCGGCGTCGACCGCCTCGGGGGGCAGCCCGCGCGTCGCCGCGATGGCCTTGATCGGCTTGCCTTCGGCGACCAGCCCGAGGAGCTCCTCCTCCTCGGGGCTGAGGCCGCCGTGGCTGGTGACCGGCCGCACCAGCGCGTCGACGATCGCCGGGTCGAGGGCGGTGCCCCCCGTGGCCACCGACCGGATGGCCTCGACGAGCTGGTTGCCTTCGGCGACGTGGTCCTTCAGCAGGTACCCGTAGCCGGCCGAGCCCTGCGCGAGCAGCGAGACGGCGTACTCGGGGTCGTCGTACTGGGAGAGGACGACGACCCCGGTGCCCGGGTGGCGCTTCTTGATCTCCTGCGCCGCCTCGATGCCCTCGCGCCCGAAGCTCGGGGGCATGCGGATGTCGGTCACCAGCACGTGCGGGTGGGCGGCGGTGGCCCCCTCGATCACCTCGTCGTAGTCGGCGGCCACCCCCACCACGTGCAGATCGGGGTGGCGCTCGATCAGCGCGCGCACCCCCTCGCGGACGATGAGGTTGTCGTCGGCCAGAAAGATCTCGATGGTCCCGGTTGGCGCGTCGTCGGTCATGCGATCCTGTTCTCTCACCCGGAGGGGGCTCCGGCCAGGGGGCGAGCGCCCGTCGCCGGGGGGTGCTAGTGCCCCCGCGGCCCGACTGCCAGCACCCTGGGCCGCCGGCCGCGGCGGGTCGACCATGGCGCGATGCGCCATCAGAGCACCGTCACGTCCCTGTCGTGGATCCCCTCCGAGGCGATCGAGGGGACCACCCGGCTGGCGTTCGACGCCGGCTTCACCCACTACGACGCGCCGCCGCCCGACGAGCTGGTCGACATCGAGGCGCTGTGCGCGGCCGACCGGTTCCGCTTCGCCAACGTGCTGACGGCCTGGATCGAGGTGGACGAGACGTCGGGCGCCATCACCGCCCAGGGCTACGACGGCGGCGCCATGATGGGCTCGACGACCGTCAAGGTGGCCGCGCTGCGGCACTGCTTTCAGGCGGTCGGGCTGCCGTTGCTCCAGCGGGCACCCCGGCACGAGGCGGGGGCGGTGACCTTCGTGCAGACCGCCGGCGGCCGGACCGGGCTGCCGGCGCCCCGGCGGGTGCGCCGCCGCCCGTTCGTCCAGTGGCAGGCTCCCCTGGTGTGGACCACGCTCTCGCTCACCCTCGGCGCCGACGGGCGGGTCAGCTCGACCCTGAGCGGGGCCAGCCCGTTCCCCCGCCACTGGGTCTACGACGCCCAGGGCCGGCTGGTGCAGAAGTCGGGGCTGACCGACTTCCGGGACTGGTACCGCCGTTCGTTCGGCAAGCACAGCCCCTGGGGCGACCGCGACTCGGAGGCCCTGGTCACCGCGGTGGAGAGCGCGCTCGAGCGGTCGCTGTCGGCCCAGATGATGAGCGGCGCGGGCAAGCCGCGGATCGAGCGGGTCCGAGCCGGCGCCCATCTCGTGCGCGAGGGGGACCGGGGCACCGAGGTCTACCTGGTGCTCGACGGCGTGCTGCGGGTGGAGCGAGCCGGGGAGCGACTGGCCGAGTACGGCCCGGGGGCGCTGCTCGGGGAGCGGGCCCATCTGGAGGGCGGAGCCCGGACCTCGTCGTTGGTGGCCGTCACGCCGTGCCGGGTGGCGGCGGTCGACGCGGCGCTGCTCGACGCCGAGGACCTGCGGCAGCTCTCGGACGGGCACCGGCGCGAAGTGGCCGGACCGGCCTGACCGTGCGGGTCCACTTCTGTGGCGTACGGGGGTCGACGCCCGCGCCGGGGGCCGACTTCGTGCGTTACGGGGGGCACACCTCGTGCGTCGCCTTGGCGCACGACGGGGCGGCGCGGCCCACCCTGGTGCTCGACGCCGGCACCGGCCTGCGCCGGGTGACCTCGCTGCTCGGGGGCGAGCCGTTCACGGGCACGATCGCGCTCACCCACCTGCACTGGGACCACGTGCACGGGCTGCCGTTCTTCGCCGGGGGGGATCGGCCCGACGCCCGGGTCGCGCTGTGGCTGCCCGCCCAGGGCGACGGCGTCGACGCCGAGCGCGTGCTGGCCCGGGGCATGTCGCCGCCCCACTTCCCGATCCCCCCGAGCGGGCTCCGGGGGTCGTGGACCTTCGGGTCCCTCGACCCCGGGGTGCTGGCGGCGGAGGGTTTCGAGGTGCGGGTGGCCGAGGTGCCCCACAAGGGCGGGCGGACCTTCGGGTACCGGGTGAGCGACGGGCACAGCGCGCTCGCCTACCTGCCCGATCACTGCCCGACCAGCCTCGGACCCGGGCCCGACGGGTGGGGGGAGTACCACCGGGCGGCGATGGAGCTGGCGGCCGGGGTGGACCTCTTGATCCACGACGCCCAGCTGCTGCCGGCCGAGCTGGCGGCCGAGGGCCAGTTCGGGCACGCCGCGGCCGACTACGCGGTCGCCCTCGGCCGGCGGGCGGGCGCCCGGACAGTCGCGCTGTTCCACCACCGCCCCGACCGGACCGACCCGCAGATCGACGCCCTGCTCCGTCGACTCGGCTCGTGCGGGCCCGCGGTCCTCGGCGCCGCCGAGCCGCTGGTCCTCGACCTGTGACGGTCGGCCCGGTGACGGGCGGCGGCCGGTCGGCCGACGCCGTCGACGCGGTGGTGGTCGGGTCGGGCCCCAACGGCCTGGCTGCTGCCCTCACCCTGGCCCGGGCGGGGCTTGCGGTGGAGGTCTTGGAGGGGGCGGCCACCCTCGGAGGCGGGTGCCGGACCGAGGAGCTGACACTGCCGGGGTTCCACCACGACGCGTGCTCCGCCGTCCACCCGCTGGCCGTCGCCTCCCCGTTCTTCGGGCGGGTGGACCTGGCGGCCCACGGCGTGGTGCTCTGCCGTCCCGAGGTGGCCTTCGCCCACCCCCTCGACGGGGGCCGGGCGGCGGCGGTGGAGGGATCGGTGGCCGCCACCGCGTCGGGGCTGGGGGCGGACGGCCCGGCCTACGTGCGCCTGATGGGGCCGCTGGTCGCCGCGGCGGATCAGATCGTGCCCGAGGTGCTGGCGCCGCTGCGCTCGGTGCCCCGCCACCCGTTCTCCATGGCCCGCTTCGGGCTGGTGGGGCTCCGCTCGGTGGCCGGCCTGGCCCGGCGGTTCGACACCGACGAGGCCCGGGCGCTGCTGGCGGGGGTGGGCGCCCACTCGATGCTGCCCCTCGAGACCCCGGTCACCGGGGCCTTCGCCGTGCTGCTGGCGATGCTGGCGCACCATGCCGGGTGGCCGGTGGTCCAGGGGGGCAGCGCCCGGCTGGTCGACGCGCTGACGGGCGAGCTTGCCTCGGCCGGCGCCCGGCTGTCCACCGAACGCTGGGTGGCCGACCTCGACGAGCTCCCGCCGTCGCGTGCCGTCCTGCTCGATGTGGCGCCGGGCCGACTGGTGGCTCTGGCAGGCGACCGGCTCCCCGCCGCCCGGCGTCGATCGCTCGCCCGCTTCGTGCATGGGCCGGGCATCTGCAAGGTCGACTGGGCGCTGTCGGGCCCGGTGCCGTGGGCCGCCGAGGCGTGCCGGCGGACGGCCACGGTGCACGTCGGGGGGACGTTCGAGGAGGTCGCCCGGGCCGAGGACGAGGTGGCGGCGGGCCGCCATCCCGAGCGCCCGTTCACCATCGTCGTGCAGCCCGGCGTGGTGGACCCGAGCCGCGCCCCGGGGGACAGCCAGACCCTGTGGGCCTACTGCCACGTCCCGGCCGGGTCCGACGTCGACATGACCGAGCGCATCGAGCGCCAGATCGAGCGGTTCGCGCCCGGGTTCTCCGACCTGGTGCTCGCCCGGAGCACCCGGCGGGCGGTGGACGTGGCGGCGTCGAACCCCAACTACGTCGGCGGGGACATCAACGGGGGGCAAGCTACCCTGCGCCAGACCCTCTTTCGCCCGGTTACCGCGTGGAACCAGTACCGGATGGCCCCCGGGGGCCCCTACCTGTGCTCGTCGTCGACGCCGCCGGGCGGTGGCGTCCACGGGATGTGTGGCGAGTGGGCGGCCCGCACCGCGCTGCGCGATCTGGGAGTGGGCGATCCGCTGCACACAGGTGGGCGCGGCCGGAGCGCCAGCGCCCCCCGCTGACCCGGGCGCCGCCGGAGCGAACAGCCCACACCGCTGACCCGGGCGCGGCCGGGGCGAATAGCCCCGCACCGCCCCCGGTCAGCTGCCGGTTGGCGTTGTGGGCTCCGATTCGCCGGTCGCCGTTGCTGCCAGCCGCGCCCGGAGGAGCGTCTTTTGCACCTTGCCCATGGCGTTGCGCGGCAGCTCGGTGGCGAACGTGATCGACTTGGGCACCTTGTAGCCGGCGAGGCGCTCGCGGGCCCGGGCCCGCAGCGCGGCCTCGGTCGGGGCCCCGGCCCCGGCCACCACCACCGCCACCACTCGCTCGCCGAGGTCGGCGTCGTCGACCCCCACCACCGCGCTCTCGATCACTCCGTCGATGGTGTCGAGCACCTCCTCGACCTCTTTGGGGTAGACGTTGTAACCGCCGCTGATGATGACGTCCTTGGACCGCCCGACGATGGTGAGGTAGCCGTCCGCATCGAGGGTGCCAAGGTCGCCCGTGTCGAAGTACCCCTCCTCGTCGAATTCCGTCGCCCGCAGCTCGGGCCGGCGCCAGTAACCCTCGAACACGTTGGGCCCCCGCACCCGGATCGCCCCCGCCCCGCCGGCCTCGTCGCCCCCGGCCTCGTCGCCCCCGGCCGCCTCGTGGGCCTCGCCCGGCTGGCCGGGGTGGCCGGGGTGGTGGTGGCCGCCCACTCGGAGCTCGACGCCGGTCAGGGGAACGCCCACCGTGCCCGGGCGCTCGGCGCCCGGCGGGTTGGACGTGAGGATGGACGTCTCGGTGAGCCCGTAGCGCTCGACGATGTGGTGACCGGTCCGGGCGGTGAACTGGCGGTGGACCTCCGCCGGAAGTGGCGCCGAGCCCGAGGTGAACAACCGGACCGACGAGCAGGCGGTCGCGGTGAGCCGCTCGTCGGCCAGCAGGCGCCGGTAGAAGGTGGGGATCCCCATGAACACGGTGCATTGGTCCAAGTGGCCGAGGACCGCGGCGACGTCGAAGCGTGCCAGCAGGCGGAGCGAGGAGCGCGAGGCGAGGACGCAGTTGGTCGCCACGAACAGGCCGTGGGTGTGGAAGAGGGGGAGGGCGTGCAGCAGGACGTCGTGCGGTGTGAACCCCCACGCGTCGCTCAGGGCGAGCGCGTTGGACGCCAGGTTGCGCTGGCTCAGCACGGCGCCCTTGGGTCGCCCGGTGGTCCCGCTCGTGTAGAGGATGGCCGCCGGGTCGCCGGGCGCGAGCACCGGGTCGGGAGCCGGCTCGTCGCCGGCCGACGCGGCCAGGTCGGCCAGGGGGCCTGCCCCGGTGACGTCGGCGCCCAACGTCCGGCGGCCGGCGGGCGATCCGCCCAGCCGCGGATCGCGCACGACGAGCGCCGGCTCCACGTCCTCGACGACGTACTCGACCTCCGCGTCGGTGTAGCCGGTGTTGAGCGGGACGTAGACCACGCCCGAGCGCACGCAGGCCACGTAGAGCAGGAGGGCGAAGGCGCTCTTCTCCACCTGGACCGCCACGCGGTCCCCCGGACCGAGCCCGAGCGCGTCGAGGGCCCCCCGCAGGCGCTCGACCCGGCGGGCCGCCTCGCCGTAGGTCCACGACCCGCCGCCCGGGGTGCGGGTGGAAGCCCCCTCCGGGTCCCACAGGAAGGGGAGCTCGGGCTGGGCGAACGCCGCCCCGACGAGGCCACTCAGGGTGCCCGCGGCGCTCGGAGCCGACACCGGTCGGGGATCGGTCATCGCTGCATCATGGCCCACCCCGGATCATGGCCTCGCCCGTCCTCACCACCGGCGACCCGTCCGGGCGACCGGCGACCATACTGAGGGCGCACCGGCGGCCGGCTCGTCGGTGGGGTCGCGACCGACAGGAGGGTGGATGAAGGTCCGGGCTGCGGTGTGCACGGGGCTGGGGGAACCGTGGGCTCTCCACGAGATCGACGTCGACCCGCCGGCCTCCCACGAGGTGGTGGTCGAGATGGCCTTCGCCGGGATGTGCCACTCCGACGAGCACCTCCGCCTGGGCGACCTGAACCCCTCGGCGTCGGTCCTCGAGCTCTTCGGCATCCCGTCGCTCTACCCGGTGATCGGGGGCCACGAGGGCGCCGGAACCGTCGTCGAGGTGGGGCCCGAGGTGTCCGCGGTGGCGGTGGGGGACCATGTCGCGGTCGCCTTCATCCCGGCGTGCGGCACCTGCTTCTGGTGCGCCTCGGGGCGCCAGCACCTCTGCGACCTCGGCATCACCACCCTGTGCGGTCCCATGATCAGCGACGGCACGTGGCGCCACCATCTCGACGGGCAGCCGCTCAACCGGATGTGCCAGCTCGGAACCTTCGCCGAGACGGTGGTGTGCAACGAGGCGTCGGTGGTCAAGATCGATCCCTCGGCCGACCTCCGGGCGGCGGCCTTGATCAGCTGCGGCATCGCCACGGGCTTCGGCGCGGCGGTGAACCGGGCCCAGGTGCGGCCGGGCGAGGTGGTGATCGTGGTTGGTTGCGGCGGGGTGGGGTCGGGGGCCATCCAGGGAGCCCGGCTCGCCGGGGCCCGAGTCGTGATCGCTGTCGACCCGCTCGAGTTCAAGCTCGACAAGGCGCTCGAGATAGGGGCGACCCACCGGGCGACCTCGCTGGAGGAGGCGACGCTGTTGGTGGCCGAGCTGTCCCAGGGGCGCATGGCGGACGTCGTCGTCCTGACGCCGGGGACGATGGGCGGCGACCTGCTGCTGCCGGCCTGTGCCGCGGCGTCCAAGGACGGCCGCATCGTGGTGACGGCGATCGCCCCCATGGCCCAGGTCGACGTGCAGCTCAACCTCTTCAACCTGGCGATGTGGAACCAGTCGGTGCTCGGGACGGTTTTCGGGTCGGTGAGCCCCCGGGTCCAGACGCCTCGGCTGTTGGCGCTGCACGCCCAGGGCCTGCTGGCGGTCGACGAGCTGGTCAGCCGCGAGTACGCGCTGGCGTCGGTGCAGGACGGCTACGACGACCTGCACGCCGGCCGCAACATCCGGGGCGTGGTGCGCTTCAGGTGACGGCGCCTCCGGCGCTTCAGGTGACGGCGCCTCCGGGCGCTTCAGGTGACGGCGTCCCCCGCTCGCCCTGCCGGAGCGACCACGCGACCAGCGGCACCAGGGGGGCCACGGTGCGTGCCTCGGCGCACCCGACCCACACCCCGAGGCCGTAGGCGACGTCGTCGGCCACGTGGGCCACGACGTAGGTGACGGGACCCCCGGTGCCGGGGGGAGCGGCCACCCAGTCGGCGATCGCCGGTGCCAGCAGCACGGTCGCCGCGAGCCGCCGGGTGGATCGGAAGGCGGCCAGCACGGCCAGGGCCGGGCCCCAGGCCCGCGCCAGGCCCCCCAGCGCGCCGAGCAACCCGGGCACCACCGCCCGTCCGGACATGACGACCGCCAGGCGGGCGGGATGGCCCACCCGACCCCGCAACCGGCGCGCCACGGCCACGGTCGCCGTCAGCCAAGCGGCGACGCTCACGGCGACGGTCCCGGTCAGCCACCCGGCGGCCCCCAGGGCCCAGGGAGCGTCGGCCGTCTCTGCGTGGCCGGTGGCCGACCGGGGACGAGCGGCGAAGGCGAGGGCGACCAGCACCAGGTGGGCGCCCGTCAGCCGGGCGGGCACCAGCGCTCCGGGGTGGCGAACCGCCAGGGGACCGGCCGACCGGCCGTAGCCGAACCGCTGGGCCGCACCGGCCGCCCAGGTCCCCCGGACCGTGTGGCGCACCCGGGCCTCCGGCTCGTAGCGGACCCACCAGCCGGCCTCGGCCAGTCGCCAGACCAGGTCGACGTCCTCGCCGGCCCGCAACCCCTCGTCGAAGGCCATCGCCCGGGCCAGCTCGGCCCGCACCACCAGCGCCGCCGCCGGCACGAAGGGGATCGCGGCCCGCGGTCCCACCAGGCCGCCCTCGCGCCCCCGGTCGAGGGGGGACCGGGCGCGCTCGTAGCGGCCCATGGCGCCGGCGACCGGTTCGGGCACCACCCTCGGCGCCACCGCCGCCACCATCGGGTCGTCGAAGTGGCCGAGCACGGGCCCGAGCCAGCCCGTCTCGGGCCGGCAGTCCGAGTCGACGAAGGCGACCAGCGAGGTCGTCACCCGGAGCAGCCCGGCATTACGAGCGCCTGCGGGGCCGACGTTGTGATCCAGCACCACCAGATCGGCCCCGGCCCGGGCGGCGACCCGGGCCACGGCCGATGGACCGCGCGAGCCGTCGTCGACGACGACCACCCGCATCCCGGCCAGCGCGCCGGCAAGGCGTGCCACCTCGGTTGCCCGGTCACGGGTCGGCACGACCACGGTGACGTCCTCGGGGACGTGGCGCTCCCCGACGGGCACCGAGTGGGCGAGCCCGGCACCGACCAATCGCCGGCCGACCAGGCGCTCGGTCCGGTCGTCGGACACCGGGTGGCCCGCCCGCCAGCGGTCCAGCGCCGCGGCGGCCGGGGCCGCCAGCGAGAGCACCCGGAGCGGGCGCCCGCCGGCGAGCACCCGTCCGCCCTCGTGCACCCGGGTGCCGGGGTGGAGACGCAACGTGCACCCCGCCGGCAGCGGGGTGCGCCGGGCGTCGGGGGCGGTGGTCGCCCGTCCCACCTCACCCGCCCTCGGACGAGCGACGGATCTGCTCCTCGAGGGCGGCCAGGCGTCGGTCCCACCGGTCGCCGACCCTCTGGAGCCAGGTGGTCGCCGACGTCATGGACCCCGGACGGAGGCCGTAGCGGACCTCCCGGCCGCGCCGTTGCGCGACCAGCAGCCCGGCGTCGGCGAGGGCACCGAGGTGTTTGACCACCGCTTGGCGCGACATGCGGTAGGCCGGTGCCAGCTCGGTGGCGCTCAACGGGCCGTCGGTGGAGAGCTGGTCCAACAGGCGCCGGCGCGTCGGATCGGCCAGAGCGGCCCACACCGCGTCGCTGTCGGGCGCCGGGCCGGTCACGGCGAGCTCAGCGCAGGACGGGCGCGTCCACCAGCGCCAGCCGGCACCAGGCACCGGCGAATCGGCTGTCCCAGGTGCTCCAGGCGCCGGCGCACGCCTCGGCCTCGGGGACCGCGGCACCGCCGGTGCCGACCGGCCGCTCGGTCACCGTCAGGCGGGCGCCCTCGCCGACCGGCTCGACCACCAGCGCGACCTCCGAACAGGCCTCGGCATCGTCCTCGGGCCACCAGCGGAACCGGAGGTGGCGGCCGGGGACCACGGTCTCGATCCGCCCGGCACGGTCGCCATCCTCGCCGCCGGCGAAGCGGGCGGGGGCACCGGGTACCAGGTCCCAGTCGACGGCGGCCCCGAACCACGACGACACCGACGCCGGGTCGGCCACCAGCTCCCAGAGGCGGGCCGGGCTCACTGGTACCTCGATCTGACGTCGGACCATGACGACCTCCTGGGCGTGCCGATCGACTATTGCAACTCCATAGTTGCATATCCGGCCACCACCGGCCTAGGATGCAACCGCCGAGTTGCAGATCAACGGAGGGAACGGCGATGGGCTACCTGGTTCCGACGGTCATCGAGCAGTCGGCCCGCGGCGAGCGGGCCTTCGACATCTACTCGCGGCTCCTCAAGGACCGGGTGGTGATGCTGAACACCGAGATCAACGACGACAGCGCCGGCCTGCTGATCGCCCAGCTGCTGCACCTCGAGGCCGAGGACCCCGACAAGGACATCTCGCTCTACGTGAGCTCCCCCGGCGGCTCGGTCACCGCCACGCTGGGGATCTACGACACCATGCAGCACGTCCGACCCGACGTCTCGACCACCTGCCTCGGAATGGCGGCATCGGGCGCCGCGGTGCTCCTGGCCGGCGGAGCGGCCGGCAAGCGGTTCGCCCTGCCCAACGCCCGCATCCTCATCCACCAGCCCCACGGGGGCGCCCAGGGGCAGTCGGTCGACATCGAGAACCAGGCCCGAGAGATCGGGTTCCTCCGCGGACGGCTCGAAGCGATCCTGGCGGCCCACACCGGCCAGCCGGTCGAGCGAATCGCTCAGGACACCGACCGCGACTACATCCTCGGCGCCGAGGAGGCGGTCGCCTACGGCCTCGTCGACGAGGTCCTCCAGTCCCGCGCCACCTCGCCCAGCTGGCCGGCGGTGGCCACCACCGGGTGAGCCGGGCAGCGGTCGCCGGCTGCCGGCTGCCGAGTGGCGGTCAGTGACGGCCGCTGGCGGCCGCTGGCGGCCAGGTGGGCGAGGTGCTCGACCCGATCGGTCCTCCTCAGCCGAGGCCGCAGACGAAGCGGGTGCTCCAGGGGCGCCAGCCGTAGCGATGGTAGAGGTCGAGGGCGATGGCGTCCTGGGTGCTCGACGACGCCTGGTAGGGCCACCCGCTCATCCCCATCGACGCCCAGGTCGAATGCAAGATGCCGTAGGCCCCCGACGGCGCCGCCGGGCTGTTGTAGCGGTCCCCCGACTCGTGGTCCCGGATGCAGGTCCAGTCCGCCGTCGCCGTGCTCGTGGCGTCGGTGGGTGGGGGCGGCGGCACCGTGGTTGTGGTCGGGGGTGGGGGCGGCACCGTGGTGGTCGGGGCGGTGGTCGCCAGCCGCTGGACGACCGCCGACATGGACACCTCGGCGGACAGCGACCGAAAGCCCCGGCCGGATCCGGCTCCCGCCAGCTGCGATGCCGGCGACCAGGACACCACGCTCGACCCGGGTCCTCCCCCCGGGTCGCCGCGATCAGCGGTCAGGGCCCATGGGGTCCCGGCCGGCTGGGGAACGCTCGATGGTCGGGCGCCGTCCCGGCTGGCGGCGCTGGTCAACAAGATGCTGGTAGATGCGACGGTCATCGCCGTCGCCAGTGCAATGCGGGTCCGCATGGCACCTCCCTTCGTCGGGCGCCTCCGCGCGCCTTCCTCTGCTCGGTGTCGCGGGCTCCGGCCATCGCATTCGGACCCCGGACGGAGAGCGGGTAGGCGTCGTCCGTCCTGGCGCTGCGCCGCAGGGTGTGCGGCCGGTTGTCATGTGCCCTGGGTGTGCCTGGACCTGGTCGATGTCCTCCGTGGTCGGGACGGCGCCGGCTCGCGGCGCGTCGATGTCTGGTCGGCAGGGTGCTCGCCACGCTCGTCCCGCCCCGGCTGGCTGCCGTCGGGGGGTCGTCGACGGCGCCGGGTCCTCCGACGGGGACCGGGCAGGTCGGGTGGCGATCTGGTCCGGCGCAGGTTAGCAACGTCCGTCCCGCCCTGTCGTATTGGGGCTGATGGCGACCGGGGGGCCGCCATCAGCCGTCTCGGGGTCGTCCCGGGTGACCGGCCCGGGCCGAGCCGGCCCCCGAGTCGGCCCGTCCGCGAGTCGGCCGGGTTCGGGGTCCCCGCCGGGTGGTCCTTGGCGAGCGAGCCGCGGGTGGCCCATGATCGGGTCGTGAACCCGGAGCCGACCGAGATCGATGCCCGGTTCGGGCAGGCGGGTTTCGACGATCCCACCCCCTTCATGCAGGCGACCGGGCTGCACCTGAGCGAGATCGGCCCCGAC
Organism: Acidimicrobiales bacterium; assembly: GCA_036501425.1. GTDB lineage: Bacteria > Actinomycetota > Acidimicrobiia > Acidimicrobiales > RAAP-2 > DATKRB01. The sequence goes on along the minus strand of DASYAI010000056.1, from coordinate 60,551 downwards.
CGGGTGACCGGATGGATCGACCTCGGCCCGGACCAGCACCAGCCATCGGGGATCGTCCACGGCGGGGTCTACGCGGCGGCGGTGGAGGAGGCCGCCAGCTACGGCGCCAGCCTGGCGGTGGCGGCGCACGGCCAGCAGGCGGTGGGGGTGGCCAACCTCACCAACTTCATCCGGCCCATGTCAGAAGGCCGGGTGGAGGTGGAGGCGGTGCCCCTTCACCAGGGGCGGACCCAGCAGCTCTGGGAGGTGCGCATCACCTCGGGCGGCAAGCCGGTGGCGCTCGGCCAGCTGCGCCTCCAGAACGTGCCCCGTGCCTGACTCGGCCGTACCGGAACCGGCTGGGACACGCCGGGTCGGTCGTCGCTCCGCCGTGCCTGACTCGGCCGATCGGGCGCGGGCGGCCGGACCGGGTCAGCGCGGCCACCGGTCGGAGAGGCGACGCCGATGAGCGCGCAGCACGCCCGGGGTGCCCAGGCCAGGATCGTCGACCACCCGGTGGTGGCTCACCGGCTCGGCATCCTGCGGGAGCGGGGGACCGATGCCGAGACGTTCCGGCGCCTGGTCGCGGACATCGCCACCTTCGTCGCCTACGAGGCGCTGCGCGACCTACGGACCGTCGAGGTGAGGGTCGACACGCCGGTCGCCGATGCGGCCCCGGTGCGGCGGGTCCAAGAGGCGGTGCTGGTGGTGCCCATCCTGCGAGCCGGCCTCGGCATGGTGCCGGCCGTCCAGCGCCTGCTCCCCCACACCGAGGTGGCCCACGTGGGGCTGCGGCGCGACGAGGTAACGTTCGAGCCGGTGGTCTACCTCGACCGGCTGCCGGCCGACCTCGGGGGTCGCCGGGTGGTCGTCTGCGATCCGATGCTGGCGACCGGTGGATCGATGGCGGCGGTCTGCGCCATGGTGGCGGCACGCGGCGGGGGCGAGACGATCGCGCTGTGCGTCCTGGCGTCGCGCCCGGGGCTGTCCCGGCTCGCCGGAGAGCACCCCGACGTGCGGGTCTCGTGTGCCGCGGTCGATCCGGAGCTCGACCACCGGGGGTTCATCGTGCCGGGCCTGGGCGACGCCGGCGACCGGCTGTTCGGGCCCGGCTCCTGACCTGGGCGTCAGCGGCCGATGTCCTCGGACCACAGCTCGGGTCGCTCCTCGACGAAAGCGCCCAGCAGCGACACGCACTCGCGGTCGTCGAGCTCCACCACCTGCACCCCGTGGTCGCGCAGCCAGCCGTGACCGCCGACGAAGGTGCGGGCCTCGCCGATCACCACCGTGCCGATGTCGAACTGGCGGATCAGGCCCGAGCAGAACCAGCACGGGGACAGCGTCGTCACCATGACGCAGTCCCGGTAGTGCCGCCGCCGCCCGGCGGCCCGGAAGGCCTCCGTCTCGGCATGGGCGGTCGGGTCGCCGTTCTGGACCCGCCGGTTGTGGCCCCGCCCGAGCAGCGTGCCGTCGCCGGCGAAGAGGGCGGCACCGATCGGAATGCCGCCCTCGGCCGCGCCGAGGCGGGCTTCCTCGAGGGCCGGCCCGAGCAGCGCCGCCGCCCGGGCGGGGTCGAGACGGGCGCCGTCGACCATTTGCAGTCCTCCCTCGCTCGGGGTCACCATCTGGCCGTGCCCACCGAGCGTAGCTACCGGGTCGCGGTGGGTTCCCAGGAGCTCGAGATACCCCTCGTGCCCATCGCCGAGGACCTCACCATCGCGTTGCTCATCTCCGTGGACCTCGGGGTCCGCTTCGTGCAGCGAGCGGGCGAGGAGCTGGCCGAGCTGCTGGCGCCCTACCGGGCCGACGTCGTCGTGTCGGTGGCCACGATGGGCATCCCCCTGGCGATCGAGGTCACCCGCGCCCTGGGGCTGGACGACTACGTGATCCTGCACAAGACGCCAAAGATCCACCTGGCCGACGCCATCGCCGAACCGGTCCAGTCGATCACCACCGCGTCGGTCCAGCGGTTGCTCTTCGACCGGGCTCGGCTGGGTGCGGTGGCGGGCCGCCGGGTGGCGGTGGTCGACGACGTCATCTCGACCGGCGGCTCGACCAAGGCGGCGCTCAACTTGATGCGACGGGTGGGGGCAGAGCCGGTCGTGGTGGGCACGCTGGTCACCGAGGGGTCGCGGTGGCGGACGTTCCTGGGCGAGGACGCCGCGCTGGTCCGGGCGCTCGGGGCGATGCCGCTGTTCCGCCAGCAGCCGGACGGCTCCTTGGTGGAGGACTGGGAAGGGACGGCCGGCACGTCGCCGGCCGACGCCACGCCCGCCGGCTGATCCCGGGCCGTGACCGGTCAGATCGGGCCGACGGTGCCCGCCGCCACCAGGATGTCCTGCGCCGCCGCCTGGGCCCGCACGCCACGCCAGCCGAGGACCACGTAGACGAGCCCGGCCACGCCCATGCCCAGAAACACGCTGAAGTCGGCCCCGTAGCCGGCGGAGTCGGCGGTGTGGCGGGTCAGCGCGTTGAGCCAGCGTGGCAGGTAGAAGGTGGCCGACAGGCCCGAAAAGGCGGCGAACATGCCCACCAGCTGGGCCACGATCGCCGGCCACGACACCCCCCCGCTGCGCCAGTAGAGGCTGCCCCGGTCGGACCGCTGGAGCTCGGACGGCACGTACCGGAAGCGTCGCATGGCCCAGTCGACCAGGTAGATGGCGCACCATGGGGCGATCCACACGATGACCGCGTCGACGAAGTCGGTGAGGTACCGGCTGAACGACACGCTGAAGATGGCGTACATGGTCACCCCCAGGGCGATCACGCAGTCGACCACCACGGCCTGGTAGCGCTTCAGGCGGACCCCCAGCGCCTGCAGGGTCACGCCCGAGGAGTACAGGTCGAGGCTGTTGATGGCGAAGAGCTGGACCACGCAGAAGATCAAGAAGATCGTCACGAACCACGCCGGGATGGCGCTCTGGTGGGCGAGGGGCAAGAAGCCCCCGGTCCCGGTGCCCAGACCCTTGATGAAGGTGCCGGTCGCCGCGCCCAGGGTCATGATGAGGATCTCGGGCACCGCGGTGCCGAGGAAGATCCATCCCACCAGGGCGCGCCGGGACGCGTTCGGGGGGCAGTAGCGGGAGTAGTCGTTGCCGCACTCGGCCCAGCCCAGGCCGCTCAAGGCGATGGTGAACGCCAGCCCCTCCATGTAGGTCTGCCAGTCGGCCCCGTGGGCCACGCCGTGGACGGTGGCGTGGGGGACGGCGAAGCCGAGCAGCACGGCGAAGAGCACCACGAAGGGGATGGTGAGCCAGCGGAGGGTCTTGACGATGGTGGCGTGGCCGAGGAACGGCAGCACGCCCTGCACGGCCACCGCCACCAGCACGAAGATCACCTTGGCCGGGTGGCCGGGGGAGAACCCGGCCTTCAGCTCGAGCACGAGGGCGGCCCCGACGATGAGGATGAGCCCCTCCACCTCGAAGCCGATCTGGGTCAGCCAGTTGAACAGCGAGATCAGCCGCGAGCCGTTGGGCCCGTAGCCGGCCCGGTTGATGGCGAACACGGTCGTGCCGGCTTCGGGACCCTGTAGGGAGCAGAGGCCGAGCAGGAGGTAGGACAGGTTCCCGACCACGATGAGGCTGAGCGCCTGGCCGAAGCTGAACCCGAAGGTCATCAAGATGGCGCCGTAGATGAAGTACTCGACCTGCACGCTGGCGCCGGCCCACATCGCCCCGACGTCGCGCGGCCGGGCCCACCGCTCGGCGAGGGGGATGTAGTCGATGCCGTGCTGCTCGACGTGGAAGGCGAGGTCGGCCTCGGGGATGGCTGGTGCGGGCTGTTCGATGGTCCTGGCCACTCGTCTCTCCTCGGGTCGGTGCGGCGCTCGGGTCGGTGCGGTGCTCGGGTCGGGGCCGGCGTGCCGGCCCAAAGTGTCCGGCTGCCGCCAGCGGACGTCAAGGTCGCCGGGGTGGGTCTCCCTCGGGCCGATGGGTCACCAGCGAGGATGGACCGCCGGACCGGGCTCGAGGGCCGCCCACACCCGGTCGGTCACCCGGGCGAGCATCTCGACCTCCCGTCGCTCGCGGCGGCGGAACGGGACCTCGCGCCCGACGTAGAGGGTGGACCCGGCCGCCTCGAGGTCCTCGGCCAGCACGCCGCTGCGATCGGTGCACCCTTCGGCGCCGTCGGCCCGGGCCCCTTCGGCGAACGCGCTGAGCCAGGGCACCGTCGGCACCTCGCCCACCGACTGGAGGTGGGTCCCCGACTGGAGGTCCACCAGGGTGGCCCACTCCAGCTCGAACAGCTCGCCGGCGTAGCCCATGAGGGCGCTCAGCGCGGCGGCCGAGTTGGCGGTCTCGAGGATGGCCAGCGCCGCCGACATCACCTTCAGCCCGCGCTCCTCCTCGTCGGGGCCGACCGGCCGGACCTCCTCGACGCCGGCGCCGTCGATCAGCCGGATCTGGACGCACATCTCGTCCACCATGCCCGGCTCGGGCAGCTCGACCATCAGCTCGTCGACCGCCACGCCGCCCTCGCGCTCGAGGACCTCCAGCCCGACCACGTTGCCCCGGATGCCCCCGATCCGGGTGGCCACGGCACCCAGCACGCCGGGCCGGTCGGGCACCCAGATCCGCACCGCCACCCGTTCCACTACGCCTCCCCAGTCGAGCTCGTCACTTCCGTCCGCCGCTGCCCTCAGACCGTCCGGGTGATGCGGACGGCGACCTCCACCGAGTGGTCGGACCCCCCGGCGTAGATGCCCTTGATGGGCGCGACGTCGCCGTAGTCGCGCCCGCGCGCCACCAGGATGTGGCGCAGCCCGATGGGGATGTCGTTGGTCGGGTCCAGCCCCCACCAGTCCCCGGCCCACGCCTCGATCCAGGCGTGGCTCTCGCCGACCGCCTCCAGCCCCACGGTGGCCTCGGGGTCCGGGTGCAGGTAGCCCGACACGTAGCGGGCCGGTATCCCGCACAGGCGCAGCACGGACAGCGCCAGATGGGCGAAGTCCTGGCACACCCCGCGCCCGGACTCGAAGGCCTCGGTCGCCGAGGTCTTGACGCTCGTCACCCCCGGGACGTAGTGCAGCGCCCCGTGCACCCAGCCCACCACCCGCTCGATCGTCTGGGTGGGGGTGGGCTCCACCAGCTCGGCCGCCGCCGCCGCCAGGGCCGGGCTCGGCTCGGTGAAGCGGCTGGCGGTCATCAGCTCGGCGAAGCGGGTGCCGGCGACGGCCACCTCGGCCCAGGTGGCACCGGGCGGGTCCGCCGGCGGGTGGGTCTCGACCAGGGCCTCGCCGTGCACCAGCAGCTCCTCGTGGGGGCCGTCCACGTTGAAGGCGACGACCGGCGTGCCCCAGTAGTCGCGGTAGCCGTACTGGGCGACGTTGGGCGTCGTGTGCACCCGCGCGTCGAGCGAGGTCTGGCGGCCGGTGCTCTGGGGGATCTTGCGGACCTCGTTGTACGAGGCCCGGGCAGGCAGTGGGTAGGAGAAACGGGTGACGTGGTCGGTCCGCAGCCGCCACCCGTCGAAGCGCCTCACGACGCGTGCCCGCTGTGCCACTCGGTGGGCATGTCGTGGGCGAAGTACCGCCGGGTGATGGCGTCGGAGACCTGCGAGATGGTCCGTTGCAGCCGGTCCAGCCGGGTGGGGAGGCCGCGGGCGAGGGAGGCCGGCGCCGAGTACTCGAGCTCGGCCCGGGCCAGGCCGATCAGGCCGCGGGCCTCCTCCCACTCGTCGTCGCGGCCGATGGAGATCTGGTTCAGGCACTCCTCGGCCACCGTCAGCGAGGCAAAGGCCGAGCGGGGGAACAGCCGGTCGCGCAACAAGAAGTCGAGCACCCGGCCCGGGTCGACCACCCCCTGGGAAAGCCGCAGGTAGGGCTCGTAGCCTCCGCACGACCGCAGCAGCATGACCAGCCCGCTGTCGGAGATCTCCTCGAAGGAGAGCGAGGCCAACTGGCGCGCCACCACGTCGGTCCGCTCGAGGCACCGTCCGAGGGTGAAGAAGAGCCAGGTCTGGTCCCGGCTCATGGTGGTGTCGGCGAGACCGGTGATGGCGGCGGTCTGGGTCTTGACGAACGCCAGGTACGAGGCTGGGCCGACCCGGCGTGACAGCGACCACTGCGCCGGCAGCTCGCTCCAGGTGGCGTTGATCCGCTCCCACAGCTCGACGGGGATCACGTGGCGCACCGCCCGGGTGTTCTCGCGCGCCGCGTTGATCGCCCCGGCGATCGACGAGCGGCTGTCGGCGTCGCGGGCCAGCTGCTCGGTCACCTGCCACAGGTTGGGCTGGCTGTCGTCGTAGGGCAGCCCCATCACCGCCAGTAGGCGCTGGGAAGCGCTGTCCCCCGCGGCGTCGCTCTGCTCGAGCGCCTGGTAGACGACGACATCGAGGATGCGGGCAGTGCCCTCGGCCCGCTCGACGTAGCGGCCGACCCAGAAGATCGACTCGGCCACCCGGCTGAGGAGGGAGCTGCTCACTGCTGACCCTGCTCGGCGTCGACCCGGGGCCCGGCGTCCATCGGCGGGCCCACCTGGACCTGGGGGGCGCGCCGCAGCGGGGCGCTGATCGACTGGTGGTCGCCCCCGACCACCCAGGTGTCCTTCGAACCGCCGCCCTGGCTGGAGTTCACCACGAGACCGCCCTCCTGCAGGGCGACCCGGGTGAGGCCGCCCGGCAGCACCCAGATCCGCTCGCCGTCGTTGACCGCGAACGGTCGCAGGTCGACATGGCGGGGCACCATCCGGCCGTCCACCCAGGTGGGAGACGTCGACAGGGGGACCAGGCGCTGGGCGATCCACCCGCGCGGGTCGACCCGGACCTGGGCGCAGACCTCGTCGAGCTCGGACGGGGTGGCGAACGGGCCGATCACCAGGCCCTTGCCTCCCGAGCCGTCCACCTTCTTGAACACCAGCTCGCTGCGGCGGCGCAGCGCGGTCTCGAGCGCGTCGGGCTCGACCAGCCGGAAGGTGTCGACGTTCTGCAGGACGGGGTCCTCGTCGAGGTAGTAGCGGATCATGTCGGGGACGTAGGAGTAGACCAGCTTGTCGTCGGCGATCCCGTTGCCCACCGCGTTGGCCACCGTGACCCGCCCGGCTCGGGCCGCGTTCACCAGGCCCGGGCAGCCGACCAGGGACTCGGGCCGGAACTGGAGCGGGTCGATGTACTCGTCGTCGACCCGCCGGTAGATGACGTGGACCGGCACCTCGCCGTCGGTGGTGCGCAGGAAGACGTCGGTGCCGTGGCACACCAGGTCGCGCCCCTCGACCAGGTGGACGCCCATCAACCGGGCCAGCAGCGCGTGCTCGTAGAAGGCGGAGTTGTAGACGCCCGGTGTGAGGACCACCACCGTGGGGTCGGCGACCCCGGCCGGCGCCGCCAGGCGGAGCGCCTGGACCAGGCGGGCCGGGTAGTCGGCCACCATGTGGATGGGCTGGCCCCAGAACACCTCGGGCAGCACCCGGGCCATGGCCTGGCGGTTGGCGAGCACGTAGCTCACCCCCGAAGGGCACCGGATGTTGTCCTCGAGCACCTTGAACGAGCCGTCCTCGTCTCGGACCACGTCGATGCCGGCCACGTGGATGCGCACGCCGTTGGCCGGGTCGAAGCCGTGCACCGCGCGGAGGAACCCGGGGGAGCTGGTCACCACCCGGTGGGGGATCACCTCGTCGTGCAGGATGCGCCGGCGCCCGTAGACGTCGGCCAGAAACGCCTCCAGCGCCCGCACCCGCTGGGCGACGCCGTCGGCGATGGTGCTCCACTCGCGGTCGGTGAACACCCGGGGGAGCACGTCGAGCGGGAACGGCCGCTCCTCGCCGTCGAGGTCGAAGGTGACCCCCTGGTCGAGGAACGCCCGGGCCAGCCGGCCCGCGCGGGCCGACACGTCGTCGGAGCTCATCTGGGAGACGACCGACACCACCTCGCGGTACTGGGTCCGGGCCGCCCCCTTGGCGTCGAGCACCTCTTCGAACGCGCTGGCGAGGGGGCCCGATTCGGCCAGCCGGTACCCATCGAACAGGTCGCCCACCCCTGCAGGCTCCCACCCTTTTGTTTCGCCACGGTTTCGGCGATGCGAACAGTTGGGACGGCGGGGTCCTGGGACGCTTGGGGCGCTGGGTGATGGGGCAGCGCCGGTCCGGGCCGTTGACGGTCCACGGACGACGGGCGCCGCGGCCACCCTGGCTCAGCCGCTGGCGCGGACCTGGTCTGGCTCAGCCGCTGGCGCGGACCTGGTCGAGGAATGTCGACGACGACGGGCTCAGGTAGACGAGCCCGTCGACTCGCCCGAACGAGCGATCCGTCGAAGCCAGCGCCCACCCCCTCCGGCGAGCCGTCGCGGCCAGCACGGCGTCGAACGGCCCCAGGCTCTTGGAGCGGCCGAACAGGTCGAGGCCTTCGAGGAGATCCTCATGCTCGGGGCGGGCAAGGGGCCAAAGCCCCACCGCGTAGTCCCTCGCCCGACTGGCGGCCTCAGGGCGGGACCGCCGCCGAGCCCGGACGTGAGCGAACTCCTGGATGACCTCGACCGTGGTGGTGGCGCGTACCGTACCGTCACGAACCAGCGCTACGAGCTCCCGAGCCGGAGAACGGAGGGGGTGGTCGGCGCCGACCGCGTACACCAGGATCGTCGTGTCGAGGACGATCACGCCCGCCGGCTCCGGAGCGCCTCCAACTCCTCGCGCAGGCTGTCGGGATCCGCCACCTCCATTGCGTCGGCGTCCAGCACCGCCTGCATCGCCGCTCGGCGTTCGTCCTCGTCCGACGGGAACCGTTCGTCGATCGCCTCGCGGACGAGCACCGCGACCGACACGCCGCGCCGACCCGCCTCATGCTCGAGACGGAGCCACCGGCTCTCGTCGATGAGGACCTGCAGGCGCCGATCCAACATGCTCATACATTAGCATGTTGCTCCGATGGAGCGGCAGGACCGCCAGGACCGGCAGCAACGCTCCGGGCCGCGTCTCGGCGACGGATCGCGCTGCCCGTCGACCGGCCGAGGGTGCCGGGTAGCGTGACCACGGTGCGAACCCAGCGGCGCTCGTCGCCGGTCACGTCGCCGGCCGCCCCGCTCCCGTGGCAACCCGAGCCCGATCCCCGGTCCACCGGCGACGGAGCGGCCCTGGTCATGGCGCGCGGCTTGGTCAAGCGGTTCGGCGACCTGGTGGCCGTCGACGGCATCGACTTCGACATCGCGCGCGGGGAGTCCTTCGGCTTCCTCGGGCCCAACGGAGCCGGCAAGACCTCCACCATGCGGATGATCGCCTGCATGTCCCCGGTGAGCGGGGGAATGCTCCGGGTCCTGGGGATGGACCCGGCCGACCAGGGATCGCAGATCCGCAGCCGGATCGGGCTGGTCCCCCAGGACGACACCTTGGATCTCGAGCTGACGGTGCTCGACAACCTGATGATCTACGGCCGGTACTTCGGCCTGGCCCGCCCGGTCATCCGTCACCGGGCGGAGCGCCTGCTCGAGTTCGCCGAGTTGACCAGCCGGGCGCACGACAAGGTCGACCCGCTGTCGGGCGGCATGAAGCGGCGCCTCACCATCGCCCGGGCGCTCGTGTCGGAGCCCGACCTGCTGATCCTTGACGAGCCGACCACCGGCCTCGATCCGCAGGCCCGCCACCTGCTGTGGGACCGGCTCTACCGGCTCAAGGAGGAGGGCGTGACCCTGGTGATCACCACCCACTACATGGACGAGGCCGAGCAGCTGTGCGACCGCCTCATCGTGATGGACCACGGGCGGATCGCCGACCAAGGGGCGCCTCGCCAGCTGATCGAGCGCCATGCCACCCGCGACGTCCTCGAGCTGCGGTTCGCCCACCAGGATCGAGACCGCGTCGTCGAGCGGATCGGCGAGCTGGCCGCCCGGGCCGAGGTTCTCCCCGACCGGCTGCTCGTGTACGCCGACGACGGCGACGCCGCGCTCGACGAGGTGCTCCGCCGGGGCCTGACGCCGTCCAGCTCGATCGTGCGCCGCTCGACGCTCGAGGACGTCTTCCTGCGCCTCACCGGCCGCAGCCTGATCGACTGACGCGACGGGATCGGCCGAGTGGGTACGCCGGGGGGCGGGATGGCCCTGCACCGGGCCCGGGGGCGCCCGCGCTGGATCCGCTCGCTCGGCTACTACGCCTCGGCCTACCGGCGGACCTGGCGGAGCTCGGTGACGACGAGCTTCTTGTACCCGGTGCTCTACCTGGCCGCCCTGGGGGTGGGCCTGGGCCATCTCGTCGACCACCACGTCGGGCACGTGAGCGGGGTGCCGTACCTCGACTTCGTGGCCCCCGGCCTGCTGGCGGCGACCGCCATGCAGGTGGCCGGCAACGAGGCGACGTACCCGGTGCTGGCGGCGGTCAAGTGGGTGGGGACGTACTTCGCCATGCTGGCCACGCCCCTGCGGGTGGTCGACGTGCTGGCGGGCCACCTCGCCTGGATCGCCCTCCGACTCTCGCTGACCGCGGCCAGCTACCTGGCGGTGATGGCCGCCGTCGGCGCCGTCCGCTCGCCCTGGGCGGTGCTCGCCCTTCCTACGGCCGTGCTGACCGGCATGGCGTTCGCCACACCGATCTCGGCCTTCGCCGTCGCGCAGGACAACGACGTCGGTCTCGTCACCATCTACCGGTTCGGGCTGATCCCCCTGTTCTTGTTCTCCGGGACGTTCTTTCCGGTCGACCAGTTGCCGGGCTGGGTGCAGCCGATCGCCGACGCCACGCCGTTGCTGCACGGGGTCTCCCTGTGCCGGGCGCTGGTGCAGGGACCGCTGCGGTGGTGGCCCGCCACCGGCGACGCCCTCTATCTCGTCGCGCTGGCGACGGTGGGAGCAGCGGTGGCACTGCGCTCGTACCGGCACCGCCTGGTCGTCTGACTCGCGTGACCGCCCCGGCGCCGTCGACCTTCCTCGGGGTGACCCCGATCGCGCTGGCGAGCGGCGGTCGCCGCGCCGCGCGCCTGCTCGAGCGCAACGTCCTCGTCTACCGCCGCCAGTGGGTGTACCTGGTCTCGGGGTTCTTCGAGCCGCTCTTCTACCTCCTCTCAATCGGCGTGGGTCTGAACCACCTGGTCGGCGCGGTCCACGCGGGCGGCCGCCCGGTGGCCTACGCCTCGTACGTGGCGCCGGGCCTGCTGGCGGCGGCGGCCATGAACGGCGCGTTGTTCGACGCCACCTTCGGCATGTTCTTCAAGCTCAAGATCGCCAAGACGTTCGAGGCCGTGCTCGCCACGCCGCTCGGGGCCCGCGACGTCGTGGTGGGGGAGCTCGCCTGGGCCCTGCTGCGCGGCTCGCTCTACGCCGCCTCGTTCGTCGTCGTGATGGCGGCGCTGGGGTACCTCCACTCGGCCTGGGCGCTGCTGTCCCTGCCGGCGGCGGTCCTCGTGAGCGGCTCGTTCGGCGCCATCGGGATGGCCGCCACCTCGTACATGCGGAGCTGGCAGGACTTCGACCTGGTCTCGTTGGGCATGCTGCCGCTCTTCTTGTTTTCGGCCACCTTCTACCCGCTGTCGGTCTATCCGGGGTGGCTCCAGCTGGTGGTGCGTTGCACCCCGCTGTACCAGGGCGTGGCATTGCAGCGGGGACTGTGCCTGGGCGGCGTCTCGTGGATGCTGGCCGCCCATGCGGCGTACCTGTTGGTCATGGGCGGGATCGGCTTCGCCGTGACCTCGGGCCGGCTCGCCCGCCTGCTGCTCTCCTAGTGTGGCCCCGATGACCAGCTTCGACCTCCACTCCGTCGACCACCTGCTCAGCACCACCCGGGCGGTACGCCGGCGGCTGGACACGACCCGGCCGGTGCCCCGTTCGGTCGTCGTGGAGTGCCTCCGGCTGGCCATCCAGGCGCCCACCGGATCGAACGCGCAGACCTGGCGCTGGGTCGTGGTCACCGACCCGGCGGTGCGGGGCCAGTTGGCCGAGCTGTACCGCAACCCGGGGGACGCCCCCTCGCCCTTCCGGGCGGCCACCGTGGCCGACTCGCCCCAGCAACGCCGGATGGGGGCGTCGGCGGCGTACCTGACCGAGCACCTCCACGAGGTCCCCGTCCTGGTGGTTCCCTGCGCCGAGGAAGTCGGCGGCCCGGCCGGCTGGGCGCCCTCGATCTACCCGGCGGTCTGGAGCTTCATGCTCGCGCTGCGCAGCCGGGGGCTCGGCTCGTGCATCACGACGGTCCACCTGCGCCGGCGGCAGGAGGCGGCCGCCCTGCTGGGCATTCCCGACGGCTTCGCCCAGGCCTGCCTGCTGCCGGTGGCGTACTACACCGGGGACGACTTCCGTCCGGCCGACCGGCGGCCGGTCGAGGAGGTCACGTTCTGGGACCGGTGGGGTCGGACCGAGGGGTGAGCGGCCGGACGTCGTCGGCTCAGCGCTCGCCGAGCCACGTGCCGACCGCCGTTGCCACCTCGGCGTCCCGGCGTCGCAGCCCGTGGTCGCCGCCGTCGACCCACACGTGGGTGACCGGCCCGGGGATCAGGCTCGTTGCCCGCTCCAGCTCCTCGGGGCTGCCGAAGGCGTCGCGGGTGCCCGAGACGAACAGGCATGGCAGCCCGAGCCGCCCGAAGTGCTCGGTTCGGAGCCGATCCGGTCGGCCCGGCGGATGGAGGGGGTAGCTGACGAGGACCAGGGCCGCCGCCGGCAGCCCCTCCGCCACCGCCATCGAGCACATGCGTCCGCCCATCGACCGTCCGCCCAGGGCGATCCGATCGGCGGTCACCCCGAGCTCGGCGGCCAGGGCCCCGGCCGCCTCGACCACTGTGGCGACGAGCACCGTCGGCCGGTCCGGGGCGCGCCGGCCGGCCAGGCGGAACGGAAAGTCCACTCGCCGCACGGTCGTGCCGCCGGCGGCCACCACGTCGTCGATGGCCACCAACGCTCCGTGGTCGGACCCGGCTCCGGCACCGGGCGTCAGCACCAGCCCGGCGACGGCGCGCCTGGCACGCTGCGACGACGGCGAAGAGGCCCGAGGCGCCATGGGGACGATCATGGCAGCTGGGCCTCGGTCCGGCGCTAACGTCGCGCCGGAGGCCCCCATGCAGCTCGACCCCACCCCGGACTCGACGGGCTGGGCCGCCCGGTGAGCGGTCGGGCGGCGGCGCCGCTGGAGGGTCGCCGCTTTCTGGAGGTGGGGGACGATCCGGCCGCGGCCTATGCCGGACGGCTCCTGGTGCTCCTCGGGGCCGAGGTCGTCCGGATCGCCGAGGGCACACCGGCACGGGATCGCGGCGCTCCCCGCGCGTGGCTCGACGGTGTGAAGCACATCGAGCCGGCTCACGACGCCCCGACGGGGGCCGGGTGGCGGGCCGTGGCCGGCGGCCTCCGATGGGACGGCGCCCTCGACACCACAGGCCACCTCGGCGGCGTCGGGTGCCCGGTGGTGCGGGTGCTCCCCACCGCCTCGCCCGGGGAGGACTGGGCACAGTCGGGCGCCGCCGCCCTGACCGGATCGCCGGAGTCCGGTCCGCTCGTGCCGCCCGGATGGCTGGCCACCGCCATGCGTGGGGCGGGTGCGACGTTCGAGTTGCTCGCCGCCGTGCGCGGGGTCCGCTGCCCGCTGGACGGCGCGGCGCTGCTCGGCGAGCGGGCGGCGCTGGCCGGGCTGGCCGGGCTGGCCGGTCCGGTGTCCGCCTCGGGGTGGTCGCACCTGGTGGCGGCCGGCGACGGGTGGTTGGCGGTGAGCCTGGCGCGCCCGAGCGACTTCGAGCTGGTGGCGGCTTGGCTCGAGGCCGGCGATCCGGGTCGCGCCCTGTCTCCTCCTCAGCTCGACGCGTGGCTCGGGGCCCGCGTCGGGCAGCGGTCGGTCAGCGGGCTGGTCGAGCGGGCCCGGCTGCTGGGCCTCCCCGTCGCCGCGGTGGGGCCGCCCTCCGGTGGGGCCGACGAGCAGCTGATCGCCCGGGGCCAGCCCTGGCCTCCGGCGCCGTGGTTGCTCGACGGCCGGGTCCCGGACGCCGTGCGGGGCGCGTTGCGGGCACCGGCCCCCGGGCCGGACGGTGCCGGCTCCCCGGGGCCGAGCGTCCCGAGGGTGGTCGACCTGAGCGCCCTGTGGGCCGGTCCGCTCGCCTCGTCGCTGCTGGTCGCCGCCGGCTGCCAGGTGGTCAAGATCGAGGACCCGGGCCGCCCGGACACCACCCGGACGTGGTCCCCGCCCTTCTTCGACCTGTTGAACGCCGGCAAGCAGAGCGTCGCCGTGCCCTTCGTGGGCGGCGGGGTCCTGGCTGAGCTGATCGCCTCGGCCGACGTCGTGGTCGAGGCGTCCCGCCCGAGGGCCATGGAGCAGCTCGGCATCGAGCCGGGGACCCACCAGCTGTGGGCGAGCATCACCGGCTACGGGCGGCAGGGTCCCTGGCGCGAGGGGGTCGCCCTGGGGGACGACGCCGCGGCCGCCGGGGGCCTGGTCGTCCGGGCGGCCCCCGGCGCCCCCCCGTGGTTCTGCGCCGACGCAGCAGGCGATCCGGTGACCGGGCTCCACGCGGCGGTGGCCGTCCTGGCCGCGATCGTGGGCGGCGCCACCGGGACGATCGACCTCGCCATGCGCGAGGTCGTGGGCCACGCGCTCGGCCCGGTGCCGGTGTCGGGGCAGTGGCCACCCGGCGAGCCCGCCGGCCCCCTCGCCCTGGCGCCCCCGAGGGCCCGGCGGCCGTGGGGTCGAGCGCCCGAGCTGGGTCGCGACACGGCGTCCGTGCTCGCATCGCTGTGACCGGCGCGCTCGGGGAGGACGCGCTCGCAGACGGCGCGCTCGGGGACCGGGGAGCCGGCACCCTGCTGGTGGTCGACGTCGAGGTGGCCGGGAGCGCCCGGACGTGCGTGCGTATTGAGGCCGGTCGTATCACCGCCGTCGGCCCCTGGTCGGTGCTGGGCCGTAGTGCCTCGGGTGCAGCGGTGCTCGACGGCGGTGGCGGGGCGATGGTGGCCGGCCTGCGCGACCACCATCTCCACCTGCTGAGCCTGGCCGCCCGCCGGGCGTCGGTGGCCTGCGGGCCGCCGGCGGTGCGCACCGTCGACGCTCTGGGCTCGGCGTTGCGACGGGCGACGGCGCGCGTCGGTCCGGGGGAGTGGGTGCGCGGCGTCGACTACGACGACACGGTCACCGGTCCGCTCGATGCGCCGGCGCTGGACGCGTTGCTGGGAGACCGGGCCGATCGGCTGGTCCGGGTGCAGCATCGGAGTGGTCATGCGTGGATCCTCAACGGGTCGGCGGTGCGGGCCGTCGGGTTGACCGAGCTGGCCGACCCGGGGGTGGAGCGGAGGGGGGACGGCACGGTGACCGGGGTGGTGTACGAGCTCGACCGCTGGTTGGGCGAGCGGGTCGCCCCCGGTGACCGGCCCGACCTCTCGGACGTCGGAGCGATGCTCGCCCGGTGCGGCGTGGTCGGCCTGACCGACGCCACGGCGACGAACGGCCCGGCGGAACTGGCCATCCTCGATGCGGCGGTCCGGGGGGGTGCGCTGCCCCAGCGGGTGCGGCTGCTCGGTGGCGACGATCTCCGGGCCCCGCCGACCGGCACCGTCGACGTCGGCCAGCGCAAGGTGGTGCTGGCCGAGCGGGACCTGCCCGAGCTCGACTGGCTCGTGGAGACCGTCCGGGCGGCGGGGGCCCGGGGCGTGGCCATCCACTGCGTGTCGCGCGAGGCGCTGGTGCTGGCCGTCTCCGCCCTCCTCGAGGCGGGGACCGAGGGGGGCGTGGAGCGCGGGTCGGCGGGGCGCCGGCACCGGATCGAGCACGCCAGCGTGGCGCCGCCCGACGTGGTGCACCTGGTGCGGTCGGCGGGTCCGGTCGTGGTCACCCAGCCCTCGTTCGTGGCTCGCCACGGGGATCGGTACCTGCGGGAGGTCGCGCCCGGGGACCTGCCGTGGCTCTACCGGGTCGGCGGGTGGGTAGCGGCCGGGGTCCCCTTGGCGGGCGGCAGCGATGCCCCGTTCGGCCCGGCCGATCCCTGGATGGGGATCCGGGCCGCGGTCGAGCGCCGTACCGAGGAGGGCCAACTGCTCGGTACGGCCGAGCGGGTCACCCCCGAGCAGGCCCTGGCGCTCTACCAGAGCCGGCTGGCCGATCCCGGGGGCCCGCCGCAGCGGGTGGAGCCGGGCGCCCCCGCCGATGTGTGCGTGCTGTCGTTGCCGTGGGCGGACGCCAGGCGGGAGCTCTCCAGCGAGATGGTGTCGGCCACCGTCATCGGCGGTTCGGTGGTCTGGGAGCGTCGGCACTGACTGCCCGGGCGAGGGGCGCCGGGTCCACCCGATCGGTCAGTCACCCGATCGGTCAGTCACCTCGGTCAGTCACCCGATCGGTCAGTGCAGCCGGTCGAACGAGAAGTACTCGGTCGAGTCGGCGAACTCCCGCTCCCACGGCCCCTCGGGGGCGGGATCCGCGGTCACGTCCGAGGGCACCAGCACCGGGCTGACCACGTCCCCTTCGGTCATGACGATCGGGAGCTGGGCCAACCACGTCTCGCCCGTCGATCCGGGACGGGGCTGGCCGCCCGTCGCGGTCATCGCATAGACGCCGACCGCTGTCGGCGCGGCGTTGGCGAGACCGTCGTCGGCCACCCAGGGCACCGGCACGTCGCACCGGAACGCCAGCACCGTGTCCGGGCCGCTCTGGCGCTCGAGGATGCCCACCCACACCTCGGGCAGGCCGATCACCATGCCGCGGCGGCCGTCGGTGGCCGGCAGCCAGTCACCCACGACCCCTCGGGCGCTCGTGACCACGAAATGCCGCTGGTGGCCGAAGTCGAGCGTCTTGGCCGGCATGGTCCACGGCAGGAGGAACAGGCGGACCACCCCCCGGGGACCGGCCACCCGGACCGGTCGGCCCTCGGACTTGAGGGGGCGCAGGCCCATCACGAGGTACTCCTCGGCCGCTACGGCCGGAGCCTCAGCCTCCGCTTCGGTCTCGATCGGTTCGATCAGCCACGGGTCGCCCCGGCTGGTGGTGAAGGCTCGCCCGGAGCCGGGGGGCAGGGCATCGACCAGGCCCCGGAGGCCTTCGGCGAGCCAGGGGAGGACCACCTGGGAGAGCCGCCGGTGGCCGACGCCGACGAGGTCGCGGCCCGCGGTGTCGGTCAGGAGATGGAACCTCTCCGACTCGAGCACCGCCGCCTCGAGGGCGGTGGTGGGCGTGTACGCGGTCGCCTCGGTCTTTCCTGTGATGGTCATCTTCCGCCTGCTCTCACCCTCCCGACCCATGGCGGCGGTCGGTCCGCGCGCTCACTGTCGCCGTCGACTATCCCAGCTCGCCTCGCGACGTACTTCTTTGGGGGCCCTTTTTCGCGGCGCAGCCGCCAGCCGCCCGATCCTGTCCACCGGCCAGGTGTCGACGCCGTCGTCCGCTGGCCGCGCGTTCGCGAGCTGGTCGGGACGCAGCTGGTCGGGACGCAGCTGGTCGGGACGCCAGTCATTCGCGGATTCGAGACCTTGCATGTCAGGCTGAACTTCATGACCGCCGATCGTCACGTCACGAAGGCGCATGGGGTGCAGGCTTCTGCCGATTGGCGTGAGGATCCCGGCAGTGCCTGAACCTGAAGTCCACTGGACGGACCTTGCTGCGAATCGGCCCGGGGCTCTGGCGCGCGACAAGGCGCTCGAGCTCAAGCGAGCCTCACCAGGCAAGGCGTTTCTCGCCCGTGCCCTCGGCGTCCACACCGACGAGCGCGCGTACCGGGTAGGCGCCGACGGCGAAGAGGATGTGGGCAGGCGCCTCGAGAAGCTGGGCGAACACTGGCGCGTTCTTCACTCGGTAGCCGTTGGTGAGAAGGGCAGCGACATCGACCATGTCGTGATCGGTCCCGGCGGGGTGTTCACGCTCAACACGAAGAACCACTCGAAGAACAAGGTGTGGGTCGCCGAACGCTCCTTCATGGTGAACGGCCAGAAGACCGACTACCTACGGAATTCCCGTTTCGAGGCGAAACGGGCGTCGGCGCTCCTGTCTGCTGCCTGCGGCGTCGACGTGGCAGTCGAGCCTGTCATCGTCGTGATCGCCGCCCAGCTCGCCGTCAAGGCCCAACCGCCAGACGTCCACGTCGTCGGGCGGAAGCGGATCGTCAAGTGGCTCTCGGGGCGTGCTCCTGTGCTCACCCCCGGGGATGTCGAGACGGTCTATGGGCGAGCGCGCCTTGCCACGACGTGGCGGCCGGGCACCAGTTCGGCTCCACTTTCCGGTTACGGACGACAGGGGTCCTGAGCCAGCCGGGGGCGCCGAGCACGTAGCGATCGGCGGCCAGCGACTTCGATCCGGCGTCCGAGCACGGCCGGGCTGGGCGCCGTTGTGTCGGGACACACGGCCCCCGTATAGTCGAACATATGTTCGCTTACGACGGCCGCACGGCCGTGCGGGGGTCGGCCGGCCGGCCGTCCGGAGGGCTGGGGCGGCCGGTCCCCGTGCTCCCCGCCGCCCTGGCGGCCCGGGCCCGTCCGATCTCGAGCGCCTCCAGCCGGCTGCTGCCGCTTTCGGAGCCCCTGGTCTCCCTGTTCCCCGACCGGGCGCTGCGGCGGGGGAGCACCGTGGTGGTCGCCGGCGCCCGGGGGCTCGGCACCACCACGCTCGCCCTCGCGCTGCTCGCCGCCCCTTCGGCCGCCGGAAGCTGGTGCGGGATCGTCGGGGTGCCCGATCCGGGCGTGGTGGCGATGGCCGAGCTGGGGATCGATCTGGGGCGGGTGGTCCTGGTGCCCGAGGCGCGAGGGGGCTGGGTCGACGCCGTGGGGGAGCTCGCGGGCGGGATCGACGTCCTCCTCGTACGGCCGTTCGGATCCTGCCGACCGGGGGTGGCGCGCCGGCTGGTCGCACGGGCCCGCGAGCGCCAGACGGCGTTGGTGGTGCTGGTCGATCGGCCCGAGGAATGGCCCGACGGCCCCGACCTCACCTTGCGGGTGACCAGGGCGGCATGGCGGGGCATCGGCGCCGGCCACGGCCATCTGCAGTGCCGGTTGGCCGAGGTCGAGGCGAGCGGTCGCCGCTCGGCGGCGCGGAGCGTCAGTCGCCGGCTCTGGTTGCCGTCGAGCTCGGGCACCGTCGCCGACGGCGACGGGCCGGAACAGCCCGTCTGAAGGGATCGGTCCGATGGGGATGGAACGGCTGATCGCGCTGTGGTGCCCGGGCCTCCTGCGCGAGGGTGAGCGGGGGGACGAGGCACGGGCATTCCTGCAGGTCCTGGTCGCCGCCGAAAGGTTCTGCCCCTGGGTGGACCCGGTCAGTCTGGGGATCTGCACGATCCCCTCGCGGGGCCCGAGCCGCTTCTTCGGCGGCGAGCGGGCGGTGGTGGAGAAGCTGGCAGCGGCGATGGGTGACCTGGCCGTCCGGCATCCGGCGGTAGGCCAGGTACGGGTGGGCGCAGCCGACGGCCTGTTCGCCGCCCTGTTGGCCGCCCGATCGGGGCTCGCCGTGCCCCGGGGGGAGACGGCGGCCTTCCTCGCTCCGTGCTCGGTGGCCGTCCTGCGCCGGACGGAGCTGGCCGTTACCCTGCAGCGGCTCGGCGTCCACACCTTGGGCCAGTTCGCCGCGCTCCCTGCCCGCGACGTGCTGGCCCGGTTCGGGGCGGATGCCGGCGCCTGCCACCGGGTGGCGGGAGGGGACGAGGGCGAGTTGGTGGGGCTCAGGGACTCCGGGCTGCGTCGCCGGCTCGAGACGGTCAGGACCGACCGTGCCGATGCCGGGCACCCCCGCCAACCCGGGTTCTTCGGCGGCGCGTCGGCTGCCGATGCCCGGGCCGCCGAAGCGTTCGCCCGGGTGCAGGAGCGGCTCGGCGCCGGCGCGGTGGTGGTCGGACGGCTGCAGGGCGGTCGATCGCCCGAGGAGCGGGCATCCCTCGTGCCCTGGGGCGCCCGGGGAACCACCGCTCCCTCCGGTCCCTCCGGGCGCTCGCGGCCCGGGTCGTCGCCGGCCGCCGCGCCCTGGCCGGGCCGGCTTCCGGTGCCCTCGCCGACCCGCGTGCTGGGCACCCCGGTCGAGCTGGCCGTGACCGACGACACGGGTCGGGCGGTACAGGTCACCGCCCGAGGGTTGCTGGACGCCGATCCGGCAGCCGCCTCGATCGGCGGTGGTCCCTGGCAGGAGGTGCGGGGTTGGGCCGGTCCGTGGCCGTCGACCGAGCGCTGGTGGTCGAGCCGCCGCCGGCGAGCCCGCCTGCAGATCCTGACGGCCGCGGGGGCCCTGCTGGTGGTCGCCGAGCGCGGAGGCTGGTGGGTGGAGGCGCTCTATGAGTGAGCGCCGGCCCCCGGGCGCCGGCCAGCCGGGCCAGGGCCGATCCCCGGGCCAGCGCCGGCCGGACCAGGGCCCGTGACCGCCTACGCCGAGCTCCACGCCCACTCGGGGTTCAGCTTCCTCGACGGCGCGAGCGACCCCGAGGAGCTGGTGGTCGAGGCCCACCGGCTCGGCCTGCGGGCACTGGCCCTCACCGATCATCACGGCCTGTACGGCGTCGTCCGTTTCGCCGAGGCGGCCCGGAGCGTCGGCCTGGCGACGGTCTTCGGGGCCGAGGTCACGCTCTGGCCGGCAGGACCCCGGACCGGTGAGCCCGATCCCTCGGGCGCGCACCTGGTGGTGCTGGCGCGCGATCCCGATGGGTACGCCCGGCTCTCGAGGGCGCTGGCCGACGCCCACCTGCGGGGAGGGGAGAAGGGAAAGCCGGTCTTCGAGCTCGACGACCTCGCCGGCCGCCACGACGGGCACTGGCTGGTGCTCACCGGCTGCCGCAAGGGGCCGGTGGCATCCGAGCTGCTGGCCTCGGGCCCGTCGGCAGCCGGGCGGGCGCTGGACCGGTTGGTCGGCGCGTTCGGCCGCGAGTCGGTCGCGGTGGAGCTGTGGGACCACGGCGACCCGCTCGACAACGCCCGCAACGACGCGCTCGCCCTACTGGGCGTGCGCTCCGGGGTGGACACGGTCGCCACCAACAACGTCCACTACGCCACGCCGTCGGGTTACCGCCTGGCCACGACCCTGTCGGCGGTCCGCGCCCGGCGACCGTTGGCCGAGCTGGAGGGCTGGTTGCCCAGCGCCCCCCTGGCCTGCCTGCGGTCGGGGGCCGAGCAGGCCCGGCGGTTCGCCCGCTGGCCCGGCGTGGTCGAGCGGGCGGCGGAGCTCGGCGAAGCGTGCGCGTTCGACCTCCGCCTGGTGGCCCCGGCACTACCCGACTTTCCCGTCCCCCGCGGGTACGACGAGCAACGGTTTTTGGCCGAGCTCGTCCACGACGGGGCCACCCGGCGCTACGGTCCTCGGGGGTCCGAGCGCGTCGTCGGCGCGTGGGCCCAGATCGACCACGAGCTGTCGGTCGTCGGCACCCTGGGGTTCGCCGGCTACTTCCTGGTGGTCTGGGACATCGCCGAGTTCTGCCGCCGGCAGGGGATCTTCTGCCAGGGGAGGGGGTCGGCTGCCAACTCGGCCGTCTGCTACGCCCTGGGGGTGACGAACGTGGACGCGGTCGACCTGGGCCTGCTCTTCGAGCGGTTCTTGTCCCCGGCGCGCGACGGGCCGCCCGACATCGACGTGGACATCGAGTCGGGCCGGCGCGAAGAGGTGATCCAGTACGTCTACGGGCGCTACGGGCGCCAGCACGCCGCCCAGGTGGCGAACGTCATCACCTACCGCCCCCGGTCGGCCGTCCGCGACGTCGGCAAGGCCCTGGGCCACTCGATCGAGGAGGTCGAGGGCTGGACCTCGTCGATCGACCACGGCCAGAGCGGGGCCCCGTCGGCCGGTGCCCCGTGGGTCCCCCCGGTACCAGAAGGGACCCCGGCGGTCCCGGGACCGCCACCGCTCGTGGCCGAGCTGGCGGGCGAGCTCCTCGACCGCCCCCGGCACCTCGGTATCCACTCGGCGGGCATGGTGCTCTGCGACCGGCCGGTGGTGGAGGTCTGCCCGGTGGAGTGGGGCCGGATGCCCGGCCGGTCGGTCCTCCAGTGGGACAAGGACGACTGCGCGGCGATCGGCCTGGTGAAGTTCGACCTCCTCGGGCTCGGCATGCTCGAGGCCCTGCACCGCATGCTCGACCAGGTGCGCGAGCACCACGGGGTCATGGTGGACCTCGGCTGCCTTCCCCAGGAGCCAGAGGTCTACGACCTGCTCTGCCGGGCCGACACCGTCGGGGTCTTTCAGGTCGAGAGCCGGGCCCAGATGGGCACGCTGCCCCGGGTCGAGCCGCGGCGCTTCTACGACCTGGTGGTGGAGGTGGCCCTCATCCGGCCGGGACCGATCCAGGGCCAGGCGGTCAACCCCTACATCCGCCGGCGCCGCGGGCTCGAGGAGATCGACTACCTCCACCCGCTGCTCGAGCCCATCTTGCGCCGGACGCTCGGCGTGCCCCTGTTCCAAGAGCAGCTGATGGAGATGGCGGTGGCCATCGCCGGGTTCAGCGCGGCCGAGGCGGACGAGCTCCGCCAGGCCATGGCGGCCAAGCGGTCGGCCCAGCGGATGGAGCGCCTGCGCGAGCGGCTCTACGCCGGGATGGCGGAGCGGGGGGTGACCGGTGAGTCGGCGGACGCCGTCTACCGGGCCCTGGCGGCCTTCGCCAACTTCGGCTTCCCCGAGTCGCACTCCGTCTCGTTCGCCCACCTGGTGTACTCGTCGAGCTGGCTGAAGCTCCACTACCCGGCGGCCTTCTACGCCGGGCTCCTCGATGCCCAGCCGATGGGGTTCTGGTCGCCCCAGAGCTTGGTGGCCGACGCCCGCCGCCACGGGGTACGCGTCCGGCGCCCCCACGTGAACCGCAGCGCGGCGGGCGCTTCGCTGGAGGGTCCCGGCGGCCCCGCCGACCGTCCGGCCCTCCGGCTCGGCCTGGCCTCGGTGCGGGGGGTCGGCGAGGCGGTGGCCGAGCGGATCGCCGGGGGCGCCCCGTGGGCGGGCCCCGAGGACCTGGTGCGCCGGGCCGGGGTCACCCGGGCCCAGCTCGAGACCCTGGCGGCTGCTGGGGCGCTCGACGCCGAACCGGGGCCGGCGTGGAGCGGACCGGTGACCCGCGCCCGCTCTGCCACCTCCCGTCGCCGGCTGCTGTGGGCCGCCGGGGCGGCCGCCCAGGGGACACCCGACCGCCTGCCGGGCATCGTGGTGGGCGGCGAGGCCCCGGCGCTGCCCGAGCCGACCGCCCTCGAGGCGGTCGGGGACGACCTGTGGGCCCTGGGCCTGGCGCCCGAGCAGACAGCCATGGAGGTTCTCCGCCCGGACCTCGATGCCCGCGGCGTGCTGCGGGCAGCCGAGCTGGCGGAGCGACCCGACGGCAGCCGGGTGCTGGTGGCCGGGGTGGTCACGCACCGTCAGCACCCCGAGACGGCCCGGGGGGCGGTCTTCGTCAACCTCGAGGACGAGACCGGCCACGTGAACGTGGTGTTCTCGCGCGGCGCGTGGGCCCGGTGGCGCCCCGTGGCGCGCCACTCGCCGGCGCTGCTGGTGTCTGGCCGGCTCGAGGCCGGCCAGGGCGTGGTCAACGTCACCGCCGAGCGGGTCGAGGCGCTGCGCAGCGACGCCCCGGTGCCGGCGTCCCGCGACTTCCGCTGACCCGGCCCGCTCCGCCCGCCTTCGGGCGACCGCCCGCTCCGCCGCCTCCGGGCATCGCCCCGCCCCTCAGATCCGGCGCCAGGCCTCCGACAGGACCTCGCGCAGCACGTCGACCATCACGTCGATCTCGGCCGGCCCGCAGATCAGGGGCGGCGCGAGCTGGACCACCGGATCGCCCCGGTCGTCGGCCCGGCAGATCAGGCCGGCGTCGAACAGGGCGCCGGACAAGAACCCCCGCAGGAGTCGCTCGCTCTCGTCGTCGTCGAAGCTCTGGCGGGTGGCCTTGTCCTTCACCAGCTCGATGCCGTAGAAGAACCCGTCGCCCCGCACGTCGCCGACGATGGGAAGGTCGTAGAGGCGCTCGAGCGCGCTCCGGAACGCGCCCTGGGTGGCCCGGACGTGCCCGAGGATGTCGTCGCGCTCGAAGACGTCGAGGTTGGCGAGGGCCACGGCGCAGCTCACCGGGTGACCGGCGAAGGTGAGGCCGTGGGCGAAGCTGCGGTCGCCCTGCAGGAACGGCTCGATGAGCCGGTCGCTGGCGATCATCGCGCCGAGTGGGGCGTAGCCGCTGGTGAGGCCCTTGGCCACCGTGACGATGTCGGGCTGGTACCCGAAGCGCTGCGCTCCGAAGTACTCGCCCAGGCGTCCGAAGGCGCAGATGACCTCGTCCGAGACGAGCAGGACCCCGGTGCGGTCGCAGATCTCGCGCACCCGCTCGAAGTAGCCCGGTGGGGGCGCGAAGCACCCGCCGGCGTTCTGGACCGGCTCGAGGTAGACGGCGGCCACCGTCTCGGGACCCTCCCGCTCGATGGCCCGGCCGATCTCGTCCGCTGCCCACCGGCCGAAGGCCTCGAGGTCGTCGGCGAAGTAGGGCGCCCGGTAGAAGTTGGTGTTGGCCACCCTCACGCTGCCCGGCACCAGCGGCTCGAAGGGGGTGCGCAGCGCCGGGATGCCGGTGATGGACAGCGCCCCCAGGGTGGTGCCGTGATAGGCGATGTCCCGGCTGATCACCTTGTAGCGGTTGGGTTGCCCGACGATCTTGAAGTACTGGCGGGCCAGCTTCCACGCCGACTCCACCGCCTCGGACCCTCCCGAGGTGAAGAACACGTGGTTGAGCGCGCCCGGTGCCAGCTCGGCGATCCGTTCGGCGAGCTCGATCGCCCGGGGGTGGGCGTAGGTCCACAGCGGGAAGTAGGCCAGCTCGCTCGCCTGCTTGGCCGCGGCCTGGGCGAGCTCGGTCCGACCGTGGCCGATCTGGCTCGTGAACAGCCCGGCCAGCCCGTCGAGGTAGCGCTTGCCGTGCTGGTCCCACACGTAGGGGCCCTCGCCGCGCACTATGACCGGCACCTCGTGGTCGTCGTCGTAGACGCCCATGCGGGTGAAGTGCATCCACAGGTGGCGCCTCGCCCGCTCGCTCAGGCCGCCGCCCTCGCTGTCACCGGGCCCCGGGGCAGGCGCCGGTCGGTCGGTCATCGTGCCCCCCAGGTGTAGGTCTGCTTGGCCAGCTTCAGGTAGAGGAAGGTCTCGGTCGAGCGGACGCCGGGGATCGACCGGACCGAGTCGTTGAGCAGTCGCAGCAAGCGGTCGTCGTCCTCGCACACCACTTCGACCAGCAGGTCGAACGAACCGGCGCACATGACCACGTAGTCGACCTCGGGCAGCGAGGTCACCTTTTCGGCCACCTGGCGGACGTCGCCCTCGACTTTGATACCCACCAGGGCCTGGCGGGCGAAGCCCAGCTGGAGGGGGTCGG
This sequence comes from Acidimicrobiales bacterium, assembly GCA_036501425.1. GTDB lineage: Bacteria > Actinomycetota > Acidimicrobiia > Acidimicrobiales > RAAP-2 > DATKRB01. The sequence goes on along the minus strand of DASYAI010000056.1, from coordinate 35,414 downwards.
TGACGGCGACGATCTGCATGACGCCGCTCTCGCGCAGCCGCTGGACCCGCCGCCGGACCGCCGCCTCGGACAGGCCCACTTCCTCGGCGATCGATCCGTAGGGGCGCCGCCCGTCCTTCTGCAGCGCCTCGATGATCGCCCGGTTGGCCCCGTCGAGCAGGGCGCCGGTGTCACCTCCGCCCTCGGCCGCCCGGCGCGTCGTCACTGGTCGAATTCTTTCATTTTTGGGGCGCCGGTCAAGCGAATTCGCAAGAACACCGCGCCCTACCGCCGAATCACGCCGGGACGACCTTGTCGCACCGGCGGTTCTCTGTGATCCTAAAGGGAGCTGGTGCGGACCGGACGGCGCCCCCGGAGGGACACGCCCATCTCCGGACGGCGGAATTTCCCCGAGCCGCTCGAGAGGGCCGAGATCGAGAGGGCCGAGATCGAGAGGGCCGAGATCGAGAGGGCCGAGATCGAGAGGTGGCACGGGTGATCGTGGGGATCCCGAGGGAGGTCAAAGAGGACGAGTACCGGGTGGCCATCACGCCGGCCGGAGTTCGCGAGCTGGTGGCGGCCGGCCACACCGTGCACGTCGAGCACGACGCCGGGGCCGGATCGGCCCTGCCCGACGCCGAGTTCGTGGCAACCGGCGCCCGGATCCTCGACGACCCCGACGACGTGTGGGCGGGATCGGACCTGGTCTTGAAGGTCAAGGAGCCGGTCCCCGAGGAGTACCCCCGCCTCGCCGCCCGCCGGGGCCAGGTCCTGTTCACCTACCTGCACCTGGCGGCGTCCCGGCCCTGCACCGAGGCCCTGGTGGCCGCGGGCAACACGGCGATCGCCTACGAGACGGTCCGGCTCGCCGACGGGTCCCTGCCGCTGCTGACCCCGATGAGCGAGGTGGCCGGGCGCATGGCTCCCCTGGTGGGCGCCCATCACCTGGCCCGCACCGAGGGGGGCCGGGGCACGCTGATCTGCGGGGTGCCCGGGGTGGAATCCGCCAGGGTGGTGATCCTGGGGGCCGGTGTTGCCGGCATGGCCGCGGCCACCCTCGCCGTCGGTATGCACGCCGACGTGCACGTCCTCGACACCAATCTCGACCGGCTCCGCCAGGTGGACCACCACTTCCGGGGAGCGCTCCAGACCGTCGCGTCCTCCACCCACGCGATCGAGGAGGCCTGCCTCGAAGCCGACCTGGTGATCGGCGCGGTGCTGGTCGTCGGGGCCCGGGCGCCCGAGCTGGTGACCGACGAGCTGGTGGCGAGCATGCGGCCCGGCTCGGTGCTGGTCGACATCTCGGTGGACCAGGGAGGCTGCTTCGAGCCCACCCGACCCACCACCCACTCGCACCCCACCTTCGCCGTGCACCGCTCGACCTTCTACTGCGTCGCCAACATGCCGGGCGCCTACCCGCACACCTCGACCCACGCCCTCGTGAACGCGACGCTGCCGTACTCGCGGGCCATTGCTGGCCGCGGCTGGCGGGAGGCGGCCCGGTCCGACCCCGCGCTGGCCGAAGGGGTGAATGTCGCGCAAGGCGCGGTGGTCTACGAGCCGGTCGCCCGGGCCCACGGGCTCCGGGCGGCGCCACTGGCCGGGCTGCTGTGACCGCCGCTCCCCAGGGCCCCGGGCCGGGTCGGGGCCTCGGCGCGCCGTGGGAGAACGCCCTGGGCGGCGGCGCGTCACGGCCCTGGTCCCGATAGCCTTTCGACCATGAGCCTCTACGACATTCCGATCAACACGCTGCAGGGTCAGCCGTCCTCGCTCGAGGAGCTCCGGGGCAAGGCGGTCCTGGCGGTGAACGTGGCCTCCAAGTGCGGGCTGACCCCCCAGTACGAGGGCCTCGAGCGCCTGCAGAAGAAGTACGCCGGGCGCGGTTTCAGCGTCGTCGGGTTCCCGTGCAACCAGTTCATGGGGCAGGAGCCGGGCACGGCGGAGGAGATCGCCGAGTTCTGCTCGGCCACCTACGGCGTCTCGTTCCCGCTCTTCGAGAAGGTGGACGTGAACGGGGCCAAGCGCCACCCGATCTTCCAGAACCTGACCGAGGTGCCCGACGCCGAGGGGAACGCCGGCGAGGTCCAGTGGAACTTCGAGAAGTTCCTCATCTCGTCCGAGGGCGAGGTCGTCGGGCGGTTCCGTCCGCAGGTGACGCCCGAGGACCCGACGGTGGTCGAGGCGATCGAAGCGCAGCTCCCGAACTGAGCCCGTCCGCTCGGGGGGCACAGCCCGCTCGGGGGGCGCAGCCGACCGGTTCAGGCGACGGGGGGTTGGAGGCGGCCGTTTTCGACATGGACGGCCTGTTGGTCGACTCCGAGCCGCTCTGGCACGAGGCGGAGATCGCGGTGCTGGGCGCGCTCGGGGTCCCGCTGGCCCCGGCCGGGTGCCGGCAGACCAAGGGCATGTTCGTGACCGAGGTGGCGCGCTACTGGTACGAGCGCTACCCGTGGCCGGGTCCCTCCACCGACGAGGTGGCGCACGACGTGGTGGACGCCGTGATGGCGCTCGTGGTGGCCAAGGGCCACCTGCAGCCCGGCGTCGACTCGGCGATCGGGCTCTGCCGGCGCCACGCGCTCCCGCTCGCCGTCGCGTCCTCGTCGCAGTACCGGCTCATCGACGCCGTCCTCGGGCACTTCGGCCTGGCGGGCGAGTTCGAGCTGGTCCACTCGGCCGAGGACGAGGAGTTCGGCAAGCCCCACCCGGCCGTCTTCCTCACCGCGGCGCGCCGGCTGGGGGTGCGGGCGCCGGCCTGCGTGGTGTGGGAGGACTCGCCTGCCGGTGTCCTGGCCGCCAAGGCGGCCCAGATGAGCTGCGTGGCGGTGCCCGAGCCGGCCGAGCGTGACCGGGCCGAGATCTGCCTCGCCGACGTGGTGCTGGGCTCCCTGGTCGAGGCCGACGACGACATGTGGCAGCGGCTGGAGGCGGCCCGTCGCAGCCGGCAGCCGGCCGCGGTCGGGGACTGACCCGGGGTCGTGTCCTGACGGCGACTCGTCGTAACATCCGGACCCAGTCGACCCGTCACCCCGACCCGTCGCCCGTCTGTGGATCGAGAGCCGTGTTCCGCCCTGTCGCCGCCGATACCGACTTCGTCACCCTCGAGCGCGAGGAGCTGGCCCGGTGGAAGGCGCACCAGGTGTTCGAGCGCTCGGTGGCCGCCCGGGACGGGGCGCCGCCGTGGGTGTTCTACGAGGGGCCGCCCACGGCCAACGGACGGCCCGGGCTCCACCACGCCTGGGCCCGTGCCTACAAGGACCTGTTCTGCCGCTTCCGGACCATGCGGGGCTTCAGCGTGCCCCGGCGGGCCGGATGGGACACCCACGGCCTGCCGGTCGAGGTGGAGGTGGAGAAGCGGCTGGGCATCACCAGCAAGCGGCAGATCGAGGACGAGGTCGGGATCGCCGAGTTCACCCGGCTCTGCCGCGAGTCGGTGCTCTCGTACGTCGACGAGTGGCTGGAGCTGACCGAACGGATCGGCTACTGGGTCGACCTGCCCAGCGCGTACTGGACCCTCGACCCGAGCTACGTCCAGTCGGTGTGGTGGCACCTCAAGGTGCTCTACGACGCCGGCCTGCTCTACGAGGACCTCAAGGTCGTGCCGTACTGTCCCCGTTGCGGCACCGCGCTGTCCAGTCACGAGCTCGGGCAGCCCGGCGTCTACAGCGACGAGGTCGACGAGTCGGCCTACGTGCGCTTCGCGCTGGCCGACGCCGTCCCGGCCTCCGACGCCGCCCGGATACCGGCTGACGACCCGGTATCCGACGCCGCCCCCCGGTACCTCCTGGTGTGGACCACCACGCCCTGGACCCTGCTGTCGAACACCGGGGTGGCGGTCAACCCCGAGCTCACCTACGCGGTGGTCGACGGCATGGTGGTGGCCGAGGACCTGGTCGAGGCGGTGTTCGGACCCGAGGCGGAGGTGCGGCAACGGATCCCCGGGGCCGAGCTGGTCGGCTTGCGCTACCGGCGGCCGTTCGACGACCTGGCTCCGCCGCCGGCCGCGGACGGCTGGCGGGTGGTCGGCGACGCCTTCGTCACCACCGACGAGGGCACCGGGCTGGTGCACCTGGCCCCGGCCTTCGGAGAGATCGACCGCCAGGTCGGGCGCCACAACGGCCTGCCGGTGCTCAACCCGGTCGGCCCCGACGGCCGGTTCGACGCCCAGGTGCCGTGGGTGGCCGGCCTGGCGGTGCGCGACGCCAACCAGCTGGTCAACCACCGCCTCGATGCGGCCGGCCTGCTGCTGCGCCGCCAGCCCTACCGGCACTCGTACCCGCACTGCTGGCGGTGCGGGACCGCCCTGATCTACTGGGGCAAGCCGAGCTGGTACGTGGCGACCTCGTCGCGCAAGGACGACCTGCTGGCGGCCAACCGGGGCATCGACTGGCATCCCGAGCACATCCGTGACGGCCGGTTCGGCGAGTGGCTCGAGAACAACGTGGACTGGGCGCTGTCCCGGGACCGCTTCTGGGGGACGCCCCTGCCGGTGTGGCGGTGCGAGCACGGCCACACCTTCTGCGTCGGCTCGCTGGCCGAGCTGTCCGAGCTCGCCGGCCGCGACGTGCGCGCCGTCGACCCGCACCGCCCGACCATCGACGAGGTGGTCTTCGCCTGCCCGACGTGCGCCGACCGGTCCGAGGACCCCGGGGCCGAGGGCGCCCGGACCGGCACGGCGCGGCGGGTGGAGCCGGTCATCGACGCCTGGTTCGACTCGGGCTCGATGCCGGCGGCGCAGGTCGGGTACCCCCACGCCGCCGGCTCCGACGAGGCGTTCGCCTTTCCGGCCGACTTCATCTCCGAGGCCATCGACCAGACCCGGGGGTGGTTCTACTCGCTTCTGGCGGTCAACACCCTGGTGTTCGGGGAGGCCCCCTACCGCCACGTCGTCTGCCTCGGCCACATCGTCGACGCCGAGGGCCGCAAGATGTCCAAGTCGCTCGGCAACGTGATGGACCCCTGGCAGATCCTCGACTCGCGTGGGGCGGACGCCCTCCGGTGGTGGATGTTCAGCCAGGGATCGCCGTGGACCCCGACCCGAGCCACCCTGGCGGCGATCGACTCGTCGCTGCGCGAGGTGCTCCTCACCCTGTGGAACACGTTCAGCTTCTTCACTACCTACGCGTCCCTCAACGGGTTCGATCCGGCCGATCCCGCCGTCCCGGGCGTCGCCGGGCGCCCCGACCTCGACCGGTGGGTGCTGTCCCGCCTTGCGCACACGGTGGTCGAGGTCACCGCGGAGCTCGACCGCTACGAGCCCCTCGGCGCCGCCACCGCCATCGGGGCACTGGTCGACGACGTGTCCAACTGGTACGTGCGGCGCAGTCGCCGACGCTTCTGGCGCACCGACCCCGGTGCCCCCCCGGGGGACACCCTGGCGGCTCAGGCCACCCTCCACCAAGTCCTGGTGACCCTGGCCGTGCTGCTCGCCCCGTTCTGCCCGTTCGTGGCCGACCGGATCTGGCGGGAGCTGACCGGGGCCGGGGCGAGCAGTTCGGTGCACCTGGCCGACTGGCCGGTGCCCGACGAGCGGGGCGCCACCGAGGGCGGGCTCCTCGACCCGGGGCTCGAGCAGCAGATGGCGCTGGCCCGCCGGCTGGCCTCCCTCGGCCGGGCGGCGCGGAGCGAGGCGGGCGTCCGCGTGCGCCAGCCACTCCGGCGGGCGCTGGTCTTCGTACCGCCCGGTGGGGCGGCGCTGCTCCCCGGCCTGGTCGAGGACGAGCTGAACGTCGACGAGGTCGTCGAGGCGCACGAGCTGACCGAGGTCCTGAGCTTCGAGCTCGTTCCCAACTACAAGGCGCTGGGCCCCCGCCTCGGCGGGTCGGTCCAGGCCCTCCGTCCGGCGCTGGGCCGGTTGGACGGGGCCGAGGTGGCCGCCCGGCTCGAGGCGGGCGAGGCGGTGGAGGTGTCGCTGGGCGACGGCCCGGTCCGGCTCGGTCCGGGCGACCTCGAGCTGCGGGTCCGGAGCCAGCCCGGCTTCGCCGTCTCGCGGGTCGGTGGCGAGGTGGTCGCGCTCGAGCTCGCCCTCGACGAGGACCTCCGGCTGCGGGGGACCGTCCGCGAGGTCGTGCGGCTGGTGCAGGACCTGCGCCGGGCCAGCGGGCTGGCGGTGTCGGACCGCATCGAGCTGCATCTGTCGGGGCTCGACGAGCTGGCGCCCCACTTCGCGGCGATCGGGCGAGAGGTGCTGGCGGACCGGGTGGTGACCACCGCCGGCGCCGGGGAGGGGTCGGCCCTCGACGTCGAGGGGTATCCCGATGCCCGCGCCTGGATCACCGTGGAGCGGACGGGGAGCGGCGGCTAGGCCGCCGAGGCGGGACGGGGCTCAGGCCAGACGGGGCTCGGCCGGGACGAGGCTCCGCCCGGTCGAGGCTCCGCCGGGACGGGATCCTCAGGACCCGCAGACCGGCCGCTCGCCGTGGACCTTGCGCAGGGCGGCTCCCAGCGCCGCCACCTCGGCCGGGTCGAGCGGTCCGAGCAGGTGGCGATCGAGGCCGGCCAGGTGCACCTGCACCGCCACCCCGAGCCGGTCGAGCCCGGCTGCGGTGAGCACGACGTGCACGCTGCGCCGGTCCGAGGGGCAATCCTGCCGCTCGACCAGGCCCGCCCCAGCCATCCGGTCGACCAGGCGGGTCATCCCGCCCGAGGTCAGCGAGACCCCGTCGGCGAGCTGGCTCATCGTCAGGCGGTGCTCGGTGGACCGGCCGAGACGGAGCAGCACCTCGAACCACATGAGCGGAAGGCCGCACTGGCGCTCCAGCTCGTCGCCGAGCGCGCGGACCAGCTGGGCATGGGTCTCCACGAGCAGCCCCATCAGCGTGATCCGCTCGTCGTGGACCGCGTCGCGTCGATCGTCGACCGTGGTCATCGGTGCTCCTCCCGACCCGCGAAGCCTACCATCCTTTTGGACCCAAATATCTGATCAACAACAATCTGATTGACGAGATGCTGATCGATCAGGTATGTTGTCGCCGTTCCGGCCCCGCTCACCTAGGAGTCCGCCATGCCCACGCCCCCCACCCCCGGTACCTACGCCGTCGACCCGCTGCACTCGACGGTGAGCTTCGTCGCCCGGCACCTCGTGGGTGCCAAGGTGCGCGGGCACTTCAAGGAGTTCAGCGGGACCATCACCATCGGCGAGGACCCCGAGCAGTCCTCGGTCAACGCCGACGTGGTGGTGGCCAGCGTCGAGACCAACCAGGAGCAGCGCGACGCCCATCTGCGCTCCGGGGACTTCTTCGAGGTCGAGGCCTACCCGAACCTGACCCTGCGCAGCACCGGGCTGACCAAAAAGTCCGACGAGTCCTACGTCCTGCACGCCGACCTCACGGTCCGAGGGGTGACCAAGCCGGTGGACTTCGACCTCGAGTACCTGGGCACCGGGCCCGGCATGGCGCCGGGATCAGAGGTGGCCGCGTTCGAGGCGAGCACGGAGATCGACCGCCGGGACTTCGGGGTCAACTTCGGTGGCGCGCTGGACAGCGGCGGGCTCATCGTGGGCAACAAGGTCCGCATCGAGCTGGACGTCGAGGCGCACAAGCAGTGAGGCGGCGCCGGGCACCGGCACCGGCACCCGGCCGGGCCGGGACCGGCCGGTCCCGATAGGGTCTCGGGCATGGCTTGGCGCGGTGCTCGCAAGATCCTCGGCCCGGTGATCGCCGCGGCCGGGGTGCTCGGGACCATGGCGAGCGTCTGGTGGTTCGCCCTCCGGCCCCGTCGGCGGGCCGACCGCTAGCTCCGCCGGCAGCGCGGTCCTCACCCCGGGGCGGCCAGGATGACCGGCAGGACGGCGCTGATGGGCCGTCGGAGCACCACCGACGCCAGGTGGTCGAACGGGGTGGGTTGGGCGTTCACGACGACCAGCGTGGCGCCGGCCCGCACGGCGATGGGCACGAGCCCCGCGGCGGGGTAGACGCCCAGGGTCGTGCCCACGCACAGCAGCAGGTCGCAGGCCGACGCCGCCTGCTCGGCCCGCCGGAGGTCCCGCTCGACGAGCGCCTGGCCGAAGCTGATGGTGGCCGACTTGAGCAGCCCCCCGCAGCCCGGGCGCCGGCAGCGCGGGTCGTCGTCGCCTGAGCGCACCCGCTCGAGGACGGCGGCCATCGGCTGGCGGTCGTCGCAGCGCAGGCAGGTGACCTCGTGCATGGTGCCGTGGATCTCCACGATCCGGGACGGATCGGTGCCGGCGAGCTGGTGCAGCCCGTCCACGTTCTGGGTGACCACCAGGTCCAGGCGTCCGGACCGTTCGAACGCCGCCAGCGCGAGGTGCCCGGCGTTGGGGGCGGCTGCGGGCGGCCCCGAGGCGAGCCGACGGGCCCAAGCGGCCCGCCGGAGCTCGGCGTCGTCGACGTAGGTCTGCAACGTGGCCAGCCGTTCGGCGCCCGGATTGGTGGTCCAGACGCCCTTGGGCCCCCGGAAATCGGGGATCCCCGAGTCGGTGGAGATGCCGGCCCCGGTCAACGCCACGACACGCCGGGCGCGCCGCAGGAGCTCGGTGGCCAGCTCCTCGCGTTGCCCCTCATGCCCAGACTCGCGTTGCGTGCCGTCCACATTGCCAGCCCGGCCGGGCCCGTCGGGCCGGAGCGGCCCGGGGGCGCCCGGAACGAGAGCTGGTAAGACATCGGCAGACGGACCCGGAGGGGCCAGAGGGGTAGGAAGCAGGCATGGCCTACGCAACGACGAACCCGGCCAGCGGCCAGGTCGAGCGGACCTTCCCCGGGCACACCCCCGAGGAGGTCGAGCACCTGGTCGCCCGCGCCGCCACCGCGTTCGGCACCCTGCGCCGGACCACCTACGAGGAGCGGGCTCGCTGGATGGTGACCGCGGCCGAGCTGCTCGAGGGCGAGCAGCCCGATGTCGCCCGCCTGCTCACCACCGAAATGGGCAAGACCTTCGCCTCGGCCAAGGCCGAGGTGGCGAAGTGCGCCGTGGCGTGCCGTTGGTTCGCCGAGCATGCCGAGGGACTGCTGGCCGACGAGGAGATCGAGAGCGGGGCCGGCCGGAGCCTGGTCCGCTACGAGCCGCTCGGCGCCGTGCTGGCGATCATGCCGTGGAACTTCCCGATGTGGCAGGTGATCCGCTTCGCCGCCCCGGCCCTGATGGCGGGCAACGTCGGGCTGCTCAAGCACGCCTCCAACGTCCCCCAGACCGCGCTGTACCTGGGCGATCTCTTCCGGCGCGCCGGCTTCCCCGACGGCGCCTTCACCACGCTGCTCGTCGACGCCGGCGACGTGGTCCGCCTGATCGCCGACGGCCGCATCGTCGCCGTCACCCTCACCGGCAGCGAGCGGGCCGGCGAGTCGGTGGCGGCGAGTGCGGGCTCGGCGCTCAAGAAGTGCGTCCTCGAGCTCGGCGGCTCCGACCCGTTCGTGGTGCTGGCGTCGGCCGACCTCGACCGGGCGGCGGCGGTGGCGGTGCAGGCCCGGGTCCAGAACAACGGCCAGTCGTGCATCGCCGCCAAGCGGTTCATCGTGGAGCGCCCCGCCTACGAGGCGTTCCGGAGCCGGTTCGTGGCGGGCATGGCCGCCCTGCGGGTGGGCGATCCGTTCGAGCCCTCGACCGACGTCGGTCCGCTCGTCTCGGAGGCCCAGCGGGCCGAGGTGGCGGCACAGGTGGACGACGCGCGCCGCCACGGGGCCACGATCGAGTGTGGGGGGGAGGTGCCCTCCGGCCCCGGGTGGTACTACCCGCCGACCGTCATCACCGGCGTGACCCCGCAGATGCGGGTGTTCTCCGAGGAGGTGTTCGGGCCGGTGGCCACCCTCTACGAGGCGGCCGATCTCGGCGAGGCGATCGCGCTGGCGAACCGGACCTCCTTCGGCCTCGGGGCGAGCGTGTGGACCCGGGACGACGGGGCGCGCGACCGGTGCATCGAGGAGATCGCCGCCGGGCTGGTGTTCGTGAACGCCATGGTCGCCTCCACCCCGGAGCTGCCGTTCGGGGGCGTCAAGCGCTCGGGGTTCGGCCGCGAGCTCTCGGGGCTGGGCATCAAGGAGTTCTGCAACGCCAAGGCGATCTGGATCGCGTGAGGCCGTGACCTATCTCGACCACGCCGCCACCTCGCCGCTCCGGCCGGCGGTGGCCGAAGCCATGGCACCGTTCGGGTCGGCGGTGTTCGGGAACGCCTCGGGATCCCACCAGGTGGCGCGCCGCGCCCGGCGGGCGCTGGACGACGCCCGCGAACGGGTGGCCCAGGTGGTCGGCGCGGACCCGGGCGAGGTGGTGTTCACCTCGGGCGGCACCGAATCGGACAACCTGGCCGTGTTCGGCACGCTGGCGGCGCTCGCCGAGTCCGGGTCGCCGTGCCGGGCGATCGTGTGCTCGGCGGTCGAGCACGCCGCCGTCCTCGCCTCGTGCCAGGCGGTCGCCACCTCCAGCGCCCGGTTGCGGGGGATCGAGCCGGTCGAGGTGCGCTCGGCCCCGGTCGACGCCGGGGGCGCGCTGGACGTCGGGGCGTTGGAGGAGCTGCTGACCGACGACGTGGCCCTCGTGTCGGTCATGCTGGCCAACAACGAGGTCGGGACCATCCAGCCCCTGCCGGCGGTGGCCGCCCTGGTCGCCCGGCGGGCGCCGCGGGCCGTGTTGCACACCGACGCGGTGCAGGCGGCGGCCTACCTCGACCTGGCGGCCGCGGCGCGCGACGCCCAGCTGGTCTCGCTGAGCGCCCACAAGCTCGGCGGCCCCAAGGGGGTCGGGGCGCTGATCGTCCGGGACCCGGCCCGCGTCGGCCCGATCCTCCACGGGGGCGGCCACGAGCGCGATCGCCGGAGCGGGACCAGCAACGTGGGGGGCGCGGTCGGGCTCGCGGTGGCGCTGGAGGAGATCGCCGCCGTCCGGGACGAGGAGGGGTCCCGGGTCGCGGCGCTGCGGGACCGGCTGGCCGGTGGCATCATCTCGGCCGTGCCGGGCGCCGTGCTGTCGGTGGATCTGCACCGCTGCCTGCCCGGGCACGCCCACTTCCGCTTCGGGGGCGTCGAGCGCGAGGAGCTCCTCGTTCTGCTCGACGAGCGGGGGGTCTGCGCCTCGGGCGGCGCCGCCTGCTCGAGCGGCGCCCTCGAGCCCAGCCACGTGCTGGCGGCGATGGGGGTCCCCCCCGACGAGGCGCGCGGGGCGATCCGCTTCTCGCTCGGCCACACCACCACCGAGTCGGACGTCGACGCGGCGGTCGAGGCGGTGCGCTCGGCCGTCGCCGAGCTGCGGGCCTGAGGGCACCGGCCGGGCTGCGGGCCTGAGAGAATCTGACCGTGCGTGTGCTGGTGGCGATGTCCGGTGGGGTCGACTCCTCGGTTGCGGCCGCCCTGCTGGTCGAGGAGGGCCACGAGGTCGTCGGGGCCACCCTCAAGCTGTGGGGCGGTCCGTCGGACTCGGGGTGCTGCTCGGTGGCCGACGTGGAGGACGCCCGGCGGGTCGCCGATCAGCTGGGGATCGTCCACCACGTCTTCAACCTGACCGAGGAGTTCGAGCAGTCGGTGGTCGAGCCCTACGTGGCCTCGCACGCCGCTGGACGGACGCCCAACCCGTGCGTCGAGTGCAACCGCCACATCAAGTTCGACCGTCTGCTCACCCGGGCGGTGCGGCTGGGCCACGACGTCCTCGCCACCGGTCATCACGCCCGGGTGCGGCGCGGCACGGGCACCCCCCGGCTCCTGCGGGGGGTGGACGCCGACAAGGACCAGTCCTACGTGCTGTCGATGCTTTCGGTGGCCCAGCTCGAGCGGGTGGTGCTGCCCGTCGGGGAGATGACGAAGGCCGAGGTCCGCTCCCACGCCCGCCGCCTGGGTCTGCGCACGGCCGGCAAGCCGGACAGCCAGGACGTGTGTTTCATCCACGGGGCCGAGGGCCGGGCGGGGTTCCTGGGCCGCCGGCTGGCCCTGCACGACGCGGCAGTCGTCGACCGGCGGACCGGAGCGACCGCCGGCACCCTACCGGCGATGGAGCTCGTGACGGTGGGCCAGCGGCGCGGCATCGGGCGGGGGGACGACGGCGGGCGGCGCTACGTGGTCGACGTCGACGTGCCGGCACGGCGCGTGGTGGTGGGCGGCGAGGGCGACGTGCGCTCCGGATGGGTCGAGCTGGACCCCGCCACGGTCACCTGGGTGGACGGGCCCCGGCTCGACGGCGAGGAGGTCGTCGTCCAGCTGAGCGCCCACGGCGCGCCGGTCCCCGGGCGGCTGGTGCAACGGGCCGACCGGGTCGCCGTGGCGCTCGGGTCGCCCCAGCGCCTGGTGGCCCCGGGCCAGACGGTCGCCCTGTACGACGCCTCGGCCCCCGAGGTGGTGGTCGGCTCGGCCATCGCCCTCCGCCGGTCGCCCGCCGGCGCCGCGATCACGCCGGAGGAGCGCCCGGGGGAGGCGGAGGTGAGCCCGGGGGACCTGGTCCGGTGACCGCCGCCGAGCAGGTGGGTGGCGTACCCGACCGGCGGGCTCCGGCGGACCGGGCCACCGCCGCCCGCCGGGCCGAGGAGCTGCGGGCCACGATCGCCCACCACGACGAGCGCTACCACGTGCTCGACGCCCCCGAGATCCCCGACGCCGACTACGACCAGCTCGTCCGCGAGCTCGAGGCGATCGAGGCGGCCTACCCGGACTTGGTGACGCCGGGCTCGCCGACCGGGCGGGTGGGCGCCCCGCCGTCGCCCCTCTTCGCCGAGGTGCGCCACCGGGTCCCGATGATGAGCCTCGACAAGGCCGTCACCGAGGCCGAGCTCGAAGCGTGGGCGGAGCGGCTGGGGCGCCTGCTGCCCGACGTCGACCTGTCGGCGCTCTCGTTCTCCTGCGAGCCCAAGATCGACGGTGTGGCGATGTCGCTCACCTACGTCGACGGCCGGTACCGCCGGGCGGCGACCCGGGGGGACGGGGTCACCGGCGAGGACGTGACCCGGAACGTGGCCACCATCGGCGACGTGCCGCGGTCGCTCGCCCCGGCGGCCGGTCCGTACCCGAGCCACCTCGAGGTCCGGGGCGAGATCTACATGCCGCTGGCGGCCTTCCGGGCGCTCAACGACCGGCAGTCCCAGGCGGGCGACCGGACCTTCGTCAACCCCCGCAACTCGGCCGCCGGCTCGTTGCGCCAGAAGGACCCGGCGGTCACCGCGGCCCGGCCGCTGGCGTTCATCGCCTACCAGATCGGGGAGGTCGACGGGCAGCCGCCCGAGGAGATGCCGGGCGCCCCGGTCGGCGGTCGGTGGCCGCCGGCCCGCCAGAGCGACGCCCTGGCCCTGCTCGAGGGGGCCGGCTTCTCCGTCAGCCCCCACGCCCAGACCGTGCGGGGCATCGGCGCCGTGTTCACCCGGTGCCACGAGCTGGCAGAACACCGCCACGACCTGCCCTACGAAGTGGACGGGCTGGTCGTGAAGGTCGACGAGCTGGCGCTGCACGACCGCCTCGGAGCGACCTCGCGGGCCCCCCGGTGGGCGATCGCCTTCAAGTTCCCGCCCGAGGAGCGCTCCACCCGGCTGCTCGGCATCGAGGTGTCGATCGGTCGTACCGGGCGAGCCACGCCCTTTGCCCGGCTCGACCCGGTGTTCGTGGGCGGATCCACGGTCGGCCTGGCCACCTTGCACAACGAGGACCAGGTCCGGGCCAAGGACGTGCGCCCCGGCGACCTGGTCGTCGTGCGAAAGGCCGGCGACGTGATCCCCGAGGTCCTCGGTCCGCTGCGCGCCGAACCGGACGCCGACCGTCCGCCGCCGTGGGAGTTCCCCACCTCGTGCCCGTCGTGCGGGGGGCCGCTCGTCCGCCTCGAGGGCGAGAGCGACACCTTCTGCACCAACATCGACTGCCCGGCCCAGCGGGTCCAGCGCATCGCCCACTTCGCCTCCCGCTCGGCCCTCGACATCGAGGGCCTCGGCGAGCAACGGGTCAACCAGCTCATCGCCGAGGGGCTGGTGGCCGACCCGGCCGACCTCTACGGGCTGGCGGTGGACGGGTTGAGCGGGCTCGAAGGGCTGGGCGAGCTGTCGGCGGCCAACCTGGTGCGGGCCATCGACGGCTCGCGGACCCGGCCGCTCAGCCGGTTGCTGGTCGCGCTCGGCATCCGTCACGTCGGTCCCACGGCGGCCCGCGCGCTGGCCCGCCGCTTCGGGACGCTGGCGGCGCTGCGGGCGGCGCCGGCGAGCGAGCTGGCCGGCGTCGACGGGGTGGGACCGGTGATCGCCGACGCCGTGGCCGAGTTCTTCGCCAACCCGGCCAACGTGGTCGTGCTCGACCGGCTGGTGGCCGCCGGGCTGAGCGGCACGGAGCCGGGCTCGCCGGCCCTGGCCGCCGACGCGGGTGGCCCCGGGGGCGGCTCTGCCGGACCGGGGGACAGCGGCGCGACGCGGCACGTAGCCGGAGCCGACGGTGCCGCGAGCGCCGACGGTGCTGCCGGAGCCGCCGGAGCCGCCGGAGCCGCCGGAGCCGACGGTGCTGCCGGAGCCGCCGGAGCCGACGGTGCGGTCGGTCTGTCGGGCGGGCCGGCCGGGGGGACCGGGACCCCGGCGGCGGGGCCGCCCCAGACCCTGGCCGGCAAGTCGGTGGTGGTGACCGGGACCCTGCCGGGGTTCACCCGCGAGGGGGCCGAGGACGCGATCCTCCAGCGCGGCGGGCGGTCCCCCGGAACGGTCTCGGCCCGCACGTTCGCCGTCGTGGTCGGCGCCTCGCCCGGCTCGGCCAAGGTGACCAAGGCCGAACGCCTGGGGGTCCCCCTGGTCGACGGGGAGGCGTTCGAGGCCCTGCTCGAAACGGGTGAGCTGCCGACCTGAGCAGCCGACCTGAGCGCTCCTGCGACCGGCGGGCCGCCGGCTCCCGTCCTGTCCACGGCCACCCGCGGCGCCGCCGCTAGCCTGGGGGCGCTTCGATGCCCCTCATCTCCGATTCCATCGGCCGGGTCCTTGGGAAGCGGTACCGGTTGGTGTCCGCCCTGGGTGCCGGCGCGTCGGCGCACGTCTTTCTGGCCGAGGACGTGTCCTTGCAGCGCCACGTCGCGGTGAAGGTCCTCCAGCCCGGGCTGGCCAAGGACGAGGCCTTCCTCAAGCGCTTCGGCGCCGAGGCCCGCTCGGTGGCGTCGCTCAATCACCCCCACGTGCTGCGGGTGTTCGACTGGGGGGAGGACGCCGACGGGCCGTACCTCGTGCTCGAGTACCTGGGCGGGGGCAGCTTGCGCGACCTGCTCGACGGGGGCGTGCAGCTCACTCCGGCCCAGGCGGCCCGCCTGGGGGTGGAGGCGGCGCAGGGCCTGGCCTACGCCCACGCCCGGGGGCTGGTCCACCGGGACGTGAAGCCGGCCAACCTCCTCTTCGACGAGGAGGGCCGGGTGCGGATCGCCGACTTCGGGGTCGCCCGGGCCCTGGCGCAGGCGGCGTGGACCGAGCCGGTCGGGGCCATGGTGGGCACCGCCCGGTACGCGTCGCCCGAGCAGGCCGAGGGCCGCAACCTCGACGGCCGGGCCGATGTGTACTCGCTCGCCCTGGTCCTCTACGAGGCGGTGACCGGCGTGGTGCCCTTCGTGGCCGACACCACGGTGGGCACGCTGATGGCCCGGGTCGGTCAGCCCCTGCCCTCGCACCGGCTGCTCGGCCCGCTCGATGCCGTCCTGTCCCGGGCGGCGGCACCCGATTCCTCCGCCCGGCTGACCGCCACCCAGCTGGCCGACCGCCTCGAGGCGGTGGCGGCCGGCTTGCCCGCGCCCGACCCCCTGCCCCTACGCGTGATCTCGCCCTCCGCGCCCTCGCTCGGGACGACCGGTATCGCCCCCCAGGTGGTGCCCAGCGACCTCACCGCGGTGGCCGTCAGCCTGCCGGCCCCCGACGGGGAAGGCGCCGGGGCGCCCGATCCTGCCCGACCCCGTTCCGGTCCGGGCGAGGTGTTCGACCACGAGGCGCTCGCCGGCACCGGCGCGGTCCGCAGCGCGCCACCCCCGGCGGCCGGTCCGGTGCCCACGGTCCGCCGCCGCCGTCGGCGGTGGCCGTGGATCGCCGGCGTCGTGGCGCTGGCGGCGATCGTGGTGGCCGGCCTGCTGGTCGCCCGGGCCGAACGGGTGTTCACCCCGAGCCACCCGGTGCCCCGCCTGGGGGGGATGACGCTGGCCCAGGCCCGCCAGGCGCTGTCGCACGACCACTTCACCCTGGCGGTGGGCGCGGCCACCTACTCGACGACGGTGGCCGCCGGCCTGGTCGTGAGCCAGCAGCCCGCGGCCACCCACCAGCTCAAGCAGGGCAGCACGGTGCGGGTGGTGCCCTCCAAGGGCCCCCCCTCCGTCGCCGTCCCCTCGCTGCTCGGCGTCGACTGCAGCGTGGCCTCGCGCCTGCTGAGCGAGGCCAACCTGAAGGCGACCTGCCCGGCCCTTTCGGCCTACAGCAGCACCGTGCCGGCGGGCCAGGTCCTGAACTGGTCCTACGACAATCAGATCGACGTCACCAACGCCCCCTACGGGTCCACCATCCTGGTGGCCGTGTCGAAGGGCCCGGCACCCATCCCCATCCCGGGCAACCTGGCCGGGGGGACCTACGCCGCTGCCCAGAGCGCGCTTGGGGCCCTGGGCTTCACGGTGACCCAGGCCCAAGAGTCCTCGACCACCGTTCCCTCCGGGCAGGTCACCCGGACCGTGCCCGCAGCCGGGACCCCGGCGCCGGTGGGTTCGTCGGTCACCGTCTACGTCTCCAACGGGCCGCCCATCGTCACCATCCCCAACCTGACCAAGGACACCGTGGCCCAGGCGACCGCCGCGCTCAACGCGCTGGGCCTGAACGTGGGCCAGACATACGGCCCGCCGGGGGGCAAGGTGTTCACCACCGTCCCGCTGGCCAACCAGCAGCTTCCGGCCGGCCAGTCGGTCAACCTCTACCTCCAATGACCGCTCAACCTCTACCTCCAATGACCGCGGTCTCGCAATGACCGCGGTCTCACAATGACCGAGGTGTCGCCGAGCCATCGGTCGGGGTGCCCCCTGTGCGCGGCGGCCCGGATCACCACCTGGCACTACGAGGACGACGAGTGCTGGGTGGCGGACTGCGAGATCTGCGCCGTGCCGATGGTCGTGTGGCGCCACCACGGCCGCACGCCGCCCGAGGACGTGGTCGAGCGCATGCTCGGCCGGCTGGCCGAGGTGGCCGACGTGCGCCTCGGGACCGGCGGGTGGCGCCTCGACCGGGTCATGCGCCAGATCCCCGACCACTTCCACGCGCACGCCCGCGACCCACGCTGGTTCTTCTGAGCCGTCGGGGCGACTCTGTCTCGGGCACCTTCTGAGCTGCCGGGAGCGGCCCAGCCGCCCGGGCAGTCGTAGGGAGGCCCCGGTCGTTTAGTCGGTGATGGCCCGGAGCCGATCGGCGAACTGCTGGGCCGACCCGTTTGGCGGCGACAGCTGGAGGGTCATGAGCTTGGCCATGTCCCCCTCCACCCGGACCTTGCCGGCCATGAAGGCCTGCATGGCCGCCTGGGGGTTGTTGTCGACCAGGATGGCCTTGGCCGTCACGTAGTCCACCGTCACCGTCAGGTCCGGCCGCTCCACGTGCCCGGTCTCGAGGTCGAGCGCGCCCGAGGAGGTGTCCAGGTGTGCGTCGATGGCGCCGTCCCCGAAGGGCACCTCGTTGACCACCAGGTTCATCCGCACGCCCTGGGGAGGGCTGGGCAACGAGGGCCCGAACTCGGCGCGCAGGGCGCGCGCCTCGCGGAGCCACGCGTCGCTCAAGAACGGGTTCGCCATGTGCAAGCTCCTCGGGTCATGCCCCGGCCGGCCGTCGGTACGATACCCGCCGACCGGTACTATGCCCACCGTGCCCGCCCCCGTCCTGCCTGGTGCGGAGCCCCTGTCGGTGACCGGCGACACCCGGGGAGCCCTGGTTCTGCACGGGTTCACCGGCAACCCGTTCTCGCTGCGGGGGGTCGCCGACCAGCTGGCCGCCGCCGGCCTCAGCGTCGAGCTGCCGTTGCTCCCCGGCCACGGGACGAGCATCGAGGACATGGTGCCCACCCGCTGGCCCGACTGGTCCGCCGCCGCGGACGCCGCCTACCTCGACCTGGCCGCCCGCTGCGAGCGGGTGGTGGTGGTCGGCCACTCGATGGGCGGCACGTTGGCCAACGGGCTGGCGGCGTCCCATCCCGAGATCGCCGGGCTGGTGCTCGTCAACCCGTTCGTCGAGCCGCCCGACGCCGAGCTCGTGGCGTCGGTGCACGAGCTGCTCGACGCCGGGGCGGTCATCGCGCCGGGCATCGGGGCCGACATCGCCCGGTCCGACGCCGAGGAGCGGTCCTACGACGCCTCGCCGCTCGAGGCCGCCCTGTCCCTCTTCGAGGGGGCCGGGGCGGTGGCGGAGCGGCTGGGCGAGATCCGTTGCCCGGTGCTGCTGCTCTCGAGCCGCGAGGACCACGTGGTGCCACCGGCGAGTGGCGACCGTCTGGCCGCCGCCGTGGCGGGCCCGGTCGAGCGGGTCTGGCTCGAGCGGAGCTACCACGTGGCGACGCTGGACTACGACCGCGACGAGATCGAGGCGCGCACGGTGGCGTTCGCGTTGTCGGTCCTCGGAGACGAGCGGTGAGCGCCGACCCCGCCCCGGGCCCCCTGACCCGCAACGACGTGGCGCACGTGGCCCGCCTGGCCCGGCTCGCGCTGGACGAGGACGAGCTCGAGCGCTTCACCGCCCAGCTGGCCTCGGTGCTGGCGCACGCGGCGGACGTCGCGGCGCTCGACCTCACCGGGGTGGCGCCGACCGCCCACCCGCTGCCCATCGGCAACGTGCTGCGCGACGACGAGCTGCGCCCGGGGGTCGACCGCGACGAGGTGCTGGCCGCCGCCCCCGACGTCGAGGACGGGCGCTTCCGGGTGCCGCGCATCGTGGGGGAGGCGCCGTGACCGCTCCCGGCGCCCCGACCGCCGGGCCGGTGGACGGCCCCGGGGAGGCGGGCGAGGTGGCCCGGGCGGTGCGCCGGGGCGACCGCTCCGCCGTCGCGGTGCTCGACGAGGCGCTCCGGCGGGTGAGCGCCGGCGACGGCGAGGTGCGGGCCTTCGTCACCGTCGACGCCGAGGCCGCCGGTCGGGCCGCCGAGGCGGTCGACGCCGCGGTGGCCGCCGGCACCGACCCGGGGCCCCTGGCCGGCGTGCCGGTGGCTCTGAAGGACAACCTGTGCACCCGGGGCCTGCAGACCGCCTGCGGGTCGCGCATGCTCGCCGGCTGGCGGCCGCCCTACGACGCCACGGTGGTGGCGAAGCTCCGCCGCGCCGGGGCGGTCATCGTGGGCAAGACCAACATGGACGAGTTCGCGATGGGAAGCTCGACCGAGAGCTCGTGGTTCGGGCCCACCCGCAACCCCCACGACCGCTCGCGGGTGCCCGGAGGGTCGAGCGGTGGTTCGGCCGCCGCGGTGGCGGCCGGGTTCGTCCCGCTCGCGCTGGGCTCGGACACCGGCGGCTCGATCCGCCAGCCGGCCGCCCTGTGCGGGGTGGTGGGGCTGAAGCCCACCTACGGGTTGGTCTCGCGCTACGGCCTGGTCGCCTTCGCCAGCTCGCTCGACCAGATCGGGCCGCTGGCCGCCTCGGTGCGCGACGCCGCCCTGCTGCTCGAGGTGGTCGCCGGCCACGATCCGGCCGACTCCACGTCGGTGCCCGGCGACGTGCCGGCCTTCGGTGACGTGCTCGGCGCGGGGGTCGACGGGCTGCGGGTGGGGCTGTGCGCCGAGCTGGTCGACGCGATGGCCCCCGACGTGGTGGCCCGGGTCCGCGAGGCGGCCGACGCGCTCAGCGCGGCGGGAGCCACGGTGGTGGACATCTCGGTGCCCGAGCTGCACTACGGCCTGTCCGCCTACTACCTCATCGCGCCGGCCGAGGCGTCCTCCAACCTGGCCCGCTACGACGGCGTTCGCTACGGGCTGCGCGCCGAAGGGACCGACGTGGAGGCGATGAACACCGCCACCCGGACGGCCGGCTTCGGCCCGGAGGTCAAGCGTCGCATCATGCTCGGCACCTACGCGCTGTCGGCCGGCTACTACGACGCCTATTACGGCCAGGCACAGCGGGTGCGGACCCTGGTGATCGAGGCCTTCGCCCGGGCCTACGCGCAGGTCGACGTGCTCATCGGGGCGACCACCCCGACGGTGGCCTTCGCGCTGGGGGAGAAGCTGGACGACCCGATGGCGATGTACTCGAGCGACGTGTGCACGATCCCCTCCAACCTGGCCGGCCACCCGGCGATGAGCGTCCCCTTCGGGTCCGGCGCCGACGGCCTGCCGGTGGGCGTGCAGGTGCTGGCGCCGGCGTTGGGCGAGCGGGTCATGTTGCGGGTCGCCGCGGCGCTCGAGGACCGCGCCCGGGGGGTCGGCCGACCGGTGGCCGGCACCGGCCGATCGGAGCCCCGGTGAGCGCCCCGATCGCGACGCCCGGGGCCCGCCCGGGGGAGGCGCCCGGGGCGGCCACCAACGGGTCCGCCGTGCCCGAGTGGGAGACGGTGGTCGGGCTCGAGGTGCACTGCGAGCTGCTGACCCGGACGAAGCTGTTCTGCGGGTGCGCCAACGCGTTCGGCGCCGAGCCCAACACCAACGTCTGCCCGGTGTGCCTGGGCCTGCCGGGGGCGCTGCCGGTGCTCAACCGGCGGGCGGTCGAGCTGGCGATGTGCATCGGGGTGGCGCTGCACTGCTCGGTGCGCCCGTCGATCTTCCACCGCAAGAACTACTTCTATCCGGACCAGGCGAAGGACTACCAGATCAGCCAGTACGACGAGCCGATCAACCTCGGCGGGTGGCTGGAGCTGCCCGGGGGCCAGCGGGTCGGGATCGTGCGGGCCCACCTCGAGGAGGACACCGGCAAGAGCACCCACCTCGGGGCCGGTGGCCGCATCGCCGACGCCGACCACTCGCTGGTCGACTACAACCGCTCGGGGGTGCCGCTGGTCGAGATCGTGAGCGAGCCCGACCTGCGCTCGTCGTCCGAGGCCCGGGCCTACGCGGCCGAGCTGCGGGGAATGCTGGTGGCGAGCGGGGCCTCCGACGGGCGCATGGAGGAGGGCTCGATGCGCATCGACGCCAACGTCTCGGTCCGGCGGCGGGGGACGGCGGCCTTCGGCACCCGGTGCGAGATCAAGAACCTCAACTCGCTGCGCTCCCTCGGCCGGGCGATCGAGCACGAGGCGGCCCGGCAGATCGCCCTGCTCGAAGCCGGCGGTCGGGTCGTCCAGGAGACCCGCCACTGGGACGAGGAGGCGGGGCGCACGTCGACCCTGCGGTCCAAGGAAGAGGCCTACGACTACCGCTACTTCCCCGAGCCCGACCTGGTGCCCCTCGACCCCGAGCGCGAGTGGATCGAGACGGTGGCGGCGTCCCTGCAGCCGATGCCCGCCGAGCGGCGCGCCGCCCTGGTGGCGCTGCTGGGCGACCGGCCCACCGACGCCGAGACCGATCAGGTGCGCGCGGTGGTCGAGCAACAGCTCGACGGCCTGGTGGCCGGGGCGGTGCGGGCGGGAGCCCGGGCCGGCTTGGCGCTGGCCCGGGCGGCCAACGAGCTCGGGGCGGACCCGGCGCGTGCCCGGCTGCTCGACCCGGCGACGTTCGCCCGGCTGCTCGCCCTCGAGCAGGGGGGCGAGCTTTCGGCCACCCAATCCAAGGTGGTGCTGGGGGCGCTGGTCGAGGCGGGCGGGGGCGACCCGGCCGAGATCGCCCGGGCCAAGGGTTTCGAGGCCATGTCCGACGACTCGCTGGTCGCCGCGGTGAGCGAGGCGGTCGACGCGCACGGGGACGAGTGGGCCCGTTACGTGGCGGGCGACGACAAGCTGGCCGGGTTCTTCACCGGGCTGGTCATGCGGTCCACGGCGGGCCGCGCCGACGGTAAGGCGGTGGTGGCCGAGCTGCGGCGGCGGCGGGGCTGACCCGGGCCGCCGGAGCTGACCGCGGCCGCCGGAGCTGACGTCGCGGCCGGGGCTGACCCGGGCCGCCGACGCGAACGGGTTGTCGGGGTGGCGGCCGCCGTGGCACAATGAGCCCGTGATCGCCGCCGCCCCCCGCACCCTGCTGGTACCGACCACTTAGCGCGTCCCCCGACACCCGCGACGCGCCCACCGACCTCCCCGACGGGAGGTCGTTTCAATTTCCGGGGCGGTATGCGCCTCGCCGACCAGAAAGCGAAGCACCACGATGCGACTCACCGGAGCACAGGCACTCATCAAGAGCCTCGAGCACCAGCAGGTGGAAGTGATGTTCGGTCTGCCTGGGGGCGCCATCCTGCCCGTCTACGACCCCATCCTCGACTCGTCCATCCGCCATGTCCTGGTCCGCCACGAGCAGGGCGCGGGCCATATGGCCGAGGGGTACGCCATGGTGACCGGCCGGCCCGGCGTGGCGATGGTCACCAGCGGGCCGGGGGCCACGAACATCGTCACCCCGCTCTCCAACGCCTACATGGACTCGACGCCGCTGGTGGTGATCTCCGGCCAGGTGGCCACCGCCTCCATCGGCACCGACGCCTTCCAGGAGTGCGACATCACCGGCGTCACCATGGGGATCACCAAGCACAACTGGTTGGTGACCCGGGCCGAGGACATCCCGCGGGTGGTGGCCGCGGCCTTTCACGTCGCCACGACGGGCCGGCCGGGCCCGGTCCTCATCGACGTGCCCAAGGACGTCTCCAACGCGACCATGGAGTGGTACTGGCCCGAGACGGTGGCCGACCTCGACCTGCCGGGCTACCACCCGAGGACCCAGGGGGACCCCGAACAGATCCGCCGGGCCGCCGAGCTGCTGCTGGGGGCCGAGCGGCCGGTGCTCTACGCCGGGGGCGGCATCCTGAAGGCGCGGGCCTCGGCCGCGCTGCGCGAGCTGGCCGAGCGGACCGGCGCCCCGGTGGTGACCACGTTGATGGCCCGGGGGGCGCTCCCCGACTCGCACCCGCTGTGCCTCGGGATGCCCGGTATGCACGGCAACTACACCGCCGTCACCGCCATGCAGCAGGCCGACCTGCTGGTGGCCCTGGGCTCGCGCTTCGACGACCGGGTGACCGGGCGGGTGGACGCCTTCGCCGAGGGCGCCCGGATCGTCCACGTCGACATCGACCCGGCGGAGCTGGGCAAGGTCCGCCGGCCCGACGTGGGCATCGCCGGGGACTGCCGGCTGGTCATCGAGGAGCTGTTGGCCGCCCTGGACGCGCTGGGCCTGCCCGCGGTGGCCGGGGGCGTCGCCTCGGGGTCGCCGGGCGGCCCCGACGGCCGGGCGCCGGTCGGGCCTCGGGCGCTGGCGCCCTGGTGGGACCAGCTGCGGCGCTGGCAGGAGCGCTTCCCCCTCTACTACGACCCGGCGTCGGGGGACGCGATCAAGCCCCAGATGGTGATCGAGACCCTCCGCGACCTCTCGCCGGCCGACACCATCCTCGCCTCGGGGGTCGGCCAGCACCAGATGTGGGCGTCGCAGTGGTGGCGGTTCGACCAGCCGCAGACCTGGGTGAACTCCGGCGGGGCGGGGACGATGGGCTTCGCGGTGCCCGCGGCCATCGGGGCCAAGGTGGGTCGGCCGGACCGGACGGTCTGGGCGGTCGACGGCGACGGGTGCTTCCAGATGACCGCCCAAGAGCTGGTGACCGCCAGCGCCGAGCGCATCCCGGTCAAGATCGCCATCTTGAACAACGCCTACCTGGGCATGGTCCGTCAGTGGCAGGAGATGTTCTACGAGGAGCGCTACTCGGAGGTCTACCTCTCGCCCGACCTGCCCGACTACGTGAAGTGGGCCGAGGCGATGGGGTGCGTCGGGCTGCGGGCCGAGTCGCCCGAAGAGGTGGGGCCGGCCATCGAGAAGGCGAACGCCATCGACGACCGGCCGGTGGTGGTCGACTTCCGCACCGACGCCTTCGAGAAGGTGTTCCCGATGGTCCCCGCCGGGGCGTCCAACGACGCCATCGTCGTCCACCCCGACCAGCTGGACCGGTCGTGACCGGCACCGTCGTCACGCCGGCCGACGCGGGGGTCGAGGCGCAGGGCGGCCATCGGCCGAGGGCCGCCCGCCACCACATCCTTTCGGTGGTGGTGGAGAACAAGGCGGGCGTGCTCGCCCGGGTGGCCGGCCTGTTCAGCCGGCGCGGCTTCAACATCTACTCGCTCGCCGTGGCGCCCACCGACGACGACGAGCGCTTCAGCCGGATCACCATCGTGGTGGACGTCGAGTCGGCGCCGCTCGACCAGGTGGTCCAGCAGCTCGACAAGCTGGTCAACGTGGTGGCCATCTCGCACCTCTCCCCGGCCGACGCCATCGAGCGGGAGCTGGTGCTGGCCACCGTGGCCGCCGCCCCGGCCGAGCGGTCCCAGGTGATCCAGCTGGTCGGCGTGTTCGGCGGCGAGGTGGTGAGCGTGGGCTCGGACCGCCTGACCGTGATGCTGGCCGGACGCCCCGACAAGCTCGACGACTTCGAGGGGTTGCTCGAGACCTACCAGGTCGTCGAGCTCCAACGGACCGGTCGGGTGGCGCTGCCTAAGCTCGAGGGCCGTCCGATCCGGCGCCGGGCAGTGGCCGATTCCGACAGCGAGTGACCGCCGAGCGAGAGGGGCCCACCATGGCCACGTTGTACTACGAGTCCGATGCCGATCCGTCCCTGATCCAGGGACGCAAGGTGGCGATCCTGGGGTACGGCTCCCAGGGCCACGCCCACGCCCTCAACCTGTCCGAGTCCGGGGTCGACGTGCGGGTGGCGCTGCGGGCCGGCTCGGGCAGCCGGGCCAAGGCCGAGGAGGCCGGCCTGCGGGTGGTGTCGGTGGCCGAGGCGGCGGCCGAGGCCGACGTGATCATGGTCCTTCTGCCCGACACCGAGCAGAAGGCGGTCTACGACGCCGACGTGGCTCCCCACCTCGAGCAGGGCGACTGCCTGCTGTTCGCCCACGGCTTCAACATCCGCTTCGAGCAGATCCTGCCCCCGTCGGGGGTGGACGTGGCCATGGTGGCCCCTAAGGGGCCCGGCCACCTGGTGCGCCGCACGTACACCGAGGGTGGGGGCGTGCCGAGCCTGATCGCTGTGGCCCAGGACGCCACCGGCAAGGCCCGCGACCTCGCCCTGTCCTACGCCCACGCCATCGGCGCCACCCGGGCCGGGGTCCTCGACACCACCTTCGCCGAGGAGACCGAGACCGATCTCTTCGGCGAGCAGGTCGTGCTCTGCGGGGGCCTGACGTCGTTGGTGGCGGCCGGGTTCGAGACCCTGGTCGGGGCCGGCTACCAGCCCGAGTCGGCCTACTTCGAGTGCCTGCACGAGCTGAAGCTCATCGTCGACCTGATGTACGAGCAGGGGATCGCCGGGATGCGCTACTCGATCTCCGACACCGCCGAGTACGGCGACCTCACCCGCGGGCCGCGGGTGATCGACGAGCACGTGCGAGCCGAGATGCAGCGCATCCTGGGCGAGATCCGCGACGGGTCCTTCGCCCAGGAGTGGATCGCGGAGAACCGCGCCGGGCGGTCGCGCTTCGAGGCGCTGCGCCGCGCCGGGCGCGAGCACCAGATCGAGCAGGTGGGTGCCGAGCTGCGCGACATGATGCCGTTCATCACCGCCGGCAAGCAGCGGGTCCAGGACGCCTCAGGCGGCTGACCGGCCGCCCGGCCGCCCGGCTGACCCCTTGACCGGCTGAGCCCCCTGACCCGTTGACCGGCCGACCGGGCCGGCTGACCCGGGCCGGCTCAGCGGGCGCCGGTCCGGTCCTCGCCGACCGGGGCGGGGGGGACGCCGACCGCCCCTGCGCCCGTGTCGGCCGCGGTGCTCTGCGCGATGAGCTCGAGGCAGCGCTCGGGCTGGTCCCAGGTCATGGCGTGCCCGCAGTCCGCCACCGTCGAGACCCGGGCGTGCGGCGGCAGCAGGGCCCGGTTCTGCGAGGTGGTCGGGGGCAGCACCGCGTCGTGGTCGCCGAAGGCGACCGCGACCGGGACCCCCACCTTGGCGGCCGCGTCGAAGCGGTGGCGGATGGCGGCCCGGTCGCACACCCCGTAGCCGGTCGCCTGGCCGAGCGCCCGGGCCGCCCCGAGGAGCTGGGTGGCCGACACCCGATCGGGGTGGGCGACCGCCGAGCGCAGCCCGACCCGTCCCACCAGCGCGGTGGCGGTCAGCCGGGGCAGGAGCCGGTCGACCGGCACCAGCCCACGCCGGAGCACGGTCTGGGCCGACGCCGGTCGGATCCGGCTCCCGGGCTCCCACAGGCCCGCCGGGGCCAGGGCCAGGACGCTGGCCCCATAGCCCAGGGCCGCCATCTCGAGCACGACCCAACCGCCCAGCGACAACCCGACCAGGTGCGGGCGCTCGAGGCCCCGGGCCCGCAGGCGGCGGACGAGCTCGCCCGCCAGCTCGCGCGGATGGGCCAGGGCCGGGGTCGGGGCGGTGGCCCCCGGGCCGTGCCCGGGGAGGTCCGGGGTGTGCACCTCGAAGCAGCGCCCGGCCCGGTCGCGCAGGTTGTCCCAGAACGAGCCGGCCCCGCCCAGGCCGTGGACCATGACCAGGGCCGGCCGGCCCCCGCCAGGGTCCGGCGCGCTCACGCCAGCGCCCCCACGACATGGTTGACGCAGGCGCACAGGGCGGCCACGTCCTCGGGGTCGATCGCCGGAAACATGGCCACCCGCAACTGGTTGCGCCCGAGCTTGCGGTACGGCTCGGTGTCCACGACGCCGTTGGCGCGCAGCACCCGGGCGACGGCGGCGGCGTCGATCCCATCGACGAAGTCGATCGTCCCCACGACGTGGCTGCGGTCGGCCGGTCGCTCGACGAACGGGCGGGCGAACCCGGACCTTTCGGCCCACGAGTAGAGGATCTCGGCCGAGCGGTCGCAGCGCCCGGTGGTGAACCCGAGCCCGCCGCCCTCCAGCATCCAGTCCACCTGCTCGGCCAACAGCCACAAGGTGGCCAGCGCCGGGGTGTTGTAGGTCTGGTTGAGCCGTGAGTTCTCGAGCGCGATCGACAGGTCGAGCGACGCGGGGACCCAGCGGCCCGAGGCGGCCAGCCGGCCGACGCGCTCGATCGCCGCCGGGGAGAGGAGGGCCAGCCAGATCCCGCCGTCGGCGGCGAAGCACTTCTGGGGCGCGAAGTAGTACACGTCGAACTGGTCCGGGTCGACCCGCAGGCCGCCCGCGCCGGACGTCGCGTCGACCGCCACCAGGGCCCCTCCCTCGGCCGCGCTCGAGCCGGCGGGCCGGGCGATCTCCATCGCCACCCCGGTGGAGGTCTCGTTGTGGGTCAGCGCGTAGAGGTCGACCGTGCCGTCGGGCCGGGGGAGGGGGTGGGTGCCGGCGGGCGACTCGATGATCTCGGGGTCGCCCAGGTGCGGGGCGGCCGCGGCGCAGGCGGCGAACTTCGACGAGAACTCGCCGAAGGACAGGTGCTGGCTCGTGCGCTCGATCAGCCCGAAGGTCGCGGCGTCCCAGAAGCTCGTCGTGCCACCGTTGCCCAGCAGCACCTCGTAGCCGTCGGGGAGGGCGAAGAGCTCGCGCAGCCCGTCGCGCACCCGGCCGACCACGTTGCGGACGGTCGACTGGCGGTGGCTGGTCCCGAGGTAGGTCCCGCCCACCGCGGCCAGGCCGGCCACCTGCTCGGGCCGGACCTTCGACGGCCCCGATCCGAAGCGCCCGTCGGCGGGCAGGAGGTCGGTCGGGATCTTGATGTCGGGGGTGTCGGTCACGTATGAAATCATGGCACCGGTGACCTCCGTCCCGGCACAGGCCCCCGCCTCCCCGCGCCCGCTGGCGCGCGTCTCACGCCGCGCCGCTGCGGTCGCCCCGTCGGCCACCCTGGCGGTCGACGCCAAGGCCAAGGCGTTGCAGGCGGCCGGCGAGCACGTCATCGGCTTCGGGGCCGGCGAGCCCGACTTCCCCACCCCCGAGCACATCGTCGAGGCGGCCGTCGCCGCCTGCCGCGATCCCCGCAACCACCGTTACACGCCCACCGCCGGGTTGGCCGACCTCCGGGCGGCGGTGGCGGCCAAGACCGAGCGGGACTCGGGTCTCGTCGTCCCCTCCGGCCAGGTGCTCATCACCAACGGTGGCAAGCAGGCCGTGGCGAACGCCTTCGCCGTGCTGTGCGACCCCGGGGACGAGGTGCTGGTGCCGGCGCCCTACTGGACCACCTATCCCGAGGCGATCGCGCTGGCGGGCGGGGTGCCGGTGGCGGTGCCGTCCGACGAGTCGACCGGCTTCCGGGTCTCGGTCGAGGACCTGGAGGCGGCGCGCACCGCCCGCACCAAGGTGCTCCTGTTCGTGTCGCCGTCGAACCCGACCGGCGCCGTCTACCCCCGTCCGCTGGTCGAGCAGATCGGCCGCTGGGCGCTCGAGCACGGCCTGTGGGTGGTGACTGACGAGATCTACGAGCATCTGGTCTACGGGGACGCCAAGCACCATTCGCTGCCGGTGGTCGTGCCCGAGCTGGCCGACCGGTGCCTGGTGGTCAACGGGGTCGCCAAGACCTACGCCATGACCGGATGGCGGGTGGGCTGGCTGATCGGGCCGCTCGACGCGGTCGTGGCGGCGACGAACATCCAGTCGCACGAGACCTCCAACGTGTCGAACGTGGCGCAGTGCGCCGCCCTGGCTGCAGTCTCGGGGGACCTGGCGGCGGTCGCCATGATGCACGCCGCCTTCGATCGCCGTCGGCGGACCATCCACCGGATGCTCAACGAGATCCCGGGCGTTCGCTGCGTGGAGCCCGAGGGGGCCTTCTACGCCTTCCCCTCGGTCAAGGAGCTGGTCGGCCGCAAGATCTGCGGTCGTCGGCCCGAGTCGAGCGCGCAGCTCGCCGAGCTGTGCATCGAGGAGGCCAAGGTGGCAGTGGTGCCCGGCGAGGCCTTCGGGGCGCCGGGGTACTTCCGGATGTCCTATGCCCTGGGCGACGAGGACCTGATCGAAGGCGTGGGCCGGCTGGCCGACCTGTTCGCCGGGGCGGAGTGAGGAGGCGGCGAGGGTGGCACGGGTACTGGTAACCGAAAAGATCGCCCAGAGCGGTCTGGACCAGCTGGCGCGCGCCGGCCACGAGGTCGACGTGCAGGAGGGGCTGGGGCCCGACGCGTTGCTCGGCGCTGTCCCAGGCGCCCAGGCGCTGATCATCCGTTCCGCCACCCAGGTGACCGCCGAGGTGCTGGCCGCCGGCTCGTCGCTGGTGGTGGTCGGCCGGGCGGGTATCGGGCTCGACAACGTGGACGTCGCCGCGGCGACGGCCCGGGGCGTCATGGTGGTCAACGCGCCGCAGTCCAACATCCTCTCCGCGGCCGAGCAGGCGATGGCGCTCCTGCTGGCCCAGGCCCGCAACATCCCCCAGGCCCACGCGGCGCTGGTGGCCGGCAAGTGGGAGCGGTCCAAGTGGGAAGGTGTCGAGCTGCACGCCAAGACCCTCGGCGTGGTGGGCCTGGGCCGGGTCGGCGCCCTGGTGGCCCAGCGGGCCCTGGCCTTCGGGATGCGGCTGGTCGCGTACGACCCGTTCGTCTCGGCGGAGCGGGCCCGGCACATGGGCGTGGAGCTGTGCTCGCTCGAGGAGCTGGTGGCCCAGGCGGACTTCGTGACGGTGCACCTGCCCAAGACGCCCGACACCGTGGGGCTCGTCGGCCGCGACCTGCTGGCCAAGGCCAAGCCGGGCATCCGGATCATCAACACGGCGCGCGGCGGGATCGTCGACGAGGAGGCGCTGGCCGACGCCATCCGCAGCGGGGTGGTCCAGGGCGCGGGTCTCGACGTGTTCGCCACCGAGCCCACCACCGAGTCGCCGCTGTTCGAGCTCGAGTCGGTGGTCGTGGCGCCCCACCTGGGCGCGTCGACGGTCGAGGCGCAGGACAAGGCCGGGGTCACCATCGCCGAGCAGGTGGCGCTGGCCCTGGCGGGCGACTTCGTGCCCTACGCGGTGAACGTGGCGGCCACCGACGTGTCCGAGACGGTGCGGCCGTTCATGCCCCTCGCCGAGCAGCTGGGCCGGTTCTTCGCCTGCCTGCACGACGGGCTGGCCGACCAGCTCGAGATCCAGTACCTCGGCGACCTCGCCGGGGCCGGGACCGGGATCCTCACCTTGTCGGTCCTCAAGGGCCTCTTCGCCGGCTCGACCGAGGAGCCGGTCTCCTACGTGAACGCCCCGCAGCTGGCCGAGCAACGGGGCCTCGACGTGCGCGAGACGTCGTCGGTCACCTCACGCGACTACAAGAGCCTGGTCACCCTGCGGTCGGGCAGCCACTCGGTGTCCGGGACCCTCGCCGGGAGCGGGGTGCACCTCGAGCCGAGGATCGTCATGGTCGACGACCACACGGTGGAGGTGCCCCCGTCGGCCCACATGCTGCTGGTGCGCAACGACGATCGTCCGGGGATGATCGGGGTGGTCGGCACCGTCCTCGGACGCGCCGGGGTGTCGATCTCCTCCATGGCCGTCGGTCCGAGCCGCGAGGCCACCACCGCCCTGATGGTCCTGGCCACCAAGGGCCCGGCCCCCGACGAGGCGCTGGCCGAGCTGCGCGGCGACGCCGGCATCCTCGACGTCCACCGGGTCACCCTGTAGGCGGCGCCGGGCGGGTCAGGCTCCGCCGGGTCCCCCGGCGGGTCCTGGCACCGGCGCTCGGGGGACGGGCGGCCAGGTGTCGATGCTGCCGACGACCGGTCGGTGGCCGTCGAGCTCGCTGCGGGGCGCCCGTTGGGCGCGCCATCGCCAGATGATCGCCGCCGCCCGTCCGACCACCGCGGCCAGGCCGAGCACGACGGCGATGCCCAGGGTCCGGCGCACGGGGTCACGCTAGCGGTCCGACGCTCCTTGACGTGGTGGGTCGGCGGCTGGCAGCATTGGAACGTCATGGAGACACGCCCGACCGAAGTCCTGCTGCTGACCTGACGACGAACGCCCCATCGCGTTCGTCTGTAACCTCCTGCGCCCCACCGGGCCGGGGGGTTTTTTGTTGGGCGCGTGGAGCTCGTGCACGAAACGAGACGAGCGAGGAGATGAGCCAGTGACGACCAGCGAACCACACCGCCACGACGTGGAGCCGGGACGCGGGGTTCCGGCCCGGCTGGCCATGCCCTGCGACGTCTCGCCGATGCCGTTCGACCTCTACCGTTCCCACGTCCCGCTGGTGCTCGCCGACCGGACGTGGCCCGACCGCCAGCTGACCAAGGCCCCCCAGTGGGCCAGCGTCGACCTGCGCGACGGCAACCAGGCGCTCATCGACCCGATGGACCCCGAGCGCAAGCTGCGCCTGTTCGAGACCTTGATCGGGGTCGGGTTGAAGGAGATCGAGGTCGGCTTCCCCTCGGCCTCGCAGCCCGACTTCGACTTCCAGCGGAGCATCATCGAGGGCGGCTTGATCCCCGACGACGTCACCATCCAGGTGCTCGTCCAATGCCGTGAGCAGCTGATCGAGCGCACCTACGAGTCGCTGCAGGGTGCCCCGCGGGCCATCGTGCACTTCTACAACTCGACGTCGGAGCTGCAGCGCCGGGTGGTCTTCGGGCTCGACAAGGCGGGCATCGTCGACATCGCGGTGCGGGCGGCGCAATTGTGCAAGAAGTTCGAGAAGGACCTGCCTGGCACCGCGGTGCGCTACGAGTACTCGCCCGAGAGCTTTACCGCCACCGAGCCGGAGTTCGCGGTCGAGATCTGCCGGGCGGTGATGGAGGTGATCGAGCCGACCCCCGAACGGCCGATCATCATCAACCTTCCGGCGACCGTCGAGATGTACACGCCCAACGTCTACGCGGACGTGATCGAGTGGTTCGGCCGCACGATCGCCGACCGCGACGCGCTGGTGCTCAGCTTGCACCCCCACAACGACCGGGGGACGGCGGTGGCCGCGGCCGAGCTGGCCGTCCTCGCCGGCGCCGACCGGGTGGAGGGCACGCTCTTCGGCAACGGCGAGCGCACCGGCAACGTGGACCTGGTGACCCTGGCCCTCAACCTGTTCTCCCAGGGGGTCGACCCGGCCCTGGACTTCGGCGACATCGACCGGATCAAGCGGGTGGCCGAGTACGCCACGCGCCTGCCGGTGCACCCCCGGCACCCCTATGCCGGCGACCTGGTGTACACCGCCTTTTCGGGCTCCCACCAGGACGCGATCAAGAAGGGCATGACGGCGATCGGGACGGACTACCCCGAGTGGGAGGTGCCCTATCTTCCCATCGACCCCCGGCACACCGGCCGGACGTACGAGGCGATCATCCAGGTGAACAGCCAGTCGGGCAAGGGCGGCGTGGCGTACGTGATGGACACCGAGCACGGGCTCGACCTGCCGCGCCGCCTGCAGGTCGAGTTCTCCCGCCGGGTGCAGCGGGTGACCGAGGCCAGCGGCACGGTGATCCGCCCCGAGGAGATGTGGGAGGTGTTCACCGAGACCTACCTGTCCGACGACACCCGGATCCGGCTGGTGGGCTCCGAGGTGGCCACCGACGGCACCGGCACCACGGTGGTGGCCCAGCTGCTGGTGGACGGGGCGCATCGGACGGTCTCTAGCCACGGCAACGGTCCGATCGACGCGCTGGTGAGCGGCCTGCGCGACGAGCTGGGCATCGAGCTGGCGGTGAAGGACTACTCCGAGCACGCCCTCACCTCGGGCAGCGAGGCGTCGGCCGTGGCCTACGTGGAGGTGGAGGCGG
This sequence comes from Acidimicrobiales bacterium, assembly GCA_036501425.1. Lineage (GTDB taxonomy): Bacteria > Actinomycetota > Acidimicrobiia > Acidimicrobiales > RAAP-2 > DATKRB01. The sequence goes on along the minus strand of DASYAI010000056.1, from coordinate 2,919 downwards.
CCGGCAGCACGTGGTGGGGGGTGGGGATGGACTCGAGCATCCTCGGCGCCTCGCTGGCGGCGGTGGTCAGCGCCGCCAACCGGTTCCCGCCCCCGCTCAGCTAGTCGGGACGCTCGGCAGGTAGGTCGGCCGTCGGGCCTCGAAGCGGTCGATGTCGTCGGCGTACCGCAGCGTGAGCCCGACGTCGTCCCACCCGTTGAGGAGGCGGGCCCGGGTGAACTCGTCGAGGGGGAAGGTGCCGGCCAGCCCGGCGGCCGGCGCTTCGACGGTCCCGCGGGCCACGTCGATGGTCAGCTCGAGCGCCGGGTCCTGCGTGAGGGCCGCCAGCAAGGCCCGGTCGAGCTCGGGGCTCACCTCTACCGGCACCAGCCCCTGCTTGGTGCAGTTGTTGCGGAAGATGTCGGCGAAGCGGGACGAGACCACCGCCTCGAACCCGTAGTCCATCAGCGCCCACACCGCGTGCTCGCGCGACGAGCCGGTGCCGAAGTTGTGCCCGGCCACCAGGATGGTGGCGCCGACGTGCTCGGGGTGGTTGAGGACGAAATCGCGGTCGTCGCGCCACTCGGCGAACAGCCCGGCCCCGAACCCGGTGCGCTCGACCCGCTTGAGCCAGTCCGACGGGATGATCTGGTCGGTGTCCACGTCGCTGCGGTCCAGGGGGACCGCTCGACCGCTCACCACCTCGACCGGCTTCATCGGGCCAGGTCCCCGGGTGCGGCGAAGTGCCCCAGGACCGCGGTGGCCGCCGCCACCGCCGGCGACACGAGGTGGGTGCGGCCCCCCCGTCCCTGGCGGCCCTCGAAGTTCCGGTTGGAGGTGGAGGCGCAGCGCTCGCCGGGCGAGAGCTTGTCGGGGTTCATGGCCAGGCACATCGAGCACCCCGGCTGGCGCCAGTCGAAACCGGCGGCGGTGAACACCTGGTCGAGCCCTTCGGCCTCGGCTTGGACCTTGACCCGGTGCGATCCCGGGACGACCAGCGCCCGGAGCCCGGACCGCACGTGGCGGCCGCGCAGCACGTCGGCGGCGGCCCGCAGGTCCTCGATGCGCGAGTTGGTGCACGAGCCGATGAACACGGTGTCCACCGCCACCTCGCGCAGCGGCGTGCCGGCCGACAGTCCCATGTAGGTGAGGGCCCGGGCGGCGGCGTCGCGCTCGGAGGCCTCGGCGAAGCCGTCGGGGTCGGGCACCCGGCCGTCGATCGGCACCACCTGCGCCGGGTTGGTGCCCCAGGTGACGTGGGGCGAGATCTCCGACCCCTGCAGGAGGACCTCCTTGTCGAAGGAGGCGCCGTGGTCGGTGACCAGGTCCTGCCAGGCCGCCAGGGCCTGCTCCCAGCGGGCGCCGGCGGGCGCGTGCCGGCGCCCCTTCAGGTAGGCGAACGTGACCTCGTCGGGGGCGACGAGGCCGGCCCGGGCCCCGCCCTCGATGCTCATGTTGCACAGGGTCATCCGACCCTCCATGGACAAGGAGCGGATGGCCTCGCCCCGGTACTCGATCACGTGGCCCATCCCGCCGCCGGTCCCGATCCGGCCGATGATGGCCAGGGCCACGTCCTTGGCCGTCGCCCCGGCCGCCAGCTCGCCCACCACCTCGACCGCCATGGTGTGCGGCCGCACCTGGGGCAGGGTCTGGGTGGCCAGCACGTGCTCCACCTCGCTGGTCCCGATGCCGAAGGCGATGGCGCCGAAAGCGCCGTGCGTGGAGGTGTGGCTGTCTCCGCAGACGATCGTCATGCCAGGCTGCGTCCAGCCCTGCTCGGGGCCGATGATGTGGACGATGCCCTGGTTGGGGTGACCCATCGGGTAGCAGGTGATGCCGAACTCGGCGGTGTTGTCGTCGAGGACCTTCAGCTGCTGGGCGGAAATCGGGTCGGCCACCGGCTTGTCGATGTCGGTCGTCGGGACGTTGTGGTCCGCCGTTGCCACGGTCAGGTCGGGCCGCCGCACGGTGCGTCCAGCCAGGCGCAACCCGTCGAAGGCCTGGGGCGACGTCACCTCGTGCAGCAGATGGAGGTCGATGAAGAGGAGGTCGGGCTCGTCTCGGGCCGCGTGGACGACGTGCGCGTCCCAGATCTTCTCCGTCAGCGTGCGCGGCGCCATCAGCGGTCGACCGCGGTGATGTGGACTTTGAGCATGCCGCCGGGCGCCTGGTACTCGACCGCGTCACCCTGGCTCCGACCGACCAGGACCTGACCGAGAGGCGAGCTGGGGGAGACCACCGGCAGGTCGCCCTGGCGCTCCTCAATGGAGCCCACGAAGAACTGCTGCGTGTCGCCCTCGTCGTCGCCCTCGTAGCGGAGGGTCACCGTGCTGCCCAATGAGATGGATCCGTCGTCCGCGCCTGCCTCGTTGACGATCTCGACTTCCTTGAGCATGCGCTGCAGCTGGCGGACCCGCGACTCCATCTTCCCCTGGGCATCCTTGGCCGCGTGGTAGTCGCCGTTCTCGCTCAGGTCACCCAGGGCCCGGGCCGTCTCAATGGCCTGGGCGATCTCCACCCGTCCCCGGGTGGTCAGGTCCTCGAGCTCGGCCACCAGGCGGTCGTACGTGGCCTGGGTCAGCTTGGTCGTCTCGATGTCGTTGGCGGAAGCGTTGGTCACGGCATGTCCTCCGAAGGGCGGATCGGCGGGCGGTGCGGTGCACTGCGCCGGCGAGGACCAAGGCTAATCGCCCCCACGTGGGCCGGCGGTCGCCCTGCACCCTTGGTTGACGGGACGGCCCGGCTGCGAGAGACTGGTGGGGTCATGCACCGCCCTCAGACCTTCGTAGGCATTATTTACTAGGCGCGCACTCTCCCCGCGCGCCGTCGAACCGTCCACTGCGTGGGCGGTTTTTCAATTCCCGGCGAGTTCGGCCGGCATGGGGCAGCAAAAGACACAGGACGCAGGGACACGAGGAAAGGACCACGGAAGTGAGCAAG
>DASYAI010000055.1:0-3992 GCA_036501425.1 Acidimicrobiales bacterium | reverse complement strand
TGGACGTGATCGTCTCGAAGTCCGGACCGGAGGTCACCAGCTCAACGGTGCCGGTCACCGGCGTGGTGCCGGCTTTGACCCGGCCTCGGACGTCGCTCGGCTGCAGTGTCACGCCCGGGTTGTTCCGTAGCCGCTTGGCCTTGCCGGAGGCCGAGGAGGTCAAGACACCGACCTGGCCGCCGTCGAGCGGGACGATCCAGGTCGCTGTCGCGACCGCCACGCCCGTCTTGCGGAAGGTGGCCACGGACACGTACTTCTCCTGCGAGATCGCCTGTCCTGGGTTGCTGCCAGTCATGTCCTTCTCCTTTCTAAGCAATGTGATCTCTCCGAGATCGGGATCTGGGTTCGGTGAAGGGACGAACGGCGAAACCAGTAGAGGACACCTGCAGCCCTGGAATTTGTCAGGCGGGCTCGGACCTCACGTCGAGGAGACGGGACAGAAGCAGCCGCCGTTCTCCCTCGGTGGGCGCCAACGCGGCGGCGGTTTCCAGCTCCTCGGCGGCCTCTGCCGTCCGGCCAAGCCGTCGCAGGTTGTCGGCCAGTGCGGCGTGCCAGAGATGGGACCGCTCCATGCCGACGATGGCCCCTAGCGCAGCAAGCCCGTATTGAGGCCCGTCGCGCTCCGTGATCGCAACGGCCCGGTTGAGCGCCACCACTGGGTTGGCTGCGACCGACCCGAGCAGGTCATAGAGCTCGATGATCCGATCCCAGTCCGTCTCGGCCCAGCTCGTAGCGGTGGAGTGAGCCGCAGCCAGGTGAGCCTGAAGCTGGTAAGGCCCCGCCTTACCACCCGACCAGCTGACAGCTCCTTGCAACCACCGAGATCCTTCCGCAATGGCTTCTCGGTTCCATCGATCGCGGTCCTGATTGGCGAGGGTCACGACGTGGCCCTCGGCGTCGCTTCGCGCCGGAGTGCGAGCTGAGGTGAACAACAACAGAGCCAGCAAAGACAGCACCTCGGGCTCGTCGGGCATCAACTCCACCAGCAATCGGGCCAGGCGAACGGCTTCGGCCTCCAGATCCACCCGGGCCACCGAGTCCCCGCCGGTTGGGGCGTGGGCCTCGGTGGCGATCAGGTACACCACGACCAGCACCGCGGCCAGACGATCGGGGAGCTCCGCGTCGGAGGGAATGACATAAGGGATGCGCGCGGTGGCGATCTTGGACCTGGCCCGCACCAGGCGCTTGGCCATGGTGGCCTCGGGCACCAAGAAGGCTCGGGCGATGGCATCGACTTCGAGGCGGGCCAGCGTGCGCAAGGCCAAGGCCACCTGGGCCTCTCGGCTGAGAGCGGGGTGGCAACAGGTGAAGATGAGGCGCAGCATGTCGTCTCGCAACTGGCTCTCGGTTTCCATCGCGTCGATCACCTCCTCTATCTCGTCTTTCGCGCGCTCCGTTCCCCATCGGTACGCCGCGGTCTCCTTGCCCGCTCTGGCCGACTCCCGTCTTAGGAGATCGAGCGCCTTGCGCCGTGCCACCACGGTCAGCCACGCCCGGGGGTTGTCCGGGATTCCCGAAGCGGGCCAAGCTTCCAGAGCGGCGATCGTGGCCTCGGAGAGGGCGTCCTCGGCCACCGGCAAGTCGCCGAGGTAGCGGACCAGGGCGGCGAGGACTCTCGGGCCTTCCTCCCTGAGCACCTTGACCAGAGCGGCGCTGGCGTCCATGGGGGGACGCCTAGGCGTGGTGTGGCGCGATCGGGCGGAGTTCGATCTTGCCCCTCCAAGCGGCCGGGATCTGGACCGCCCAGCCGATCGCCTCGTCAAGATCGGCCGTCTCCAGCACGAAGTAGCCGGCCAGGACCTCTTTTGCCTCCGCGTACGGACCGTCTGTCAACATCACGTCGCCGCCCCTGCCGCCCGAAACGGTGATGGTGGTCGACATCGTCACCGGGTGAAGCGCCTCACCGCCGCGCATCACCCCAGCTTCGGTAGCCCGCCGAGCGAACTCCGTGTACTCGGGAGAGAACTCGGTCTCGGGAGGCTCGTCCCAGTACCGGTCCCGGTTGTAATAACACAAAGCCACATACAGCGCCATCGACAGAACTTCCTTCCTCTACTCCGCGGATATCTAACGTCTACTAGACGATCAAGGCTGTGCCAGGAGGACAGGGCATTTCGGCCGAAGCCCACTCGCGACCGTAACTCCATCCGGACAGCCCACCGGGATCCCTAGTTCGCGGCGCTGTAGTGGTAGGCCGCGACATTCCAGCGGCCGTCGCGCTTGGCCAGCACCCACGTGGCCCGGACCGTGCCCTCGCTCGGCACGGCGTTCTGTCCGGGGAAAACGATCCCGCCCTCGCTAATCACGATGGCCGTGTCCTCGTTGAGGAACCGGACGTCTTGGGGCTGGTCGATCACCCGCGATCCCTTGAGTGGGCCCGCGAACGCACCGGCCATGCTGCTCTGGATCTCTTGCCGGTCCTTCCTGTAGACGCCGGGCTGAACCACGCTGGCATCGTCCAGGTAGTCGGCCACGAACGCCTCGGCGTCGTTCGCCTCCCACGCCTCGCGCACGCCCTTGAGGACGCCGAGAACCGCCTGCTGATCCGCCTTTGATCCAATTGTCTTGCTTGTCATGGATTTCCTCGTTTCTCTCCTCGGAGCGGCGATCGCCACTCGTCTGATAGACGGACAGGCCCGGTGGTAGAGGACACCAGCCTCGCAGGAACCCTCGCGGACCTCGGCTTCATCGGACGCTTACAGGCTGGCGTGTCGAGCGAGCGGACTAGCTCGGCCGACGCCTGCCTCTTGCTGGCTCACCCAACCCCGGCCCGGTGACTGCGGCCAGTTCTCACGAACAGAAGGCGCCGATCCCAGAGCCGCAATCGCGGTCAGAACCCGGATCTGGGATCAAGGCGCCAGCCGACAGCAGGGTGGGACCACAGCCAGGGACCCGGCAAAGTCGCTCATGCGGTCAGCAGCAGTTTCAGCGTCCGCTAGGGGTCGCGGGCGATCCAGGCCGGGGCCAGTGCGGCCTTGATCGTGCGGCGGGCCCGGCGGCCGTGGCCCGTGGTCACGGACGACACTGAGGGGACGGCGGCCCAGGGCAGCTTCTTCAGCTGCCGGTACAGCGTCGGCGTGTTGGCCTTGGCGGTCATCACGCAGTCGGCCTGGCGGGCGAGGATGACCTGCGCGGTGTCCTGCCGCGTGTGCAGGGCATCGATGGTGATGACCGCCCCGGCCAGGCTGGTGAACGCTCTGAGCAGTTCCCGCACCGCGGGAATCTCGTTCGATTTCGCGTCCACGGCGACCTGCCCGGGGACCGCGCCGATGCCGTGGGCGAGCGCGGCGACCAGGTGCGGGGCCTTCCCCTGCTTGTTCTTCGCGCCGCGGACCGCCTTGCCGTCGATGGCGATCACCAGTCGGCCGCCTGCCAGCGAAGCCCTGGTGTGCACCCAGACGCCGAGGACCCGGACGAGCACATCTGGGCTGACCAGGCCGAACGCACGCCGGAAGGTGGACTCATCCGCCGGGCCGCGGGCCGCCCCGAGCCCCGCCAGCACCTCCGGGCCGGCATCGGCGGCCCATTGGCCGATCGCGGCGAACGACCGCGCCCCGCGGCCACCGCCGCGATCCCGACAGCGAGCAGCCCGGCCAGCGGATGCCGCCGCCCGCGTCTTTTGCGCGGGTCCGGGACCTGGGCCAGGAGATCAAGAAGGTATTGGCTGCACGCGGCAGCCGTGATGGGCGAAGATGGCAGGGCGTCCCCCGGGGCAGACGACGGTGAGCGTGAGAACTTCCATCGTTCCGCCCGGACCCCGCCCGCCACCCGCGGACACGCCGGGCACATCACCCCTAATCACGACACCGCAGGTCACACCCTCACTTCACGACTTTGCCGGGTCCCTGGGCCGTGTTCGACGCGCTGCGCACGTCTCACCCGGACGGCGTCGAGGCTGTCCTCGATCTGGTCAACGGTTCAGACCTAATCCGCCGGGATGCCGAGATCCTTAAGTCCGGAGGCGGTCTTGTCTCGACGCGTTATGCAGCAGA
>DASYAI010000054.1:0-10784 GCA_036501425.1 Acidimicrobiales bacterium | reverse complement strand
CCGAGCACCTTCTGGGCGACCCAGTTCCACGCCACGTTCGAGGACGACCTGGTGGGCATGCGCACCATCGACCTCCTCGGCGCCGACACCCTGATGTGGGCGAGCGACTACCCGCACCCGGACTCCACCTGGCCCGAGTCGCTCGAGGTGGTCGAGAAGCACTTCCAGGGGATGAACGACGAGGACAAGCAGAAGATCGTCTGGAAGAACGCCGCCAAGCTCTACGACCTGTAGGGTCGCACCCCGCCCGGCGGGGATCGCAGCAAGATGTCGTGCAGAGAACATCGGCTGGCCCGAACGAGCCAGCCGATGTTCTCTGTCCCCCAACACCACGTGGCGCCGAGACCGTGCGGCGGCAGTCGAACGTGGTGTTCGACGCGCCGGCCGCGCGGCGACGGGATCCGGCCCCGCCAGGGCGTGCCCAGAAGAGATGAGGTGAAGGTGGAACCGATCGTCCCGATTGCCGACGAGCTGACGTCGTTCTTCTGGGAGGGGGCCCGCAAGGAGCGGCTGCTGATCCAGCGGTGCGATCGGTGCGGCTACTACCAGCACTGGCCCCGGGCATGCTGCAAGCGCTGCCTGTCCTTCGAGCTGTCCCCGGCCGAGGTGTCGGGACGGGGGACCTTGTACTCCTACACGGTCTGCGTCCACCCGTTCGACCCGTGGCTCGAGAGCCGGCTGCCCTACGTGCTGGCCGTGGTCGAGCTGGAAGAGCAGCCCAACCTGAAGCTCGTCACCAACATCATCGATTGCCCGGAGGAGGATCTTCGCTGCGGCAACGCGGTCGAGGTCGCCTTCGAGCCGATCAGCGACGAGGTCACACTGCCCGTCTTCCGACCCCGTCTCGGGGTGCCCAACGATCTGGTGGGGGGATCGCGCTGATGCCTGCCAAGTCCAACCGCGTCGCCATCGTCGGCGTCGGCTACTCGACCGTGGGCCGGCGCACCGGCCTCAGCCTCGAGCAGCTCACCGCGCAGGCGTCGGCAGCCGCCATGGCCGACGCAGGGATCACCGCCGCCGACATCGACGGGGTGGCCGTCCACGCGTTCCCGCACCAGCTCATCACCGCCACCCAGACCGCCGACCTGGTCGGCATCCCCGACCTGGCCTGGTACTCGGGCTCGGTCGACGGTGCCGCGTACAGCGTGGCCGCGCTCCACGGCATCGCCGCGGTGGCGTCGGGTTCGTGCCACACGTGCCTGACCATCCGCACCGTCCACCAGGCGGGGGCGGCCGGCGGGTACGTCCCGGGCCAGCCTCGAACGGGCGCCGCCGGCACGACGCAGTTCCTGCGCCCTTACGGCTCGGTGACCGGCTCGCACTGGGCCGGCATGTACATGCGCCGGCACATGGACCTCTACGGGACGACAGAGGAGCAGTTCGGCGCGCTCGCCGTGGCCCAGCGCGACTACGCCTCGCGCAACCCCGAGGCGATCCTGCGGGAGCCCATCACGATCGACGACTACATGAGCTCGCGGTACATCAACAAGCCCCTCCACCTGCTCGACTGCGACTACCCGGTCGACTCGGGGTCGGCTCTCATCTTCACCACCGAGGAGCGGGCGCGCGACATGGCCAAGAAGCCGGTCTTCTTCGAGGCATGGGCGGCCGGCACCACCGACGTGTTGGACTTCAACCTCGTCGAGGACATGACGGAGTCCTCGCCCTGGCGGGCCGCCAAGCGTCTCTGGAGTCGCACCGACCTCACGGTGGACGACGTGCAGGTGGCCGGCCTCTACGACGGGTTCACCTTCATCACCATGCAGTGGCTCGAGGCCCTCGGTTTCTGCGGCAAGGGCGAGAGCGGGCCGTTCGTCGAGGCCGGCAACACCCGGCCCGGCGGTCGCATCCCGACCAACACCGACGGCGGTGCATGCAACATGGGCCGTCGCCACGGCGCCAATTTCTTCATCGAGGTGACCCAGCAGCTGCGCGGCGACTCAGGCGAGCGGCAGGTGCCGGGGGCCGAGGTCGGCGTGGTCAGCAACGCGGTCGGCGGCTTCGCCAGCTGCGCCCTCATCACCGCCAGCTGATCGCCGGCGTCCGGCGAGCGGGCGGCGACCGGGCCGCCAGCGGGCGACACGGACCGGGCGGGGGCCAAACGAGCCCCGGCGGGGTTACGCTGTTGGTCCACGGGCTGGGACGTCGACCCACCCTCACCATGCCATCCACCTCGGTTCCGTCCACGACTTCGCCCACCGATCCGGTCGCCGGGACCCCGCGCCGTTGCGCCCCGGCACTGCATCACTGATGTTCGACGACGTGTTGGATGCCGTGGTGGGGCTCGCCCTCTGCCTGGCCGTCGTCCTCGCCGTCGCGGTGTTCCGGTCCCGCCCCGCCCGATCGCGCCCGAGCCGGGGCCGCCACGCAGCGCCCCCGGCGCGTCGACCCGCGAGCGCCGGCGGGCATCGGGACATCGACGGCGGCGTGAGCCCAGCGGACGATGTCCGGGGCGCCGAGCTCGGTCCGGACCCGATGCCATGAGCATCCGGGTGCTGCTCGCCGATGACCAGGAGCTGCTCCGGTTCGGCTTCCGGACGATCCTCTCCCAGGCGCCGGGCATCGAGGTGGTCGCCGAGGCGGGCGACGGAGCGGTGGCGATCGAGCTGGCCGCTCGGCTCGTGCCCGACGTGGTGGTGATGGACATCCGCATGCCGGTGACCGACGGCATCGCCGCCACCCGCCAGATCGTCGAGAGCGCCCCCTCGGTGCGGGTGCTGGCCATCACGACGTTCGACATGGACGAGTACGCCCTGGGCGTGCTGCACGCCGGGGCGAGCGGGTTCATCTTGAAGGACGTGCGGCCCCGTGAGCTCGTCGAGGCGGTGCGGACGGTCGCCGCCGGCGATGCCGTCGTGTCGCCGAGGATCACCCGGCTCCTCCTCGACCGCTACGCGCCGCTGCTCGCGTCGGTGCCTCGGCCCGAGCCCTCGATGCCGCCGGCCGTTGCCTCCCTCACCGAGCGGGAGCACGAGGTGCTGAGGAAGGTCGCCGACGGCCTCTCCAACGCCGAGATCGCCGCCCAGCTGTTCGTCTCCGAGGCGACCGTCAAGTCCCACGTCGGGCGCATCCTGTCCAAGCTCGATCTCCGGGACCGGGTCCAGGCGGTGGTCCTCGCCTACGAGATCGGCCTGGTCCGGCCGGCGGGCGAGCAGGGCCCCTGAGGGCAGCGGCGCCCGCGTCCGGGGTGGGACCGGGGCGCGATGATGAGCCGGTGGACGGCTCGAGCGGCTACCCGGAGCCCGCGCACTGCAGCGCCTGCGGCCACCAGGTGCGGCCGGTGGACGCCCACGGCGAGCCCGCCTGGGCGTGCCAGGCCTGCGGCCAGCTCCATTTCCGGCGCCCGACGGTGGGGGTAGCCGTCGTGGTGGTCGAGGACGGTCGCATCCTGCTCGTCCGACGCCGCTACGGCGCCCGGGCCGGGCTGTGGTGCATCCCGTGCGGGCACGTGGGGTGGGACGAGGACATCCGCGCCGCCGGGGCCCGCGAGCTCCTCGAGGAGACCGGCCTGCAGGTCGAGGTGGGCGAGGTGCTCGAGGCCCAGAGCAACTTCTGGCGACCCGACCGCCAGACCGTCGGCGTGTGGTTCGCCGGGCGGCGAGTCGGGGGCACCCTCCGCGCCGGCGACGATGCCGCCGATGCCGCGTTCTTCGACTTCGACGACCTGCCCGAGCTCGCCTTCGCCACCGACCGGTCGGTCCTCGACCAGCTGGTGGTGGCGGCTGCTACTCGGAGAAGCCGAACAGGGCCAGCAGGTGGGTCTGGTCGTCGGCGTCGGGCGGGACCACCACCGCGTCGCGAATGACCCCGTTCTCCGCCAACATCCGGATCTTGGGCTCGATGATCGAGCGGGCCGCCCCGGCCAGCCGGGGATCGAGCCGGGTGTCCTGGCCCGTCGCCTTGGCCACCTCCCACCCGTGCACCAACACGTCGACCAGGCGGCTGCCGGCGTACTCGCGACCGGTGATGGATCCCAGCCGGGGAACCTCGCACCGCACGTCGAAGGCGCCGGGGGCCGCCAGTGCCGCCTCGGCCCGTTCGCACGACCGGTCGTAGGCGCCGAGCGGGTCCTCGCCCAGCACGTCGGCATCGGCCGGGACGCGCCGGCGGATCTCGTCGATGCTCTCGCCGGCCAGGAAGTGCTCCACCCAGCCGTTCTCCATCACCACGTGGTTGACGAGGCGCCGGACCTCGGTGCGCGAGGTCTCGATCCACGCGTCCCAGTCCCCGGCACCGAGCCCGGCCACTACTGCTCGGGTCGCGGCCAGGGCGTCGGCGTGAAGGTCGAGCACCGCCAGCTCAGTTGTCTGCATGATCTCCTCCCGCGCGCCCCGGTCGCCGGGGCGCCACACCGGCCCCCGATGCCGCGGGCGTGCCACGGCTCGGCGCTCGGGCCCACTGTCGCGACCCGCCGGGCCGGTGTCAAGTTCTGCCAAATTGCTCGCCGCTCGAGCGGCGGCTGCCGGTCGGCGCGGCCGGGCGGGCAGCTGCCTCGGCCGGCGGCGGCTCAGGGATCCGGGCGGCGGCGCGAGGGGCCTAGGCGAACCGGCGCCGGCTCGCCGGGGTGCGGGTCGGGCCCCTCCCCCGGTGGGGCCGCCCGGTAGCGCAGGGGCTCCTGTTCGAACAGGACCCGGCACCGCTGCGAGCAGAAATACACCCGGGACCCTCCGTGCTCGCTCGTCGCCGGGGCGTGGCGGGTCTCGACCTGCATGCCGCAGACCGGGTCCTTGGCGTAGCCCCGCCCGCCACCCAAGCGGTCCCGATGCCGGTACAGCCAGTAGAGGGCAGCGAAGGCCGCCAACGCGACGATGTCGAGGAAGGTCGTGTAGTCGAGGCGCACCCGGGGGGCGGCCACGATGGTGGGCCGGTTGCCCGGCACCCACCCGATGGCCTCGAAGAGGTACTGGGTCGCCAGGCCGGCCACCGACATGGCGACCCAGAACACCCCCAGCATCCGGAGCGCCATCCGACCGCCGTACTGCTTGCGGTAGATGAGCAGGAGCGGCAGGGTGATCAGATCGGCGAAGACGAAGCTCACCACCCCGCCGAAGCTGATCCCACCCTGCCAGAGGGCGGCGGCGAGCGGCACGTTGCCGATGGAGCAGACGAAGCTGACCACCGCCACCAGCGGTCCTACGACCGCGTTCTCGATGCTGGTCCATCCGCCGTGACCGTGCACGAAGAGGTCGTTCCACACCCGGTCGGGCACCAGCACCGCCAGGAACCCGGCCACCCCGAAGCCGACGGCCAGCTCCTTGCGCAGCATCTGCAGATCGCCCATGGTGTAGCTCGCGGCGTCGGCCCACCCGGCCGCCGAGCGCAGGCGCCGGCCCAGGGGCACCTCGGACATCCCGGCCTCGTCGGCCCGCGGGTGATGCCCGTCGGCGTCGATGGCCGCCGCCCGGTGGGCCTCCGCCAGGGCGCGACCGCGCAACCACAGGCTGCCGCCGGTGGCGAGCAGGACGATCATGATGGTCCCGCCGACGAACTCGGCCGCCACGAACTGCCAGCCGATGAGCACCACCAGCACGATGCCCAGCTCCACGACCAGGTTGGTCGAAGCGAACATGAACACCATCGCCGCCACGAAGTCCGCGCCGCGGGCGAAGAGGGACCGGGCCAGCGCCGAGGCCGCGTACGAGCAGCTCGACGACACCAGCCCGTAGAGCGAGGCGCGGGCGACCGCCGCCGGCCGGTGGTTCCCGAGGCGCCGCTCCATGGCCCGACGTGACGCGAAGGCCTGGACCGCCCCGGAGAGGCCGAAGCCGAGCACCAACGCCCACAGGGTGTCCCAGAACATCACGAAGCTCTCGCGCAGGCTGCGACCGATGTCGGTGAGGGCCCGACCGGCGGTGAGGGTGCCGAGCAGCTCGGCCCTCACGACCGCACCAGCCGCTCGATGGCCGCCCGGGCCTCGCGAATCTTCTCGTCGGCCCCCTCGCCCCCCTCGACCAGCGCGTCGTGGACGCAGTGGGCGAGATGCTCACCGAGCAGCTCCAGCGCCACCGACTGCAGCGCCCGGGTGGCCGCCGACACCTGGGTGAGCACATCGATGCAGTACACCTCGTCGTCGACCATTCGCCGGAGCCCACGGATCTGGCCCTCGATGCGCCCCAGCCGCTGCTGGACGGCCTTCTTCGACCCGCTGTACCCGACCATCGTCCCTCCTCGCCCGGCGCGCCCTCCGCGCTTGCAACATACCCCCCAGGGGTAGTCAGGCGGGCCGGACGTCGGAGCCGTCGTGGCCACCGGCCTCGGCGACCGCCAGCCGCCGGGCCAGGTACCGCCGTTCGGCGTCGGTGCCGGCCAGTGCGAGGGCGGCCCGGTAGGACCGGACCGCCTCGCCGTGACGGCCGGCCCGCCGCAGCAGGTCGGCCCGGGTAGCCGGAAGGAGGTGGTAGCCGGCGAGCGCTCCCCCGGCCTCGAGGTCGTCGACCAGACGGAGCCCGGCTGCCGGCCCGTCCGCCATCGCCACCGCCACCGCCCGGTTGAGCTGGACCACCGGAGTGGGCAGCATGGTGGCGAGCCGGGCGTAGAGATCGGCGATCTGCGCCCAGTCGGTCGCCCCGGCGACTGGGGCGGTGGCGTGGCACGCGGCGATGGCCGCCTGCACCTGGTAGGGCCCGGGCTGGCGGTGCGCCAGGGCGCCCTCGAGCAGCGCCGCCCCCTCGGCGATGGCGGCGGCGTCCCAGCGGGCGCGGTCCTGGTCCTCGAGGGGCACCAGCTCGCCGGTCGGTCCGATCCGCGCCGAGCGCCGGGCATGATGCAGGATCATCAGCGCCAGGAGGCCCGCCGGTTCGGGTTGCCCGACCATCAGCTGGACCAGCGTCCGGGCCAGCGCGATCGCCTCGTCGCACAGGCCCTGGCGGATCAGGTCCGAGCCGGCGGTGGCGCCGTAGCCCTCGTTGAAGAGCAGGTACAACACGGCCATGACCGCTTCGGTGCGGGCTGCGAGCAGGTGGTCGGGGGGCACCCGGTACGGGATCCCGGCGTTGCGGATCTTCGCCTTGGCCCGCACGATCCGCTTGGCCATGGTGGGCTCGGGCACCAAAAAAGCGTGGGCGATCTGCCCCACGCTGAGGCCGGCCAGGGTGCGCAGGGTGAGGGCGACCTGAGCGTCGAGGGACAGGGCGGGGTGACAACAGGTGAAGATGAGCCGGAGCCGCTCGTCGGATCCCTCGGATCCCCCGGCAGGCCCGGCGCCGTTGGACCCGACCGGGCCGTCGGCGCTGGGGTCGGTGGCCAGCAGACGATGCTTGGTCCGCCCGACCTTGTCCCGGCGGAGACGGTCCAGCGCCCGGTTCCGGGCGGTGGTGGTCAGCCAGGCGCCCCGGTTGTCGGGCACGCCGTCGCGCCCCCACCGCTCGAGCGCCCGGGCGAACGCGTCCTGGGCGCACTCCTCGGCCAGGTCCCAGTCACCGGTAAGCCGGATCAGGCTCGCCACGATCCGTCCCCACTCGGCCCGGAAGGCGGCCGCCACGGCCGCCTCCACCTCGGGACTCACATCTCCCAGATCGGCCGCACCTCGATCGAACCGAAGCGGGCGCCGGGGATCTTCGACGCCACGTCGATGGCCTCGTCGAGGTCGCGACACTCGGCCACGTAGTAGCCACCGACCTGCTCTTTGGTCTCGGCGAACGGGCCGTCGGCGGTGAGCACCTTGCCGTCACGCACCTGCACGGTGGTGGCGTCCGAGGTCGGGCGCAGCCGCTCGCCCCCCTGGAGCACCCTCCGGGCGGCCATCTCCTCGCTGAAGGTGGCGTACTCGGCCATCATCGCGGTGGCCTGGTCGGGGCTTGTCGACCCGACGGTGTCCTCGGTCGCGCAGATCATCATCAGGTAGCGCATGTCAGCTCCTCCGTAGGTGGGTTGGTGCCCCTACGACGCACGGAGGGCGGACGAAAGGACACCCGACGCCCCTTCGACCCACAAATCGCCGGCGCCCGGCGCCCCTTCGACCCACAATGCCCGACGCCCGACGCCCGAGCCCCCCTTGCGACGGCGACCCGACCGGCCCGGGACCTCCCTGCGCCTCAGGCCCAGGGGTCGTTGGGCACGGCCGCCGAGCTGAACAGGTGGACCGCGTTGAAGGCGTCCTCCGGATTGGCCAACACCGTCGTCGGCGCCGGGCGCGAGCTGCCGATGCCCTTGGACGTCAGATGGCGCTCGACGCTGTCGAGGTCGGTCACCTTCCAGGTCATGGCGTAGATCATGTTGTGGAACTGCTCGACGTGCTCGGCCAGGTGGGTGCCGCTGTCCTCGGGCTCGGCCAGCTCGATGAGCGAGTCACCGAGCTGGAAGTACACCGAGTGCGAGCCCAGCGCCTCGTTGCGACCCTCGTACAGCCACTCGGCCATCCACAGGCGCTCGTAGACCTTGCGGGCATCGGCCAGGCCCTCGACCCCGACGGTGATGTGCGAGGGCCGCTCGATGCCGAGGGGGTGCCGGGCCCAGATCTTGCGGAGCGACGACCACTCGGGCCGCAGCCGCAGGTCGCCCCGCATCTCGCTGCGGCAGCACTCGACCATCAGCCCGTGGGTCTGGCGCGGGCTCGGGTAGAAGTACCCGACGGTCGAGGGGTCGTCCACCGGGCCACCACCGGGCTTCCCGATCACCACCTCGTTGTCGTCGAGATGGTGGAACAGCCCCTCGAGGTCCTCGACCCGGTAGCCGGTCGAGTGGAAATGGCGGCCGAATCGGTTGTAGAAGCGGCCCACCGGCGTGGCCGAGTCCGCCGGCAGCTCCGGCGCCATGACCTCGATGCAGTAGTCCGAGATCATCACGAGGGTGGCCCAGCGCTTTTCGGGCGGCAGGTAGTTCAGCTCGTCCATGCCCATGTAGGTCACCGCGTCGAACACGTCCTCATACCAAGCAGTCAGCTCGGCCGCGTCGTCCGTCATGTGGACCACGTGGATCATCGAGCCGATGCCGAAGGGCCCGGTCGTCTTCACCTGACGTTCCATGTCCCGCTCCTCCTGTCTGGCCGTAGCCGGGGCCACCGTATGGGTCCGCCCGGGTCCGGTCAAGGCGACGGGCGGGACGCTCCACGCTCGGCGTCAAGCCGAGCCGACGCCACGCTCGGCGCGCACCGGGTCGTCGATCGCCGGCCCTTCAGGATCGGCCGCCGCCGCTCCGACCATGCCGGACCGCCGCCTGGACGGGATGGCCACGGCAGCGAACACCGCGCCGAGGACCGCCAGAGCGGCCGCGCTCAGCAGCGCCAGCCGGACGCCGTGCAGGAAGGCGTCGTGGGCGGCACCCAGCAGCGCCAACCCGGCGCTGCGGGTGAGCGAGTGGCTGGCGGCGATGGCCGAGGTGATGGACGAGCCGGCCCGGCCGAGCACGCCGGCCGGAAGGTGGAGCCCGGCGGTCGAGAATCCCGACCGGTAGCCCGAGGCAGCGATGCTGCCGCCGATCGCCACCCCGAGCGCCTGCCCGAGCTGGCGGGTCGTCTGGTTGATGGCCGACGCGCCGCCCGACATCTCCTTGGGCACGGCGGTCATGATCGCCTCGGTACTGGCCGGGACGAAGATGCTGAAGGCGGTCGCCATCAACGCGAAGCCGATGAAGAGGTTCACGTAGCCCGAGTGCACCGAGGTCGTGGAGATGACCAGCGCCGCCACCGCGGTCAGGCCCGATCCGGCGGCCACCATCCAGCGGGCGCCGAAGCGCTCGGTCAGTACCGGGGCCCGGGGCATCAGGGCGAAGTTGACCCCCGTGATCGGACCCGAGGTGGCGAGGGCGGCGACCAGCGGCGAGTAGCCCTTCACGATCTGCAGGCTCTGGACGATCAGGAACATCGAGCCGGTCATCGCGATGAACGCGATGGTCATGGCCGTCGCCGCCGCGGTGAGCTGCGGCGTCCGGAAGGTGGCCACGTCCACCATGGGCGACTCGGCCCGCCGCTCGTGCGCCACGAAGGCAACTGCCAGCACGGCGAAGGCACCGAACCCGCCCAGGATGGCGGGTGACGACCAACCCCGGGCGGGTCCCTCGATGATGGCCCACAGGAGCCCCCCTAAGGCAAGGATCGAGAGCGCAGCTCCGAGGAGGTCGAAGCGGGCTGCGTTGGGGTTGCGCGAGGTCGGGACCAACGAGCGCTGCACCGCCAGCGCCACGACGACGACCGGCACGTTCACCAAGAAGCACGACCCCCACCAGAAGTGGGCGAGGAGCAACCCACCGGCGACGGGCCCGATGAAGGCGCCGGTGGCGTTCATGAGAGACCAGTAGGCGATGGCCCGCCGGCGCTGCCGCTCGTCCGTGAACACGTTGACAAGGATCGACAGCGTCCCCGGCATGATCAGGGCGGCGCCGGCGCCCATGACGGCCCGCCAGGCGATCAGCGCCCCCGGCGTGGAGGACAAGCTGGCGGCGAGCGACCCGGCACCGAAGATCACCAGGCCGACCGTGACGACACCACGCCGCCCGTAGCGGTCGCCCAGGCTGCCGGCGGTCATGAGCAGCCCGGCGAACACCAGGGTGTAGGAGTCGACGATCCACTGGAGCTGCGAGGGGGTGGCTCCGAGCTGGCGCACGAGCGTGGGAAGCGCCACGTTGAGGATGCCGCTGTCGATACTGACGATGAGCAGGCTCAGGCACAGGACCCCCAGTGCCAACCACCGCTTCCGCTCGTCGTCCATGCGTCGTCCACCCCCCCGAAGTCCGTGAGCTTCCCACGCCCACCCGCCCCCGGCGACCCCCGGGGCGGCCGTTGGACACGCCGGGCGCCGGCGGGTCGCGCAGCGCGCGATACTGCTGGGGCCCGAGCAGGGTGGGGCGGA
>DASYAI010000053.1:0-8609 GCA_036501425.1 Acidimicrobiales bacterium | reverse complement strand
CCGGCGGCAACCTGAGCGTCGGCGGTCAGCTCGAGGCGGTCGAGACCTCGACCGGGGCCCAGCGGACGGTCAACGTGGTCGGGCTCGGCCAGTATCTCGACGACGTGGTGCCGAGCGAGTCGCCGGCCAGCTGGGGCTCGCTGGGCGCCGGTGGCCCCCAAGGGGAGGCGTGGGGCTTTCAGGAGCTCGAGGCCCAGGCCGTGGCGGCCCGCTCCTACGTCCTCAGCCATCCCGGCGGGTACGGCGGCTACGCCGACACCTGTGACCAGACCTGCCAGAGCTATCCCGGGGTGCGCAACGCCAACGCCCTGAGCTCGCTGGCGGTGACCGATACCAACGGCGAGGTGATGGAGCTGCCCGGCGGTGCGGTGGCCACCACCTACTACTCGGCCTCCACCGGCGGCTTCAGTGCCTCGGGGGCCGAGGGCTCACCCTTCGCCCCGGTGGCCGACGCCGGGGACGGGATCTGCGTGAGCGGCGCGTGCAACCCGAACCACAGCTGGACCGCCAGCGTGGCGGTGAGCGCGATCACCAGCCGGTTCCCCCAGCTCGGCACGCTCCAGTCGGTCGCGGTGACCAACCGCAACGGCGAGGGCGCCGGCGGTGGCCGGGCCACGTCGGTGGCGGTCGTCGGGACGGCCGGCACGGTCACCCTCAGCGGGGTGCAGTTCGCGGCCGACTTCGGGTTGAAGTCCGACTGGTTCACCGTGGTCGACCAACCGAGTGGGGGCCTGGGCGGGTACCGGTTGGCCGGTGCCGACGGCGGGATCTTCGCCTTCGGCGACGCCGCCTTCGACGGCTCGATGGGCGGGCGGCCGCTCAACCAGCCCATCGTGGGCATGGCGGCCACCCCCGACGGCGGGGGCTACTGGGAGGTGGCGGCCGACGGCGGGATCTTCGCCTTCGGCGACGCCGCCTTCGACGGCTCCGATGCCGGGACGGCGGTCGGTCCGGGCACGGTGGGCATCGTGGCGGCCCGGACCGGTGCCGGGTACCTGGTGGCCGGGGCGTCCGGGACGGTCCGGTCCTTCGGCGACGCGCCCCAGATGGGCGACCTCACGACGGCCCTGGGAGCGTACGGGGGCCGGATCGTGGCCGCGGCCGGGGTCCCGGGCTAGCGGCCGGCCACGTCGCGCAGGCGGAGGAAGCGGCGGAGGCTGCCCACGCGCCCGAGCCGCCCGGCGTCGACCCCGTAGTCGGCGGCGTCGAGCATCCGCCGGTCGCCCCGGCTGTTGCCGTAGGCCCACAAGACGGGCTGGCCCTGGCCCGAGCTCCCGCCCAGGCCGTTGTCCCGCAGCCAGGCGACCACCCGGGTGTACTTCTCCGCCCCCCGGCAGTTGCGCCCCTCGTAGTAGCCGGTGAGCAACCCGCCGCTGTCCACGGCGAGGCGGGTGCCCACGGCACCGTCCATGGCGAGCAGCTCGGCGCACGGACCGACGTAGTACTCGGGCGAGGCCGACACCACGAGCAGGCGGTGGCCTTGCGCCCGGTGCCACTCGAGCCGGTCGCGCATGGCCGGCCGCAGGCGCCGGCCCAGGTGGCGCTGCCCGAAGGCGGCGGCCCGCTCGGCGACCTCCTCCGCCCGCAGCCCCCCGAGGAGGCGGACGAACAACTGCTCTTTGGCCGTGTCGGCCCAGGACCCCCCGAGCACCGCCCCGCGGACCAGCTTGGGCAGCGCCCGGAGGACCTCCCTGGCCACCGGAGCGGGGCCCCGGACGGCGGCGAGGAACGGCAGGACGCTGCCGCCGGAGACCAGGGTGCCGTCGAAGTCGAAAGCGGCCACGGTCTCGACCGGCGGGGAGGCCGGGCGCCCCGGTGCGGCCGAGGGCGAGGGCCGGGACCGGCGGAGGCCCGGGTCCGAGCGGAGGTCGGACAGCCCAGCAGGCCCAGACGCGGTCGGCTCCGGCACGCGGTCGAGTCTCGCGCGCCACCGGGTCGGGACCGGAGGACTCGGTGGGGGGCCGCTGATCGTGGCGAAATCATGACCCAACGAGTCGACAATTGCCCGAGGGTGGAGTAGCCTGCTACGCGCTGGTCAGCAGCCCGCCGAGGCCATGCCCGACCGCGCCGCACGCCACCACGATTCCATCAGGATCCAACAGGAGGAGCAGTCATGGCAGTCCGACTTGGGGACACCGCACCCGACTTCACCGCAGAGACCACCGAAGGCACGATCAACTTCCACGACTGGCTCGGCGACAGCTGGGGCATCTTGTTCTCGCACCCGAAGGACTTCACGCCGGTGTGCACGACCGAGCTGGGGGCCTTCGCCAAGGCCAAGCCCGAGTTCGACAAGCGCAACACCAAGCTGATCGGTCTGTCGGTGGACTCGGTCGAGTCCCACAAGGGGTGGGCCGGCGACATCAACGAGACCCAGGGTGCGGCGTTGAACTTCCCGCTCATCGGCGACCAGGACCGCCAAGTGGCGGACCTCTACGACATGATCCACCCGAACGCCAACGACACGTTGACGGTTCGCTCGGTGTTCATCATCGGCCCGGACAAGAAGGTCAAGTTGACGTTGACCTACCCGGCGTCGACCGGGCGCAACGTGGCCGAGATCCTGCGGGTGCTCGACTCCCTGCAGCTCACCGCCGACTACTCCGTCGCCACGCCGGTGAACTGGACCGACGGCAACGACGTCATCATCGTGCCGGCGGTTTCGGACGACGACGCCAAGACGAGGTTCCCCAAGGGCTTCACCGCCCTCAAGCCATACTTGAGGGTTACCCCCCAGCCCAACCGCTGAGGTCGCGTCGGCCGGTCGGGCCGGGTCCGGCCGGGCCGGGTCCGGCCGGGCCGCGCCGAGCACCGGGCGGCCCGCTCAGTCCGAGCGGCCGACGTCGGGCATGTCGGGCCCCTTGCCCAGCGCGTCGTCCCGCAACACCCGCTTGAGCACCTTGCCGGCGGGGTTCCGGGGGAGCGGGACGGCGCGGAACCAAAAGCGGGTCGGCACCTTAAAGGGTGCCAGGCGGAGCCGGACGTGGGCGGCCAGCTCGTCGGCTGCCACCTTGGCGCCGGGTTGGAGGACGACGACCGCGCCGACCTCTTCGCCCAGCACCGGGTGGGCGACGCCGAGCACGGCACAGTCGGCGACGGCCGGGTGCTCGAAGAGAGCGCTCTCCACCTCGGCCGGGTAGACGTTCTCGCCGCCCCGGATGACGACGTCGGTCGCTCGGTCCACCAGGTACACGAAGCCGTCCTCGTCGAGGCGGCCCACGTCCCCGGTGCGGAACCAGCCCCGAGTGAAGGCGCCCGCCGTCTCCTCGGGCTGCTCCCAGTAGCCCCGCACCACCTGGGGCCCCTTGACCCACAGCTCGCCGGGCGCCGGGCTGGCCCGGAGGTGGCGCGGCTCGGGCTCGTCGCCTTCGAAACCCTCGGGCACGACGGCGACGTCGCTCACCGGCACCGGGGGCCCCACGCTGTCGGGCCGGGCGAGGTAGTCCGGGCCGCTGTTCATGGTGGTGGTGGCCGACGTTTCGGTCAGCCCGTAGCCGTTGCTCGACTGGGCGTCGGGGAACCGCTCGGTGATCCGGCGCACCAGGTCGACCGGGGCGGGGGCCCCGCCGAAGGAGACCGAGCGGACCGAGCTGAGGTCGTGGGCGGCCAGCTCCGGGCTCGAGAGCACCTGCAGGACCATGGCGGGCACCCCACCGAAGGTGGTGACCCGCTCGGCCTCGATCAGCGTCAGCGCCCGCTCCGGCTCGAAGTGGTGCATCATCACCAGGCGCCCCCCGCTGGCCGCGTAGGTGATCATCACCGCTTGGCACCCCGTGACGTGGAAGAGGGGCACCGACAGCAAGAAGACGCTCTGTTGGGTCGATGCCGCGGTCAGCCCGGTCAACGCGGTGCCGAAGCGCAGCCCCGAGCGGCTGTTCAAGAAGAACAGGTTCATGAGGTTGGAGGCGGCGTTGCGGTGGGTCCCCACGGCGCCCTTGGGCCGGCCGGTCGTGCC
Organism: Acidimicrobiales bacterium; assembly: GCA_036501425.1. Taxonomy (GTDB): domain Bacteria; phylum Actinomycetota; class Acidimicrobiia; order Acidimicrobiales; family RAAP-2; genus DATKRB01. The sequence goes on along the minus strand of DASYAI010000053.1, from coordinate 4,654 downwards.
CGACGTGTAGAAGATGGTGGCGTCGTCGTCCGGCCCGATCACCACGTCGGGTAGCTCGAGGTCCTCCAGCTGCCCCAACCCGAGGCCCGGACCGGCGGTGCCGAGCACCTCGTTGAACGTGTGCCGGGCGACCGCCGCCCCGGTCCGAGCAGCGGCCGTCGCGGCCGTCGTCGGGTCCTCGGGGACCGGATCGGGCACCAGCGGAGCGCCCGAGCGGTGCTCGTCCGCGACGACCAGGGCCCGCAGGGCCGGCAGCGCACCGAGCACGCTGGTCAGCCGGCCGGTGCGCTCGACGTCGGCGAACACCACCACGGCCCCGCAGTCCGCCAGGGCGAAGCGCAGCTCCTCGGGGGCCCACCAGGCATTGAGCGGGACGGCCACCGCCCCGACGGCCACCGTGGCCCAGAACGCGATCACCCATTCGGGCAGGTTGCGCATGGCGATGGCCACCCGGTCGCCGGGCTGCACCCCGAACCGGTCGATCAGCCGGTGGGCGAGCGTCGCCACGGCCCGGTGATGCTGCGCGAAGGTGGTCCGCTCGCCCTCGTAGACCACGAAGTCGGCGTCCCCGTAGCCCCGGGCCAGGGCGAGCACGTCTCGCAACGAGGTCGGGGCCGACTTCCACGTGCGGGTCGGTACGCCCCGGATGGTCACCTCTTCCATCTCGAACAGCGCCCCGGGGGCGGTCAGGCGGGCAGTGGCCTCGGCCAGCGACACCGGAGAGCCATCCGGCGCCCCCGGTGGGTGGCCAGCGGCCCCCGGATGGTTCTCCGCCGACGGGTCGACCGGCGGCGGCGTCATCCGGTCGGCGGTGGCTGGGTGCGGGGGTCCGGCGACGAGCCGGGAGCCGGGGCGCGGAAGAGGACGCGGCGGTAGTAGCGCAGCTCCTCGAGGCTCTCGTAGACGTCGCCCATGGCCCGGTGCGCGGTCTGCTTGGACGGAGCCCCGGCCAGCTCGGCCGGGTACCAGCGTCGTGCCAGCTCCTTCAGGGTCGATACGTCGACCGAGCGATAGTGGAGCCACTCCTCGACCTCGGGGAGCTGGGCGGCGAGGAACCGCCGGTCGGTCCCGATGGAGTTGCCGGCGAGGGGCACGGTGCGCGGCGCGGGGACGTGCGCCTTCAAGAACTCCAGCGTCGCCGCCCCGGCGTCGGCCAGGGTCAGCTGGGAGGCCTGGATCTGGCCCAGGAGCCCCGAGCGAGTGTGCATGGCCCGGACGAAATCGTCCATCGCCTCCAGCTGGGCGGGAGTTGCCCCGACCACCAGGTCGGGTCCCTCGGCGACCACGGTGAGGTCGTCGTCGGTCACCAGGGTGGCGATCTCGACGATCACGTGGCGGGTTGGATCGAGACCGGTCATCTCGAGATCCATCCAGGCCAGCACCCCGGCGATGCTAGTGGTCGCCCTGCGACCGGTAATGACCGGCCGTGGCGACCGGGCCGGGTAGGGTGCGGCGGTGCTGGAGGTGCCCGTTCACCGGCTCGATCCCGCCCTTCCCGTCCCCGGCTACGCCCACCCGAGCGACGCCGGCGCCGACCTCCGAGCGCGCACCGGCACCCGCCTCCGGGCCGGTGGCGGACGGGCCGCGGTGCCCACGGGGCTCGTCCTCGCCATCCCGCCGGGCTACGCCGGCTTCGTCCAGCCGCGCAGCGGCCTTGCGCTCCACCACGGCGTGACCTGCCTCAACGCGCCGGGGCTGATCGACGCCGGCTACCGGGGCGAGATCGCGGTGGTGCTGGTCAACACCGATCCGGAGGAGGACTACGAGGTCCAGGTGGGAGATCGGATCGCCCAGCTGGTGATCCAGCGGATCGAGCACGTCTCGTTCGTCGCCGCGGCTGGTGACGAGCTGGCCGACACCGAGCGTGGCGCCGGGGGCTTCGGGCACAGCGGACGGTGAGCCGGCCCCGCTGAGATGCTTGTCCGCCGCTGAGATGCAGCCCCTCAGCGGGCTCGACGCCGCCTTCTTGTCCCTCGAGACCAGGGCCGTCGGTCTGCAGGTCGGGGCGGTCCTGCTGCTGGATCCTCCGGCGGGCGCCCGGTCGGGCGGCGTCGTAGGGGACCGGCTGGCGGTGCTGCTCCGGATGATCGATCGGCAGCTGGACCTGGTGCCACGCTTTCGCCAGCGGGTCCGCCGGGTGCCCTTGGACCTCGCCCAGCCGATCTGGGTGGATGACGAGGCCTTCGACCTCGATCACCACGTCACGAGGATGGACGCCCCGCCGGCCGCCGAGGGCGGGCTGGAGAGCCTGGTGGCCAACCTGATGAGCCGGCCGTTGGACCCCACCCGTCCGCTGTGGGAGCTCACCCTGGTCGAGGGCGTCCCCGGTGGACGGGCCGCCCTCGTGCTGAAGCTGCACCACGCCATCGTCGACGGCATGGGCGCGGTGGCGCTGGCGGCTCGGCTGCTCGGCCGGGGTCCCGCCGCGGGGGCGGACGAGGTGGGGGAGCCGCCCGGCCCCGACCCCCGACCCTGGCGCCCCGAACCGCCACCTGGCCCGGGGGCGATGCTCGGCTACGTCGGCGCCGGCGTGCTCCGGCGGTCCCGCGCCGGCGCCGACGTGCTGCGCTGGGGAGCCGGTCGGCTGGCCCATGTGGGGCGCCACTCGCTGTTGTCCGCCCAGCCCCCGCTAGTAGCGCCGCGGTCGTCGATCAACGGGACGCTGTCGGCTGGCCGAGCCTTCGCCGCCATCTCGCTCGACCGGGCGCGACTGGACGTGGTTCGAGCCGCCTTCGCCACCACCACCAACGAGGTGGTGCTGGCGGTGGTCGGAGGAGCGCTGCGGCGGCTGCTCGACGCCCGGGGGGAACAGCTCGAACGGTCCCTGGCCGCCCTCGTCCCCGCCTCGACCCGTCGCCCGGGCGACGGCCCCTTGGGGAACCGGCTGTCGGGTTTTGTGGTCCCCCTCGGCACCCAGGGAGAGGACCCGGCGGGGCGGCTGGCCGGGGTGGCGCGGGCGTCGCGGGCCGCCCAGGCCCGCCATCGGGTGACCAGGGGACGCTTGCTCGAGGACGCCGCCGAGCTGGTGCCCGGGTTCGTCACGCGAACGGTCGTGCGGTCGGGCGAACGGCTCGGCCTCTTCGACCGCCTCCCGCTGCCTTTCAACCTCGTCGTCTCGTCCCTGCCCGGGCCGCCCGGGGAGCTCTGGTGCGCCGGCGCCCGGGTGGTAGCCATCCATCCGATCGGCCCGGTGGCCGGTGGGGTAGGCCTGAACGTGACCGCCATGCGGTACCGGGGGGTGCTGGGGGTGGGCCTGCTGGGTTGCCGGCGGCTGGTGCCCGACATCGCCGGCCTGGGCGCCGGGCTGGAGGAGGCCCTCGACGAACTGGTGGCCTCGGCAGGGGCCGCGACCGCGAGGAGGGCTGAGCCGTGGGATCCGGGAGCTCCGACGGGCCGGTGCCCTACGGATGTACCGTGTCCCCTCGCGGGGCTAGTCTGATGTCGACGCGGACGTGGCTCAGTGGTAGAGCATCACCTTGCCAAGGTGAGGGTCGCGGGTTCGAATCCCGTCGTCCGCTCCAACGAACTCCTGGTGACGGCCATGATTCGAGCCCCATGGCGGTTCGGGAGTACGCCCGGGTCGGGGCCACCGTCGCTTGATCCCCGCTGCACTCCTGCGCTGGGCTGCACCGGAAGCGGACCGTCGCTCGTGGGGCCGGTACAGCCTGGTTGGAAGACGAGGGCCGGAGGGAGAAGCTTCCGCGGGCGATCCGCCGCGTCGAGACCGAACCGAGCCTTCTCGGCGTCTCACCCCACGTCTTGGCCGTCGGACGGATCTGATCCTCGATGGAGACCGACGATCAGGGAGGGCCGATCACCCCAGCCAGGCTGGATCGGATGACGTCGGCGGCGTCACCACCCTTGGAGGAGGTCGCCGTCGACGGTGGTCACCCCGGTTCGCCGAAGGGCTGACCCTGCGAGCCAACTCGGTGCTGCCCCTGCACCTCCTGCAGACCTCCTTTCGGCCATCGAGCGGATCGAGTCCCTCTACATCGAGCGGTCCCTCAGACCGGACTTTCAGATCGGCCTTTCAGATCGGCCCGGTTGCGCAGCCATGGAGGCTCTCGGGTTCCCCGGAACGGGGAAGTACACCGTCGGGGCCGAGATGGTGCGCCCAACTCGAAGGTGACGGCCACCCGGGACCGTGCGAACGGGACCGGGTGCTCGCCCGGTAACCAATCGCGGCTGACCCGTGGCGGCGTTCGGCGAATCGCTCCTCACCCCGACGCCACGCTCCCGTTGCCGGCTCAGAAGGCGACGCCCCCGGAGCTCGGCGAGGTCGTGGTGGTCGTCGTCGGCGGCGACGTGGGCGTTGGCGCTGACGTCGCCGGCGTGATCGGGGCGACGGGCGTCGTCGGAGGAGTGGCGACGGGGGTCGAAGGTGCGCTGCCCGAAGGGGCGATCGCGGGTGTCGTCGTCGGAGCCGTGGCAGGTGCCGTGGCCGCGGCCCCGGCAGGGGGAGCGGTCGGTGCTCCGGCTGCCGACGGGGACAGGGTCCCCACCGGGCCGGCCCTCACGTCGGTCCACGTGCCCCAGGCATCGGTCACGTTCCCGTTCACCTGTCCGGGCGCGGTGTCCTGTGAGAACCAGTAGAGCGCCTTGCCCCCGTAGGTGACCTGCCGGACGCCACCGGCCCGCTTGACGGAGCCGAGCT
>DASYAI010000052.1:0-6630 GCA_036501425.1 Acidimicrobiales bacterium | reverse complement strand
GGCTTGCTGCTCGATCTCGCTCCCGCCGCTCACGACGGCGATGGACGGCCGGCCGGCCAGCAGCTCGAAGGCGTGGTCCAGCTCGCCCTCGAGCTGGACCGCGAACTCGGCGTCCTCCGGCGGCTCGAGGTTGGCGAGCATGCAGTCCTGCCACACCAACAGGCCCAGTTCGTCGCACGCATCGAAGAACGAGGCGTCCTCGTAGACCATCGTGCCGGTCACGCGCACCAGGTTCAGGTTGGCCGAGCGGAGCTGCTCCAGCGAGGCGCGCACGACGTCCGGCGGAGCGACCATCGTCACGGGGTCCACCGGGACCCAGCACGCCCCCCGGCAGAAGATCTTCACCCCGTTCACCGACACGTCGAACGCGCCGCCCGAGCGGTCCACCTCGACCTTGCGGAAACCCGTCCGAGCCAGCCGGCTCCGCGCACCGTCGACCAGCAGGTCGAGCTCGTAGAGGGGCTGGTCCCCGTGCGTGTGCGGCCACCACGGCCGCACGTCGGGCACCGCCACGGTGGCGCGGACGATCGGATGACCCTGCTCGTCGAGGCCGGCCGGTTGCAGCTCGGCCCGGGAGCCCTCGACGATCACCCACGCCCGGCCCTGGACGGGTTGGGCCTCCAGCGCCAGTTCGACCGCCACCACGCCGGTGCTCCCCTCGAGGCTCGAGCTGAGACGCCGGAGGCGGGCGGCGGGCCGCCCTGCGGCGGCCCGGAGCGTCACGGGTCGCCAGGGTCCGACCGGCGCCGCCCGTCCCGCCCACGAGGGGATGCGCCCGAACAGCGTGGTGCGTACATGGCGGATGGTCTGGCGGTCCACCAGCCGTGTCCGCCAACGGGGCCTCGGGCGGCGCGCCGCGAGCACCGGGCCCAGCGCCCGGCAGCCGATGCTCAGCTCATTGGTCGGTCCCAGCTCGGGCAGCTCGAGCGACGTCGGAGTGAACATGCCCTGCGACTCAGCGAGCCGCTCCCCGTTCAGCCACACCTCCCAGAGGGTGGCGATGCCGTCGAGGCGAAGGTCGAACGGTCCGTCCTCGGGCGGACCGTCGAAGGTGGTGCGGAACCACCAGTCCTCGGCGTCGTAATCGACGTCGTCCCATCGCGCTCCCGCCGCCCGCAACGCACCGGCGGCCGTGCCCGGCACCTCGGCGGCGTACCAGCGCGGCGCCAGCGCACCGAGTTGCTTGGGGCTGTCGGCCGCTCCTGGCTCCGTGCGGCAGCACGTCCAGCTGGCGTCCGCCAGCAGGTCAGCCGCCATACCGTCGGACTAGGACGTCCATCGCCACGTCCCACGATTCGGCCATCTGGTCCAGGATCGACTGGATGTCGTACCTCCGGCCGCTCACCATCCGGGCCAGCCCGAATTGCAGCGCCTTGGCGCCCTCGGCCAGCGAGCGGAAGTGCCCCACCGCCTCGTCGAGCCCGCCGCCGTCACGCGCACCGAGCCATTCGACGAAGCTGCCCGCGACCTCTGCGCTGGCACCGCACTGGCGGCAGGAGCCGAACGCGTACTCGTGGAAGTAGTCGAGGCCCCGCTCGACGAGGGCGCTGCGATCCGATTCGAGCCGCTTCGCCAACCGCTCGACCGGGTTGTCGGGCGGCCGCCTCGCCAAGTGGCTGGCCGCGAGATCGACCACCTCGGGGAGGGAGGGTCCCTCGGCGCGCAACCGCTCGAGGCGGATGAGCTCGACGTAGGGAGCCAGCCGCCACGGGTCCTCGTCGCCGATGCGCAGGACCCCGTCGAAGTCGTCGCCGTCCAGCTCGAAGTACCCGGCGTTGTGGAAGTAGCCGAGCCGCCGCGTGCCCAGATCGATGGCCTGCGGGACGATCGTGCTCTTCGTGTGGCCCGTCCGATAGGACACGCCGTGGGTGTCGGGAAGGAACCACGAATCGACCTCGACCGTGAGCAGGCGCCCCATCGCCAGCTGCTCGCACAGGTGGTCGACGATCGGCCTCCAGGCGTTCATCTCGGACACTTCGATGCCGTAGAGGGAGCGAAGGTCCTCCGGCGGGATCTTGAAGAACGACCACTGGTCGCCCTCGAAGTCGGCGCTGAGCGTGAACGCGCCCGCCGCCAGGGGGTCGAGGCCCAGCGCGTGCAGCACCTCGACCCAGACGTCGACATAGCAGTTCGTCTCGGTCCAGCACCGACCCGGGTGGTGCAGTGCGTGCGGCTGGTAGGTGTGGGGATCGATCGCCAGCAGGCGCTGCATCACAGCTCCAAGATGCCCTTGACCGTCGACGGCCAACGTTGCGGGTCGAGCCCGTGGGTGTGGAGGAGCGCCAGAGCCACCCGCTCGACGCCGAACCCGACGCAGGCGGTGTGCGCCACCGCGCCCTGCGCCGTCGAGATGTCGAACGCGCCGCCGAAGTGCTCGAGATGGCAATTGGCCGACGTGATGGCCGTCGGGCGCTCGGTCGAGCAGATCGGACTCACGATCTCGATCTTCAATGCCTGCTCGCGCTGATTGGTGGCGAGGAGGCCACCGGTGCGGCCGAAGAACGGGTCGTTGGCCACGACCGCCTCGACCTCCAGCCCGATGCTGCGGTGCTGCTCGAGGGCCCGCTCGACCCAACGGTCCCGGTGAGCGTGCGCGCCTTCGGGGTCGCCCAAGTAGACGAACTCGTGCTGGCGGAACACCTGCATCCGGGCGGGGTCGACGCTGGGCTCGTGCCGGAAGCACTGCCCGAAGACCTCCACGTACCGACCGCCGGCCGGCAGTGCTCCCGACTGCGTCGGGTAGAGGGGATGGCAAGCGGCGGAGCACAGCGCGAGACCGGTCGGCTCGAGGAACGGGCTCCAGTCGTGGCCGTCCTCGACTGCGTCGAGCAGCGCGGCGTGCCGGCGGTCGTCACCGGTGAAGGAGTTGACCGACCCCAGGAGGTCGGGGAACGACCGCACGTAGTCGGTGCGCTCGAGCAGCGCGCCCGACATGACCAACGGGAAGTGCAGCGTGGACGCCCCGAGGTCGGCTCCGGCCCGGGTGACCATGTGGTCGATGCCCCGGACGATCCGCTCGAACGCCTCCGAGCGGAGGTAGAGGCCGTCGTGGCCGGTCGACACCAGCAGGCCGGCGGCGAGGAGCTCGTCGCGGAACGCGGCGTAGGCGTCAAGGTCGGCTCCGCCGTCCTCGCGTTCGTCCACTGCCGGCACGGCCTGGTCGATCGATGCCCGGATGCTCATGGTCAACGGTCCCTTCCGACGAGCAGCAGCTGAGCGCTGTTGGCGAGGATCCGGTCGTTGTTGACCATGAGCGCGGCGCCGTGCGCGTCCCGGAGCAGCCGGCCCATCGAGAACGCCGAGTCCTCGCGGTAGCCCGCCATGCCGCAGATGCGCATCGCCCGGGTGACGATGTCGACGACCAGCGTGGACGCCGCCACCTTCAAGGAGTTCATGGCCACCGCGTACGCCATCGACTCCGCGTCCTCCGAGTCGGGATCGATGGCGTCGAACCGCTGGGCCGACTGCCGGCAGAGCGACTCGAGCTGGAGATGGACGGTCATCAGCTCGGCGAGGTGGACGGCCGCCGGTGGTGTGACACCCGGCTTCTTGCGGGCCTCGGCCCGGACGAACGCCCGAGCCCGGCTGGCTGCCTCGTCGGCGATGCCCAGCCAGACGTGGCTCCACAAGATGTGCGAGACCGGCAGCATCGTCCGGCTCGAGATGTCCGAGTAGGCCACGGGCAGCACGTCGTCGATTGGGCCCTCCGCGCTCAGCACGAAGCCGAGACTGCACGTTCCCCGGAAGCCGGCGGTGTCCCACCCGCTGGCCGGCTCGAGGACCACGCCAGGCGGACGGCACATCACCAGTACCTGATCGTTCGGGGGCGATTCCGGCGTGCGCCGCGCCGTGGCCAAGATGGCGTCGGCGTGTTGACCGTAGGAGATCACCGGCGCATGCTTGCGGAGGCTGTACCGGCCACCCTCCTCGGCGACGGCGCACAAGCTGGTCCGGACGTCTCCGCCCACCCCCAGCTCCGTGGTCGCCGAGGCCAGCAGCGCCTGGCGGCCCACGACCTCTTCTCTCAGGAAGCCGTCGAACTGGGGCCTTCCGTGGCGGACGAGGCACGCCAGTTGGATCTGGTGCATCGCGAAGATCATTCCGGTGGACGCACAGGCCCTCGAGATCTCGGTCACGGCCTCTCCGACCGCGGCCAGGCTGGCGGACTCCCCACCCAGTTCGGCGGGGACCATCATCGAGAGAAGGCCCTGCGACCGCATGGCCGCGAGCGCCTCGCTCGGAAACCGGCTGGCGCGGTCGACGTCGGCCGCCACCGGGCCGGCGACGACCTCGGCTACCGACGACATCCGTTCGAGGGCCGTCGGGAAGGGACCGGCGGCCTCGGGCACTGCGTGGGTCATGGGGACCACTGGGGCAGCTGTCATGTCAGGCGCTCGCCGGGCTCATGAGGGACGTCAGCGCCTCCTCGATGGCAGCAACGGACTCGAACGTCTTCTTGCGGAGCATCTGCTGGGGAAACTCGACGTCGAACGTGTCCTCGAGCGCGAGCATCACGTTGACGCTCGCGTGCGATGTCAGCCCGGCCCGGTAGAGGTCCGAGTCGACGCTCAACGTCGAGACGTCGACAGGGAGCCTCGCAAATTCCGCCAATACCGCCCAGATCTTCTCTTCCATCACCCTTCTCCCAACTTGTCGTGCCCGCCACGTCCGGGCCTCTCCCACTCGCCATTTTCCGTTGTTCCGCCCGCCGATGTCCCATGGACACCGCTCGCCAACCGGCCGGTCGGGGTCTCGTCCTGCGCGTTCGTTCCGCAAAGGGCCACGACCACCGCCGTCGCGACCTCGCCCTCGTGGCTGAGGCTGACCGAGATGTCCCGCACCCCGGCGCGCTGCGCGAGCATCCGAGCCGTCCCGGTCAGGCGGAGGGAGCACCATCCCTCCTCCTCGCGACGTACCTCGATCGAGCGCCAGTCGACCGCGTCGCGTGGACCAGGCCCGGGCCGCAGGACCTTCAGCGTCGCCTCCTTGGCCGCGAACCGGGCGGCGAGCGAGGACGCCACTACCAGGTCGGTCCCTCGGGCGCACGACAGCTCGTGCTGGGTGAAGACCCGCGACAGGTAACGATCGCCGAACCGTTCGATCGCACGCTGGACGTCGGGCACCGAGGTGACATCGGTCCCGGCCCTCACCGAGATCGCCGTTCGCATGGAACGAGTCTGTTCCGCCACGGCGGCGACGCCTACCGGCTACCTGATGATCTTTCTCATTCAATTGGAGGAGGCCGGACGCGTCCCCGTGGTGCGGGGCGGCCCCGGATGGACCGACGACCCCCCGGAGGTGACCCTCGGGCCCCTCAGCAGGAACTTCCGTGACCCATCGGGCAACTCGCAACCTCGATACCTCCGCCAGCTTCGAGGTGCCGGGGACCGCCACCCTTCATCGCCGCCTCGCCGTCGCGCACCCTGCGGACGGCGGGATGAGACTCCATATGAGCTCCGCCGAGCAATGTCTCCGTCAAATTACGCAGTGGATCTACGAGATCCGTCGGGCCGAGTGGCCGCCCGTACCTCGAGCGACCCCTCCAAGCCGCTCAGGTCGACGTGCCCGGCCGCCGGCAGCGCCCGACGTCCCCCTAGGCGGTGGGCTTGTGGGCGACGATGTGGAAGTACCGCACGTCCGTCAGGTCCTCGTCGACCTGACGGATCCTGCCGTGCTCGGCATCGAAGACAGCCGACACCGAGAAGCCGATCTCCTCGAGCTCTCGTAGCTCGGCGGCGAGCGTCGTGAAGTGGATCAGCAGGTCGAAGTCGTGGGCTTCGACCGGTCCGATCCCCCAGTCGCCCGCGTCGATCGCCTGGGCGTGGAGCCGCAGCCAGTTGCTGACGCTGCGCGGATGGTGCAGGGGGTTGAGCACGATGTCGCCGACGAACCGGGCGATCCGGTAGGTCGCCGGCCAACCGGCGCCCTGCGGGGGTCCGGCGCGATGCCACGGGGTGGCGTCGAACGCGGGGCCCTCCTTGTTGTGGGTCGAGAACAGCAGATGGCCCCCCGGCCGAAGGACCCGGAAAAATTCTCTGAGGGCGACGGGCCGGTCGCGGTGGTCGATCGCGTCGAGCCCGTTGAAGCTGAACACGACGAGACCGAATTGCTCGGAGGAGAGCTCGGCCAGGTCGCGGGCATCGGCCACCCGCACGTCGACGCCGGGGAAGGCCTCGCGTCAGAGGTCGACCATGGCCGGCGTGTAGTCGATCCCGAGGTAGTCGTCGGTCATCAGGCGCAGGATGGGAACCGTCCGCCCACCTCCCACGCCGACATCGAGCACCGGTTGGCCCCGGACCCGACTGGCCATCCACAAGAACGCGGCGCGCTCCCCCGGGTCGCTCCACCATTCGGACCGGGGCGAAGCCTCACCGGCGGCGAACTCGTGGAGCACCCGTTTGTCGCTCCATGCGCTGCGATTGTTACGGTCGATCCTCGTCGACCGGACCTCCTGGCCCGTGCCGTTCCGAACGGTTACCACGGTTCGAGCGTACCGGTCGCTGTTCGAAATCCGTCGGCACCCGGGGCGGCCAGGGAGTTGGGCGCCCGAGGGAATTCGGGTGGGTGCGCGCTACAGTGCTGGCGGCTCGCGCGTCGGCGCGGGACGCAGGCGGGGCGGCGGCCCGAACG
>DASYAI010000051.1:0-1671 GCA_036501425.1 Acidimicrobiales bacterium | reverse complement strand
GCCACCTACGACCCGGACAACTTCTCCTACCCGCACGGGACGCACCTGTGCGCCACGGAGATCGACACCGAGACCGGCGAGGTGAAGATCCGCAGCTACGTGGCCGTGGACGACGTCGGCAACGTGGTGAACCCGCTCATCGTGGACGGCCAGGTGCATGGTGGGCTGGCCCAGGGCATCGCCCAGGCGCTGTTCGAGGAGGCCATCTACGACGACGAGGGCAACCTGACCACCACCACCATGGCTGATTACCTGCTGCCCAGCGCGGCTGACCTGCCGCACTTCACCACCGGCCGGACGGAGACGCCGGCCACGACCAACCCGCTCGGCGTCAAGGGCGTCGGGGAGGCGGGCACCATCGCGTCCACCCCGGCCGTGGTCAACTCGGTCATCGACGGACTGCGGCAGTACGGCATCCGGGACATCGTGATGCCGTGCACGCCGGAGCGGGTCTGGCGGGCTCTCAAGGCCGCCCGGGACAGCGCCCCGGGCACCCAGGTCACCGGGGACTCGGCCACCGACGCTCACGGGACCGTAGGGCACGTGAGCGGCGAAGACGCCGCGCAAGCACACGGCAGCGACGCCGCGCCGTCAAACGGTGGGCAGGCACTCGGAGGTGCGGAATGATCCCGGCGGCATTTGAGTACACCCGGCCGTCGTCGCTGGATGAGGCGGTGCGGGCGCTGGCCGGCGGCGGCGAGGACGCCAAGGTCATCGCGGGCGGGCAGAGCCTGCTGCCGCTGCTCCGGCTCCGGCTCGCTTACCCGGACCTCCTGGTCGACCTCGGCGGGCTCGGTGACCTGCGAGGCGTCCGTGACGAGGGGGACACCCTGTGGATCGGCGCGCTGACCACCCACGCCGACGTCGTCCGCAACCCGCTGGTCCGCGAGCACTGCGGGCTGCTTTCCGAGGCGACCGGCACGGTGGCCGACCCGGCGGTCCGGCACCGGGGCACGCTGGGCGGCTCCCTGGCCCACGCCGACCCGGCCGGGGACCTGCCCGCGGTCGCCGTGGCGCTCGGCGCCACGATGATCGCCCGGGGCCCGGGCGGGGACCGGGAGATCGGCGCCACGGACTTCTTCGTGGACTACCTGACCACCGCGCTGGCGCCTGGCGAGATACTCACCGGGGTCCGGGTGCCCAAACTCGGCCCGGCATGGGGCTATCGTTATGAGAAGTTCCACCGGACGGCCCAGGCGTGGGCGACCGTGGGGGTGGCTGCCGTGGCCCGGCGTTCCAACGGGCATGTGGCGGAGGCCCGCATCGGGCTCACGAACATGGGCCCTGTTCCGGTCCGGGCCCGGGCGGCGGAAGAGGCGGCCGCCGGGGCCGAGGCCGACCGTAGCGCCCTGCGGGCGGCCGCAGCGCACGCCGACGAGGACACGCAGCCGCCTGCAGACTTGCACGGCGCGCCCGACTACCGGCGCCACCTGGCGCGGGTGCTGACCGCTAGGGCGTTGGCGGTCGCGGCTGGAGCTTAGCGACATGGATCTGGAGCACTCGTTCATCATCCCGGTCCCGCCGGAGCAGGCCTGGCAGGCCCTGCTGGACGTCGAGCAGGTGGCGCCGTGCATGCCCGGCGCCACCGTCGACGGCTTCGACGGTGAGAACATCTCGGGCAAGATCAAGATCAAGGTCGGCCCGGTGCAGATGACCTACGCGGGCAAGGCC
>DASYAI010000050.1:0-1877 GCA_036501425.1 Acidimicrobiales bacterium | reverse complement strand
GGCCGAGGCGGCGGGCGGCGAGGACCTGGGCGGGGTGGCGCAGCCGGCGGCGGTCGAGTCGGTTGCGGCCGGCGTAGAGCGAGAAGGCGGAGGCGACGGCGTGCGCCCGGCCCCGCAACCGGGGCATGGCCTGGCGATCGGTTGTCTGTCGTTCAGCGGCCGGGTTGTCGGTGGCGGCGCTGGCGACGGCGTAGCGGACGGTGATCGCCCAGCACGGTTGGGCGGCCTTCTCCAAGATGTCGGCCACGTCGGCGGAGCGGGAGGGGTCGGTGTTGGCCGGTTGTGCGGTGGGTCCGGGGGTGACCAGGTCGACGAGCCGGGCCGTCCTGGTGGCCGGGCGGCCGGCCCGGCGGGCAGCGGCGGCCTTGTGCAGCCGGGTGAGGCGCCGTCCGGTGACGGGTCGGGCCAGGATCTGCACGCAGGCCGACTCGCCTTCACCGATCCCGTCGAGAGCGCCGAGCAGCGGGCGGAGCGGGTCGACCTTGTGCTCGGTGCGCAGCGGGTAGTGCTCGGGCAGGGCCAGGCGGAGCTCGCCGCCCGTCGCTACCCCGCCGCCGCTGAGGGGCGGTTCGGCGGGGACGGTGTCGGTGCGGGCGCCGGGCCAGGCGGCTTCGACGGCTCGTTCGACCAGGCCGGGCGGGATGGTGCCGGGCACCCACCAGGCGATGGTCAGCCCGGCGTCGGTGGCGACCAGTTCGAAGCCGAGGTGGGGTTGTCCGCCCAACGCTCGCCGCCAGGCCGGGCGGAGCAGGGCGACCAGGTTCGTCCACAACGTGGCTGCCCCGTGGGGGTCGACGTCGGGCGGGGCCAGCACCCGGACCAGGCGGGCGCCGTCGGCTAGCCGTCGGGCCTGGGCACGGCGGATCAGGGTCACGGTGATGGTGGCCACGAGAGCGACGCCGGCGATGGCCGGGCCGGCGGTCAGGCCGAGGTGGCCGGCCAAATGGGCAAGCTGGTGGAGCAGCCGGGCAGTCTCAGGACCGGGACGGGTGAGGTAGTGGGCCAGGGGTCCCGACGGCTGTGGTTCTGGCGGCAGGGTCGGGCTGGGCTGTGGTGCGGGCACGGTCACAGACGCCGGCCTCCTTTCGAGCGGGTCGTGCTGGGGTTAGAGGTCGCGGCGGCTAGAGGTCCGGGGTGTCGTCGAGGGCCTGTTCGATCCCGGTGCGGCAAACGTCGTCCTCTTCGGCGCTGGCCAGGGCGGTGAACGCCACCCGGTCGACGCCGGCGGCGAGGAGACCCTGGCCGCGGGCGGCGCCGAGCAGGTAGGCCCGTTCGCCGGCCGACAGCCCGAACGCATCGGCCAGGGTGTCGATCGACTGGGGGGCTTGGCGGAGCAGGATCTGGGTGGCGGCGTTGGCGATGACGGCCTGGCCGAGCGGCGAGCTCAACAGGTCGGCGGCGTCTTGGGTGACCACGGTGAGTCCGGCCCAGTGCTTGCGGGCCGACTTGGCCATGCGGAACAGGAACTCGGCGCCGGCCGGGTCGGACATGAGCAGCCACGCCTCGTCCACCACGACCAGCCGCCGCTTGCGGTTGGTCGGGTCCGACACCCGCCGCCAGACGGCGTCGAGGGTGAGCAGGGTGCCGGCCGCTTTGAGCTCGCTCGGCAGGTCGCGCAGGCTGAACACGATGAGGTGGCCGTCGGGGCGAGTGGTGGTCGGCCCGTCGAACAACCCCCGGTGGGTGCCGGTGACGAACGGGGCCAGCCGGGCGGCCAGTGTCTGCGCCGCGGGGTCGCCGTCACTCTTCAAGGCGGCGGCGAGGTCGGACAGGAGCGGTGCGGGTCGGGCGTGGCTGCGCGGGTCGGAGGTGATGCCGACCGACTCGTAGGCGGCGACGATCCCGCGGTCGAGGGCGGCGGTGGCGGCCGGGTCGGG
>DASYAI010000049.1:0-1797 GCA_036501425.1 Acidimicrobiales bacterium | reverse complement strand
ACATGGCACTGTCGGCCCTGGACGGCATTCGGGTACTCGATTTCACCGCTGCAATGGCCGGCCCGCGATGCGGGATGCTGCTCGGCGACTTCGGCGCCGACGTCATCAAGATCGAGCCGCCCGAGGGCGACTATGCCCGGCGCTGGGGGGTGAACCGCTACGGCCCTGGCGGCCAGTTCAGCGGGCTGTTCATCGCGCTGAACCGGAACAAGCGCGGCGTCGTGCTCGACCTGAAGACGCAGGCCGGCCAGGACGCGGTCAGGGCGCTGACCGACAGCGCCGACGTGATCATCGAGAACTTCCGGCCGGGCGTCGCGGACCGGCTCGGAATCGGCTACGAGAGCGTCTCCGCCCGCAATCCCGGCATCGTCTACTGCAGCATCTCGGGATTCGGCCAGAACGGGCCGCTGCGCGAGCGTCCCGGCCTGGACATGCTGATGCAGGCGTACGCCGGGCACATGAGCGTCACGGGCGAGGAAGGCCGGCCCTCGGTGCGGAACGGCCCGTCCCCGATCGACCTGCTCGCCGGGACGAACGCCGCCTTCGGTATCCTGCTCGCGCTGCGGGAACGCGACCGGAGCGGGCGCGGCCAGTACCTTGAGACGTCGCTGTACGAGGCCGCGGTCGAGCAGGTGGCGCACTTCATCGCCGACTACACCGGCTCAGGGGAGGTGCCGCCGAAGAGCGGTCCCTACTTCGCGTTCTCCTCGCCGTACGGCATCTTCGACGCGTCCGACCGGGAGTTCTACGTTGGCGCCGCGCACCAGAAGGCGTTCGCGGCGCTGTGCCGGCTGATCGAGCGGGAAGACCTGCTGACCGATCCCCGCTTCGGCACCAACGCCGACCGGATCACTAACCGCGCCGCCCTGCACGAGGTGCTCTTCCCGATCTTCCGGTCCCGTACCGCACAGGGGTGGGTGACGCTGCTCGAGGAAGCCGGAATACCCACGAGCCTTGTGGAGGACCTCGCCGGGGTGACCCGCCAGGAGCAGCTGGCCGCGCGCAACCTGCTCCTGCCGACCGGGATCGACGATGTCAGCATGATCGGGATCGGGCTGAAGATGGGCGGCACGCCCGGGTCAGTGCGCAGGCCCCCGCCCGAGCTCGGCGCCGATACCAAGGAGGTCCTCGCCGAGCTCGGCCTGCCCGCCAGCACGGTGTCGGCGCCTGCCAACGGCGCCAGCGCAAACACAGCGGACCAACAACGCCAGCCACCGGATGCGTACGCGGCGCCGCAGGCGCCGTCCCGGGCGCAGCCCGGCGAGGGGGCTATCGAGGATGGTGGAGGGACTCCCTTTTCCTTGGGGGAGGGACTCCCCCAAGATTTGGGGGGTCACCGGGGGGATCATTCCCCCGGGGGAAAGGAGTGGTAACCCGATGGCGGACAGCGCGCTGGTGATCGGGGGGACGGGGCCGACCGGGCCGACGATCGTGCGGGGCCTGGCCGACCGCGGCTACCAGGTGACCGTCCTGCACACCGGGCAGCACGAGGTCGACTTCGGGCTCCGGGGAATCGAGCACGTCCACGAGGACCCGCACTTCGCCGAGACCCTGGAGCGCGGCATCCGGGGCCGGACGTTCGACCTCGTGCTCGCGCAGTACGGGCGCCTGCGCGTGGTGTCCGACGTGCTGGCAGGGCGGACCGCCAGGCTGGTCGCGATCGGCGGCGCCACCGGGATCTACGCGGGCGACGACGACGAGCGGTGGGGCGGCATGGGACGCCCCGCGGTCTTCCCCGAGACCGCGCGCATCTACCGGGACAACGCCGGTCCCGGCGGGTCGGAGAAGATAGGCCTG
>DASYAI010000048.1:0-12665 GCA_036501425.1 Acidimicrobiales bacterium | reverse complement strand
CAGAGCCTGCCCCTCATCGCCACCCCGATCCAGTTCGACCGGACCCTGCCCACCTTGAACCCGGCCCCCGAGTTCTCCGGGGACGCCGACGCCATCTTGGGCGACCTCGGCTGGGACGAGGAGCGGATCATCGAGGCCAAGATCAGCGGCGCCGTCGTCTAGTCGTCCAGGGAGCCCGGTAGCCCGTTTGGCCCGGTGACTTCAGCTCTCGAGGGCGCTCGGACCCGAGGGAACGTCGACCGCGTGCGCGCGGAGTGCCTCCAGAGGGACCACGTCGAGGGTCCGCTCGTGGGTCGCGGCGAGCACGACGAAGGCCGCCGCCCCGTCGTGGTGGGCGCGCAGCCAGTTCACTGCCGTGACACACCAGCGATCGCCGGGCACGAGTCCCGGAAAGTGGTACTGCGGCATCGGCGTCACGAGGTCGTTGCCGATGCTGTGCTGGTGCGCCAGGAACTCCGCCGTCACGACGGCGCAGATCGTGTGGCTTCCCACGTCCTCGGGCCCGGTGTTGCAACAGCCGTCCCGATAGAAGCCGGTGACGGGATCGTCTCCGCAGGGCTCGAGCTCGCTGCCGAGCACGTTTCGTTCCGCCACCGACCCAGTATCGCGCCCGATCGACGGCTGTCCCCCCCCGCCGGGTCGGGCGCGGCCATCGGGCAGAGGTCCGGTTGCCCGGTCGCAGCGACCCGGGTCAGACTGGGCGGCATGTCCCCCCAAACTCGCTGGTCCGAGCTGGCCTCGGCGCTCACGGAATCGCTCGGTCTGCGCACCCCGCCCATCGCCATCACGTTCTCGAGTGACGTGCCCGCCGGGGTCGAGGCCTTCGGCGACCCCATGCCCGACCCCACGCCCGACGGGAGAACCGGCCGGGTCGCCGCCGGATGCGTCTTTTGGACCAAGGCGGCCGACCGCACCTTCTCCACCGTGGCGGCGGACCACGCCAACTGCAGCGTGGGCACCATGACCCACGGGTTCGGCACGTTGGACGAGGTGGCCGGACGTTCGGACGTCGCCGCCCTGCTCGAATCGGGCTGGGTGACCATGGAGATGGTCCCGGGCATCCCCGTGGTCGCGAGCCGGCCCGGCGCGGTGACCTACGGGCCCCTGGCCGGCACCCCGATCGATCCCGACGTCGTCCTCATCCGGGTGAACGGTCGGCAGCTGATGGTGCTCTCCGACGCCTTGCCGGGTCTCCGGATCGAGGGAAAGCCCCAGTGCCACATCGTGGCCGTGGCCAAGGAGCAGGACGAGGTGGCGGCGAGCGTCGGCTGCATGCTGAGCCGGACGCGCACCGGCATGCCCAACAGCGAGATGACCTGCGCCATCCCGGCCGGCCGGCTGGCCCAGGTCGTCGACCGTGTCCGGGCCACCGCGGCGACCGACGCCGTGGTGGCCCAGTACGCCACCGAGGACGCCCGCCGCTTCGGGAGCTGAAGTCCCTCGGGCCATACGCGGTCCTCGGCCGTAGCGGCCCTCGGTGGCGCCGCTGCTCGAACGGCTCGTGTCGTGTCCCGGGCTACTTCTTGGCCGGCTCGTAGTACGGGTTCGTGCCCGCCGCGTGGTCGGTCACGTCGATCACCCGGGTGATCTCGGGCACCGACTCACGCAGCGCGACCTCGATCCCCTGGCTGAGCGTGACCGCGGCCATCCCGCATCCGGCGCAGCCGCCGCTCAAGCGCAGGTACGCCGCTTCGTCCTGCACCGCGACCAGGTCCGCTCGACCACCGTGCGAGGCGATGCTCGGGTTGATCTGGCCTTCGAGCACCCGGATGATCCGCTGGGCGACCTCGCCGGTGAGATCGGCGTCCGAGGGAGGGCCGGGGATCGCGGGCACCCCCGAGGGGGGACGGTTCGGGTTCTCGATCGCCAGCGAGCCGTCCTGGACGTCGAGCAGGGACCCACGGATCCGCTCGACGCTGTCGGCCGGCACCACGATCGGCAGGCCGCCGAGGTCCGCCGTCCAGTCGTCGGTCCCGGCGTCCGCCGCCGCCTCGAAGTACATCTCGTACGCGTAGCTGTCGGCCCCGGTCCCGCCGATCTCGATCCACAATGCCAGCGAGTCGGCGTTGTCCTCCTGCGCCCGGACCTCGCGTACCACCGCAAGGGCCCCGTCGCTCACCCGCACGACCACGGTGCTGTCTGATCCAGGCTCAGTCATCCCTGCCTACGATCATAGGGGTCATGGCCCGCGTCCTCCTCCTGCTGCCGACCGGAACCTATCGGGCGCCCGATTTCATCGCCGCCGCGCAGCAGCTGGGCGTGGAGGTCGTGGTCGGCTCCGAGCGCCGCCAGGCCCTCGCTCGGTCGATGGGCGACCGGGCGGTGGTCGTGCCCTTCGGGAACGTCGACGCGGCCTCCGAGGCCATCGCGGCACTCCACCGCCGCTCCCCGCTGGACGCGGTGCTCGCGGTGGATGATCCCGGCACCCTGGTCGCGGCCACCGCGGCGCGCCGGCTCGGGTTGCGCCACAACCCGCCCGAGGCAGTCGCCGCGACCCGGGACAAGCGGGCAATGCGGCGCCGGTTCGCCGCGGCCGGGCTCCCCCAGCCCGATCATGCGGTCCTCCGAGGGGGTGCCGACCCGGCCGCGGTCGCCTCGGAGGTCGGATATCCCTGCGTCCTCAAGCCCCTGACCCGCTCGGGCAGCCAGGGGGTCATCCGGGCCGACGACGCCGACCAGGCTCGGGCGGCGGCAGCCCGGATCACCGCCCTCCTCGGCGAATGCGACGACGAGCTGCTGATCGAGGCGTTCGTGCCCGGGACCGAGGTAGCGGTGGAGGGGCTGCTCCATGCCGGGACGCTGGAGGTGCTGGCCCTGTTCGACAAGCCCGACCCGCTGGACGGTCCGTACTTCGAGGAGACCATCTACGTCACCCCGTCGGGCCAGCCGCCGCAGGTCGTGGAGGCCATCGGGGCCACGGTGGCGGACGCCGCCCGGGCCCTGGGCCTGACCGAGGGCCCGGTGCACGCCGAGGTGCGGATCACCGGCACCGGCCAGGTCGTGCTCATCGAGGTGGCGGCCCGGTCGATCGGGGGGCTCTGCGCCCGCACCCTGCGCTTCGGCGCCGGCATCAGCCTCGAGGAGCTGATCATCCGGCACGCCATCGGCCTGGGCACCGCCGGGATGACCCGCGAGCCGCAGCCCTCCGGGGTGATGATGCTGCCCATCGGTCAGCGCGGCGTCCTCGAAGGGGTGGACGGTACCGAGCAGGCCCGAGCCGTGCCGGGCATCGTCGGGCTCGAGATCAGCATTCCCCCGGGGCGCCCGGTGGTGCCGCTGCCCGAGGGCGACCGCTACCTGGGCTTCGCCTTCGCCCGCGCCGCCTCGCCGGCAGAGGTGGTGGCGGCTCTGCGCCAGGCCGAGGCGTGCCTGAGCGTTCGGGTCCGGTGACGGGCTCGGGAGCCGCGACGGACGCCGGTCCGGTGGCCGGCCGGGCCGGGGCGGCGGCCCCGTACGCTGGCCGGGTGCGGGTCTTGCTGATCTCGACCTACGAGCTCGGCCACCAGCCGCTCGAGCTCGCGACGGCCGCGGCGGCGCTGCTGGCCGCCGGGCACGAGGTGCGGTGCGCCGACCTGGCCCTCGACCCGCTGGACCCCGCCGACGTGGCGTGGTGCGACCGGGCGGCCCTATCGGTGCCCATGTTCACCGCCATGCGGCTGGCGGTCGAGGCGGCGACCTCGCTCCGGGCCCTGCGGCCCGAGCTGCCGCTCTGCGTCTACGGGCTCTACGCCGCCTCGGGGCACGGGAGCCTCAGGGAGCTGACCACCATCGCGGGCGAGTACGAGGCGGGGCTGGTGAGCTGGGCCGGCGGCGGAGACCCCGGCCCCCCGGTGCAATTGGGCCGAGGACGCCGAGAACCCTCGCCCCTTCCCGCGCGCCGGCTGCTGGCGCCGCTGGAGCGCTACGCCCGGGTCGAGATCGGCGGGGAGGAGCGGCTCATGGCGGCGGTGCAGGCGGGTCGGGGCTGCTCGCACCGCTGCCGGCACTGCCCGGTGCCGGTGGTCTACGACGGGCGGGTCCGCCGGGTGGACGAGGCGGTGGTGCTGGCGGACATCGATCAGGTGGTCGAGGCCGGCGCCCGCCATGTCTCCTTCGCCGATCCCGACTTCTTCAACACCCCGGCCCGGTCGATGCAGATCGTGGCCGAGCTCCACCGGCGGCATCCGAGCCTCACCTTCGACGTCACGACCAAGGTGGAGCACGTGCTGGCGCACCGTGACCGGCTCGCCGAGCTGCGGGCCGCGGGGTGCGCGTTCGTGGTCTCCGCGTTCGAGTCGGCGAGCGACCCGATCCTGGCGGTCCTCGACAAGGGGCACACGGTGGCCGACGCCTCGGCGGCGGTCCGCCTCCTGCGCCGGGCCGGGCTCGAGGTCCGACCGTCCTGGCTGCCCTTCACCCCGTGGACCGATCGGGGCGACCTGGTCGACCTGCTGGACTTCGTCATCGCCCACGACCTGGTGGCCAACGTGGACCCGGTGCAGTACTCGGTCCGCCTGCTGGTGCCGGACGGCTCGCTCCTGCTCGGACGACCCGAGCTGGCCCCGCACCTCGGCGCCTACGACCCGGCTCAGCTCGGATGGCCATGGGCGCACCCGGACCCCGCCATCGACGCCCTCCAGCGCGACGTGGCGGCGCTGGTCGAGACGCACGTCGAGCGGCCCGCCACCGAGACGTTCGCTGCCCTCGACGACCTGGTCCGCGCCTCGGGTCCCCCGGATCGGCCCGGCCCGGCCCCCGGATCGGTCTCGAGGGGCCCGGCCGGCCCGCGGCCCCGGATCACCGAACCCTGGTTCTGCTGCTCCGAGCCGACGGCCGCCCAGCTGGCCCCCCTCTACTCGGGCCCGGCAGCCTGATCGAGCCCCTCGCCGGCGCGCCGATCGAGCGCGGCCACCAGGCGGTCGACGAAGCCCACCTGCCCGGCGTGCAGCTTGGCCCGGGCCACTTCGAGGCCGAACCACTCGGCCCGGTCCACCTCGGGAAAGGACTGCACGCGGCCCGACCGGGGCGGCCACTCCATCTCGAAGCGGTTGGAGGCCACCTCGTGCAGCGGCCGGTCCGAGACGCCCGAAAGGTGCGGCGCGTCCGCCGCCCACACCCACACCCGCTTGCCCCCCGGCTGGCGGATCTCGCCCAGCTCGAGGAGCGGTCCGGACGGGGCGGGGACCCCGAGCTCCTCGGTGAACTCGCGCCGGGCGGCCGCCAGCGGTGGCTCGTCCGGGCCGAGCTCGCCCTTGGGGATCGACCAGGCCCGGTCGTCGCGGCGGGCCCAGATGGGTCCGCCCGGGTGGACGAGCAGCACCTCCACTGACGCCCCACGGCGCCGGTAGGCGAGCAGGCCGGCGCTGACCGGTGGCACCAGGCCGAGCTCAGACGCCCGAACCGGCGGCGGCGCTCCCCTGCCCGGCGGCCGCCCACCAGCTGGCGGAGGTCGCCGCCGCCAGCGGCGCCTGGGCCTGCTCCTCGGCGCTGATCACGTGCAGCACAGCGTTGACCAGGGCGAGGTGGGTCAGAGCCTGGGGGAAGTTGCCCAGGTGACGGCCGGTGGTGGGATCGAGCTCCTCGCCGTAGAGGCCCAGACCGCTCGCCAGGCCGAGCAGCCGCTCGCAGAGCTTGCGGGCCCGGCCGACCTCGCCGATCTCGACCAGGGCCGACACCAGCCAGAACGAGCAGACGGTGAAGCTGGCCTCGGGCTCGTCGAGGCCGTCGTCGGTCGTCGTGGTGCGGTAACGGTGCACGAAGCCGTCCTCGCCGAGCTCGTCCGCCACCCCGAGGATGGTGGCGCGTACCCGAGGATCGTCGGGCGGCAGGAACCGCACGAGCGGGAGCACCAGCAGGGAGGCGTCGAGCTCGGTCGACCCGTAGTACTGGGTGAAGCGGCCGGCGCCGTCGACCGCTCGGGCACAGACGTCGGCGTGGATGTCGAGCGCCGCCTGCCACCAGCGATCGGCGCGCTCGGTGTCGCCCCGCAGCGCCGCCAGGCGGGCGCCCCGGTCGGCGGCGACCCAGCACGTCACCTTCGAGTAGGTGAAGTGCCGGGGCTCGCCCCGCACCTCCCAGATGCTGTGGTCGGGCTCCGCCCAGCGGGCCAGGGCCGCCTCCACCGCGCTGACCACCAGGGCCCACGGGCGCTCCCCCAGGGCGTCGCGCGAGCGGGTGTGCTGGTAGACGGAGTCGACCACCGCGCCGAAGATGTCCGTCTGGAGCTGCTGGACCGCGGCGTTGCCGGCCCGGACGGGCCGGCTGCCCCCGTACCCGCTCAGGTGATCGAGCTCGATCTCGGGGGGCGGCACCGAGCCGTCCACCGCGTAGAGCACCTCGAGCTGCCGGGTGTCGGTCCCCGACGACCGGCGCGATCCCGATGGCCCGTGATGACTGGTGGTCCCCAAGGCGTCGGCCAGAAAGGAGAGGAAGTCGGCCGTCTCGGCCTCGAACCCCAGGGCGTGCAGTGCCCACACGGTGAACGCGGCGTCGCGGACCCAGGTGAAGCGGTAATCCCAGTTGCGGGCCCCACCGGGGTTCTCGGGGAGCGACGTGGTGGGCGCGGCCAGCAGGGCGCCGGTCGAGGAGTAGGTGAGGCCCTTCAGGGTGAGGGCGCTGCGCTGGAGCTGCTCGCGCCAGGGATGGTCCGGGAACCGGCCGCCGTCCACCCAGCCCCGCCAGAAGCGGTTGGTCGCCTCGAGGCGTTCACGGACCGCGTGGGCCTGGTCGGGCGGGGGGCGCTCGGACCAGCTGAGCACCACGAAGCACGACTCGCCCTCGCCGAGCCGGTGCCGGGCCCGGACGGCGCGGCCCTCGATGCCCAATCGGAGGTCCCCGACCAGGGTCAGCGGCACCTGGTCGGCGTTGGTCGTGCGCACCCGGTCGTACCCGGCGCCGGTGTAGCTCCACTCGGCGTCCTCGCGGCCCCAGTCGAAGGACGGCTCGCACTCGAGCTGCACGTCGACCTCGCCGTGCAGGCACGTCGCGGTGCGCACGAGCATGTGGTCGGCGTCGAAGTCGCCCGGGGTCCGCCGGTGCAGGGCCGATCGGTCGTCGGTGCGGTGCCAGGGCCCGACGGCCAGGAAGTCGCGCACCGCCAGCCAACCGGTGCGGGTCTGCCAGGTGGTGGCCAGCACCATGGACCCGGGCACGTAACGGCGGTTGGCGGGCACTGCGGTGTCGGCCGGGGCCAGGCGGAAGGCGCCGGCCGACCGGTCGAGCAGGGTCCCGAAGACGCTCGGGTCGTGGGGCCGGGGCAGGCACAGCCACTCCACCGCGCCCGTCGGCGCCACGAGGCACGTGTTCTCGCAGTCCGAGAGGAACGCGTAGTCGGCGATCGCGGGAAAGATCGCCTCGAGGGGATCGTCGGGCGGCGGTCGGGGGACTCGTCGGGCGTCGCCGGGACCAGCACGGCGCTCCGGCGGCGCCGCGGTGGTGCCGAGCGGGGGCGGCCGCAGCGACACCAGGCGTCCGCCGGGCGACGGCGGGTGGCCGGTCCCGCCGCGGCGCCCGTGGTCGCTCGGCTCGTCTTCCATCGCGCCTCCCGAGATCTCGCACGGTCCCGGGCCGGTGCCCGACCTGCTCGGCAGCCTGGTCCCCCTCCACCTGCCCCCGGCCGGCCCGCCCCGCCATGGTACCGACGGCCGGTCTCCACCGACGCGCTCAGGCCTCCCAATCGAGGTGGGCGAGGGCGTCGCGGCCCGAGGCGAACGTCCGGGCATTGCCCTCGGCGCGGGCCGCGTCGGCCACCGCCGTCGCCACCCGTGGCCCCACCGCGCGATCGAGGACCGAGGGCACCACGTAGGTCGGCGACAGCTCGTCGGAGGGGACCGAGTCGGCGATCGCCGTCGCCGCCGCCAGCTTCATTCCCTCGCTGATCGAACGGGCGCCGATGTCGAGCGCCCCTCGGAAGATCCCGGGAAAGCACAGGACGTTGTTGATCTGGTTGGCGAAATCGCTCCGCCCGGTCGCCATGACCGCCACCAGGCCGTCGACCTCCTCGGGGAGGATCTCGGGGTCGGGGTTCGCGAGCGCGAAGACGATGGGCTTGTCGGCCATGGACGCCACGTCGTCCCGGCTGACCAGGCCCGGGCCGCTCACGCCGACGAACACGTCGGCGCCGGCCAGCGCGTCGCTCAGGGATCCGGTCCGCCCCTCGGCGTTGGTGTGCTCGGCCACCCACCGCTTGCTCGCCACCAGATCGGGGCGGCCCCGATGGATGGCGCCCCCCCGATCGAGCCCGACGATGTCCCCCACCCCCGCCTCGAGCAGGATCTTGGTGACCGCCACGCCGGCCGCCCCCATCCCGGCCACCACGACCCGCAGGTCCCCCATGGCCTTGCCCACGACCCGGGTGGCGTTGCGCAGGGCGGCCAGCACCACCACCGCCGTACCGTGCTGGTCGTCGTGGAAGACCGGGATGTCGAGCAGCTCCTTCAGCCGTTCTTCCACCTCGAAGCACGCCGGCGCGGCGATGTCCTCGAGGTTGATCCCGCCGAAGACCGGCGCCAGTTGCACGACCGCCTCGACCAGCGCGTCGGGGGTCGCCACGTCGAGGCACACCGGAAAGGCGTCCACCCCGGCGAACTCCTTGAAGAGCATCGCCTTGCCCTCCATGACCGGGATCGCCGCCGCCGGGCCGATGTTGCCCAGACCGAGCACCGCCGTGCCATCGGTGACCACCGCCACGGTGTTGGCCTTGAGCGTGTACCGGAAGACCGCGTCGGGGGTCGCCTCGATCGCCTTGCACACCCGGGCGACACCGGGGGTGTAGGCCATCGACAGGTCGTCCCGGGTGCGCAGGGGGAACTTGGAGACCACCTCGATCTTCCCCCGCTGGTGCATCTGGAAGGTCCGGTCCAGCGCCTCGAGCACCGTGACGCCGGCCGTGCCGGCCGCGGCCCGAACGATGCGCTCGGCGTGGGCGCTGTCGGTGGCCAGGACGGTGACGTCCCGGAGCATCCGGCCTTCGCTGACGCCGACCATGTCCACCCCCAGGATGTTCCCCTCCGCCGAGCCGATGGCCGAGGTGAGGCGGCCCAGGGCCCCCGGCTGGTGGTCGATCTCCACTCGGAGCAGGACGGACGACGACGCGTTCGGTGAGGGCATGGCGCGAAGGATACCGAGCGCCCCGGGGCCGAGCACCTCCCGCCCCGGGGAGCCGGAGCTGGTCCTCGGGCTTCGACCAGGAGCGACGCGGGTCGGCCTCCCGCTCCCCGGTAGGCTCGACGGTCACGGAGCGCCGAGCGGTGGGGCCCACAAGGAGGTTCGGGTGGAGCACGTGAGGCTGGGACGGACGGGGTTGAAGGTCTCCCGCCTGTGCCTGGGGACCATGACCTTCGGCCTCCAGTGCGATGAGGAGCGGTCGGTCGCCATCCTCGACGCGGCCGACGAGGCCGGGTTCACCTTCTTGGACACCGCCGACGCCTACCCCCTGGGCGGCGACGGCTCGACCGTGGGGCGGACCGAGGAGATCCTGGGCCGCTGGCTGCGCGACCGCCGCGACCGCTTCATCGTCGCCACCAAGTGCTTCGCACCGACCGGGCCGTCGCCCTGGGACCGGGGCACGTCGCGCAAGCACATCCTCGACGCCATCGACGGCTCGCTCCGCCGCCTCGGGACCGACTACGTCGACCTCTACCAGCTCCACGGGTTCGACCCGTCCACGCCGATCGACGAGACCCTCGGTGCCCTCGACGACGTGGTGCGCGCCGGCAAGGCGCGCTACGTGGGGGTCAGCAACTGGCTGGCGTTCCGGCTGGCCCGGGCCATCGGGCGGTCCGAGGCGACCGGCCTGGTCCGCTTCGACTCGGTCCAGCCCCGTTACAACCTGCTGTTCCGGGAGTTCGAGCGGGACCTGTTCCCGCTGTGCGTCGAGGAGGGGATCGGCATGATCCCCTACAACCCGCTCGCCGGCGGCCTGCTCACCGGCAAGCACGTGCCGTCAGGCCCCCCGCCGGAGGGCACCAGGTTCACCTTGGGCAACGCCGGACGGATCTACCAGGACCGGTACTGGCACGACCGGGAGTTCGCCACCGTGACCCAGCTCGGCTCGGTGGCCCAGCAGGCCGGGCTGTCGCTGACCACCCTGGCGGTGGCCTGGGTGCTCGCCAACCCGGCCGTCACCGCACCCATCGTGGGGGCGAGCCGGCCCGAGCAGCTCGAGGACTCCGTCCGGGCGCTGGCGACGACCCTCGACGGTGACCTGCTCGCCGAGCTCGACGTCCTGACCGCCGAGTATCGCCGAGGCGACAGCGACCGCTGAGCCCCGAGGTGGGCGCGTCGGGGGCGACGGCGACTACCAGCCTCCGACTACCAGGCGTAGTCCTCGGGTGCGGGCTTGTGCCCCGGAAACAGGGCGTCGAGCTGCTCGAGGACCTCGGAAGCGAGGGTGATCTCGAGCGCTCGAAGTGCGCCCTCGAACTGGTCGACGGTCCGGGGACCGATGATCGGACCGGTGACGCCGGGTCGGCCGAGCAGCCAGGCGAGGGCGACCGTCGAGGGCTCCTCGCCGATCGACTCGCACAGGTCCTCGTAGGCGCCCAGCTGGGCCCGCAGGGCGTCGTCGGCACCGGCCCACCGCTGGTTGCGGCGACTGCCCTCGCGCTCCTTGCGCACCACGCCCCCGAGCAGGCCCCCCTGCAACGGCGACCAGGGAATGACCCCCACGCCGAAGTCGATGGCGGCGGGCAACACCTCGAGCTCGATCTGCCGCGCCAGCAGGTTGTACAGCGACTGCTCGCTCGCCAGACCGGTGAACTGCCGGCCCTCGGCCACGCCCTGGGCCTTGGCGATGTGCCACCCGGCGAAGTTGGACGAGCCGACGTAGAGGATCTTGCCCTGGGCCCGGAGAACCTCCATCGCTTCCCAGATCTCGTCCCACGGGGTGGTGCGGTCGATATGGTGCATCTGGTAGAGGTCGATGTAGTCGGTCTGCAGCCGCCGGAGCGACGCGTCGCAGGCCCGACGGATATTGAGCGCCGACAGGCGGCCCTCGTTGGGCCAGTCCCCCATCTCCCCGTAGAGCTTGGTCGCCAGCACGGTGCGCTCGCGGCGGCCGTCCCCCTTCTCGAACCAGCGGCCGACGATCTCCTCGGTGGCGCCACGACCCTTCGATCGGCCGTACACGTTGGCCGAGTCGAAGAAATTGATCCCCACGTCGTGGGCACGATCCATGATGGCGAAGGAATCGGCCTCGTCGGTCTCGGGCCCGAAGTTCATCGTGCCCAGACACAAGCGGCTGACCCGCAGCCCGGTCCGGCCAAGGTGCGCGAATTGCATGTCCGGGATGCTAGCGGGCTGCCCCGGCGGGCTCCCCAGTGGCCCGGCGACCTGCGAGCGCGGCCCGGCTCCCGCGCCGCGTCCACCTCCGGTCAGGAGGTGATCCCGACCGGAAGGGTGATCCCCGACGCCGATCCGTCGGCGATGGTCTCGTAGAGGCGGGCCGGCGGCCGGCCGGCGACGGCCCGGCCCAGCCGCACCGACCACCCGTCGCCGTACTCCGCCCTCCACGACCAGAGTCGCCGGGTCAGCTGGTGGAGCCGGTGCTCTTGGGTCAGCCCGATCGCCCCGTGCACCTGGTGGGCGGCGCGAGTGGCCACCCGGACCGCGTCGTTGGCGAGCAGCTTGGCCGACGCGACCTCAAAGGCGGCCGGCCCTTCGTCGACCCGGGCCGCCGATACCTGGGCGGCCAGATCGACCAGGGCCGCCTCCTCGGCGCATCGCACCACGTGCTCCTGCACCGCCTGAAAGCCGGCGATGGGCCGGCCGAACTGCTGGCGCTGCTCGGCGTACGCCGCGGTCTGATCGGCTAGCGCCTGCAGCGCGCCCGCCATCAGGGCGACCCGGCTGAGCGCCCCCCGGAACCACAGGGCGTCGGGGTCCACCCCGGTCCCGGCGGGAGCCACCTGCTCGGGTTCCACCCGGTCGAACACGACGGTGTCCCGGGGCTCGCCCGCCAGGTTGACCCCCGCCTCCAACCCGGCCGACGATGCTGCCACTACCACCACCTGCCCGTCGACCAGCGCGACGATCCGCTCGACCGCCCGGGCCCATGGCACGCGCCGGGCGGTCCCGGTGAGGACACCCGCCCGCAGGCCCAGGTCGTCGCCCCGCACGCCGGGCACCACGGTGCTCGGACCCGGGTCGACGGGCAACCCGGCGCCCGCCAGCAACCATCCGGCCAGCAGGCCAGCCTCGGCCAGCGGCACCGGCGCGGCGTGGGCCCCGGCGAGGCCCAGCACCGCCACGGCGTCGGCGACCGTGCCGCCGGAGCCGCCCGCTTCCTCGGGCACCGAGATCCACGGCAGCCCCATGGCCGCCACGGTCTCCCAGACCTCCGGCGCCCATCCCGCCGCCTCCGCGGCCTGCACCCGATCGTGGGAGCACGTCGCCGCGAAGGCCCGCTCGGCGCTCTCGAGGAGCAGTGCCTCGCTCACCGCAGACCCTTCGCGATCACGGTGCGCAGGATCTCGTTGGTGCCGCCCCGGATCGTCCATGACGGGGCGACCAGCAGGGCCCGGGCCAGCAGCCGCCCGAGCTCGCCCGGACCGCCTGGTGCGGGCTCCTCCTCGACCAGGGTCTGGACCCGAGCCAGGACGTCCTGCTCGAAGCGGGTGCCGAGGTCCTTGCCCACCGCCGAGTGGACCGAAGGCGCACGGCCCTGGTCGATCATCCGGGCCACCGAC
>DASYAI010000047.1:0-2104 GCA_036501425.1 Acidimicrobiales bacterium | reverse complement strand
CGGCCGGGCTCGTGCTCGACTCCCTGGTCGAGTTCGCGCATCCCCTCGCTGTGGCAGTCGTCGAGGTAGGCCTCCCAGTCGGCCTGTTCCTCGGCGGTGAGGGCAGGGCCGGTAACGGGGGTGAGGGGGCCCATGTGCCATACCGGGTCGGGGTCGTGCTGGGGCTGGTTCACGGTGCTGCCTCCTTCGCGGTCGTCACGGGATCTCGGGCTCGGGCTCGCGGCCCGGTGCCTGGTCGGGTTCTGGTTCAAGGGCGGCCCGGGTTGCCTCTTGCCGGGCGTAGGCGTCCATCCGGCGGAACACCTCGGCCTCGACGGTTCCTTCGGCTGGCTCGATGAGGCCGTAGTTGTACGCGACGGCCAGGTCGTGCCACTGGCCGGTGCTGAGCCCGAGGTCGTCGGGTTCTTGCTCGGCCTGCGGTTTCGGGCTCGGGTTGTTTCTCATGGCTGCACTTCCGTTTCTGGGTCGTTCTGGCTTGTGCCGGTGCTGGTTACGCGGACTCGCCGTGGTCTTCGCGGTCGCCTGGTGCGGGCCAGGCGGGGCGGCGGCTGTCGAGTTCGGTGATGACCGCGTCGTCGGCGGTCGGCTCGGCGTAGCGGCGGTAGATGGGCAGCGGCCTGGGGGCGAGGCCGAGGCGGGCCTCGATGCGCCGCCAGGACGGGCGGAACCTGATCACGACCGGGGAGCGGTTGACGGAGATGACCAGGGCGTGCCAGTCGGGGAGCCGGGCCAGCAGCTCGGGCGGCATGACCCGCTCGGCCCGCTCGCCGTGGCCGAGGGTGCCGCACAGCCGGGAGACGTCTTCGAGGGTGGCGGTGTCGTGGATGCCGGGCAGGAAGATCTTCGTTCCGGCGGTGGACCACACGGTGGCGGCGCCGTGCTCACCGTACTTCTCCCGCAGCTGGCCGGTGGAGTGCACCACGGCAACGACCTGGATGCCCTTCCCGGCTGAGTCGGCCAGCCAGGCGGGCAGGTCGACCGGGCACAGGTGGAGCTCGTCGAGGGCGAACAGCAGGCCCGGGTCGAGCTTGCGGTGGACCTGGGCCAGGCCGTGGTGGCGGGCGGCGCGGTGCACGTAGGAGGCGAAGCAGCGGAACAACGGGGCGCACGGGGCGCCGTCCCCGCCGGGGGCGAGCATGTAGATCGTGCCGCGGTTGTCGGTGAACGCGCCGACGTCGAACGGCCGGGCGGCCGGGCCGGTGACCATCGCGCGGATCTGCGGGATGGCCAGCCAGGTCAGCGCCTTGCTCATGGTCAGCCGGATCGAGTCGGCGGTCTTGCCGGGCCGCTCCAGCTCGGCGAGGCTGCCGAACAGCTCAACCGAGGCGGCGGGGTGGGCGCGGGCGTCGTCGACCGTCCCGGCGCCGTACCCGTTGGCCCATGCCCACACGTCCCCCATGTCCCCGCCGATCAGCGCGGCGGCGTGCATTCCGGCGGCGAGGGCGGCGGCGGACTTCTCCACCCACCAGGCCATTTCCCCGACGTTGGCGACTGCTCCGACCAGGTCGGCAGCACGCCGGATGGCCTCGGACGGGTCCTCGCAGCCGATCGTCATGCCCCAGCCGAACGTGGACGGGATACCGGAGACGTTCTCCGGGTTGAACACCTCAATAGGGCCGAGCCGGGCGCGGTAGCCGGCGGTGGCGGCGTAGATGTCGGGGCGGGACTCGGTGACCAGGGCGGCGCCGGGGTGCTCGATGACCCGGTCGGCGAGCAACCCCGACTTCCCCACCCGCGGCAGGGACAAGATGACGGTCTGGTCCTCGGCGCGGGCAAAGACACGAAGGAAGTACTGCGCGCGGCCGAGCCGGATCGCGTACTCGGTGGTCCGGGCGGTGACCCGGTGGTGCCACCGCATCGAGGGCCGGGCCCGGCGGCCATGGCGCAGCGCCGCGAGCCGCGACCACCGGACAGCCAGCTCGCCGAGGCTGGCGAACCCGGGCCCGGGGTGCAACCGGAAGATGATCCGCCACCGCATCCGCCGCACCCGCTGGGAGGAGAACAGCGTGACCCGGGCGGCCACCGCGATGACCAGGACGAGGGCGAGCAGGACAAGGGCGAGCTTCGGGGTGGTCATGACGGGCTCCCGTCGGTGGTGCTGGTG
>DASYAI010000046.1:0-72281 GCA_036501425.1 Acidimicrobiales bacterium | reverse complement strand
CCGGCAGGTGGTCCTGCCACACGTTGGGCGGCTCCACCACGTGGTCGTCGACCGAGATGATCTGGATGTCGTCTGCGAGCATGCCCGGAATCGTAGTACCCGCTCCGCTCTCCGGGCCACGCGGGGGCGGCACCGGGGGTGGGGGGCGGGGGCCGGCGATCAGTCCGGCTAGGGTCGTTGCGTCGGGGGGCAGGGAGAGGGGGCACCAGTGGCCGAGCGGATCGAGTACGACGAGTTCGGGCTGTTCCACGAGAACGCCGAGGAGCACGGGATCGCCTTCGGCGGCCCGCCGGTGGTCCGCCGAACCTTCGTCGAGGTCGACCCCGGGCGCCGGATCAGCGCGTTGGTGTGGGCCGACGACGACCCCCAGCTCGTCCTCCTCCACGGAGGGTCCCAGAACGCCCACACCTGGGACACGGTGGCCCTGGCCCTCGGGCGGCCCCTGGTGGCGATCGATCTACCCGGCCATGGGCACTCCGACGGGCCCGGTGACCACCCCGAGGGCCAGCTGAACACCGACGGCAACGCGGTCGACGTCGCCAAAGCGGTGCGGGAGCTCGCGCCCAACGCCGCCGCCGTGATCGGCATGTCGCTCGGCGGACTCACCACGCTCTCGTTGGCCCGGTACGCGCCCGATGTCGTCCGCAAGGCGGTGCTCGTCGACGTGCTGCCCGGCCTGAAGGGCGACCGGGCCAAGCACATCGGGGACTTCACGAACGGGCCGCCCAGCTTCCCGAGCCTCGAGGACCTGCTCGAGCGGACGTCGAAGTTCAATCCGAACCGGTCCCTGTCGTCCCTGCGCCGGGGCATCCTGCACAACGCCGAGCAGCAGGAGGACGGATCGTGGGTCTGGCGCTGGGCCCGGCACCGCTCGGGCACGGCGAGCCGACCGGAGCGGCCGGCCGACGGTCCGATCTACACCGAGCTCTGGGAGGCGGCGGAGTCCCTGTCGGTACCCTTGCTGCTCGCCCGGGGCATGCGGCCCGACTCGGTACTACGTGACGACGACGAGGCCGAGCTGCGGCGCCGGGTGCCCTCGGCCCGCATCGAGCACTTCGACGAGGCCGGGCACAGCATCCAGGGCGACTCCCCGGTCGAGCTGGCGGCGCTGATCGAGGAGTTCGTCTTCTCGAGCTGACCGGCGCCTCCCCCGAGGGGCACTAGCCTCGGCTCGAGTGATCGTCGGCTCCTCGCTCAACATCGAGATCGGCAGCCGTACCCTCCTGAAGGACGCCTCCTTCGTCGTGGGCGACGGCGAGAAGGTAGGCCTCGTCGGACGCAACGGCACCGGCAAGTCCACGTTCATGTCGCTCGTGGTGGGCGAACCCTCCCGGGCCGTGCGCCACACCGGCAACATCCGGGTGACCGGGACGGTCGGGTACCTGCCCCAGGTCCCCGAGCCCAAGGGCCTCGGGCTCGATCCGAGCGGGTTCTCCCACGTCCTTTCGGGACGGGGGCTCGACGTGCTCGACGACGCCCTCGACCAGGCCCGCAGCCAGATGGCGAAGGACCCGACGGCGGAGAACATCGAGCTGTTCTCCGACCTCGAGGAGCAGTACCGCACCAGCGGCGGCTACGAGGCCGAGTCCATCATGGCGAGGCTGGCGGACGGCCTGGGCCTGCGCCAGGAGCTGCTGTTCGAGGACATCGAGGGGCTGTCGGGCGGTCAGCGGCGCCGGCTGGACCTGGTCCGGATCCTGTTCCAGCGACCCGACATGATGCTCCTCGACGAGCCCACCAACCACCTCGACCTGCCGGCCAAACGGTGGCTCATGGACGAGCTGGAGCAGTTCGGCGGGGCGATCCTGGTGATCAGCCACGACCTCGACCTCCTGGACCGCTCCCTCACCAAGGTCCTGCACCTGGCGGACGGGCGGCTCCACGAGTACAAGGGCACCTACTCGAGCTACCGGACCCAGCTCGGGGCGGACCAGGAACGGCGGGAGAAGGCGGCCAAGGTCGAGCAACGCGAGATCGGCCGCCTTTCGACCCTGGCCGACTCGATGCGCGGGTCGACCAACCGCCGGGCCCGGGTCGCCAAGTCGATCGACCGGCGGGTCGAGCGACTGGCCGACAACCGCACCGAGGTGTTCGCCCGCGAGCGGGTGAGCAAGTTCCGGCTGCCTGTGCCGGTCCGCTCCGGGGACGTCCCGGTGACGGTGGAGAGCCTGTCGGTGCGCTACGGCGGTCCCCCTGTCCTGCGCGACGTGGGCTTCCGGGCCGGCCGGGGCGACCGCATCGTGATCATCGGCCGCAACGGCGCCGGCAAGTCCAGCCTGCTCCGCTGCCTGGCCGGGGTGCAGGAACCGACCACGGGATCGGTCACCCTGGGCGCCAACGTCACGGTCGGCTACTTCGCCCAGGAGCACCAGCAGATCGACCCGCAGCGGACGGCGCTCGACAACCTGAGCGACACCGTGCTGGTGAAGGAGACCGATCGGCGGGCCCTGCTCGGGTCGTTCGGGTTGACCAGCAAAGCCGCCACCCAGCTCCCCGGGACCCTTTCGGGCGGGGAGCGGGCCAAGCTCGGCCTCGCCATGCTGGCGGCCGGGCAGGCCAACGTGCTGCTCCTCGACGAGCCGACCAACAACCTCGACCCGAGCTCGGTGCTGGCCGTCGGCTCCATGCTGTCGGGTTGGTCGGGCACGATCGTGGCGGTGAGCCACGACCGGGCCTTCGTCGAGGCCCTCGACCCCTCCTACTGCCTGCGGCTCCCCGAGGAGCGCTTCACCCACTGGAGCGAGGACTACCTCGAAGACGTCGAGATGCGCTGAGCGCTACCTCCGCTACCTGCGCTACCTGCGCTACTTGCCGAACAGGCTGCCGAGCACGCTGGCCGCAGCGCCGCCTGCCGCGCCGGCCTCCATCGGGTGCCCGCCGTCGCCCAGGTAGGGCGCGAGGGATCCGGCCAGGATGGGCAAGGGCATCGACTGGAGCCAGATGCGCCCCGGGCCGGTCAGCACGACGAAGTGGTGACCGTCGTCGCCCAGGTAACGGTTGGCCAGCCCGGGCACCCGCTGGACCTCGAAGCGGACCGACGCCTGAAACAGGCCGACGTGACCCGGATGCGCCCGCATGCTCTGGCCCGGTTGGAGATCGAAGGTGAGCACCTCTCCCGACAGCTCCACCCAGGCCCGGCCGGTACCGCCGATCCGCTGGAGGACGAAGCCCTCGCCGCCGAAGATCCCACCCCGGAACGACTGCTGGAAGCCGGCCCCGACCTCGATCCCCGGCGTGGCGGCCATGAAGCCGCGCCGGTGGGCCAGCAGCTCGGCGCCCGGCTGGACGTCGACCGGAAGGATGTGCCCGGGCAGCTTGGCGGCGAAGGACACCATCCCGGCACCGCCCTGGGCGGTGAAGGTGTTGAAGAGGAAGCTGCTGCCGCCCGCCACCCGCTTCATGGCGCCGAGCAGTCCCTTTCCCCCCACTCCCCCACCAGTCCCGGTGGCGATCTGGATGGTGTCGGTCATCCAGGAGAACTCGCCCACTTCGGAGATCACCGACTCCCCCGGATCGAGCCCGATCTCGAGCACCGGCAGCACGGTGCCGTGAACCTTGTCGTACATGGGACCCTCCTCGGCCGGTCCGAAGCGTAGCCAAGGGCCGTCGAGCGGACCCGGGATCCCTGCCCGTCGGCGGGCCCGGCGGTAACGTCACCCTCGGCAGCTCGAACACCACGAGCAGGTAGAAGACCGGTCCCCGGCGCGGTCGAGCGAGCCGGGCCGGGCTGGTCGGTAGGCACAGGGGGTGTCGACATGGTCCGCAAGTTGCTCTCCGAACTGCTGGGAACGGCGCTGCTGGTGTTCTTCGCGGTGGGGGTGGCGACCCTCTCGTTCGGCTTCCATTTCGACGGGGGCAGCGTGGCCGCCGGCGTGGTCGCCACCGCGCTCGCCTTCGGGCTGACCCTGCTGGCACTGGTCTACGTGCTGGGGCCGATCTCGGGCGCCCACGTGAACCCGGCCGTGACGCTCGGCGCCGTGCTCACCCGCAGGATCCCGCCGCTCGAGGCGATCGCCTACGTGGTTGCCCAGATCGTCGGCGGCATCCTGGGCGCCCTGCTGCTGTGGGCCGTCCTCGGCCAGTCGCCGCTCTACCACCGCAGCGTGCAGGGTCTGGGTGCCGACGGCTACGGCACCGCATCGCTCGTGCATCTCGGAGGGGGCGGGGCCTTTCTGGCCGAGGTCGTCCTGACGGCGCTGTTCGTCTTCGTCGTCCTCGGGGTCACCAGCAAGATCGCCAACGCGGCGACCGCCGGCGTGGTGATCGGCCTGTCCCTCACCGTCGTCCACCTGGTCGGCATCCCGTTGACCGGCACGTCGGTCAACCCCGCCCGGAGCCTGGGGCCGGCCCTGGTCCTGGGCGGCACCCCACTCAGCCAGGTGTGGCTGTTCATCGTCGCACCGCTGGTCGGCGCCATCGTCGCCGCCGGCCTGCACTGGCTGATCTACCCGGCCGCGGCCCCCGAGCCGGTGCTGACCCTCGATCCCTCCACCGCTGAAGCGGCCGGCACCGGCAACGCCGACCCCGCCCGGGGCTGAGCCGTGGGCCACCGGTGTCCGGGCCGACACCGGATGACCCAGCCGGCGGCCCACCGGTGATCAAGTACATCGGCTCCAAACGGCGGCTCGTCCCGTTGCTGGGGGACCTGGCCGCCGCCGTCGGCGCCCGCAGCGCCCTCGACCTGTTCACCGGCACCACCCGGGTCGCCCAGGCGTTCAAGGGTCGGGGGCTGGCGGTGACCGCGGTCGACGTGGCTCGGTACGCCGAGGTGTTCGCGCGGTGCTACGTCGAGACGGATGCCGACGAGGTGGACCGGCGGGAGCTGGTCGAAGCGCTGGCCTACCTGCAGGCGCTGCCCGGCGAAGCGGGGTACGTGACCGCGACCTTCTGCACCGCCTCGCGGTTCTTCCAGCCGTTCAACGGCGAGCGCATCGACGCCATGCGCGGCGCCATCGAGGCCGACTTCGCCGGCTCCCCGCTGCACCCGCTCCTCCTGACCAGCTTGATCGAGGCGGCCGACCGGGTGGACTCGACCACCGGCGTCCAGATGGCGTACGTGAAGCGATGGGCACCGCGCTCCTACGCCCCCATCGAGCTACGGGTGCCCGACCTGCTGGCGGGCACCGGACGGGCGGTGCGGGGCGACGCGCTGTCGTTGGCGGCCGGCCTGGGGCCGTTCGACCTGGCGTACCTCGACCCGCCCTACAACCAGCACCGCTACTTCACCAACTACCACGTCTGGGAGACCCTGGTGGCCTGGGATGCCCCGGACCACTACGGGGTAGCGTGCAAGCGGGTGGACGCGCGGGACCCGTCGACCAAGAGCGTCTTCAATTCAAAGCGCACCATGCCCGGCGCCCTGCGCGAGGTGGTGCAGAGGATCGACTGCGAGGTGCTCGCCCTGTCCTACAACGACGAGGCATGGGTGGACCGCCACCAGCTCGAGGAGATGTGCGGGCGGTTCGAGCGGGTGGTGACCCTGGGCTTCGAGTCGGCGCGCTACGTCGGCGCCCGGATCGGTATCCACGATCCTGCCGGTCGCAAGGTGGGCCGGGTCTCGCACCTGTTCAACCGCGAGCTGGTGGTGCTGGCCGGTCCGGCCGACCGGATCCGTCGAGCGTTGCGAGGACCGGAGCTGGCGACGGCGGTCCTGCGGTGACGGTGTCCCCGGGCCACCAGCCTCGGCCGGACAACCCGGCTCCGCCGAAAGTTCACGCCCCGCCGAGGGGTCGGGCTCCTCAGCCGGTGCCGGCTCCGCCCGACGACCCCGGCACGTCGACGATCCCCCGGCCTCGGGCGCGGCTCGGGGCGGTCGACCTTTCGGGCCGGCTCTCGCGCGACGAGGAGACCCAGCTGCTGAGCGCCGCCCAACGCCGGCTGCTCCACCTGCGCCTGGTCAACGGGGGCCAGCTCGGCGAAGGCCGGCTGGGGCCGCCGGTGTGCGTGGTGTTCGAGGGCTGGGACGCCGCCGGCAAGGGCGGCGCCATCAAGCGGCTGATCGCCCGGCTCGACCCCCGTCACGTGCGGGTCACCCAGTTCGGGGCACCGACGCCCGACGAGCTGCGCCACCACTTCTTGTGGCGGTTCTTCCCGGTCCTCCCCGGGTGGGGCGGCATGGCGGTGCTGGACCGGAGCTGGTACGGCCGGGTGCTCGTGGAGCGGGTCGAGGGCCTGGCTTCCGAGGTGCAGTGGCGGCGCGCCTATGACGAGATCAGCTCGGTCGAGCGGTCCCTGGCGGCCGAAGGGATGATCCTCATCAAGCTGTGGCTGCACATCTCCCACGACGAGCAGCTCGAGCGGTTCCGGGCCCGCCGGGAGGACCCGCTCAAGGCGTGGAAGCTGACCGACGAGGACTGGCGCAACCGCGAGAAGCGGGTCGCCTACGAGGCCGCGGTCGAGGACATGCTCGCGGAGACGAGCCAGCCGCTGGCGCCCTGGGACGTGATCCCGGCCGAGCAGAAGCGCTTCGGGAGGGTGGCCGTGCTCAACACGGTGATCGCCCGCATGGAGGAGGGGATGCGCCGCTGGGGCATCGAGCCTCCGGTCTCGACCGGCGCCGACTTCGATTCCTGAGGCCGGCGCCGGAGGCGGCGCCCTACGACGTCGAGGGCCCGGATCGGCCCTACGAGGGCGGCGCTAGAGGCGGCGCCTACGAGGTCGGAGGCCCGGATCGTCCGGCCCGGGCGACCGCCAGCACGGGCGCGGGGACCGGGCGGAGGTCCCGCACCAGCCCGAGCCGGGCCAGGGCCCGCAGCATCAGCCAGGTCGCGTCGAGCTCCCAGGGCGCGAACCCCTGGCGGGCGGCGCCGGGGAACCGGTGGTGGTTGTTGTGCCACCCCTCCCCCATCGTGAGCAGCGCCAGGCCCGCGTTGTTGCGGCTGGCGTCCTTGGTCTCGTAGCGCCGCGAACCGAACCGGTGGGCCAGCGAGTTGATGGAGAAGGTGGCGTGGTAGACGAGCACCGTCGAGACCGAAAAGCCCCAGACGAGCATCTGGGGACCCGAGGTGTGCAGCCCGGGCCAGGCGTGCCCCAGGCCGTAGCCGAGGGCGAACATCGCCCCGATGGTGACGGCCGGCACCAGGTGGTGGAACCGGTCGATGAACCGCAGCTCGGGGAACACAGCCAGGTCCTCCACCGCCGCCAGGTCGGTGTCGTGGTTGGCCGCCGCGAAGATCCAGAAGAGATGGCTCGAGAGCAGCCCGTCGAGCACCGGCGAGTGGGGGTCGCCGGGCCGCTCGGTGTAGCGGTGGTGACGGCGGTGGTGGGCGGCCCACCACAGCGGGCCCCGCTGGGCGGCCGACGCGCCGAGGACCGCCCCGGCGAACTGGACCGGGCGGCCGACCCGGAAGGCCCGGTGCGAGAAATAGCGGTGGTAGAAGCCGGTGATGCCGAACATGCGGGCCACGTACATGGCCGCGCAGACTCCGACGGCGACCGGGCTCCATCCGACCACTAGCAGCGCCAGGCACGACAGGTGCACCAGCGCGAACGGGACACCCAGGCGCAGCGAGCCGCCCGGACCCGATCGGCGCGAACCCGACCGGCCCGGACCCGATCGGCCCGGACGGGGACTACCGGGGCCGGTGGCGGCTCCGGCCGGCGCCCCCACCGGATCCAGAATGTCGGTCACCCGAGATTCTTAGCATCCGGGCGCCGAGGGCCCGCGGCCACCATCGGGCGGGGGCCCTCGGCGACGCCGGTGGACGCCGGCCCGACCGTCGGTGGACGCCGGGCCGACCGTCGGAGACGGCCCGCTCAATCGTCGGCGGTGGCGACGGCGAGCAGGTCGGCGAACTTGCGGCGAGCCGCCTCCCGCCGGGTGGGGATGTGCTCGCTCGGCACGTCGGTCGGGGCGTAGCCCTTGAGCGTCTGGCGGGCGACCGTCTGGCGGTGCACCTCGTCGGGCCCGTCGTAGAGGCGGGCGGCCCGGGCGGCGCGGTACATGGCCTCGAGCGGGAGGTCGGCCGAGTAGCCCAGCGACCCGTGCACCTGCAGGGCGCGATCGATCACGTCGTAGAGCACCCCGGCGCCGAAGTACTTGATCATGGCGATGTCGACGCGCGCGGCCGCCGATCCCGACTGGTCCATCTTCCACGCGGCGTGCAGGGTCATGAGCCGCGCCGCCTGCATCTGGGCCAGCGAGTCGGCCACCCAGTTCTGGACGGTCTGCTTCTCCGACAGCAGCGAGCCGTGGGCGTAGCGCGAGACGGCCCGCTCGCAGAGCATGTCGAAGGCCCGCCGGGACTGGCCCAGCCAGCGCATGGCGTGGTGGATGCGCCCGGGGCCCAGGCGCGCCTGGGCCAGGGCGAAGCCCTCGCCCTCCCGACCCAGCAGGTTCTCGACCGGCACCCGCACGTCGCGGTAGACGATCTCGGCGTGGTTGCCGTAGTGGCCGAAGGTCGGGTGGGGCTCCTCCATGGTGCCGATGTCGCGCACCACGTCGACGCCCGGCGTGTCCACCGGCACGATGATCATCGACGAGCCCTGGTAGGGGTGCACCTCGGGGTTGGTCACCGCCATCACGATGAGGAAGTCGGCCACCGAGCCGTTGGTCGTGAACCACTTGTGGCCGTTCAGCACGAACTCGTCGCCGTCGCGCTCCGCCCGGGCGGCGAGCAGGGTCGGGTCCGAGCCGGCGGTACCGGGCTCGGTCATCGAGAACCCGCTCCGCAGCTCGCCCGCGAGCAGCGGGTACAGCCAGCGATCGCGCTGGTCCTCGCGCCCGGTGGCCCGGGTGCCGATGGCCAGCAGCTCGGCGTTGCCCGAGTCCGGGGCGTTGTTCCCGAAGACCAGGGGGCCGAGGGGGGACGCACCGAGGATCTCGTGCATGAGCCCCAGGCGGACCTGCCCGAAGCCCCCGCCCCCCAGCTCGGGGGGCAGATGGGCGGCCCACAAGCCCTCCGCTTTGACCTGGTCCTGCAGGGGCCGCACCAGCCGGAGGGTGTCCTCGTAGCCGAGCCCGAGGGTCTCGAGCGGGAACACCTCCTCGCGCACGAAGCGCCGCATCCACGCCAACCGCTCCTCGAACTCCGGCTCGGTCGAGAAATC
This sequence comes from Acidimicrobiales bacterium, assembly GCA_036501425.1. Classification (GTDB taxonomy): domain Bacteria; phylum Actinomycetota; class Acidimicrobiia; order Acidimicrobiales; family RAAP-2; genus DATKRB01. Next base: position 63,233 of record DASYAI010000046.1, on the reverse strand, counting down.
CCACGCCACGCCGGTCAGCTTGCCCGACCAGCCGGGCCGGCGCCATCGACCGACGCGCCCCGGTGCCACTACCGTGGCCCCGTGGATCTCGACGCTCCCCTGGGCCCAGCCAGCACCGCCGTACGGTTCAGGAGCGCACCGCCGCGGGCGGGGCGCCAGGCGCCGGCGGCCCATCCCACCCCCCCGGCGGGCCCGGGGCTTCCCTCGGCCGCCGATCGGGCGCTGCTCGCCGCGGCCGAGGCGGCCCTGCTCGAGGAGGGTCGGATGCTGAGCGGCGACGAGCTGGGCGCGCTGGCAGCGCTGCCCGACCCGGCCGTCGTCGGTCTGGCCTCGCTCGCCCACCTGGTCCGCCTGGCCTGGTGCGGCCCGGAGGTCGAGGTGGAGGGCATCTTGTCCGCCAAGACCGGAGGGTGCCCCGAGGACTGCCACTTCTGCTCGCAGTCCTCACGCTTCGAGTCCCCGGTCAAGGCGACGCCGCTGCTGGCGACCGAGGACGTCCTGGCGGCCGCCCGCGAAACGGCGGCATTGGGCGCCTCGGAGTTCTGCATCGTGCTCGCCGTGCGCGGGCCCGACGAGCGGACGCTGCGCCGCATCCTCGAGCTCGTGCCGCTGGTGCGCGACGAGACCGGGCTGAACGTGGCCGTGAGCGCCGGCATCCTCACCGACGAGCAGGCGGCGCGGCTGGCCGCCGGAGGGGTCCACCGCTACAACCACAACCTCGAGACCGCCCGCTCGTTCTTCGACCAGGTGGTGACCACGCACCGCTGGGAGGAACGGGCCGAGACCTGCCGGACCGTCCGTCGGCACGGGATGGAGCTGTGCTGCGGCGCCCTGATCGGGATGGGCGAGAGCGACGCCCAACGGATCGAGCTCTTGCTCGAGCTGCGCGAGCTCGACCCGACCGAGGTGCCGATCAACTTCCTGAATGCCCGGCCGGGGACCCCGCTCGAGGATCGGCCGCCCCTCGGCGCCTGGGAGGCGGTGCGCTGGATCGCCTTGTTCCGCCTGGCCCTACCCGGCGTCATCCTGCGCTACGCAGGCGGTCGCGAGATCACGCTGGGCGACCTCCAGGCGATGGGCATGACCGCCGGCATCAACGCCCTCATCGTGGGCAACTACCTCACGACCCTCGGACGGTCGCCCGAGGCGGACCTCCGGATGCTCGAGGACCTCCGCATGCCGGTCGCCGCGCTGACGGCCGCCTTCTGAGCACGGCGCTGCGAGCAGGCGCCGACCAGCCGGTGAGCGGTCCCGAGACCGGCGAGGCCGCCACCCCCCGGTTCTGCGCCGGGTGCGGGCGGCCCACCGACCGCTGCGCCGGCTGTCGCCCGTTGGACCCGCCGCACTACTGCACCGCGTGCGGCCGCTGGATGGCGGTGAGCGTCACCCCGACCGGGTGGTCGGCCCGGTGCCCGGAGCACGGCGTCACGCGCGGCTGAAGGACCCCGCGCGCAGCGAGGTGGCCAGGGCCCCGAGATCCGCCGGCGCCGCCGCGACCAGCAGGCCGGCGCGGTCCTCGAGCCAGCGCCGGTTGGCACGGTGGACCGCGACGTCCGGATCGAACCGGTTGAGCACCACGACCAGGGAGCCGACCGCCAGGGTCGGCACGGCGCCCCGCAGGGCGTCGGAGGCCAGGACGGCGTCGTTGATCGCGCCCAGGCCGGCGCCGACCACCACGACGACGAGATCGGGCTCGACCAGTCCGGCCACGGTCCCCACGTCGCCGTCGTCGGCCTGGGGGGAGCGCACCCCGCCGGCGGTCTCGAGGAAGCCCACCGTGACGCCGCCGGTGCCGGGCGCGGCGGGTCCGGGCCAGCGGAGCTCGGACAGCAGGTCGGCGACCGCGAACGGCGCTCGGCGCAGCGCGGCCGCCGCCATGGGCGGGGCCATCACCGCCGGGTACCACCGGTGAGGAGGACAGACCACCTCCGCCGGCTCCCCCGACGCGGCGCCGAGCACCGCCGCGTCCCTCCCCGCCGGCTCGTCCTCGGGCGCGAAGGACTGGGCCAGCTTGCGGGCCACCGCCCGCACCCCCCGCCGGGCGAGGACGCCCACCAGTTGGGCAGTGAGCCACGTCTTGCCCACGCCGGTCCCCGCCCCCGCCACGAGGACCAGCTGGTCGGGCCGAGTCCCCGCCGACGGGCGGCGGGCGTCTTGATCGCCCGCCGGCGGCCGCTCGTCTCCCACGGCCGGTGATTCTCGACCGCGCCGGCGGCTCCCGTCGAGCCGGGTCGGGTCCTGGTCACGGTACGCTCGGCTCCTCGCGCCGGTGGGCCGCGCGGGAAGGAGCTCGATCCATGCACCGCATCGGAGTGGTGGACACCATGTTCGCCCGGTTCGACATGGGCGCCGAGGCGCTCGAGGAGCTCGAGACCTGCCCGGGCTACGGGCGCCGGTTCGAGACGGTCCGGCACACCGTGCCGGGGTTCAAGGACCTGGCCGTCCAGGCCAAGCGGATGATCGAGGACGAGAGCTGCCGGATCGTGATCGCCCTGGGAATGCCGGGCAAGCAGCCCATCGACAAGACCTGCGCCCACGAGGCTTCGACCGGCATCATGATGGCCCAGCTGATGACCAGCACCGCCATCCTGGAGGTGTTCGTCCACGAGGACGAGGCCGACGACCCGGCCAGCCTGGCCGAGATCTGCCGGGACCGGGCCCGCAAGCACGCCCGCAACGCGTACTGGATGCTCTACGAGCCCGAGCAGCTGACCATGCGGGCGGGCAAGGGCATCCGCCAGGGATCCTCGGACGCCGGACCGCTGGTCGCCTCGAGTCGCTGACGGCAGCCGGGTTTCCGGGCGCCCCGATGCCCGCCGCCACCCCCGCCGGCCCACCGGCCCGCGACGACGGGCCGAGCCCACCGCTCCCCCTGCGTTTCGCGCACTCGCCGGCGCCCGCGCCCCCCGCTCCGCCGGCCGACGAGCCTGTCGGCTCCGTCCCTGACGAGCCGGTCGTCTCGGTCCCCGCTGCGCCGGTCGTCGAGGTGCCGGCTGCGCCGGTCGTCGAGGTGCCCGACGAGCCGGTCGTCTCGGTCCCCGACGAGCCAGTCGTCGAGCTCCGCACGAGCAACCGCCGCCGGCGAACGGCCACCGCCTTCTGGGAGGCGGGCCGGATCGTGGTGGTGCTCCCCAGCCACGTCCGGGGCGCGCAACGGACGGCCATGGTCGAGTGGCTGGTGGAGAAGGTGCGTGCCCGGCGGCCCGGTCTGGGGATCTCCGACCAGGCGCTGGCCGAGCGGGCCCAGCAGCTCGCTGACCGCTACGTCGACGGCACCGCACCGCGCTCCATCCGCTGGGTGGCCAACCAGACCAAGCGATGGGCCTCTTGCTCGTCGGACACCGGCGAGATCCGGATGTCCGAGCGCCTGCGGGCCGTCCCCGAATGGGTCCTCGACGCGGTGCTCGTCCACGAGCTGGCCCACCTGCTCGAGCCCAACCACTCCCCGCGCTTCCACGAGCTGGCCAACCGCCACCCCCGCCAGCGCGAGGCCAACCTCTTCCTCGACGGGTACCAGCTGGGTCTCGATGCCGGCCCGCGGCCATCCGGTCCGCCACCGCCCGGGATGCCACCGCCCGAGCCGACGACCGACTCGCCGCACCCACTCCAGCTCGGATGAGCCGGGCGGCCCCGCGGTGCCGTCCATCCTGAGACCCGTGGGCGCTCAGTAGTTGTGGCTCAACCCGGCGCCTGGCGTGGCTCAGCCCGCCGCCCGGCCCGTCGTGGTCGGCCTGGGGCTCAGCCCGCCGCGGCCCGCTCGATCTCGTCGACCACCGGCGTGGGGCCCGGGTCGACGCCCTCGGCCGCGGCCAGGTGCAGCGAGACGAAGTCGCCCATCAGGGCCAGCTCGAAGAACTGGGCGACCTCGTCGCCCTCCTGCGCCCATACCGGCACCACGGTGGCCACCACCTCGTCGAGCGCCTCGGCCGCCTGCTCGAACCGCCGCCGGGTCGAGGGCGGCTCCCCGGGCCGGCGGAGCTCCACCAGGGTGAAGACCTGGCGGGTCACGTCGCCGGACTGGCCCCAGCCCGCCACCTCGTGGTGGTCCAGGTCGGGGTGGGCGGCCCAGAACGCGGGGGTCTTGGCGTTGGCGTTGACCTGCTGCTTCCAGCGCGCCGCCGCCACCGCGGTGATCCCCGCCGACCCGTGCACGACAGGAAAGGTTCGGCCGATCCGGCGCGCGACGGCGAGCGCGCCGCCACCCGTGGCGCCGGCCAGCTCCTCCCGCTGCTCCGCCAGCCCGTGCGCGGCCTGCAGCACCCGCCGCCCGACGCCGGCGACGAGCCCGAGCTCCTCCAGCGTCATCAGGACCGCGACGGCGAGGGCGCCGAGAGCGGACCGGCCGCAGGGCAGATCGGGAGCCACCGGGAGCACCGCCTGACCCGACCGGGCGGCCCACGCGGCCAGTGGGCCACCACCCCGGCCGACCACCACCACCCGGGCACGCCGGGCCACCGCCACCTGGGCCGCCGCCAGGACGCCCGGCGCCTCGCCCGACCACGACAGGGCGAACACCACGGACCCGGCCCCGACGTAGGCCGGCAGCTCCCCGTCGCCCAGCACCGCCAGCGGCACCGCCAGCTGGGCGGTGGTCAACACGCCGACCAGCTGCCCTGCGAGGGCCTCGGCACCGACGCCCAGCACGGCGACGTCGGTGACCCCGCCGGTCGCCGGCACCGCCACCCGCTCGGCCGCCACCGCCGCTTCGAGCTGCTCGGGCAGCCCCCCGGTGGCGGCCCACATGCCCATCGAGTCGGTGGCCAGGGGCGAGGCAGCGGACCAGGGGCCGTGGGCCCCGGTTCGGGGGGTCAAGGGCGCGAGGAACCGCCGGCACCGGCGCCGGTCTCCGGAGGGGGGCCGGTGCCGGTCTCGGGGACGCTCCCGGCCGCCGCCGTGCGCATGAGGCGATCGTGCTCCGACTGGTCGACCTCGGTGGCCTCCTCGACCAGCATGACCGGCACGCCGTCGAGCACCTGGTAGCCACGGTGGAGGCGGGGGTTGTAGAGCAGGCTCTCCTCTTCGAACCACAACAGGGGACCCTTGTCCACCGGACAGGCCAGCACGCTCAGCAAGAGGGGGTCGAGCGCCACGGAGCCCGTCACTCCCCGGCAGGGGCGGAGCTGGCCGCCCGCTGCCCGAGCTCGGCGATCATCTGCTGGACCTCGGCCACCCGCCGAGCGAGATCGTCCGCGTCGGCCGCCTCGACGTTGAGCCGGAGCAGCGGCTCGGTGTTGGACGGTCGCAGGTTGTACCACCAGGTCCCGTGATCGACGGTCAGGCCGTCGAGCCGGTCGACCAGCCCGCCCTGGTCGGCTTCGGTGCGGGCGACCGCCTCGACGGTGGCCCCCGGGTCCGGCACCTTGGTGTTGATCTCGCCCGAGTCCGCGTACCGCCGGTAGGGGGCCAGCAGCTCGGACAGCGGGGCGCCGGCCGCGCTCATCAGCTCCAGCACGACCAGGGCGGTGATGATGCCCGAGTCGGCCCGGTAGTTGTCACGGAAGTAGTAGTGCCCGGAGTGCTCGCCGCCGAAGACGGCGCCCGTATCGGCCATGACCTGCTTGATGAAGGAGTGGCCCACCCGGGTGCGCACGGGCACCCCGCCGTGCTCGGTCACCACCTCGGGCACCACGTGCGAGCAGATCAGGTTGTACAAGACGGTGGAGCCGGGGTGCTTGGCCAGCATCGAGGCGGCGACCAGGGCGGTGGTAAGGGACCCGGACACCGGCTCGGCCCGCTCGTCGACCAGAAAGACCCGGTCGGCGTCGCCGTCGAAGGCCAGCCCCACGTCGGCCCCGCGGTCGAGGACGGCCGCCTTCAGGGGCACCAGGTTCTCGGGCTGGATCGGGTCGGCCGGGTGGTTGGGGAAGGTGCCGTCCAGTTCCTCGAAGAGGATCTCCACCTCGAAGGGAAGGGAGGCGAACACCTTGGGCACGACCAGGCCGCCCATCCCGTTGGCCGTGTCGGCCACCACCTTCAGGGGCGCCAGGGCCCCGACGTCCACGAACGACCGCACGTGGTCGGCCCATTCGTCGAGCAGGTCGAGCTGGTCCAGCGACCCCGCCGGGGGCCCGGCAGAGCCCCCGGGCCCGGTCGCCAACCGCTCCTCGGCCAGCGCCTTGATCTCCCCCAGGCCGGTGTCGCTCCCGATGGGGCGGGCGCCGGACAGGCACAGCTTGATCCCGTTGTAGCCGGCCGGGTTGTGCGAGGCGGTGAACATGGCGGCGGGCGCGTCGAGGTGGCCGGAGGCGAAGTACAAGAAGTCGGTCGATCCCATGCCGAGGTCGGTCACCGAGGCGCCTTCGGACCGGGCACCCTCCACGAACGCCGCGCTCAGCTCGACGCCCGAGGGTCGCATGTCCCGGGCGACCAGCAGCCGGGGCGCCCCGGTGAACCGGGCCACCGCCGCCCCGATCGCCCGGCAGAGCGGGGCGTCGAGCTGGTCGGGGACCGTTCCCCGGATGTCGTAGGCCTTGAACACGAGGTCCGGGTCGCCCATGGCCCGGCCAGACTACCCGAGCCCGTCAGCCGAACCCGGGGCCCCGGGGGCCCGGCGGCCGGTGGAGCCCGTCAGCCGTCGGTGCTCCGGGGCCGGGGCACGTAGGGCCGGCGCGACCGGCGCCACAGCCACCCCGCGGCGAGGAGGACCAGGGCCAGCAAGCCGGCGATGGTGCACGCCAGGCCGGCCTCGTTGGCCGGGGTGGTGCCGTACACCACGGTGACGTCGTGGCTGGTGGGCACCACCACCATGAGGTTGGGGGTGACCCGCCAGGGGCCGTTGGCCCCGTGGGCCTGCCAGTTGGGGAAGTACGAGACCTTCACGAGCACCGGGGTGCCCACCCGGCTGACCCGGAAGCTGATCGACTGGTCGGACTGGTGGATGTCGCTGACCGTGGTGCTCGGCACCGCCACCGCGGGCGAGCGGGCCTGGCCGGCGGCGACCCGGGGCCAGTTCGCCGGGCCGCTCTGGGCCAGCTCGACGTCCCATCGGGCCGGGTCGTCGTACCAGGCGACCGAGGGGGGCAACCAGCTCGGCTGGGCCGGACCGACGCCGCGCAGCACGTCGGGCAGGTGGGTCAGCGGCTGGACGAGCTGGGAGCCGGCCACCAGAAACACGTCCCAGGTGGTCTCGATCGGCGTCCCGTTGTTCGACCCGCTGAAGGGGCCGATCGAGGCGACCAGCCGCAGGGACGGGTCGGCCTCGGCCGCCTGCTGCACCGAGGGGCTAGTGGCCATGAAGTAGCGGGTTCCGAGCAGCTGGAGGTGCTCGATCCCGAGCGGCACGTCGACCGGGCCGTAGGGCAGCCCCACCATCGGGTTGGAGGGCCCCACCGACAGCTCCGCCTGGTTGAGGAAGTGATAGGGGGTGGTGGTCGAGGACTCGAACAGCAGCCCTTCCATCGAGTCGATGCAGCCGTCGGTCCAGTAGGGAAGGAGCATCAGCGCCTCGGGGGTGCCGAAGCGCCCGAGGTCGGCGTTGTACTCCCACATCGCCCGGCCGCAGCCGTAGCGGGCGCCGACCTGGCGCATCATGGTCATGACCGACTGGTACTCGGGGTACGAGGGTTGGCCCTCGTACCCGACGTAGTTGTACCGGGACCAGTTGGTGACCTGGTTGGCGCCGGGCGTGACCGGCAGCACGTGCGCCGAGACGAGCCCCGGGATGAACGGCGGCACCACGACGAGGCACGCGGCGGCGATCGCCACCAGCGGGCCGACCACGGCGCCCGGGGTGCGCCGGCGGCGGGTGCCGGGGGGATCCTCCCACCGGGGGGCCGGGCCACGGCGGCCACCGGGTCCGTCGCTCGCGCCCGGGTCCGCCACGACGTCCGGAGCGGACGGGGGCTCGGAGCCGGTCGAGGGGACCACCGGCGCGCCGAACCAGGCGGTGGCGCTGGCCGAGGGGCTGGGGGGCCGGATGGTTGCCGACGGCGGGCTCGGGTCCGGCGCTCCCCCCACCCCGGCCGGCCGGTTGGCCCCCGCCGGCGGCAGCGCCACGGTGGCCTCGGCCGGCCCTGCGGCCAGGGGCCAGGCGGCCGAGGTGCCGGGCGGGCGGGCGACCCCGGCGCTGCCGCCGCCCGGCAGGACGAACGCCGGACGGGGAGCCTCGGGCGGCTCGGGCACGGTCGAGGGCCCCAGCTCGGGGACGGCGGGCGACCTCCGGGACCACCACCCGAGCGGCTCTCGGCCCGACCAGCGGGCCCCGACGACGACGACCACCCCGAGCACCCAGGCAGCCAGGAGGTACACGCACGCGAACCACAGCGGCAGCAGGCGGACGTTGTAGAGCTTGCCCTGGGGATCCACGACGAGGGCCAGCGCGCTGAGGCCGCCCAACACGGCGAAGAGGAGGGCGAACCGGCTCCGCAGTGCCACGGCGAGCACCACCCCGATGGCCGCGATGACCAGGGCCCACCAGTCCGCCCGCGGCAGCAGGAGGGTCGCGAAGTCGGTCAGGTTGGTGTACCCCATGGACGTCGAGTAGGCCCCGCGCAGCCCGAAGGGCACCAGCCACCACCCCGACAGCAACAGGCCGACCGCCACGGTGGACCCGGCCAGCCACAGGACCCGGCGCCGGGGCAGCGGCACCACCGGGCCGGCGGGCACGCCCCAGAGGCGGTCGTCGTCGGGCACCCACCGGGCCGGCAGGAGCTCGAACCCGGTCAGGACGGCCGCCCCGACCAGCGCGAACAACGCCGGCACGATGTGTGACAGGACGCACGCCGCGAGCAGCACGGCCGCCCAACCCCGCCGCCGTCCCGTCCGGAGCACCGAGGCGAAGAGACCGAGGAAGGCCAGCGCCAGGGTCAGGCTGAGGGAGTAGGCGTACTCGCCGGCCAGGGTCGAGAAGAGGTTCCCGCCGTAGATCGTGTACGTGTAGTCGAAGAGGAACGGCAACGCCGCGGCGGCCAGGACCCCGGGCAGCGGCCGGCGCAACCCGAACCACCGGGCGCACGCCCAGATCGCCACCGGCAGGGCGACCGAGCCGAGCACGGTCCCCCACTTGAACGCCACGTTGTAGGCGATGACCTTCGCCCCCAGCGCCACCAGCAGGTCGGGCAGCACGAAGTAGAAGGTGTAGATCGGGTACCCGTCGTACCACTGGGGGCTCCAGCCGGTGAGGTGGCCGTGGGCGAGGAGCGTCTCGAGGTACTGGGGCATCATGACGTGCGCCCCGGTGTCGCCCCCGGTGGTGGTGGTGTTCTGGAACAGCAGGTTGAGGTGGAGCTGCCAGAGGGTGACGGCGATCACCCCGGCGATCGACAGCGCGGCCGCGAGCGCCGCCACCGGTTGGCGACTCGGGCCCCGACGTGGCGGGAGGTCCGCCGGTTCGGCCGCCCGGGCGTGGCGGGGCGCGGAGCCCTCGCCCCGCCCCGTGGCGGGGGCACGCTCGGCCCGGGTCAATGGACGACCCCTCGGCTGCTCACCACCGACAGCACTGCCACCAGGTTGAACGCGGCGTGCGACACCATGTTCATGCCCTGCCGGCCGGTCCGCCAGCTCACGTAGGCCAGGATCGCCCCGAAGACCGCCAGGCCGGCGAACTGCTCGAGCTCGCCGTGCGCCAGGCCGAACAGCACCGCGTCGAGGACCACGGCGACCACCAGCCAACGGGTGCGCGAGCCCCGGGACGAGACGGCGTCGGGGGCGGTGATCCGCAACAGGGCCCGCAGCAGCAATCCCCGGAAGAAGAGCTCCTCGAAGAACGGGGCGCCGACGACCGTGAGCACGGCAATGACGAAGAACCCCCACCCGTGGGCCCCCCCGGTCAGCTTCTGGGTCGGGGCGGAGAAGTTGTGCAGGTGCCGGATGAACGGCGCGTAGAGCACCGACACCAGCAGCTGGCCGCCCACCCCGATGGCGATCCCGATCAGGTCGATCCAGGCGAAGCGCAGGCCGAGGTCGGTCACCACCGAGCGGGTGCCCCGGAGCCGGCTGGCCACCAGCGGCCCCAGCGCGAAGCCGCACCAGATGCCCACCAGGCTCGACCCGATGTACCAGTCGGGCGGCGACGCCAGGGTCTCGATCATCGCCAGCTGACCCGATTTGCCCTCGATGGCGGCGGCCACCCCGACGACGACCAGGGCCGCCACCTGACCGACCACGAACCCGGCCACGGCCAGCAGGAGCCAGGCCCACCCGTCCGCCGGACGCCGAGGGCCTCCCTCATCCGCCCCGCCCCGCCCCCGGGCAACCGGGCCGGGCTGCTCGGGGGGGGCCATCGAGGTCACGATATCGCCGGGCGGTGCGCGGACCGGGGCAGGTTCGACCCGGCGCCGGCCGCCCCCCGCAGGGGGCACGAAAGCGCCCGGTCACCGCTGGGAAGGGGGGGCGAATAGCATGGTCGGGTGAGCCCGCAACGGCCAGACCGCACGCCGCCGCGCCCCGGCGCGCCCGGGTCGGGGCCCGGGGGCGGGAGCGGGTCGGGCGGCGACCAGAGCTGGCGCTGGATCTGGACCGTGCTGATCGTCGGGGTGCTGGCGCTCTTCGTGATCCCCACCCTGCTCAGCCACCCGGCGTCCAAGTCCATCTCTTACTCGTCGTTCATGGGCGACGTGCGCAGCGACCAGGTCTCCACGGCCACCATCAACAACTCGACCGGGGTCATCACCGGCAAGCTGAAGGACGGCACGCAGTACAGCACCACCGGGCTCAACCCGCCCCTGTCGTCAGACGTGTCGGCCATGCGCAGCCACGGCGTGCAGGTCGACGCGGCCAACCCGCCCAGCTTCACCGTGCTCGACGTGCTCCCCTACGTCTTCCTGATCGGCGGGTTCATCCTGCTGCTGTGGTTCATCGGGCGCCAGACCCGGGGCCAGATGTCGGGGATCATGTCGATCGGCCGGTCCAAGGCGCGGCTGTTCAGCTCGGACCGGCCGACCACGACCTTCGACGACGTCGCCGGCTACAACGGGGTCAAGCAGGAGATCAGCGAGGTCGTCGACTTCCTCAAGACGCCGGCCCGGTTCAAGGAGATCGGGGCGAAGATCCCCAAAGGGGTGCTGCTCGTCGGTCCTCCGGGCACGGGCAAGACTCTCCTCGCCCGTGCCGTGGCCGGCGAGGCCGGGGTGCCGTTCTTGTCGGTCAGCGGCTCGGACTTCATGGAGATGTTCGTCGGGGTCGGCGCCAGCCGGGTGCGCGACCTGTTCCAGACCGCCCGTAAGCAGGCGCCGGCCATCATCTTCGTCGACGAGATCGACTCCATCGGCCGCAAGCGGGGCGCCGGGCTCGGCGGCGGCCACGACGAGCGCGAGCAGACCCTCAACCAGATGCTCTCCGAGATGGACGGCTTCGACCCGGCCGAGGGCGTGGTCATCATCGCGGCGACCAACCGGCCCGACATCCTCGACCCCGCCCTCCTGCGACCCGGGCGCTTCGACCGCCAGATCGTGGTGCCGCTGCCCGATCTCGACGAGCGGCTGCCCATCTTGAAGGTGCACTGCAAGGGCAAGCGGGTGGCCGACGACGTCGACCTCGAGATCGTGGCCCGGGGCACCCCGGGCATGAGCGGGGCCGACCTGGCCAACCTGGTGAACGAGGCGGCCCTCCACGCGGTGCGGCGCGGCAACCTGGCCATCGCCATGGCCGACTTCGAGACGGCCCGGGACCGGGTCCTGATGGGCCAGCGGCGCGAGAGCCTGGTGCTCTCACCCGACGAGAAGGAGCGGGTGGCCTACCACGAGGGCGGGCACGCCGTGCTGGCCTACGTGCTGGACCACGCCGATCCGGTCCACAAGGTGACCATCCTCCCCACCGGCATGGCCCTCGGCGTGACCCAGCAGCTGCCGATGGAGGAGCGCCACATCCACCCGCGCGACTACATCGAGGACTCGCTCTGCGTGCGGATGGGTGGTCGGGTGGCCGAGCTCCTGGTCTACGGCGACCTCTCCACCGGGGCGGCCAACGACCTGGTGGGCAACACCGAGCTGGCCCGCAAGATGGTCCGCGAGTGGGGCATGAGCGACGAGATCGGCCCCATGGCCTGGGGCTCCCAGGGCCAGGTCTTCCTGGGCGAGGACCTGATGCACACCCGGGACTACTCCGAGGACACCAGCCGGGTCATCGACGACGAGGTCGAGCGCATCCTGCGGGCCGAGGAGGAGCGGGCGATCGAGGTCCTGACCCGCCACCGGGGCGGGCTCGACGCGGTGGCGCGCGCCTTGCTCGAGCAGGAGACCGTCGACGGGGCCGAGGTCGGTCGGCTCATCGACGAGGCCTACGGCCGGCCAGTGCACCTGAGCGGGGCGAAGATGGTGCCGGCGTTCAACGGCCGAGGGGCGACCGGCAACGGCTCGGGCACCAACGGCGCGCCGGGCAACGGAGCCGGGCCCGCCCGGGTCCCCGGGGCCGTCGGTGGCACCCCGCCCCCGGCGGTCGAGGCGGTCGGCTCGCCGGCCCAGGGGTCGGCGCCCGACGAGACCCCGACGACCTGGGCAGCCCCGCCCCGGGTGGGCCAACCCACCTGGGACACTCCGACCCCGGCCGGCTGGCCCCCTCCCCCCTGGCCGGCCCCGGGTGGCACCTCGCCGAGCGCCCCGCCGTGGCCCGGCCCCGGGCCGACCCCCCCGCCGCCCGCCCCCCAGGACGGCTAGCCCGGGCTCACGCCGCCCGGGCGCTGGGGCCCTGCGCTGCCCCGCGGTGTCCAGGCCTCACGAAAGCGGGCCCCGGGCCTCACGACCTGCGCGCCCCAGGCCTCATGACAGCGGGACCGGCGCCAGCGTCACCACCCCCGTCCCGCCCGAGGGCGCCAGCTCCTCGCTCAGCCCGGCCGACCCGGTGGTGACCACCACCAACGGGTCGAGCTGCACCGGCGCCAGCGTGGTCGCCGGCACGCTGACCGACTGCCCTGGCAGGACCCGCAGGTGGCTCGAGGGACCGAGGTCCCGCTGCCGGCCGTCGGCCAGCGCGGCCACCCGGACGTCGATCGTCCGGTCGGACAGATCGACCACGCTCAGCGCGGCGGGCGAGGCGCCGGCAACCGCCGGCCCGGCCGGGGTGCCCGGTGCCGGCAGGACCCACCGCACCGTCGTACGAGCCCGGGGGGCCGGCGCCCCCGAGCTGGGCGAGCCGAAGCCCGGCGGTAGCTCGGCGACCGCCGGGGGCGACCCCCACTCGGGAGCCGACCCGCCGGATCCCACGGCGACGCTGCGGCCGACCACGACCGGGCGGGTGGCGTGGACCGACACGGCGAAGTCGGTCCCGGCCGGGATCCGCGCCGCGCCGTCGGTGCGCAGGTGCCAGGTCGAGCCCGGGGGGACCGTGGCCACGAACGGCGTCACGGGCCCCGAGGCGAGCCGGATGCTCACCCGGACGGTAGCCGGCGCCGCCGACGGATCGAAGACGTCGAGCTGGCCGAAGGCGCCCGGCGTGCGGGGCGCGAGGTCCCGGGCGAGCGGCACCGACCAGGTCGGGCGGGGCGACGGCGCCCCCAGCGTGAGCGCCAGGCCGGCGCTGCCGGGGGTCGAGGAGCTCCACAGCTCGGAGGCCACGATCCGGCCCGACTGGGCCCGCACCAGGGTCGACACGTTGCTCTGGTCCTGAAGGTACGCACCGACGTCGACCGCCACCAGGCCGCCCGGCGCCACCACGATCCCCTCGTCGGGCTGGGGTTGCAGGGAGCCCTTGGCCGTGTAGAAGGTGAGGTCCACCACCGCCGGGGTGGAGGCCGGGTTGAACACGACCACCGTCATGGCGGAGCCGGTGGCGGTGGAGCCCGACGCGAAGTACCAGGAAGGCACCGTGGTGCTCGAGCACGGCGACGATGCCCAGCCGGTCGGGCCTTGCACCACCTGGGTGACCACCACCCCGCCCCCCGCCACGTCGACCCGGGACGCCAGCCATGGTCCCTGCAGCAGCGAAGAGGGGGTGAACGCCTGCTCCGAGAACGCCCCGAGGTCCACCGACGTCGCCTTGGTCGCCGAACCGTCGGTGACCGAGATCGTCGCCGGACGAGCCCGGTCGGTGGTGTTCGTCACCAGGACGGTGCCCAGGCCGGCACTGCCCGGGGTACCGGTCGAGCCGGTGCAGTACCACGACGAGGACTCCGATCCGGCCGGGGCGGCGGCGACGACCGCCACCGGGACCGGTGCCGGCTGGGTGCTGCCCACGAGCCGGTCGACCAGGCCCACGGCCAGCGCCACGACCACGACCGTGCCGAGGGCCAGCCATCGCCGGGGAACGGCGACCCGCCGCCCGAGGTGCCCGGCGGGTCCACGATCCTCGGGCGGGCCGCCCGAGCTGGTCGTCACGGGCGCTGCGCCCCGGCGGTCACCATGTCCGCCCGGACGAGCCCGGCACCGTCGCCCGACCCGGCGCCGTCGGCGGCGGGCCCGGGCCCGCCGACCCCGCCCGCCATCGGCGCAGGGGAGCGGACCCGGCCCCGCCGCCCGGCCACCAGGGCCCAGGCGGCGCCCAGCCACAGGGCGACCTCGACCGCGAGCCCCAACCAGGGCCACGGGCTGCCGGCGAGCTCGAGCCGGCCCTGGCCGGCCCGGGGAACCGAGAACTGGGCGGCCCACCCGAACGCCGGGGTGCGCGCCGCGGGCCGGCCGTCGACGGTCAGGCTCCAGCGGCCGGCGGGTGCGGTGGACGAGAGCACGGTGGAGCGGGGCACCGGCCCCCGGTAGCCACCCGCCCCGCCCGGCAGGGGATGCCACCCCACCAGATCCGAGGCACGGGGCGTCCCGGTCGTGGTGACCCGGCCGGCGGCCCGGGTGGCGCGCACCGGCACGAAGTCGGCGTTGGACAGGACGGTGACACCCTCGCCGCCGGGCACCTGGCGCAGATCGTCCTGGGACAGCAGGGCCGGGGGGACGGCTGGCGGCAGGGGGAAGGCGGTGGGCGACTGGACCCCTTGGACCGACGGCGCCAGGCTGCTGACCAGCACCACGTAGCGGATGCCCGCCGGCGCCAGCAGCCGACCCAGGTGGCTGGTCCCGCCGGCCACGGCCAGCGAGACCGCCTGGGCGAGGTGCCGGGCGGGACCGGGGCCGGCCGGGCTCCACAGATTCGAGACGTCGGGGGTGCCGTCCTCGGAGGTCGCGTAGGCGAGGCCGGGCTCGATGGACCAGCCCCCGGTCGGCAACGCCATCGGGTCCCCCAGCCACAGCACCCGGAAGGGTCCCTGGTGGACCGACGACCCCATGAACGCCAGCGGCTCGGCGTAGCCGGTGCCCACCAGGCCCCACCGCCCGTCGAACGCCTCGGCGGCCACCGGCACCAACCCGACGGCGGTCGCCAGCACCGCCGAGGCGGTGACGATCTGGCGCCATCCGAACTGGTACCCCGACAGGTCGGACTCGAAGGCGCTCACCCCCAACCCGATCCCCACCGCGACGCCGAGGGCGGCGGGGGCGAGCAGCACCACCTCGGACGGCGCGAACGATCCCGTCCAGCCCCGCCCGACCAACCACGCCAGGAGCCAGCTCATCAAAGCCACCGCCCACAGCCGGGTCGCCCAGGCCAGGCGCCAGCGGCGGGCGATCAGGAGCGGCAACAGGGCGGCCAGCACCGGAAGCCACGCCAGCGGCGAGCTGCCGAGCGGGCCCACGGCGAAGCGCAGCAGCCCGAGCCAGCCCGGCGAGGACGAAGGGGAAGGGGCGAGGCCGAACACGGCCAGGGCGTTGCCACCGGCGATGGTTCCCACCACCCACGGGCCGCACAGCACGGCGGCCAGGCCGGTGGCGCCCCCGGCGACGACCACCACCCGTCCCGAGGCCCGGCGGTCGCCCGCGGCCAGGGAGCCTGCGGCGACCCCGATCGCGCAGACGAGGACCACCACCGCCATCGCCGGGGCGAACGCCACCGCGACGGCCTCGAGCACCCCGAGGGCCACCACGTGGCGGACCATCGGCCGCCGCCAGCCGGTCGGTCCCGACGGCTCGGCGGCGAACGGGGGCAGGCCGCTCGCGCGGGCCAGCCGGCTGACCACGAACGGCACCAGGGCGTACGCCACCAACCCGTCCCAGCGCCCCCGGGCCAGGTCGTCGTAGGGCAGGGGCAGCCCGAGGTAGCCGACGGCGCCGATCAGCCGGGCCCGGCGCGAGACGAGCGGGCCGAGCAGCCGGGCGGCGCCGTAACCGCCCAGGGGGATGCACCCGAGGACCAGCACCTTGTCCACCAGCCCCATGGCCCCGAACAGGACCGTGCCGGCCACGCCGAGGACGGCGAAGGCGGGGCTCGCCGGCGCGGTGCTCCCCACGCCGGCGGGCTGCCACCCCGCGGCGAGGTGGTGCCACACCGAGCTCCAGCTGCCGAGGGGAAGGAACTGGCCGACCAGGGGCAGGCCGGGGGCGAACAGGTCGCGCGACCCGAACACCAGCACCACGGCCACGACCAGCCAGGTGGCGAGGCGCGAGCGGGGGGTGGCCAGCACCCGGCGGGGCCGGCGGCGGCCGAAGCGGTCGCGCCCGGCCCGGCGCCCGAGGTCGTCGAGCTCGTCGAAGTCGGCGTCCTCGGAGAAGGCCCGCCCGACGCTGCCGGTCAGCACCGGCTCGTCGCCGGGCGCCGTCCGGGCTCCCGGTGGCGCTTCGTCGGCCCCCCGGGTACCGCCCCCTTCACCGGCCGAGGGTGAGCGGCCGTGGGCCACGTCGAACCCCTGGTGCACCAGGCGGGACAGGTAGGTGGTGGCCCGGGCGCTCCCGGGTGCCTGCAACCGCCGCACCTCGGCGTCCGACTGGTTCCGACGCGCCTTGACGGCTCGCCGGGCGCCCCGCAGGTCCCCCAGCTGGCGCAGGTTCCACCGCCACGATCCGACCACCGCTGCGGCACGGGCCCGGTCACCGGAGACCACCGCCGCCACCAACTCGGCCACCGCCAGCACCATCATCTGGGGCAGGACGCGGACCAGGTGGAACGGCCCGTAGCACTTGAGGGCCGCCCGCAGCTCGTTGCGGCGCGCCAGGGCCTGGAGCCCGGGGCCGGTGGGCGCGGCCGCCGCCACCAATCGGGCCTCGGCGACCTCGAGGGTCCGGGCCCGGGCGTCGGGCGCCACCACGACGCGGGCCCCGGCGATCTGGGCCCGCCAGCTGAGGTCGAGATCCTCGCCCGGGCCGGTCATCGCCGGGTCGTAGCCCCCCAGCTCGGCGAACAGGTCGGCCCGGATCAGGGTGCAGCCGGTGGGCGCCACGAAGACGTCTCGCACCGCGTCGTGCTGGCCGTGGTCGATCTCCCCCGGGTGGACCCGCTCAACGACGGCGCCGGTCTTGTCGGCCGCCATCCCCACGTGGACGAGCACCCCGGGGTCGTCCCAGCCCACCATCTTGGGCGTCACGATGCCGGCATTGGACCGGTAGGACTCCTCGACCATGACCCGCAGCGACCCGCCGGTCAGGGCGCAGTCGTCCTGGCACACCAGCAGGAAGGCGGCGCCCTCCACCATCCCGATGACCTCGTTGACGGCGGCCCCGAAGCCCACCCCGTCGGGCAGCCGCCGCACGAACGCCTCGGGCAGGACCGCCCCGACCCGGGCGGTGGGATCATCGGCTCCCCCGGCCACCAGCACCAGGACCGACAGCTCGTCGTAGTGCTGGTCCGCCAGCCCGGCGAGGGTCTCGTCGAACCACGGCCCAGGATCCCGGGTCACGACGACCGCCACCACTGCCGGCGCATGGGCGTCCATCAGGGCCACGAGGCTACCGGCTCGGCCCTGCCGACGGCTGCCGGCGGGACGGGCGCGCACCCCTTCGCGCCCGAGGCCGACGCTTGCAGATGTGTCGCTCCACGTATACTCGAGTTACAAGAGGGCGGGGTGGTCCGATGCCCCGCCCGCCCAGCGAACGGAGGGATGCGATGCCCGAGCGCTCCGACTCACCCGACCTGCAGAAGCTGGTCAAGGACGTGGCCGGTACCGCCCGCGAGGCGGCCTTCGTCGCCGTCGGGCTGGGCGTCATGGGGTACCAGCGGGCCCAGGTCCAGCGGGCCGCCCTCCAGAAGGCCCTGAGCGGCAAGGGCGACCTGGGGGCGGTGCTGCACGAGGTGCGGACCGAGGTGTCCCGCCACGTGGGCGAGGTCGACGACGCCGTGGGCACGGTCGTGGGCCGCTTGCGGACCAGCCTCGAGCCGCTCGAGCGACAGCTGCCCCCGCCCGCCCGCGAGGCGGCACAGCGGGTGCACGAGCAGGCGGACGAGATCCGGGCCCGGCTCCGCCACCTGCTGGAGGTCCCGCCCGTCGCCCAGCCGCCGGCCGACCAGAACCCGCCGAGCGCCGCCGAGGCTTCGGAGGAGCCCGGTGACGCAGCAGGGTCGGGCGACTCGGGCGACTCGGGCGACTACGAGGGTCCCTCGGCTTCCCAGTAGTCGAGGACGTCGCGCAAGGTGTCGTCGAGCGGGATCTCGGGCTTCCAGCCGGTCACTTCGGCCAGGTGGTCCGAGCTGCCCCGGAGCACCGGCACGTCGACCGGCCGCAGCAGGGCGGGGTCGGTGCGCAGCTCGAGATCGGCGCCGGCAAGCTCCAACAGCCGGGCGGCGACGTCGCCGATGGCCACGTCGTGGCCCGAGCAGACGTTGAAGGTGCCGCCGATGCCCGACCCTGCCCCCAGGAGCCGGTAGGCCCGCACCACGTCCCGCACGTCGGTGAAGTCGCGCCGGGTGGTGAGCGCCCCCACCGCCAGCTCGTGCGCCCCGACCCGCCGGGCTTCGACGATGCGCCGGGCCAGCGCGGACACGGCGAAGTTCGGCGCCTGGCGGGGACCGATGTGGTTGAACGGCCGCACGACGGTCACCGGTTGGCCGAACCCGCGCCAGGCCTGCAGCGCGACCTGTTCGGCCGCCGCCTTGCTCGCCGCATAGGGCGTCACCGGGGTCACCGGGGCCTCCTCGTGCACCGGGAGCTGGTCGGCCGAGACCGCGCCGTAGACCTCGGCGGAGCTCACGACCAGCACCAGCGGGGGGTTCGGGAGGGCCCGGGCGGCGGCTAGGACCTCGGCCGTGCCGAGCACGTTCACCCGCAGGACCCGCGACGGCTCGGCCCAGCTCTCACCCACGTGGGCGAGCGCGGCCAGGTGGTAGATCACCTCGGGCTCGTGGGTGGCGATGGCGGGTCCGATGGCCGCCGGGTCGGCGACGTCGGTCTCCACGTCCACGATCGCCACCTCGTCGCCTTCGGACCGCAGGTGGGCGGCCAGCCAGCCACCGACGAAGCCCTGCCCACCGGTGATCAGGGCGCGCACAGGGTCACCCTAACCGGCCCCGGTCGCAACGCCCGGGCGCGGCGGTGCGGCGCCGGGCTGCACCACGCTCAGCGGCCGACGTGGGCGTCCAGCGCCAGCCGGTACGCCTCGAGGTGCCGGAGCGCGCTGGCGTCCCAGGTCCGACGAGCCGCCGCCGCCAGCCCGTCGGCCCGCCGGGCCGGGGTCGCTCGGTCCCCGGCCAACAGCCCGTCGATCGCCTCGGCCAGCTCGACGTCGTTCCCCGGTTCCACCAGCACGGCCGATCCCTCGGCCGCTTCGGCCATGGCGGTGCCCCGGGTGGTCACCAGGGGGGCGCCACAGGCCAGGGCCTCGATGGCCGGCAGGCCGTAGCCCTCCTCGAGCGCCGGGTACGCCACGACGGCGGCCCGCCGAAGCAGGGCCGGCACGGCCGGCTCGGCCAGGTAGCCGGTCACGAGGACCCGGTCCCGGTGGCGGGCGACCGCCAAGGCACGAGCCACCTCGTCGGTTCCCCAGCCCCGCTGCCCGGCGATCACCAACAGCGCGTCGGGGTGCCCGCCCGCCACCGAGTCGAACGCCCGGACAAGCCCGGCGACTCCCTTGCGGGGCTCGAGCGTGCCGAGGAAGACCACCAGGGGCCGGTCGGCCACGGCCAACCCGGCCAGGGCTTCGTCGTCGGCGCCCCGACCTGGCTCCTCGGGCGTGAACCGGGCGTGGTCCACCCCGTGGGGGGCGACGACCACCGGCACGTCGGTCGGGCACAGCTCGGCCAGCCGGTCGGCCGTGGTCTGGGACACGCACACGAGCGAGGACGCCCGCCGCCCGGCCACCCGGATGGCCCGGGCGAAGAGCAGCGCCTTGGACCGCTCGTGCCATTCGGGGTGGTCCAGGAACGTGCAGTCGTGCACGGTCACCACCACGGGCAGGCGGGCCCGCTCGGGCATCGTGTAGTGGGGGCTGTGGTGCACCGCGGGGCCGAGGTGCTCGAGCACCCGGGGCAGGCGCAGCTGCTCCCACGCCAGCCGGGCCGGCCGGCGATCGGGGGCCAGGGCCACCGCCGTCTCGGGTCGGCGGTCCGCCGCGCCCGACCAACGGTCACCGTCGCCCCGGCGGGCCACGGTGACCAGTTCGACGTCGGCCCGGCGGCGCAGCGCCCCGGCGAGCTCGATCGTGTACCGACCGGCGCCGGCCGGGCGCGCCGGCACCGCCGTCACGTCCAGGGTGACCCGCAGCACGGGAGTGCTCACGATCGGGCCGAGGCCAGCTCGGCCCACAGCTCGAGGTGCACCCGGGCCGCCTCCTGCCAGGTGCGGCCGGCCACGTCGACGCCCGCTGCGCGCATCAGGTCCGCCCGGAGCCCGTCGTCGCTGGTGACCGCCACCAGGGCGGCGGCGATCGCCGCCCGGTCGTCGGGCTCGACCAGCAGGGCGGTCGGCTCGGCGCCGTCGGGCCGCCCGACGCTGGGCACCGAGCGACTGGCCACGACCGGGGTCCCCATCGACATCGCCTCGACCGGCGGCAGTCCGAACCCCTCGACGAAGGGCACGTAGACGAACGCGCGGGCGCCGGCGTAGAGGGCCGCCAGGACCCCGTCGGAGACCGGCCCCAGCCGGACCACGCCGGGTGTGCCCAACAACTTCCCCCGGCGCAGCTCGTCGCCCCCCGCCGCGCTCGACCCGCCCCCCCACCCCGTCGGCCCGACCACAACCAGGGGCAGGGGCCCGGGCAGCGACGGCCGGGCCTCCCCGTAGGCCGCCACCAGGCCGCCCAGGTTCTTGCGGGGCTCGAGGGTGCCCACGCTCAGGAGGAAGTCACCGTCGACCCCGCTGCGGGCGAGCAGCGCCGCCGCGCCCTGGCGGTCCGGGGGGGCGAGATGATCGACACCCAGCCCCACCACCGCCACCCGGGACCGATCGGCGCCGGCGTGCACCAGGTCGGCGGCCACCGGCTCGGAGGGCACCACGAACGTGTCGGCGCAAGCGAGCGCCCGCGCCAACGACGCCTCGTGCCACCGCCGGCCGCGGCGGGTCGTGGCCGTCGGGGCCAGGCGCCAGGCCAGGTCGTGCACCGCCACCACCAGCGCCGGGCGGCCGGCACGGCGGCGTACCGGGGGAAAGGCCTGGGACACCGCATGGACCACCTCGTACCCATCGGGGGCGCCGACCAGCCCGTGGTCCCACGCCCGGGTGAGCAAGCGGCCCGGCAACCACGAGGCGTGCACCGGCAGCCCGAACCGGGCCAGGGGATCGGCTTCGCCGGCTTGCCGTCGGGCGCCGCGGGGCCGGCCGGCCAGCAGACCGAGCTCGACCGTTGCCGGCGGCGTCGACGATCGGCCGGCCGGGGCGCCCGGGCCGACCCCGAGTCCCCGCAGGAGTCCCCGGGCGTAGGTGCCGATCCCCCCGGGCACCGCCCGCCGCAGTTGCTCAACCGCCAGCAGCACCCGGACGTCGACCGTTCGCTGGTCGGCCCGCTCGCTCGCGCGCCGAGCCGTCACCGATCCCCCCGCCGATTGGGCCACCGGCCGGGTCCGGCCGCTCGTTCGGCCAGCGCGGCCCGATAGAGCAGGTCGAGACCGTCGGCGCAGCGCTCCCACGTGTAGCGCCGGGCCCGCGAGTACCCGCGGCCGACGAGGTCCTGGCGGTGCTCGTCGTCGTCGAGGACCGCGGCGATCGCGGCGGCCAGGCCCTCTCGGTCGCCCACCCCGACGAGCACCGCGGCGTCGCCCAGGGCCTCGGGAATCGACCCTGCCCGGGTGGCGACGACCGGCACCCCGGCCGCCATCGCCTGCAACGGCGGGAGGCCGAAGCCCTCGTAGCGCGACGGGTAGGCCAGCACCGTGGCGCCCCGGACCAGCGCGTCGAGCGCCGTGTCCCCGAGCCAACCGGTCCGCACGATGCGTCGGGCATGGTGCGCGGCACCGATCGCCTCCTCGAGCGCCGCCGTACCCCACCCGTCGGGCCCGGCCAGGACCAGCGCGACGTCGGGTCGACCGGCGGCTACCTCGTCGAACGCGCCGACCAGTCCGGGCAGGTCCTTGCGGGGCTCCGCGGTGCCGACGGCCAGCACGTAACGCCCCGTTCCGGCCGGCAAGACCGGCGACCGGGGTCCTCCTCCGGGTTCCCCTGCTTCGCTCCCCCCGCCCCGGCCGGGCGTGGGCCGGCCGGTCGCGGACTGGCCGGTCGCGGGATCCACTGCCGGAGCGACCGCCCGATCCACTGCCGGAGCGACGGCCCGATCCACAGCCGGGCCCGCCGCCGGCACGCCCGGAGCGACCGCCCGGACCCGTCCGGGGTCGATGCCGAACGCTTCGGCCACCTCGGCCGCGACGTAGTCGGAATGGGTATGCACCCAGGCACCCCGGCGCAGGGCTCGGCGCACCAGGTCGGGGAAGCGCAACGTCGCCGGGTCACAGAGCTCGGGGTAGCGCAGCGGCGTCAGGTCGTGCACGGTCACCACCGCGGCGGCTCGGCCGGTCGGCGGCACCACGAAGTTGGTGCCGTGCACCACGTCGCTCGGGCCGACGAACCGCTCGGCGACCGGGTGGTCGAGGTGGCGCCAGGCGGCGTGCAAGGGCCGCGCCGGCATGGCCCGCTGGCGAACCCGGACCCCCGGGGGCACCAGCGCGGTGATACCGGCCCGGCGGCGCCAGCTGACCGCATAGGCCCCGACTTCCAGATCGACCCGGGCGCCCAGGGCGCCCAGGATGCCGGCGCAAAACACCCCGACCCCGGTCGGCCGTCCGAGCAACGGCGTGGCGTCCACCGCCACCCGCACCACGGGTATTGGGTCCCCGCCCACCGTCGGTGCTGGGTCCCCGCCCACCGTCGGCGCGACCGGGTCGAGGGGCACCAAGCGAGCCTTCCACACGGCACTCAAGCGGGGTCTGCTCTCAGGCCGGCGCCGGCCGGCCGAGCTCGGCCAGGACCGCATCGGCCAGCGCGGGCCAGCGGCGCCGGGACCACTCCCCGAAGGCCCGGTCGCTCACCGAGGCGAGCGCCACCTCCGCCTCGGGATCCACCCACACGAACGCGCCGCTCTGTCCGAAGTGCCCGAAGGTCCGGGTGCTGTTGGTCATCCCGGTCCAGTGCGGGGCCTTGGTGCCGCGCAGCTCGGGCCCGAGCCCCCAGTCGCACGGGCGCTGCCGCCCGAACCCCGGCAGGACCCCGTCGATGCCGGGGAACACCACCGAGGTGGCCCGCTCGATCGTGGGCGCCGACACCAGGCGGGGCCACAGCAGCTCGCCCGCCAGGGCGGCCAGGTCGCGCGGTGTCCCCTCGAGGCCCGCGGCAGCCGAGCCGCCGGGTTGCCAACGGGCGCCGCCCATGCCCAACGGGTCGAGCACCGCCTCCTTGACGTACTGGGCGAAGGAGAACCCGGTCCGGGCGGCGACGTGCTCGGCCAGAAGCTCGTAGCCCCGGTTCGAGTAGACCCGGCGCCGGGCCGGCGGCCACAGCACCTGGTCGTCGTCGGGCGCCAGCCCGGAGGCGTGGGAGAGCAGGTGCGCCACCGTGGACCCCGGGGGGCCCAGCGCGTCGTCCAACGACACGCTGCCCTCCTCGACCGCCACCAGGACCGCCCAGGCGGTGCACAGCTTGGTCACCGAGGCCCAGGGGTAGGTTCGCCCCTCGTCGCCCCGCCGCCGGGTGGCCCACGAGTCCGGCCCGGCGGCGCCGACGACGACCGCCGCCGCCGCGGTGACCGGCCAGTCCACGACCGCACGGAGGGCCTCCATGGCAATGGAGAGCGTACCGGCCCCGGCATAGGCTGCACCGATGCTCACGTTCCTGGCCGGCGGCGTGGGTGCGGCACGGCTCCTCGCCGGCGTGGTGGAGGTGGTCGAGCGGTCGAGGGTGACCGCGGTGGTCAACACCGGCGACGACCTGGTGCTCCACGGCCTGCACATCAGCCCCGACCTCGACACGGTGACCTACACCCTGGCCGGGCTGGACAACCAGGTCACCGGGTGGGGCGTGGCCGACGAGACGTGGACCACCGCCGCCGAGCTGGAGGTGCTGGGCGGCGAGACCTGGTTCAAGTTGGGCGATCGGGACCTGGCGACACACCTGTTCCGCACCCAGCGGCTGAGCGAGGGGGCGACGCTCGGGGTGGTGACCGCGGAGCTCGCAGCACGCCGAGGCATCGGGGTCCGGCTGCTCCCGATGTCCGACGATCCCGTCCGGACCCGCCTGGCCCTGGCCGGGGAGTCGTCGACCGAGGTCGCCTTCCAGCACTACTTCGTGCGCCTCGCCCACGCCGTGCCCGTCCGGGCGGTCCGCTTCGAGGGCGCCGACGCCGCGGTGCCCGGGCCCGGGGTGCTGGCCGCGCTCGAATCGGCCGAGACCGTGGTCGTCTGCCCGTCGAACCCGGTGGTGTCGATCGGTCCCATCCTCGCCGTCCCCGGGATCGAGGCGGCCCTCCGAGCCCGGCGCGAGTCGGTGGTCGCCGTGTCGCCGATCGTCGCCGGGGCGGCCCTCAAGGGGCCGGCGGACCGCTTGCTGCGCGAGCTCGGGCACGAGTCGTCGGTCGTGGGCGTGGCGCGGCTCTACGCCCCGTGGGTGGGCACGCTGGTGATCGACCAGGCGGACGCCGACCTGGCACCGGCGGTCGAGCGCGAGGGCGTGCGCTGCGTGGTGGCAGCGACGGTGATGGCCGACCGGGCCCAGGCGGCCCGACTGGCCCGGCACCTCCTCGACCTCGGCGCCTGAGCAGGTGCCGGCGTCCTCGACCGTGCCCGAGCCGGCCGATGCCGCCGCCGTCCTGTCGGTCGTCCCGGTACTGGGCGTGGGCGAGATCACCGGCGGGACCGACCTGGGTGAGGAGATCGTCGCCGCCCTGGCCCGCCGGCCCGACGGCCCCCGCCTCACCGACGGTGACGTGCTGGTGGTCACCCAGAAGGTGGTGTCCAAGGCCGAGGGCCGGGTCGTGCCGATCGACGCCGACGACCCGGCGGCCAAGGAAGCCCTGGTGGAGCACGAGGCGGTACGGGTGCTGCGGCGGCGCGGGGAGCTGCTCATCACCGAGACCACCCACGGCTTCATCTGTGCCAACGCCGGCATCGACCTGTCCAACATGGCCGAGGGCACGGCGGCGTTGTTGCCGGTGGACCCCGACCGCTCGGCCCGCCGGATCCGATCGAGCCTCGAGCGCCGGACCGGCCAGCGCGTCGGCGTGGTCGTGTCGGACACCTTCGGGCGCACCTGGCGCCGGGGCGTCACCGACGTGGCCATCGGGTGCGCCGGCGTCGCCGCGGTGATCGACCTGCGGGGCACGATCGACGCCTCGGGCCGCGAGCTGGTGGCAACCGAGATCTGCGTGGCCGACGAGATCGCCGGTGCGGCCGAGCTGGTCATGGGCAAGGCGGCCGGGGTCCCGGCGGTGATCGTCCGGGGCCTACCGGCGTCCTGGCTGCGTCCCGGCTCGGTCGCCGACGAGATCGTCCGGCCGCCCGCCGAGGACCTCTTCCGCTGAGCGCCCTCCGTTGAAGGCCGGGCCGGACCGACCCGGTCGGCTCAGCCCGAGGCCCGCGACACCTGGCGCGGCGGGCGCGACCGGGTGGTGGCGTCCATCCACACCGCCCGGAGCCCGTCGGCCAACGGCGTCCACGACCGCCATCCGAGCTGGATGCCTGCCCGCTCGACGTTGAGGCAGCTCCTCCGGACGTCGGTCGGCCGGGGGGCGCCTCGGCGGGGCTCGATCGCCACCCCTGCTTGGGCCGCCAGCAACCGGTAGAGCTCGTTGACCGAGGTCTCCTTGCCGGTCCCGACGTTGCAGACCAGGCCACCCCCGCGGCTCGCGGCGCGCACGAAGGCGTCGGCGACGTCGTCGACGTAGACGAAGTCCCGGGTCTGCTTGCCGTCGCCCCAGATCGTCGGGGCGGAGCCCGACGCCAGTGCGTGGGCGAACGCCGCCACCACGCCCCCTTCGGGTCGCTGCCGCGGGCCGTAGACGTTGGAGAGGGCCAGGGCGGCGAACTCCAGCGCGTGGAGCTCGCGGTAGGCGACGAGGTAGTCGAGGACCGCCTTCTTCGAGACGCCGGCGGGCGACAGGGGGCGATGGACCTGGGACTCGCGGATCGGCAGGTCGGCGGCCGCCGGTGCCCCGTACAGCGACAGCCCGCTCGCCGCCACGACCACCCGCTCGGCACCGGCGGCTCGGGCTCCCTCCAGCACGTTGATGGAGCCGAGGACGTTGACCGCCGCGTCGGCCCGCGGGTCGCGCACCGACGCCGCCACGTCGTCGAGCGCCGAGAGGTGGAACACCACCTCAGGGCGCCGGTGCACCATCAGCTCGACCAGGTCCTCCAGCCGTACGTCGAGCTGGTGGATGGTCAGGCGCCGGCCCGCCGTCGCCCGGGCGTCGGCCAGGTTGACGAGTGATCCGGTCGAGAGGTCGTCGACCACGTCGACCTGGTGCCCGTCGGCCAGCAGCCGCTCGACCAGGGTCGACCCGATGAACCCCGCTCCTCCGGTCACCAACGTGCGCATGCGGTGGTCTGCTCTCCGTTCCCCATCAGGCCGTTCCCCGTCAGGCCGGTACCCGTTTCCCGTCCACCATTGTGCCCGAGGCCACCACCGCCCCAGCACCGAGAACCGAGATCGGTCGGACGTCGCAGCGCTCGCCGACGGTGGAGCCCGGTCCGAGCACCGAGCCGGCGACGCTGGCGTTGGCAGCCACCCGGGCCCCGGCCAGCAGCACCGAGTCGACGACGCTGGCCCCCTGCTCCACCACGCACCCCGCCGCCAGCGAGGAACCCGACACGACGGCGCCCGGGGCCACCGACGCGCCGTCGCCCAGCCAGCTCGGGGCGACCACGTCGCCCTCGATCACCGGTGTGCCCGTCGTCCAGATCGAGGGCTGGTGCTCGACGGCGCCGGGCGAGGGGATCCCCCCTCGACGGCCCGCCAACAGGTCGCGGTGGGCCTGCAGGTACGCCGACGGGGTCCCGGTGTCCAGCCAGTAGGCGTCGTCGGCCGACGCGTACAGCGTCCCGTCACGGACCATGGCCGGAAAGGTCTCCCGCTCGATCGAGACGCGCCGGCCGGGCGCGATGCGTGCCAGCACCGCCGGCTCGAGGACGTAGGTGCCGGCGTTGATCAGGTTGCTGGGCGACCGGTCTCGCGGGGGCTTCTCCACGAACTCGGTGACCCGACCCTGCGCGTCGTGGACCGCGACGCCGAACGCCGAGGGGTCGGCCACCGGGTGCAGGGCGACCGTGCCCTCGGCTCCTCGGGCTTGGTGGAACCCCACCAGCGCGCCGAGGTCCAGGTCGGTGAGCACGTCGCCGTTGACCACCACGAAGGTCTCGTCGATCTGGGCGTACTCGGCGGCAAAGCGGACCGCGCCGGCGGTGTCGTAGGGCTCGGGCTCGACCGCATAGGAGAGGCGGACCCCCGCCGCCACCCCCTCGGGATAGGCGCCGACGAAGACGTCGGGGAGGTACCCGAGCGACAGCACCGCCCGGTCGACGCCATGCGCCGCCAGCGAGCCCAGCACCCGTTCGATCATGGTCACGCCGACGATGGGCAGCATCTGCTTGGGTGCGCTGTAGGTCAGCGGACGCAAGCGGGTGCCCTCGCCGCCGACCAGGACGACTGCTCGCACTATTTGGCGGTGGTGGTGGTCGACCCGGCGGTGGTCGGGGTGGTCGACCCGGGCGCCGTCGTGGTCGAGCCGGGCGCAGTGGTCGTGGTGGTCGACCCGGGCGCGGTGGTCGTGGTGGTCGCCGACTCGGCCGCGGCGGCGGCCTGCAGGACCGCGACCTCGACGCTGGCCGACTTCTGCAGCTTCGTCCCGCTGGGCACGAACCCCACACCGATCAGCGACGTCTGGGGGATCTTGAAATCGGCGGGGTCACCGGTCACCCGGGTGGAGGTCTTGGCTTCCACGTTGGGCCAGCTCTCGATCACGACCGAGCCCTTCTTGCCGGCGTCGGGCGTCCCCGAGGGGCAGGTGTCGCCGTTGGCCAGGCGGGCCATGCCCGGGTACTGCAGCGCGTCGGCGCTGATCTGGAGGCCCTTGTAGCCGGCGACGAAGCGGCCCAGCGTGGCGTGGTTGCCCGCCTGGGCCGCCGTCGTAGGCGAGATCACGATGACGCCGTTGCCGCTGGTCGAGATGCCGGTGGTGGAGGACTTCGCCGGCAGCGCCGCCTCCTGCTTGCCGCAGATGTCGAAGGAGATCCCGGCGTACCAGGTGGTCCCCTTGGTGGGCGCGACCGCGGTGTTCGGGCGCCGGTACTCCGAGCGCGAGTAGACGATCGAGACCAGGCCGACGACCACGATCAGTACCACCGCCGCATACCAGTTGACCGGGATCTGGCCCCGGTACGTGCGCCCGCCGCCGGTGGCGCCCGCACGCTGCACCGATCTCCCCGTCGACCCTCGTGCCATGGCGGGTGGAACCCTACCGCCTGACGCAGGCCCCCCCTGTGGCGCGGCCCGAGAGCGAACGGTAGAGCTCGAGCGTCTCGGGGTGGACCAGCTCGGCCCATCCGGGGGGGATGCCGCCGGCCGCGATCGGCTCCGGTGGGAGCCCCTCCGCGCCGAGGAGGCGCAGCAGCCGGCCCATGGCCGACTCCACCCCGGACCGGTTCCCCCGCAGGTCGGCCGCCCGAAGGACGAGGCGGTGCAGCCGTTCGTCGAACGGCGCCGCCAGCAGCCCCCGCTGCGCCGCCCACGCCGCCCCGTCGCCGTCCCCTGCCCCCAGCCGGGACTCGCCCAGCCGGAGGGCGAGCCCGACGACCACCTCCTCGGTGTCGGCGGCAAAGCCCTCCAGCACCGTCCAGTCCAGCGCCCGCAGGCCCTCGAACGGGCGACCGCGGACGAGCTGGAGCCCCTCGAGCCACCGCTCGGGGTCGGGCGACCCGGCCAGCGCCCCCAGGCGCCACCAGTCGACGGCGACCGAGCTGGCCAGGCGCAGCCGGGCCCGACCCCGAGGCAGATGGAACGTCCCGGCCGCCGAGCGACCGAGGGCGTGCCGGGCGGCGGAGGCGGTCGAGTGCAGCGTGGCCGGGGCCGCCAGTCGATCGGGCCACAGCGCGGTCGCCCAGGCATCGGTGGTGACGCCCCGGGGATGCATGGCCAGGTAGACCACCAGCTCGAGGCTGGCGGTCCGCTCGAACGCCCGGCTGGCGCCGACGACCTCGATCGGCCCGAGCACCCGGATCTCCACCTCGGGTGCCCCCGGGGTGGCGGCCCGGGGCACCCCCGGGGACCGGGGCGGAACGGCGGCCCGGGGCACCCCCGGGGACCAGTGACGTGGCTCCACGCCCGGAACGGTCGGCGCACGTCGCCCGGTGCGGGGGCCCGTAAACTTTCTCGGGCAGCCCACCAGCGCCGGAGGCCCCGGGGGCCCTCCACACCGTCGACCTGGGCGAGCAGATCGGCCACGACGGACCCATCACGGACATGGACACCGAAGCGACCAGGGTCACGCAGAGCTACCTCGAGCACCTCGGCGCGGACGACGTCGCCCTGGTACGGGCGGCTGCCGACGCTCCGCCCGGGGGCGAGCAGGCCCCCGTCGACGAGCTCCTCGGCGACCTGCGGGTGCGCCAGGCCCTCTTCGGTGGCGCCGGGGCCGCCGAGCCGTTGCTCGGCGTCTCCCCCTTCCTCATGTTCGCCGTAGCGGTGCACGGTGTCGCCGACAACCTGGGCTCGATGACCTACGTGACCGAGTGGTTGGGTCCGCACCTTCGAGCACCCGTCTTCGACGTCGAGCCCCTGCGCGACTTCCTGCACGCCCCCCGCCGGCGGCTCTTCCTGGCCGAGCTCTTGGCCTCCTACACCCACGTCGCCAGCGGGTCGGTGCTGGTCGCCACCCGTCGAGGTCTCCGTCGCCACCGGTTTTCGGAGCTGGACCCGGTCCGGCTCGCCGGCCTGCTGGAGGTCGTCCCCGAGGCCGACCGGCCCGGGATCCTGCGTCGCCTGGGCGACCTGTCGCTCTTCTTGACCGGGGTGTTCCCCGACCAGGTGGCCAACCGGGGCTTCGGCCCGATCGAAGAGGCGCGGCTCCGACGGGCCGGAGCCGCAACGGTGCCGGTCGGAGGGCCCGCGGCCGACGGCGAGTGGCTGGGCATCGACCGCGGCGGCGCGGTCGGCCTGCTCGAGCGGCTCGGACGTCGCTGGTACCGGGCCGCCTACGAGCGGATGGGTCGCCCGGTGCCGGTCGAGCTGGCCGTCATCGGGGAGCTACCGGGTCGCTTCGACCACGCCCGACGCATCCTCAACCTCGTGACCGACCAGTTCCTCTTCGCCCGACGTGAACAGTGGTTCGGCCTGGGCTCGTCGTAACCCGAGGGTCGATCCCCAGGGTCCGCGGAGCGTGACGGGGCCATCGAGCGGGACCCGTCGTGGTGGCCCTCTGGGTTTGTGCCCCAGGGGTCCGGGTATTGCTGAGCCGTCGTACCGGGCGGTGGCCATGACCCACCTGGCTATCGCCTT
Organism: Acidimicrobiales bacterium; assembly: GCA_036501425.1. Classification (GTDB taxonomy): domain Bacteria; phylum Actinomycetota; class Acidimicrobiia; order Acidimicrobiales; family RAAP-2; genus DATKRB01. The sequence goes on along the minus strand of DASYAI010000046.1, from coordinate 32,650 downwards.
GCTGCACTTCACCCCTGGGGGAACTTGACCATGACCGACATGCTCGCACCCGATCGAGCGCCCGCGGCCGCCGCGGGTGCCGAGGAGAGCTCCGCACCGCCGCCCACGCTGGAGGTCGGGCTCCGGTGCAGCGGCAAGATCGGGATCCTGAAGGCATCGGGCGAGCTCATCGCCAGCTCGATCGCCGCCCTCCACGCCCAGATCGACCAGCTCTCGTGTTCCCGGTGCACCGAATTGATCGTGGACCTCCACGACCTGGCAGAAATCGACAACGTGGGCGTGAACGTCCTGGTGGGGTTGCACCATTACCTCGAGGGCCGAGGTGGGCGCATGGTCACCGTCGGCGCCTCGGACAGTGTCGCCTCGCAGTTCTCGTCCACCCCGCTCGCAAGGCCTCGACCGTGACTCCCGAACGTCGGCCCGAGCGCCTCGTCGCCGCAGACGGCGAGAAGCAGATCGTGCGCCAAGACAACGGCGAATTAGCCGAGGAGCCGATCGACCAAGAGCCGACCGATGGACCACCCAGTCCGATGGGCCCGCCGCCGACGTTCGGCGCCCCCAACCCCCGGGGACCCGCCCCGGTCTCCGAGCAATGCCTCGACGAGGAGCTCGAAGAGACCTTTCCGGCGAGCGACCCGTCCTCACACTGGTCAGGCCGATCCGCCAGGTGACGTACTCACCATGTGGCTTCCAGCCCCGAGGGTTCGGGCAGCCGTTCGGGCGATTCCCCTAGGCCCGGCCCGGCTCGGCGGCAGCCGGCCCTCCTAGGGGCAGGCCCCCTGCTTCGCGGCTCTCCGGAGCTGCTTGGGCCGCGCCGCTCCGCGCTGTCGCTACTCGATCCGGCCCTCGCCCTTCACGTGCGCACCGATCCGGGACATCTCCTCGTAATGCTCGGCCACGTCGGCCGCGGACCCCTTCGCTTCCTGGGCCGCACGCTCGGCGCGCTCCTCTTCGTCCTCGGTGGGGGGTCGGTCCGCCTGATGGCCCCGCGTCGCCTCGTGGCGCTCGGCGGCGATCGTCTCCGCGTCCGGAACCAGCTCTTCCTCGGCCCTGCCGTCTTCTGCCATCTCTACCTCCTTCGTCGGGGGTCCGGGTCCCCGGTCGGCCCGCCATCCTCGACGGACCGTCTCGTCCATTGGTCGTACCCGACGCGATCGGGGCAAAACCGGGCCGCCATCGGCGGCGAACCGGGCGGGCCCCCGATGGTTGGCGGGCGTCGCCAAGGGGCAAGCTTTGTCGAGCACCGAAAGGATGGGCCCATGAACAGCCAACGGGGATGGACGCCTCCGTGGTGATCCCCGAGCCGCCCGACCCGACCCCGATCGAGCCAGAGCCCGCACCCCACGACCCGGACGTCCCACCGCCACCGAGCGCGGCTTCGCCACGGCACGCGGCGTCGCCACTATCCGCCCCATCTCCGGCGGGCTCGGGGGGCGGGGCGCAATGAGCGCCGAGCCGACACCCACCGTCCGACGCCCGGCACCGGGGCCCCGGCGGTTCGCCGGCCGCACCGTCGGGGTCCGGTCACATCTGAGCGCGCTCGAATCGCGGCCCTCGGCGGCGGAAGACCCTCCGGGGTCCTCGGACCTGGTGATCGTCGCCAACCGGCTGCCAGTCCGGTCCGTGCCGTCGGCCGATGGCACCACCACCTGGGAACCGAGCCCCGGGGGCCTGGCATCCGCGTTGGGTCCGGCCTTGCGCGAGCGAGCCAAGGGCGACGCCAAGGCGGTTTGGATCGGGTGGCCGGGCGTCTCCGGCCCGGCGGAGGTGCCCGACCTCGACCAGACGTTCTCCATGCGGACGGTCGAGCTGAGCGACGCCGAGCAGGACGAGTTCTACTTCGGGTTTGCCAACGCCACGTTGTGGCCGCTGTATCACGACGCGATCCGGGCCCCGACCTTCGACCGCGGCTGGTGGCGGACCTACCGGTCGGTCAACGCCCGGTACGCCGACGCCGCCGCCGAGGCTGCCGGCCCCGACGCCGCGGTGTGGATCCACGACTACCAGCTGCAGCTCGTCCCCCGGATGCTCCGCGAGCGGCGCCCGGACCTGCGGATCGGATTCTTCCTGCACATCCCCTTCCCACCCCAGGAGCTCTTCCTCCAGCTCCCGTGGCGCCGCGAGATCATCCGCGGCATGCTCGGCGCCGACCTGGTCGGCTTTCAAGTGCCCGGAGCGGCGGCGAACTTCTCCCGCCTGGCCCGCCGACTGGTGGGGGCCGGGGGCACCGACGCACGGATCGAGACCGAGGGCCGGACCGTGCTGGTCGGCGCCTTCCCCATCTCGGTCGACACGGGCGAGCTGGCCCGGCGGGCCGCGGAGCCCGGCGTGGCGGCGCGGGCCCGCCAGATCCGCCGAGACCTGGGCGATCCCGACTGCATCCTGCTCGGCGTCGACCGGCTCGACTACACCAAGGGCATCGACCGGCGGGTCCGCGCGGTGGCCGAGCTCTTCGCCGACGGGACCCTCACCCCGTCCAGGCACGTGATGGTGCAGATCGCCGTCCCCAGCCGCGAGGGCGACCCGCTCTACCAGGCCGAGCGCCACCGGCTCGAGCAGCTGGTCAGCGAAGTGAACGGCGACTTTTCGGGGGTAGGCCACCCCGTCGTCCACTACCTCCACCAGAGCGTGCCGTTCGACGAGCTGGTCGCCCTCTACCGGGCCGCCGACATCATGCTGGTCACCCCGCTGCGCGACGGCATGAACCTGGTCGCCAAGGAGTACGTGGCGTGCCGGGTCGACGGCGAGGGCGTGCTCATCCTGAGCGAGTTCGCCGGTGCGGCGACCCAGCTGCGCGGCGCGATCACGGTCAATCCGCACGACCTCGACGGGGTGAAGGAAGCCATCGCGCTCGCCCTGTCGTTCGGTCCCTCCGAGGCGCGGTCCCGGATGCGCCGGCTCCGCCGCATCGTCCAGCGCAACGACGTCCACGCCTGGGCCCGCAGCTTTCTGACCGCCCTGGACCAGGCGGCGCCCGGCGACGCGGCCGGCGTCGCCCTCCCGTGAGCGGGGACGAGGAGGACCATTTCCTCGAATTGCTCGCCGAGCTGTCGGACGGCCAGCGCTGGCAGCTCGCCCGCTCGTCGGGATGGGAGGACTTCGCCGTCCGGCTGAGCGACCTGATCGTCACCCTGCCCCCCCGACGTCGGCAGGTTCTCGTCATGCTCCTCTTCGCCCTGTCCGAGCGGATGGTGACCCCCGACCAGGCGGCCGAGTGGATCGGGTCCCACAACCTCGACCGCGACGAGGGCCTCGACGCGACGATCGGCTGGCTGCGCGGCCTCCACGCGGGCTTCGCCAGCTTCGACGGCCGCCTCGCGTCGGGACCCACGGACGAGCCCGAGGGCTGACCGGGCTGGGCCAGCCGGGCGAGGGGCCGAGGGCTGACTGACCCGGCCGACCTTCAGGCGGTCGGCGCCGGATCGTCGTGCCGATCGATCGCCGCCTCGAACCACACGACCTTGTACCCCGCCTCGACCTCCACGCCCCAGCGACGGGCCAGCGACCCGACGAGCATGATCCCCCGCCCGTCTTCGACCAGCGGCCCGGGCTGGCGAAGGACCGGTACGTCGGGGTGGTCGTCGGCCGCGCTGACCCGCAGCGTCTGCCGGTCCACCAGCGCCGCCTCCACCCGGATCGCCCCCACCGCGTGGCGGACCGCGTTGGTCACGATCTCGCTGGTCAGGAGGTCCACCACCTCGTCGGGGTCGTCGCAGTGCCACACCTCGAGCATCCGGGCGACGAAGTTGCGGGCGGCGCGGACGCTGTCCGCCTCCGGCGCCAGGTCGACGCCGGCCCGGGGGCTCGCCCGCGCGCCGGCGTCGGCCCCGAGGGGCGGATCGAGCCCCTGGCTCACCGGTCGGCCGCGCCTGTCCCCGGAGCCGGCTCCTCGGCCACCGCGGGCGCGGTCACCGAGGGTGTCCGGCGTCGACGTCCCGCACGTCGGCGAGCGTCAAGCGGCCCGACCGCCGACCGTGTCCACCCCCCAAGGGCTCAACCAGGCACGCGACGTGGTCGCCCACCTCCCGCCGCTCGAGGACGACACCCTCGACCCAGGCGGCACAGTCCTCCAGCACCGGCGCGCCGCCCCGGCCCGCGTGCCACGCCACACCGGTGAACTTGTCCTGAAGGTCGCCGGTGCGGCCCCCGAAGTGCTCGGCCAGGTCGTGCTGGTCACCACCGAGGAGGTGGATCGCCATGGGGTCCGACTGGCGGACCGCCTGCCAGGTGTGATTGGCCGTCGACACGCACACCAGCCACCGGGGGGGCAGGAGGCTGCACTGGGTCAGGAAACCGACCAGGCAACCGCTCGGGCGGCCGTCGGGACCGGGGGAGGTGACCACGTGCACCGCCGCGCCGCCGCGGGCGCTCAACAGCTCGGTCGCCGCCGCGGCGTCCAGGGTGCCAGGACCGTCCCCGGACGACCGCCCGGCACCCCCGGCGGTCTCCGGGCGCCCAGGTGCACGATCCACGGCCGCCGCCATACCCCAGATCGGTCGCCGGTACACCTGGTTGCAGCACGTCGGCCCGCTTCCACCCGGGCCGCAACCGTCCGGCAACACCACGGCGACACCGACCCGATTGGATGGCGCCATGCCCCACCCGACGAGGAGCTCGCGCCGTCGCTCCCGGCGCGAGCGACCGGTCGCCGGACCCCAACGCGAATGGGGCGGCGACCGCCGCCAGAAGCCCATGCCGGTGGTCTCGCCGCCGATCGGCGAACGCCGGGTGGCGTTGGCCCGGCTGGCCATCGTCGTCACGGTCCTCGCCTGGCTGGGCTACCTCGGCACCTGGATCGACGGGGAGCTCCTCGGTGGCGCGCCGACCACCGCCCGGGCCCGGGCCGAAGCGGTCCTGTACCTCCTCATCGTCAGCCTCCTCACCGCGTCGGCGATGGCGTACCTCGTCAGCCGGCTGGGGTTCATGTACCGCACCCGGTCGCACCACCGCACGCCCAGGGCCACCATCGAAGACTTCTTCGACCACAAGGCGCCCACCCTCACGGCCATCGTCCCCTCCTATCAGGAGGAGGCCCGGGTCATCCGGAACACGCTGCTGTCGGCGGCACTGCAGGAGTACCCCGACACGAGGGTGGTCCTGCTGATCGACGATCCCCCCAGGCCACGGCTCCGCCACAACCACGAGATGCTGGCCGCCGCCCGGGCGCTGCCGCGCGAGATCGAGGAGCTGCTCGCCGAGCCGAGCCTCCACTTCGCCAGCGCCCTCGAGCGCTACGAGCTGTCGGCCCGAGGGGGCACACCACCCGATGGTGCCGTCGTACGCGCCCTGGCGGACGAGTACGAACGAGCGGCCGGGTGGCTGGAGGACATGGCGGCGGGCCAGGAGATCGTGGACCACACCGACATCTTCTTCGTCAACGAGGTGCTCCGGCGGCTGGTCGAGGACCTCACCTTGACCGCGACCGCCCTGCGGGCGGCGCTCGAGGAGGGCGCCGTGTTGCCCTCCGAGCGCATCGTGCAGTTCTACCGGCGCCTGGCGTGGATCTTCCGGGCCGACGTGTCGAGCTTCGAGCGCAAGCAGTACGAGTCGCTGTCCCACGAGCCGAACAAGGCGATGAACCTCAACAGCTACATCGGGCTGATGGGGGGCAGCTACCGCGAGGTGCCGACCGCCACCGGGCGGGTGCTCGTGCCGGCGTCCTTCGGCGCCTCGCAGCTCGACGTGCCCGATCCGGACTACGTGCTGACCCTCGACGCCGACAGCATCCTGCTTCCCGAGTACTGCCTGCGGCTCGTGCACCTGCTCGAGCAGAGCCAGCAGCAGCGGGTGGCCATCGCCCAGACCCCCTACAGCTCGTACCCGGGCTCGGCGACCCGGCTCGAGCGCATCGCCGGTGCCACCACGGACCTCCAGCACATCGTCCACCAGGGGCTTAGTTACTACGACGCCACGTTCTGGGTCGGGGCCAACGCGGTCATCCGCAAGCGGGCCCTCGACGACATCGTCACCAGCACCTACATCGGCGACTGGGAGATCCGGCGCTACATCCAGGACCGGACCGTCATCGAGGACACCGAGTCCACCGTCGACCTCGGGGTGCACGGCTGGTTCCTCACCAACGTGCCCGAGCGCCTGAGCTACAGCTCCAGCCCGCCGGACTTCGGGTCGCTGTGCATCCAGCGCAAGCGCTGGGCGAACGGCGGCCTGATCATCCTGCCGAAGCTGGTCCGCCAGGTGCGGGCCCGGCGCAGCCGGGGCGAGCGGACCCGCTTCGGCGAGCTGGCCCTGCGGAGCAACTACATGGCCTCCATCTTCTGGAGCTCGTTCAGCCTGCTCGTGCTGCTGGCCTTCCCCTTCTCGAGCACTTTGATCACCCCGCTGCTGGGCGTCGTGGCGCTGCCCTACTTCCTGGCCATGTCGGCCGACCTGAAGGCGTGCGGCTACAAACGCCTCGACGTCTTCCGGATCTACGGCTTCAACCTGGTCCTGTTGCCGGTCAACCTGGCGGGCACCGGCTCGTCCTTCGCCCAGGTGCTCACCGGCGAGAAGAGCCCGTTCACCCGGACCCCCAAGGTGAGCAACCGGACGGTGGCGCCGCTCTTCTTCGTGATCGCCCCCTACCTGGTGGTTGGCCTGGCCGGGTGGACCTTCTACTACGCCTACGAGCGCATGCGGTGGGAGAACATGGTCTACGCCGGCCTGAACGTGCTGCTGGCCGGCTACGCCATCGTCGCCTTCATCGGCCTGCGCCACTCGGTCGGAGACGTCTGGGCCCACCTGCGCGACATGCTCTCCAAGCCCGCCCCGAAGCCCGCCCCCTCGGTCCGCCGGCGGCGGGCCAGCGCGCCCGACCCGGCCGTGATCGCCCGGGTGGACTGGCGCTCGGTGCTCCAGTTCGGCAGCACCGATCCGTCGCACTGGCCGGTGTCGGGACCGGCCACCCTGATCACCGGCCCCCTCGGGCCGTCGGTGGTCGCCCGATCGGGCGACCAGGCCGCAGGGTCCGCACCGGCCCGGCCGGCCGCCGGCATGGACGAGCCGGCCGGGACCACCATCGACTTCCACACCGTGTTCCAGCCCGTGCTGCACCTCGACTCAGGCGACGTCGTCGGCTACGAGGCACTGACCAGGTTCGCCGACGGGCGGGGCCCCGAGCACCAGCTGGCCGACGCCCTGTCGTCGGGTGCGGCGGTGGAGCTCGAGGCGGCCCTGGTCGAGGCGGCGGTGGTGGCGGCCCAGAACTTCCTGTCCGCGGGTTGGCTGGCGGTCAACGCATCGTCCCGCTTCGTGGTCGCCGACGCCACGTTCCGCTCGATCATCGAGGCGGCGCCGTTCGAGGTGGTGGTCGAGCTGCGCGAGCCGGTCACCATCGACGCCGACCACGCCCTGCGCCAGGTGGCGCGCACCCTGCCGGCCAACGCGTCGCTGGCGATCGACAACGCCGGCCTGGGTCACAAGACCTTGGCCCTGATCGGCACCCTCCAGCCGCGCTTCGTGAAGCTGGACCGCAACCAGGTCGCCGGCATCGACCACGACCCGGCCCGCCAGGCACAGCTCCAGACCCTGGTGGCGGTGGCCGAGCAGGTCGGGACGACCATCGTGGCCACCGGCATCGAGACCGAGGAGGAGCTGATGGCCCTGCGCGAGCGCGGCGTGACCTGCGGGCAGGGCTACCTGCTGGGCCGACCGAGCGAGCTGACCCGTGTCTGAGCACGGCACCGGACCGGTCGCCGTCCTCCAGCGCGACGGCTCGGACACCACCTCCGACGCCCCCGACGGGCTGCTCGACGAGGAACCCCGGCGGCGCATCTCCTTCCTGCGGGTCCTCATCGCGCTGGTCGTCCTCGCCCTGGCCGTGGGGGGTGGGATCATCGGCCTGCGGACCCGCCTGGCGGCCACCGCGGTGGTGCCGGGGACGTGGTTCGCGCCCTACGTCGACGTGACGGCGACCCCCACCTACCAGTTTCAGGATTCGGCCAACAACGACGCTCGCCAGGTGGTGCTCGGCTTCGTCGTGGCCCAGGGTCGCACGTCGTGCACCCCCAGCTGGGGCGGCGCCTACACCGAGGACCAGGCCGCCCAGTCGCTCAACCTCGATTCGCGCGTCGCCCAGGTGCGCCAAGAGGGCGCCCAGGTGATCGCCTCGTTCGGCGGCCAGAAGAACACCAACCTCGACGACGCCTGCTCGGACCCCGCCGCCCTGCGCGCCGCCTACCAGTCCGTGATCTCGCGCTACCACCTCACGACCGTCGACCTCGACATGGAGGGCGCGGCGCTCGACGACTTCGCCGCCGTGCAGCGCGGCGCCACCGCCATGGCGGCGCTCCAGCGGGCCGCCCGGGCCGCCCACTCGCACCTCGACGTCTGGCTCACCCTGCCGGTGGAGCCCAACGGCCTGCAGGACAACGCGCTGTCGGTGGTCACCACCATGCTGCGGGCCCACGTCGCGCTGGCCGGCGTGGACGTCATGACGATGGACTTCGACCACGTGGGGAGCGACCCCGACATGCTCGCCCAGTCCGAGCAGGCGCTCGACGCCACCCACGCCCAGCTGGCCGACCTCTTCCCGCGCTACGGGATCGACCTGCGGGGCAAGCAGGTCTGGAACCGCATGGGCGCCACGGTGATGATCGGCCAGAACGACGTGGCCGGCCAGCAGTTCACCGTGGCCGACGCCCGTGGACTGGCCCGTTTCGCCACGCGCAACGGGCTGGGGCGCACCTCGATGTGGTCGCTCAACCGGGACTCGCAGTGCGGATCGAACTTCGCCCTGACGGGCGTCAAGTCCACGTCGTGCAGCGGGGTGGCCCAGTCTCGCCTGGCGTTCTCCGGGGTGCTCGCCGGCCAGCTGAAGGGCACCGCCGGGGCGCAGACCACCTCGGCCGCCCGCCTCACCAGCCCGGCCGTGGACACCAACCCGGCCGACGCCCCCTACCCCCAGTGGCAGCCGGCCGAGTCCTACCAGACCGGGTACAAGGTCGTGCGACAGGGCTACATCTACCAGTCCAAGTGGTACAACCAGGGTCAGGACCCTGCCAGCCAGGTGCAGTACTCCTGGCAGACCCCGTGGCTGCTCGTCGGCCCGGTGGTCAAGGGCGACCACGCCCCCACCCTGCCCACCCTGCCCGCGGGCACCTACCCGGCCTGGTCGGAGACCCAGAGCTACGTGACCGGCGACCGGGTGCTGTTCAACGGGCTGGCCTACCAGGCCAAGTGGGCGTCCCTCGGCGCCTCGCCCGCCTCCGAGCAGGTCGACCCGTCCTCGTCACCGTGGCAGGCCCTCTTCACCATCCCCGGTGAGCCGACCACCGACAACGGTTCGACCAACTCCTGACGGGCGCGACCGGCCGAGCTCCTTCACCAGCCACGTGTTGGGAAAGGTGACCGAGCCCCGCGCCTTGTCGTAGCGGCGCTGCACCACGTACCCGAGGTGCTCGAGGACGGGCACCGCCAGCAGGGAGGCGTCGGCCCAGAGCCAGGCGAGCCCCCGGTGCCGGGCCTCGGCCTCGACCGCCTCGACGGCACAGCGGGCCACCCCCCGATCCCAACGATCGGGGTCGACGTAGAGCAGGTCGAGCTCGCCTCGCCCCGCCTCGCCCACGACCAGGGTGGCGAACCCGGCAACCCCTTCCTCCTCGACCACGAAGGTCGACGTGGACGCCACCACCCGACGGAGCCTCGACGTCGAGAACGAGCCGGCCCATTGCGCGATCTGGTCCTCGCGGTAGACAGAGGCAGCGCCCTCGGTGATGGCGCGCCGAACGATGCCGGCCAGCGCCGCGGCGTCGCCGGGCTGCGCCGGTCGGGCGTTCACCAGACCCTCCCCTGCACGGCGGGCCAATGTAGTGTCGCCGCCCTCGGGCAACCGATCGAAGGGGGCAGCGGATGGACCCACGGAGCAAGGCGGCCGTCATCACCGGCGCTGCCAGCGGGATCGGGCTCGCCCTGGCCGAGGCGCTGGCGGCCGAGGGATGCCCACTGGTGCTCGCCGACCGCGACGAGCGCCGCCTCGGCGTCCAGGCGGACCGGCTGCGGTCGAGCGGTGCGAGTGTCGTCGCCGTCCCCACCGACGTGGCCGATCCCGACGCGGTCGATGCCCTGTCGGCCCGCAGCCACGAGGCGTTCGGCTCCGTCGGTCTGCTGTGCAACAACGCCGGCGTGGTCGCCGCCGGGCGGGCGTGGGAGATCCCGGTGGACACCTGGCACGAGGTCGTGGGCGTGAACCTGATGGGCGCCGTCCACGGGATCCGCTCCTTCGTCCCGGCGATGATCGACGCCGGGGGGCCCGGGCACGTGGTGAACGTCGCCTCGATGGCGGCGGTGGTGCCGGTGCCGGGGATCGCGCCCTACAACGTCACCAAGCACGGGCTGCTGGCACTGTCCGAGACCCTGCAGGCCGACCTCGAGCAGGCCGGCGCCGACATCGGCGTGACCGTCGTGATGCCCGGGCGGGTGGCGACCGCACTCGGACGCCCGGTGGAGCGGAGCGACGATCCGCCCGGCCCGCTCGAGCCCGGGGTCCTATCCCCCGCCGTGGTCGCCGCGCAGATCGTGGCCGCGGTGCGCGCCGGGCGGCGGCACCTCTTCACCCATCCCGAGCGTCTCGTCGAGGTGGAGGCCCGCTTCGCCCGGATCCTGAGCACCTGACCGGCCACGCTGCCGACGGCCCGTGGGGCGCACGGCGGCCGCCGGTAGCCTGCGCCCATGCCGATCCCCCAGACCCCCGACGAGCTGCTCTCGACCACCCGGGCCGTCCGGACCCGGCTCGACCTGACGCGCCCGGTCGAGCGCGAGGTCCTGCTCGACTGCCTCCAGCTCGCCGTGCAGGCCCCCTCGGGATCCAACAGCCAGCGGTGGCACTGGGTGTTCGTCACCGACCCGGACCGCAAGGCCCAGCTGGCCGAGATCTACAACCGGGGCTTCGGCAACGCCTACTCCCCCGACGCCGGCGCGGCCATGGACGACGCCGGCCGCCGGGTGTGGTCCTCCGCCGCCCATCTCGCCCAACACCTCCACGAGGTGCCGGTGCTGCTCGTCCCGTGCCAGTGGGGACGTCCCGACCCGGGACCGGCGAACCAGGCGGGGTACTGGGGGTCGATCCTCCCCGCCGTCTGGAGCTTCATGCTCGCCGCCCGCAGCCGGGGCCTCGGGACCGCCTGGACCACCATCCACCTCGCCCACGAGCAGGACGCGGCGGCGGTGCTCGACATCCCGTTCGATCGCTGCGCCCAGGCCGGACTCATCCCGGTCGCCCACACGATCGGCACCGACTTCCGGGCCGGCCCCCGCAAGGCGCTCGAAGAGATCGTGCACTGGGACCGGTGGTGAGCACGCTGGTCGCCGGCGCAGCCGGTGCCGCGTGCCTCAGGTGAGCTCGGAGCGTCGGCCGCCGCTGGCACCGTGGAGCCGGCGCTCGCGGACCGAGTAGCCGCCGACCAGCACCGCCGACGCCGCCACCTCCAGCAGGAGCGTGAGCAGGTGGCCCACGTGGACGACGTGGCCGACGAAGCTGCCGACGATCGCACCGCCCAGCCCGAGGAGCAGGGTGGCGAGCAGGCCGATCGGCTGGGTGCCGGGCACCACCAGGCGGCCGAGCGCACCCATGACCAGACCGACGATCGCGGTGGAGATCAGCGCCCAGACGGCCAGACCGGCGATGGGCAGCACCACGAAGAGGATCACCACCACCGCGAGCAGGACGAGGAGCACGACCACAGGCTACCGCCCGACGCGCCCGCAGCAATGGCACCAGGCATTCCGGCGGCGCCCCCGGTCCCGGGGCGGCCCGCGGGGTAGAGTCCGGCCGTGGCGCGACCTGAGGCCGACCCGGGCCCGGCGGCCTACCGCAGGGCGACCGACGAGGCGGTCGAGGTGCTCGCCCACCTGACCGGCGCTCGGGATGCGCTGCGTGCCAGCCTGGCCGAGCTGCCCCCGGTATGGAACACCCTGGCCGCGCTCGAGCAGGTCGATCCCCGCCAGATCGAATCGTGCGGCCTGGCCGACCGCCTGCGCGAGATCCGCGACGTGGTGGAGGAGTTCCGAGGCGAGGTCGCCTGGCTGGAGGGCCTGGTGGCCGAATGGCCCGAGGACTTCGGGGTGGTCTGATCGTCGAGCGCGCTCACCAGGCCATGCGCATCCGCTGGATCACGCCGACGATCGACCGTTCGCCGTCGGAGAGCTCGGTGAACTCGACCCCGATGCGAAGCCGGCCCCGGGGGGCCGAGCCGACGTTCTTGACCTCCCCCACGAGGTGCACCGTGACCGAGTCACCCTCGGGGGTCTGGACCTCCAGCACCAGGCGCTGGCCCACCGTGACCCGGCCGGTGAAGCCGAAGACCTCGATCCCCGCCCCGAGGATGGACACGTCGACCACCCGGCACTCGTACCACGCCCCTTCGGGATCGTCGTCGACCAGGCACTTGCCGAACCAGTCGGCGCTCTGCCGTGGCACCCTGCGCCGGCGCAACTTCATCGCCTGACCATCGCTTCCCGCTCTGTTGCCGCTGCCCGCCGTTTGCCCGCCGTTGCCGCGGCTGACCGCTCCCGCCGCCCCGGCCACCCACTCTCGCGAGGACGCCTATCCGTTCGGGTTGCGGGGCGGTTGCGAGCAGGTGGTTCCTGGGCCTACGGCGCCGAGCTCTCCGCTGAGCGCAAGGTGGTGAGCATCCGCCATTTGTCGGGCACGTTGCGCCGGAGCAGGAACGTCTCGATGACCGCCTCGACGTGCAGGGTCTCGCACTCGTCGCTCGAGCGCCGGTACTCGAACCGGCTCGTGCTCACGAGGACCTCGACGATCCGGCGGCCCAGACCCCGGCGCTCGAACTGGACCTCGTAGATCCCGCTTCCGGTGGCGGCCCGGTGCAAGTAGAGACGGTCGTGCTCGACGAAGGCGAGCCACCGGCCGTCAGTCGCCTCAGGCAGGGCCCCAGCGGCGATCCGCTGCCACTGCGACCGGGTCCACGGCCGCTCGGGCGGCGGGACCCGGGCCGGCTCGAACACCGGCAGCAACAGACCGGACCAGTCCGACCGGGCCACCGGTAGGCGCACGGGGCTCGGCGGGATCATCATCCCGACGCCGCCACGATCGGGGCGTTCAGCGGCCGGACGGCCATGGTGCCGTGGTCGGGGGCGTCGCCGCCGACCGATCCCACCGTGCGGTCTGATCCCACGCGGGCTGATGCCACCACGACGTAACCGTGCGCATCTGCCACCGCGACGTAACCCTGCCCATCGGGATCGCCCGACCAGCTCGAGCTGGCCGCAGCACCAGCGCCCGGCGCGGCGCGGGTCGGGAAGTGACCGGCCGCCGGCCGCTCACACGTCGAGGATCCGGCCCTTGATCCGATCGAACTCCTCGTCGGTGATGACACCGCGCTCTCGGAGCTCGACCAGGCGATGGAGGTCGTCGACCAGGCCGCCCGATCCACCGGCCCGGGGGACCCCCGACGAGCCGAACGTCGCCTCCTGACGGCGGGCCGCCTGGAGCGCATGCACCCTCATCTCGCTGCCGTAGATGATCAGGTACAAGACGATGCCGGCCAGGGGGACCACGACGACGAAGACCACCCAGAACGCCTTCAGCCAGCCCTTCATGTCGTGGCGGCGAAAGATGTCGACGAACACGGTGACGATCAGCCATATCTCGACGACGAACAGGAAGAACCAGAGCATGTCCAGCACGACCTGTCCGGTGCCCCATGTGACGCCCAGCATCGGCCACCCCTTCTGCGCCTTCCCGCCCCGGATCGTAGCCCTCGACCAGCCGGGCGACCGGTCCCGACCGTCCCGACGGATGGGTCCGAAGCTGCCGGCGCCGGCTGCGCAGCTACGCCGGCTGCGCTAGCGGCGCCAGCTACGCCGGCTGCGCCAGCGGCGCGACGCCGTCCGCGAGCCGCCGGCCCGGGGCCGTCCGTGGGCCGCCCCGAGTTGCGACTTGAGGATGAACCCCGGGCGCCAAGATCATCCTCTGGGGCGTCGATCCCGCAGCCGCCGATCCGTACCGTGGTCCTCGTGCCGTCGCTCGCGGGCTCCGCTGTCGCATCGCGGTGCCGGTGGCGGCCTTGGCCCCCAAGGACGTCCCGGCGTGAGCCGTACTGACCGACCACGATGTCCGGCGCTCGTCGCTCCCCCGGCGAGCGACTGCGGCCACTGATGCGGATCGCGCTGGTGTCGCCGTACCGGCTGACGGTGCCGGGGGGTGTCCAACAGCAGGTCCTCGGCCTGGCCAGCGCGCTGGTCGACTTGGACGAGGACGTGCTCGTGATCGCGCCGGGTCGACCGGGCGAGCTGGAGGACCGGGGATGGCGGTTCGTCCCGGTGGGCCGGAGCATCGGGGTCCCGGCGAACGGCTCCCGTGCCCCGGTCGCCATCTCACCCCAGGCCATCTGGAAAACCCGCCGGGCCCTGCGCGCCTTTGCCCCCGACGTCGTCCACGTGCACGAGCCCTTCGTGCCGGGCCCGGCGCTTGCCGCCACCCTGACGGCGGTGGCCCCGGTGATCGCGACCTTCCATCGGGCCGGCGCGGGAACCTGGTACCGAGCCCTGCGCCCCATCCTCGGTCCGATAGCCGGGGACATCCAACGACTGGTGGCCGTGTCGCCGGCGGCGGCGGCCACCCTGGCCGCGGTGGCCCGGGGATGCGCCGAGCCCTTCCTGCTCGGCAACGCGGTGGACCCGGCCCGCTTCGGCCGCCCCCCTGAGGCCAAGGGCGACCGCCCGGGCCCGGTCATCTGCTTCGTCGGTCGTCACGAGCTGCGCAAGGGATTGGTCACCCTGCTTCTGGCGGTCCACCTGTTGGGGCGCGACGTCCAGGTGCGGATCGTCGGCGACGGGCCGGCACGAGCCCGCCTCCAGTCGAGGTTCCAGCACCTGCCCGGGGTGACCTGGCTGGGCGCAGTGGACGACGACGCGGTGGCGGCCGAGCTGATCGGCGCCGACCTGTTCATCGCCCCCTCGCTCGGTGGCGAGTCGTTCGGCCTGGTCCTCCTCGAGGCGATGGCCGCCGGGACCGCCGTGGTCGCCTCCGACCTTCCCCCCTACCGCCTGGTGGCCGACGACGCCGCGATCCTCGTCCCGCCCGGTGACCCGGAAGCCCTGGCGCAGGCGATGGCCCGCCTGCTCGACGACCCGGTGCTCCGTCAGTGGCACGTGGACGCCGGCCTGGCCCGGGTCAAGACCTCGACCTTCTCCGCGCTCGCCGCGGCCTACCGCTCCCATTACCGGGCCATGGCCCCGGAGCCCGCCGCCTGACCATGGCCTCCGATCGAGCCACCGCGCTGTCGGCGACCCGGGCGGCGCCCGGTGCGGTACGCGTCCCCGAGGTGACCGCCTACTTCTGGACGATCAAGGCGCTGTCGACCGCCATGGGCGAGGCGTCGTCGGACTTTTTGGTCAAGACGCTGCACCCGGTCCCGGCAGTCGGCCTCGGGTTCGTCGGTTTCTGCGTCGCCCTGGTGGTGCAGTTCTCGAGGCGCCGCTACGTCGCGTGGTCCTACTGGTTGGCCGTCGCCGGCGTCGGCGTCTTCGGCACCATGGCCGCCGACGTCCTGCACGTCGGCTTCCACGTCCCCTACGTCGCGTCGTCGGTGCTCTACGCGGTCATCCTCGGTGCCGTCTTCGTCGCCTGGTACCGGACCGAGGCGACCCTCTCCATCCACACCATCGACACCGTTCGGCGGGAAGCCTTCTACTGGGCCGCGGTCGTGGCCACCTTCGCCATGGGCACGGCGGTCGGTGACCTGACGGCGAGCACGTTGCACCTCGGCTACGGCCTCTCGATCCTCCTCTTCGCCGGCATCATGCTCGTCCCGGCCAGCGGTTACCGATGGTTCGGGTTGCACCCGGTGCCGGCGTTCTGGTTCGCCTACGTCGTCACCCGGCCCCTCGGGGCGTCGTTCGCCGACTGGGTGGGCAAGCCCACCGCGCTCAGCGGCCTCGGATGGGGCGACGGACGGATCGCCCTGTTCCTCGTCGTGGTCATCATCGCCCTCGTCGGCTACCTGAGCGTCACCCACCGAGATGTCCAGCAGCGCTTCGGACCAGCGCCGCCGGCGTGAGTTTCCTCGAATCCTTCACGACTTCTTAGGTTGTGGGCCCGCGCTTTCACATTGTCTTCAGGCAGCCCCCGTACCGTGCAGGCATGGACCCCACGCGGGACAAGCGAGTGGCCCCCGGCGCCCCCGCCCCTCGGGCCCGCCGGGACGCGTCGCTGCGCCGGGTCTCGTACCTGACCCGCAGGGTGGTGCTGGGCACGACCGCGTTGGTGGTCGGGCTGGGCCTCTACCTCGGCCGGGCGCTCCCGGGGCATCAGGCCGCATCGTCGGCGGGCGCGGGGGTGCAAGCGGGGGCCGGGACGTCCACCGCCTCGAGTACCACGACGACAACGACACCATCGGGCTCGACCGCCAACCCGGCATCCCCGGCCACGAGCACGTCGTCGCCGACCTCGACCACCCTGGTCCCGCCCACGACCGCTCCCGTCCGGACCCGGGCACCGGCACGGGTCACCACGGGGGCCAGTTGACCGGCATGCTCGCCGCGCCCCGGTCTGCGGGCCGGCTGCTCTACCGGACGTCCGCGCTGGGCACTCGGGCCGAGCTGCTCGTCACCGATCCGGAAGTGTTGACGGCCGCCGCGCGCCTCTTGCACCGCGAGCTCGAGCGGATCGACCGGATCGCCAGCCGCTTCCGACCCGACTCGGAGGTCCGGCAGCTCCAGCGGGCCGCCGGACGGGTGGTCGAGGTCAGCGAAGGGCTGCTCGAGGCGGTGACGGCCGCGCTTCGCGCCGCTGCGGCAACCGACGGCGCCGTGGACCCGACCGTCGGCGCCGCGCTGTGCCGCCTGGGCTACGACAGGGACTTC
This sequence comes from Acidimicrobiales bacterium, assembly GCA_036501425.1. Classification (GTDB taxonomy): domain Bacteria; phylum Actinomycetota; class Acidimicrobiia; order Acidimicrobiales; family RAAP-2; genus DATKRB01. Next base: position 15,829 of record DASYAI010000046.1, on the reverse strand, counting down.
TCGCAGGTCGCCCCCGGTGTGCCCGGGCGGCTGCCGCGCCCGCAGCGCGCCCCGGGATGGCGGTCCGTCAAGGTCGACCCCGTTGCTCACACGATCCGGCTGCCGGTCGGGGTCCAGCTCGACCTCGGCGCCACGGCCAAGGCACTGGCCGCCGATCGTGCCGCGGCGTCCATCCACCGGAGCTTGGGCTGCGGCGTGCTGGTCTCGCTCGGCGGCGACGTCGCCACCGCCGGGGCCCCGCCCCAGGGCTTTTCGGTCGCCTTGGGCGAGAGCTGCCAGGCACCCGACAGCCCCGAGCAGGTGGGCATCCTGGCGGGAGGTCTGGCGACGTCGGGCACCGGGGTCCGGCAGTGGCGGCTGGGGAGGGATCTGGTCCACCACCTGGTGGAGCCCTCGACCGGGCTGCCGGTCGTGCCGGTGTGGCGCACCGTGTCGGTGTGCGCCGCCACGTGCGTCGACGCGAACGCCGGATCGACCGCGGCGATGGTGAAGGGTGCCGGCGCCCCCCAGTGGCTCGAATCCCAGCGGCTCCCGAGCCGGTTGGTCGCCGCCGACGGCACGCGGTGCTTCGTCGCCGGATGGCCGCACGACGCACGGCCGGACGACGAACGGCCGGCGCCCCGCCGGCGCCGGGCGCGGTGAGCCCGACCCTGGTCGCCAGCGTGGGCCACGGCTCGACCGCCCTGTGGTACCTGACCCGGGCGACCGGTCTGGTCACGCTCGTCTTGCTGTCGGCCACGCTGGTGCTCGGCATCGTGTCCTCGTTGGGCTGGACCTCCGAGCGCTGGCCCAGGTTCGTGTCCCAGGCGCTCCACCGCAACCTCTCGCTGCTCTGCATCGTGCTGGTCGCGCTCCACGTGGTCACCACGGTGGTCGACGGGTACGTCCCGATCGGCTTGGTCGACGCCTTCGTGCCCTTCCTCACCCCGTACCGCCCGCTGTGGATCGGTCTGGGTGCGCTGGCCCTGGACCTGCTGGTCGCCGTGGCGATCACCAGTGGCCTACGTCGCCGGCTCGGCCGGCGCGCCTGGCGGGCCGTGCACTTCTCCGCCTACCTCTGCTGGCCGATCGCGGTGCTGCACGGCCTGGGCTCGGGGAGCGACACCCGGGTCCCGGTGGCGCTGGTCATCGAGGGGAGCTGCGTGGTCGCGGTCCTCGGCGCGACGGCCTGGCGCATCGTCGCCGGCTCGGCCCCCTCGACGCGCTGGCGTGCAGGCGCCGCCCTCGTTGGCGCCGCCCTGGCGATCGGCATCGCCGTCTTCGCCGTCGTCGGGCCACTCCGCCCCGGCTGGTCCAAGCGGGCCGGAACCTCGCCCAGCGTCCTGACCCAGCTGAGCGGGAGCGGGGCGAGCCAGGCCGCCTCGGGACACGACACCGGGCTCGAGGCGCCGCGATCGGGGCCACCGTGAGCCGCCTCTCTGGCGGCACCCCCCTCCCCGGCGGGCCACCGGGCACCGCCCTCCCCCGGATCCTGCGGGGTCTCGGTCCGGACGGCTCGTCGATGGGGTTCGAGCGGCATCTGGACGTCTGGGGTGCGATGCCCTCGGATCGCGCCGGTCTGCTCGACGCGCTCGAGGCGAGTGGCCTCGCCGGTCACGGCGGGGCCTGGTTCCCCGTGGCCGCCAAGTGGCGGTCGGTCGGCGGGGCGCGGCGCCGGCCGGTCGTCGTGGCCAACGGCGCGGAGAGCGAGCCGGCGAGCGGCAAGGACGCGCTGCTGCTGGCCCGGCTTCCCCACCTGGTCCTCGACGGTCTCTCGCTGGCCGCACGGACGCTCGATGCCACCCGAGCCGTCCTCTACGCCCCGGCCCACCTCGTCTCGATGGTGGAACCGGCGATCCGCGCCCGCCGGAGGTTGGGGATCGACCCGGTGCCGATCGAGGTGGCCCGGGCCGCCGACCGATTCGTCGCCGGCCAGGAGACCGCCGTGGTCAGCGCGCTCAACGGGGGCCCGCCCATCCCCTCCTTCGCCGGGATCACGCCGGTCCGCTCGCGGGGCGTCGCCGGTCGGCCCACCCTGGTCCAGAACGTGGAGACCCTGGCGCACGTGGCCCTGGTCGCCCGGTTCGGTGCGACCTGGTTCCGAAGCCTCGGTACCGCGTCGGCACCGGGAACGATGCTCGTGACGGTGAGTGGTCGCTGGCCGGGGCGCCGGCTCCTCGAGGCGCCGCTCGGCGTCCCCGTGGGGTCGATCCTGGGTCTCGCGCCCCACGAGACGGACGGGTTCTGGGGCGTCCTGCTCGGCGGCTACGGCGGGGGCTGGCTGTCGACTCGGACCGCACTCGACCTGCCGCTCACCGAGGAGGCGGCCCGCCAGCACGGCACCTCGCTGGGTGCCGGGGTCATGCTGCTGCTTCCGAGCAGCACGTGCCCCCTCGCCGAGTCGGCCCGGATTGTCCGCTACCTCCAGCAGCAGAGCGCCCACCAGTGCGGGCCCTGCACCAACGGCCTGTGGGAGCTGGCCGAGCTCTGCGACCGGCTCGCCACCCGGCCCGCCGCGCTCCGCCGGGGCGTCGGGCCCCTGCTCGACCGGTGCGATCTGGTGCAGGGCCGGGGCGCGTGCCGTCACCCCGACGGGGCGGCCCGGTTGGTCCGGAGCGCGGTGGAGGTGTTCGGCGACCACGTCGACCAGCACCTGCGCGCCGGCCCCTGCCGGCACGTCGGCGCGCCGAGCGCGCTGCCCGGCATCGGCGCCATCCCCCTGGCGCACCCGGCGGGCCCACCGTGAGGCGGCGCCTGACCCTGGTCGTCGACCCGGTCTCGTGCGACGGGCACGGGCTGTGCGCCGAGCTGTTCCCCGAACAGATCGGCCTCGATCCCTGGGGCTATCCGGCGATCGACGGCTCGGAGGTCCCGCTCCGATGGCTCGAGCACGCCGAGCGGGCCGTGGCGGCCTGCCCGAGGATGGCCCTCCATCTCGTGGCGCGCCGCCCGTGAGCCGACCCGGGCGCGGCGGCCACCGCCCGTCCCGGTAGAACTGGGGTATGGAGCAGCGGCGTCTCGGGAACCTGATCGTGCCGGCCATGGGCCTCGGTTGCATGGGGATGTCCGAGTTCTACGGTGCGACCGACGACGAGGAGTCGACCGCCGTCATCCACCGGGCGCTGGACCTGGGGTGCACGTTCCTCGACACGGCCGACATGTACGGGCCGTTCACCAACGAGCGCCTGGTCGGCCGGGCCATCGCCGGACGGCGGGACGAGGTGACGTTGGCCACCAAGTTCGGCAACGAGCGCCGCGAGGACGGCTCGCGGGTCGGGGTCAACGGCCGGCCCGAGTACGTCCGAGCGGCCTGCGACGCCTCCCTGGCCCGGCTCGGCGTCGAGGTCATCGACCTCTATTACCAGCACCGGGTCGACACCACCGTACCCATCGAAGAGACCGTGGGGGCGATGGCGGAGCTCGTGGCGGCGGGCAAGGTGCGGCACCTCGGCCTGTCGGAGGCGGCGCCGGGCACCATCCGCCGGGCCGCCGCGGTGCACCCCATCGCCGCCCTGCAGTCCGAGTACAGCCTGTGGACCCGTGACCCCGAGGGCGAGGTCCTGGCCACCGTCCGCGCCCTGGGCATCGGCTTCGTGGCCTACAGCCCGCTCGGGCGGGGCTTCTTGACCGGGGCGTACAAGAGCGTCGACGACCTGGCCAGCGACGACTTCCGGCGCCACAACCCGCGCTTCGTCGACGAGAACCTGAAGGCCAACCTGGCGCTGGTCGACAAGGTGGAGCAGCTCGCCGCGGCCAAGGGCGTGACGGCCGGCCAGATCGCCCTCGCCTGGGTGCTCGCCCAGGGGCCCGACATCGTGCCCATCCCCGGCACCAAGCGACGCCGGTATCTCGAGGAGAACCTGGCAGCGCTCGATGTCGAGCTGGGCCCCGACGACCTGGCCTGGCTGGACGCCAACGTCGGCACCCCGGTCGGGGACCGCTACCCGGACATGACCGGCATCGGCCGATGAGCCCCCGACCGCGAGGACGCGGCTGAAGCGGTGCTGCCGCCCCGCCTCGACGTGCTGCTCGTGGTCGAGCCGAGCCGGGCGCCCCACCTTCTCGCCGCCCGGGCGAGGCGCGTGGTGCAGGTACCCGCCCGCGAGACGTCCCCGTCGCTGATCGGCGAGCTGCGAGGCATCATCCCCGGGCTGGTCGGCGTGGTCGGCGACACCTCGCTGACGGTGCAGATCGCCCGCCAGGTGCACCAGGCCGGGTTTCCCACGGTGCTCTTCACCGACGAGACGGTGGCCGTGCCCGACGGCGTCGAGGTGCACCCGGTCACCGACCCCGGGCCCCCGATGCAGGTGGCAGACAGCGTGCTCGGCCTCGTCGGCGACACGCCGCTCGTCCGCTTCGACCGGATCGGGCGGGACCTCCCCTGCCACCTGCTGGCGAAGCTCGAGTACCTCAACCCGGGCGGCAGCGTGAAGGACCGGCCGGCGGTGGCCATGCTCGACACCGCCGAGGCCGAGGGCCTCCTCGGTCCCGGTGGCACGATCGTCGAGCCGACGTCGGGCAACACGGGCGTCGGGCTGGCGATGGTGGCGGCCCAGCGGGGTTACCGGTGCATCTTCACCATGCCCGACAAGATCGCCGAGGAGAAGCGGCAGCTCCTCCGAGCCTTCGGGGCCGAGGTGGTGGTCTGCCCGACCGCGGTGGCGCCCGAGCACCCCGAGTCGTACTACTCGGTGGCCAACCGGATCGCCGCCGAGACGCCGGGGGCCTTCCAGCCGAACCAGTACCAGAACCCCCGGAACCCCGACGCCCACGAAGCCTCCACCGGCCCCGAGATCTGGCAGCAGACCGCGGGACGGATCACCCACTTCGTCGCCGGGGTGGGCACCGGCGGCACGATCAGCGGCGTCGGGCGGTACCTCAAGGCACAGAACCCGTCGATCCAGGTGGTGGCGGCCGATCCGGAAGGCTCCATCTACTCGGGGGGCGGGGGCCGGCCCTACCTCGTCGAAGGCATCGGGGAGGACTTCTGGCCCGGCACCTACGACCGCCGGGTGGTCGACCGGGTGGTCCCGGTCTCCGATCGCGACTCGTTCCTGACGGCCCGCCGGGTCACGAGGGAGGAGGGGATCCTCGTCGGCGGCTCCACCGGCACCGCGGTGTGGGCCGCCCTCCAGCTCGGCCAGACGCTCGGTCCCCACGACGTCGTCGTCGTGCTCGTCCCGGACTCCGGGCGCGGCTACCTCTCCAAGCTCTACGACGACGGGTGGATGGCCGACCACGGCTTCGTGCGGGCCCAGGGAGCGACCGCCGGAGCGGTGCTGTCGACCAAGGCCGACCGCCTCCCGTCGTTGGTGCACGTCCATCCGGACGAGACCGTCCGCACCACCATCGCCATCCTCGACGAGTACGGCGTGTCCCAGGTACCGGTGGTGAAGGCCGAGCCGCCACTGGCCCTGGCCGAGGTGGTGGGCTCGGTGACCGATCGGCTGCTCCTCGAGCGCACGCTCCACCATCCCGAGGCGTTCGACCAGCCGGTGGGCTCGGTGATGGAACCGCCACTCGCCACCGTCGGCCAGGGGGAGACGGTGGACGCCGTCGCCGAACGGCTCCAGGCGTTTCCGGCCGTGCTCGTCCTCGACGCCGGGCACCCGGTCGGGATCCTCACCCGGTCGGACCTCCTGTCGTTCCTCGAGCAGACCTGATGTCCGACGAGTACCGCCCCGACGGGCACCGCGAGGCGGTGGACCAGCAGCGGGCGCTCGCCTTCGAGACCCTTGCGGTCCACGCGGGCCAGCCGGCCGACCCCTCGACCGGCGCGGTGGTGACGCCGATCTACCAGACCTCCACGTTCGCCCAGTCCGAGGTGGGCCGCCACCAGGGGTACGAGTACAGCCGGTCGGGCAACCCGACCCGCGCTGCGCTCGAGGCGTGCCTGGCGGCGCTGGAGGGTGCCACCCACGGCCTGGCCTTCTCGAGCGGGCTGGCGGCCGAGGACGCGATCCTGCGGACCCTCGAGCCGGGGGACCACGTGCTCATCGGCGACGACGTCTACGGCGGCACCTACCGGCTGCTGTCCGAGGTGCACGACCGGGGCGGCCTGTCGTTCACCCCGGTGGCGCTCGGGGACCCGGCCGCGGTGGCGGCCGCCTGGCGGCCCTCCACCCGCATGGTGTGGGTGGAGACCCCGTCCAACCCGCTGCTGCGGATCGCCGACATCGCCGCCCTCGCCGAGCTGGCGCACGGGCACGGGCACGGGCACGGCGCCAAGGTGGTCGTGGACAACACCTTCGCCACGCCCTACCTCCAGCGCCCGCTCGACCTCGGCGCCGACGTGGCGGTGCACTCGACGACGAAGTACCTGGGCGGCCACAGCGACGTCGTGGGCGGCTTCGCCGCCACGTCGGACCCCGAGGTCGCCGGCCGGCTGGCCTTCCTCCAGAACGCGACCGGGGCGGTGCCCGGGCCCTTCGACTGCTTCCTCGTCCTGCGGGGGGTGAAGACGCTGGCGGTCCGGATGGAGCGCCACTGCGCCAACGCCCAGCGGGTCGTCGAGGCGCTGATCGCCCACCGGGCGGTCGACCGTGTCTACTACCCCGGCCTCCCCGAGCACGCCGGCCACCGCACGGCACGGACCCAGATGCGCGGCTTCGGGGGCATGGTCTCGTTTACGGTGCGGGGCGGAGAGGCCCGGGCGCTGGCGGTGGCCCGGTCGACCTCGATCTTCACCCTCGCCGAGTCGCTGGGCGCGGTCGAGTCGCTGATCGAGCACCCCCATCGCATGACCCACGCGTCGGTGGCCGGTTCCGCCCTGGCCGTCGATCCGGCCCTGCTCCGGCTGTCGGTGGGCCTCGAGGCGGCGGACGACCTGGTGGCCGACCTGCGCGAGGCGCTCGACATGGCCGGCGACGGCTGAGCCCGGCCAGCGGCATCGCAGTAACCTGCGCGACATGGAGACCTGGGACGCGGTTCGGGCCCGACGCAACGTCCGGACCTACGACACTCGGCCGGTACCGGCGGAGCACCTCGAGCGGATCGCCGAAGCGGCCCGGCGGGCGCCCTCGGCGTCGAACCGCCAGCGTTGGGACTTCGTCCTCGTCACCGAGGAGGATCGCCTCCAAGCGCTCTCGACCGTCTGGCAGGGGGCGAGGCACCTCGCCGGCGCCGCCGCCGCGATCGTAATGGTCCTCCCCGAGCCGACCGAGGAGCGGTTCCGGATCCTGGACCAGTACGACCTGGGGCAGGCCACCATGCTCATGATGCTCACCGCAGCCGATCTGGGCATCGGGTCGGGGCATTCCTCGGTCGGAGACCAGGACGCCGCCCGGAACATCCTCGACATCCCCGCCGACCACTTCGTCGCCTACATGCTCGCCCTCGGCTACCCGGCCGACCGCCCGCTGCGCCCGATCGTCCACCCGAATCGGCGCCCGTTCGACGACGTCGTCCATCGCGAGCACTGGTAGACCGCCCCGGGCCGTCGTCGAGGGCCCGGACGAAGCCTTTTGAGCCACCGACGTGGCGTAGCAGGGATGCTACGCTGGCGGCGTGGCCGACATCCCCGCACGCGAACTTCGCAACGACGTGAGCGCCGTGCTCCGTCGGGTCGAGAACGGTGAGCATCTCAGAGTGACCGTGAGTGGCCGTCCGGTGGCCGAGCTACTCCCCCTGTCCGCCCGACCGAAGTCGATGGCGTGGGACGCCTTCTTCCGACACGCAGACCGATGGCGGGCCGATCCCGCCCTGGCTCAGGAGCTAGCAGATCTCCTGCCCGGCACGACCGACGACCTTCCGATCGCGTGATGTCGTCCGGCAGCGATTTCGACGGTGACGTCGCGCTCGCCGACACCTCGCTCTTCATCGCTTTCGAGCAGGCGCGACCGCTCTCGTCCCCGCCGCCCGAGCGTCTTGCGGTGTCCGTGGTCTCCGTAGGCGAGTTGCGGCTCGGCGTCCTCGCCGCACACGACGGACCGACCCGGGCACGACGGCTGGAGACGTTGTCGGCAGTCGCAGCACTCGACCCCCTGCCGGTCGACGAAGGCGTCGCCCACGCCTGGGCAGTCCTGCGGCTCGCCCTGCGGGACGCGGGAAAACGTATGCCGATCAACGACTCGTGGATCGCCGCAACGGCAATCCGCAACGACCTGCCGGTGGCATCCCAAGACGGCGACTACGACGACATCCCGGGCCTTCGGGTCGTGCGAGTCTGACGCGAGCCGGCCGGCGCGCTCCGGATCGCCGAAGCGCAGCGCAGTCGCTCGCTGCTGCGGGCCTGATCGCCTGACCGACCATCGTCCGGGCTCGGATCGGCCCGGTGCGGAAGCAGCTGGACGCCGCGACGACGAGCGCCGTCTGCCCGCCGGCGCTGATCCCCTCGGCCAGAGCGGCCCGGCGCCGGAGATGAGACGATCCAACCTCCTGAAGATGGCTTGCCGTTGGTAATACCTTAGGGCTACCTTAGGCACTCGGGTCGTCCGAAACCGTCGAGATGGCCGGCCGGCAGGCCCTCCGGCCGGCACCAAAGGAGCCGCGCCCATGCCTGTTGTCCCTGCCCTCCGGCGGTGGTCGCGGCTCACGACGGTGGCGCTCGGGTCGGCGATGGGTCGGGCCGTGCCGGCGCGGACCACTCCGACCAGACGACGTGCCCGGCGCAAGGGGCCGGTCGGCCTGGCGATGCTCCTCGTGGCTGGCCTCGTGGCCGCGCTGGGCCCGGCCATCGCGGCGGGGGCGTCGAGCAATCTCGCCGGCCAGACCATCGTGCTCTACAGCGCCCAGCACGAGCAGACGACCCAAGCCATCGTCAACGCCTTCACCCAGCAGACCGGTATCAAGGTGAGGATCGACGCCAACGACGAGGACGTGCTGACCGCCCAGATCGAGCAAGAGGGAAGCCGGTCCCCGGCCGACGTCGTCTACACCGAAAACTCCAACTGGCTCCAGCAGCTCGACAACAAGGGCCTCCTGTCCAAGGTGGCGTCGTCCACACTGGCAAATGTGCCCAAGCAGGACAGCGCCCCCAACGGGGACTGGGTCGGGGTCTCGGCCCGGATCAGCGCCCTCATCTACAACCCGTCCAAGATCAGCGCGTCGCAACTGCCCAAGTCGATCCTCGACATGGCCAAGCCCAGGTACAAGGGGGAGTTCGAGCTCGCACCCTCGGAGACCGACTTCTGGCCGGTCGTGGCGTCGGTCGCCAAGGCCAAGGGCAACGCCGCCACGCTCACCTGGCTGAGGGCGATCGGGGCCAACGCCTCGGACGTCAACGTGCCCGACAACGAGACCCTGTCGAGCGACGTGAGCCAGGGCACGACCGACTTCGCCCTCATCAACCACTACTACTTCTACCGGCTCGAGGCCGAGGAGGGGAAGCAGTCGGTGCACGCCAAGCTGGCGTACTTCGCCCCCAAGGATCCCGGGTACGTCGAAGACATCTCGGGGGCAGCCGTCCTCAAGTCGTCCAAGCATCCGGCGGCCGCCCAATCGCTGCTCGCGTTCATGACCGCGAAGGCCGGCCAGACTGTCCTCGCCCATGGGGAGAGCTTCGAGTACCCGATCAAGAAGGGCGTGGCGGCCAACGCCGAGATGCCACCCTTGACGTCGTACAAGCCGACCAACTTCACCCCGGCCGAACTGGGCACCGGGCTCGGCGCCAAAAAGCTGCTCCAGCAGGCGGGGCTGCTCTGACCAGGCCGTCGGCATGGAGCAGGCCGCACGTAGGAGAGGCGGCCCGATGACCGGAGTGGCCGTGCCTGGCCCCCCCGTCCGAGCTCGGGTCGGGGGACGGCGGGTCTGGTCCGGCGGTGGCCGGGCACTCGTCGCCCTCAGCGGGGTCATTGCCCTCGCCCTGCTGGCGCCGTTGGTGCTGGTGGCCCTCGACGCCCGCAGCACCGGGTGGGACGAAGTTCGCCAGGTGCTCTTCCGGCAGCGCTCGCTGGTCCTTCTGGAGCACACCGTCGTTCTCGGCGTCGTGGTGGTGGCCTGCGCGGCGGTGATCGGGACGGCGGCCGCGTGGTGCACCGAGCGGGCCGGCGTGCCCGGGCGCCGCCTCTGGACGGTGCTGCTCGTCCTGCCGGTGGCGATCCCCGACTTCGTCGTCGGCTACGCCTGGCACTCGATCGGCCCGACCATCTCTCCGCTCGGGGCCGCCACCTTGGTCATGACCCTGGGCACCTACCCCCTCGTCTACCTGCCGGTGGCCGCAGCGTTGCGCCGGGCCGATCCGGCGATGGAGGAGACCGCCCGGAGCCTGGGCAAGGGTGGCCTGCCCACGTTCTTGCGGGTCACGCTGCCGCTGGTGCGCACCGCGGTGCTCGGCGGGTGTGTACTGGTGTTCCTGACCGTGATCTCGGAGTACGGGGCGTTCGAGATCGTCCGGTACCAGACCTTCACCACCGAGATCTTCACCGAATTCCAGTTCGACGCCTCGGCGGCCGGCGTGCTGTCGGTGCCCCTGGTGCTGCTCGGGCTGTTGCTCCTGGTGGTCGAAGGGTTGATCCCCCGTCGTACGGTGACCCGGACCCAGGCCCGCCGTCCGCCGGCCCGGCCCGACCGGCGCTGGCGAGCGGTGCCGATGATGGGCGCGCTGGGCGCGCTGGTCGGCCTCGGTGTCGGGGTGCCCCTCGGCACCCTCGGCTACTGGATGGCTCAGAGCCAGCACTCGACGCTGCCGGCCACCGCCACCGTGGCCACGGCCACCTGGAACACGGTGCGCTTCAGCGCCTGGGGCGCGCTCGTCGCCGTGGTGCTGGCCCTGCCGGTCGCCATGTTGAGCTTCCGGCGCACCACCGCCACCCGCACGGTGGTCGAACGCTCGACCTATGTGACCCAGGCCCTACCCGGGGTGGTCATCGCCCTAGCCCTGGTCTTCTTCGCCACCCGGGCCGCCTACGGCTTCTACCAGACTTCCGAGCTGCTGGTGGTGGCCTATGCCATCATGCACTTCCCGTTGGCCCTCGTCTGTGTGAAGACCTCGGTGGCCCAGGCGCCGGCCCGCCTCGTCGACGTCGGGCGATCGCTCGGCAAAGGCCCGGTCGCCGTCTTCTTCCGGGTCACCCTGCCCCTCATCGCCCCGGGACTCGTGGCCGGGTTCTGCCTGGTGTTCCTGACCGCGGTGACCGAGCTCACCGCCACCCTGGTGCTGGCCCCCATCGGGATGGAGACCCTCGCCACCCAGTTCTGGGCCTACCAGAGCGAAGTCGCCTACGGGGCCGCCGCCCCCTACGCCCTCGTCATCATCGTGCTCGCCATGGTGCCCGGCGCCCTGCTCGGGCTGTGGTTCGACCGCGAGCGCCCCGTTCGTCCGGTGGCCGTGCCATGAGCGCCATCGAGCTGTCGGGCGTGGCCAAGGCTTTCGGCGCCACGCCGGTGCTCACCGATGTCGAGCTGGTGGTGCCCGACGGGTCGACGACGGCCGTCCTCGGGGCCTCGGGGAGCGGGAAGACGACGCTGCTGCGCATCGTGGCCGGCTTCGAGCGGGTGGACGTCGGCTCGGTGACCATCGGCGACGTCGTGGTCGACGACGGCCGTCGCAACATACGGGCCCAGGATCGCCGCGTCGGGTACGTCCCCCAGGACGGCGCCCTCTTCCCGCACCTGACCGTGGTCGGCAACGTCGGGTTCGGGGTCCCTCGTGCCGAGCGCCGACGGGTCGGAGAGCTGATCGAGCTGGTCGGGCTCGGTGCTCTGGAGCGGCGCTACCCCCACCAGCTCTCCGGTGGCCAGCAGCAGCGGGTGGCGCTCGCCCGGGCGCTCGCCGTCCGGCCCCAGGTCGTGCTGATGGACGAGCCGTTCAGCTCGCTCGACGCCACCCTTCGCGAGGGCGTCCGCCGAGACGTGGCCCGGGTGCTGGCGGAGACCGGGGCGACGACGGTGCTGGTCACCCACGACCAGGACGAGGCGCTCTCCATGGCCGACCAGGTGGCGGTGCTGCGATCGGGCCGGATCGTGGCCCGCGGCGATCCGCGGACCTTGTACCGAGAGCCGCCGGACCAGGTGGCGGCAACCTCGATCGGGGAGGTCAACCTGGTGCCGGCCCGGATCCGGGGCGACGTGGCCATCTCCGCCCTGGGGGAGATCCCCCTCGCCGCCCTGAACGGCGCGCACCAGGTCGACCAGGGACTCCTGTTGGTTCGCCCCGAGCAACTCGTCGTTCACGAACCCTCCGAGGATGGGCTGCCGCTCGCCACCGTGGTCGACATCGAGTTCCACGGGCACGACGCGCTGGTGCAGCTCCGGATCCAGGGCGCCGATGGCCTGTCGGTCGAAGCCCGGGTGCCAGGTGATCAGGCCTTGACGCCCGGACAGGTCGTCGCCATCGGCGTGCAGGGCACGGGACGGTTGCTCTGAGTGGGCCGCTGGTCAGCGGCGGCGCGGCTAAGAACCTCAGCGGATTGGTGCCGGTATCGGTGACCAGCGGTTTCGCCAGTCGATGAGCTTGGCGGTCAGCAGACAGACGGCCGCCAGAGCGAACTGAGCGAGTCGGTGGACCGGTCGACGGTCCGTGTTCCGACGGAGCTGACCGAAATTCGAGAGCCACGAGTTGGTCCGTTCGACGGGCCACCGCAGCCCGATCGGCAGCGTCTTGGTCTTCGGCCCGGTGTCGCCACGCGCCCGGCGCTTGGCGATGACGGCGTCGGTGGGCGACCGCTCGACAAGACGCTCCCGGGTGGCCGCCGAGTCGTATCCCCGGTCGAGCCAGAGGGTCTCGATGTCCCCCAACAGCCCTCGGTGGGCCGCATCGTCCAGGGTGGGGGCGAGCAGGATCGAATCGTTGCGGTTCGCGCCGTCGATCGTCCAGCCGATGGGGATGCCGCGCGTGTCGGTCAGGATCGACCACGTCCATCCGAGCTTCGCCCGATCAGTCGGGTTCTTGCCGGTTCCCTCGCCTCCACAAGGGCTCTTGTGCAGCGAGCCGTCGACCGCGGCGTCGGTGAGGTCGAGCCCGATGACCTTGTCGTAGGCGGTGAGGGCTTCGTTCACCAAGAGGTCGAACACCCCCGCCTCGGTCCACTCGTCGCGTCGAGTGCGCACCGTGGTGTCAGAGACCTTGGCGCCGCAGAGCCGCTCGGCGTCCTCCCACGAGCATCCCGTGGCCAGCCGCACGAGCATGACGTCGAAGCAGTCCCGGTCACGAGCACGGCGCCGGTGGCATCCCAGTGGATGGGTCCGGGGTGGGACGGGGATGAGCGCTCTGACGGCAGCCCAGATCGCATCTCGCACTTCGGGGTCGAGCGCGCGCATGGTGGTGGGGACCTCCACTTGGTCGTCGGTCGTTGGGTGACCCGACATCCCAGTCGGGACAACCCGACGGCCGGTGGATGGTCACCTGCTCGACGCGTAGAACTCCCTGTTCACAGGCTTGCTACCAATCCGCGCGGCCTCTAAACCCAAATGCCCACCGTGTCGTGAGCTGCGTAAAGCGGTTAGCAGGAGCGGCGCGACGTAAGGCGGGGCGCTGGCCACTTTGCCGCGCCTTTCGAGGTGTCGGTCGTGCGTCGGCAGGATCGGTCGAGCGCCCGCATCGACTCAAGAGATGGCCGGGTGCCGAAGAATCTCAAAAGAGCTTGTCGAATTATCGGAGTGGTCTTGGGGTGGCATTGTACGAACACCTCCGGCGGTAAAGGCCCATGTCACGGCCACGATCGACGGCCGAGCGATCCATCTCTCAGCGTCGAACACCGTCCTGCGAACAGGAGAGGGCGTCCGATAGGCCAGATGGACTGTCACTTTCTGCGGCAGGTGCACGGCTGCCCTGCTGGCCAGCTGGCTTGACAGGGCTCTGTCGATCGGTAACTATGCGTGATAGATAATCTATCGGTCATAGTTCAGGAGGCGCAGGTGGCGACCACCGAGTCGAGCAACCAGGTTGATCGACGAGGGCGCCGGCGGGAAGCGAAGAGGGCGACGATCCTGGCCGAGGCATGGACGCTGGCTCATCGCGACGGCCTGGCCGCCATCTCGCTGCGAGACCTCGGGGAGCGCGTCGACCTGCGTCAACCGTCTCTCTACGCCTACTTCGACTCGAAGCTCGGCTTGTACGACATGATGTTCGCCGACGGCAATCGGCAGCTCCTCGACTTGATGGGGTCTCTCTCCCTGAGCGACGAGCCACGCGAGGCGCTCGTTGGGTTCGTCGAGGCGCTGGTGCGGTTCTCGAGCGAGGACGTGGTACGCCACCAGCTGTTGTTCCAGCGGACGATCCCCGGCTTCGATCCTTCGCCGGCGTCTTACGAGCTCGCTGTCGAGTTCTACGAGATCGCCCGCCAAAGGCTCGCCGCGGCAGGCGCGTCCGATCCTGGGGACGTCGACGTCTTCAGCGCACTGGTAAACGGACTCGCCCATCAGCAGGTGGCAAACGATCCCGGCGGCGATCGCTGGGTGCGCCTCGCCGCACGGGCGGTCGACATGTTTCTGGCCGACGTCGATCGACGTCGGCAGGGCAGCGCTCGGAAAGGAGCACGGCAATGAACCAGGCAACCGTCCGCGACGTGACCACGGTCCCGAGGATCGCCCACGACGAGGCGATGCGGATCGCCGCAGTGGAGAACACCAAGTTCGAGGGTCTGCTCCGCAGCTTCGAGCCCGGCGACTGGACCAAGCCCACCGACTGCGTGCTCTGGGACGTGCGAGCCCTCACCGCTCACGTCGTAGGATCCGCAGCCGGTCAGGCGTCACCCCGCGAGTTCGTCCGCCAGGTGCGCAAGGGTCGTCCGCTGGTCGCTGAGATCGGTGGCAAGTTCTGGTGGGACGGCATGAACGAGCTCCAAGTGCGTGAGCGAGCTGACCTCAGTACCCAACAACTTGTCGCCGAGTGGAGTGCCACCTCCGGCAGGGCTTTGCGCGCCCGCGCCGGGCTCCCGCGCCCGATCGCCAGGCTTCCCCTGCTCAACCTCCCGGCACCCGTCGGCAGACAGCCACTCTCCTACCTCTTCGACGTCGGGTTCACCCGCGACGTGTGGATGCACCGCATCGACTTGGCTCGGGCCGCGGCCAAGACGCTCGACGTCGATCCCGATCACGACGGTCGGATCGTGGCTGACCTCGTCGCCGAATGGGCGAGCACCCACGGTGATCCCTTCACCCTCTCGCTCAGCGGCGCGCCCGGAGGGCAGTTCCGAGCCGGTACCGGTGGCGAGCACGTCGATATGGACGCCATTGAGTTCTGCCGGATCCTGGCCGAGCGAGGTCACGGCACCGGGATCCTACGCCACACCCTTCCCCTCTAGCCCTAGCCGGGCTGCCACCCCCACCTCCGCAAACACGCAAAGGAGCAGGCATGGACAGACAGATCACCGAGATCGCCGAGCGCATCTACCGGTTCTCGACCTTCGTCCCCGACGTTGGTCCGACTGGCTTCACCTTCAACCAGTATCTCATCGACGACGAGCAACCCCTGCTCTTCCACACCGGGCACCGAGCCACCTTCCCGCTCCTCGCCGAGGCCATCGCCACGATCACCCCGCTTGACCGGCTTCGCTGGATCACCTTCGGCCATATCGAGGCGGACGAGTGCGGCGCCATGAACGCATTACTCGCCGCAGCACCGCAGGCCGAGGTGGCACACGGGGCACTCGGCTGCATGGTGTCGCTGAACGACTTGGCCGATCGGACGCCCCTGCCGCTCGCCGACGACCAGGTCGTCGAGCTGGGCCAACATCGTGTCCGGCATATCGACACGCCGCACGTCCCCCATGGATGGGAGGCCCGAGTCCTCTACGAGGAAACCACCAGGACGCTGCTGTGCGGAGACCTGCTCACCCAACTCGGCAACGGCCCGGCGATCACGACCGAGGACATTGTCGGGGCCGCTGCGCAGGCAGAGGATGTCTTCGGGGCCACTTGCCTCACTCCGAACACCGCTCCCACGATCCGGCGACTGGCCGACCTTGGTCCT